>CAVQUU010000015.1:0-263585 GCA_963716825.1 uncultured delta proteobacterium
CATTGTCTTGTCGATCAAAGCCATCTTAGGATTCTCCTACGAGTAGAGTCGAGATCAGCGGCGCCCCACTGGACGCGAGGCGAAGTTGCCGCCAGGTGATCCGGCGGGGGACGCCGGGGTTGAGTGCGGCTGCATGTTGCAGCCGTTCCAGGAAAAGGGTTGCTACGGTCATGTCGGCGGTGGTGCCCGGATTGATGCCGGCCGACTTCAGGCTCTCGTCGAAGTCCAGCAGCAGCGCCAACGCCCCGTCCGCACCAAGATCACGATCAGCATCGGCATCGACAGCCGCCTCGCGCCAGGCCCGATAGACACGGGCGGCCTGCTCGCGCAGCGCTTCGGCCGTAGTCCGCACCGAACTTGCGCCGGACGTGACTGTCCGGGTAGCGCGACAGCAGGTGCAGGTACAGATCGGTCACCGCGGCATGGCTGTTGCCCAATGCCGAGCGCGCGGCGCTCAGGTGTGGCAGCGCATCATCGAACAGATCCGCAAAATCGGACGCATACAGCGCCGCGATGCGATCGCGATCGGCCGCCGCGGCCATCGCATCCCGTACACTGACCCGCGCAGGCTCCATCACGTCATGCTCGGCGGCATCGCCGAGTCCGCCCGGCGTGGCGATGCGGATTGCCGCGAACATCTGCTCCGCATCGTTCACATCCGCAGCCCGCAGGACCTCCCGCACCAGCGACCGCAGCTGCCATCCGGGCGTCATGCGCAGCGCTGCCTCGGCCAACGGCGCGCATAGCAGCACGATGCCCAGATTGGTATTCATGCGCACGGCAGCATGGGTCGCGGCCACGGCGCGCTGGATACGCGGCCCGAGGCCTGATGCCACATCCGAGACCGCATCGGCGCTGGCCAGCGCGCTGCGATGAAAATCGTCGGCGCGCATGCCGTGCCCCGGCGACGCGGCGGAGACATTCCCCGGCTTGATTGAGGCCACGTCGAGTTCGCAGGCACGCAGATAGGCCTCACGCACGCTTCGGGGCTCGATACAGCGGACCGCTTTCATACCGCCTCCAGGGACAGGGACTCCAGTGATTGGGGCATCGTCAAACGACCGATCAGGTCATCTGCCAGCAACGAAGCAATATCCGCGCCGCATACACCCTGGAGGCCGCGCCAGGCGGGAATGCTGTTGACTTCGATGACCCACCAGCGCCCAGCGCGGTCGCACATCAGGTCGACGCCGGCGTAGTCCATGCCAAGCGTGGCCGCCGCACCTTCCGCGAGACGCTTGTGCTCACCCTCTGCAACCCCGGCATGACACTGTCCGCCCTGGGCGACATTGGTCAGCCAGCCGCTGTTGCTGCGGCGCATGGTCGCGACGACGCGCCCGCCGACGACGAACAAACGCCAGTCCGACGCGCCGGTCTCGGCGGTCTCGACGAACCGTTGCAGGTACCAAACGCCATTGACGGCGTCCGCCTCCGGCAGCTGCGCGACAGTGGCGATGCGTGCGAGCCCCTCGCCCTGGGAGCCGAACAGCGGCTTGCAAACCAGCTCGTGGCCACGTGCCGTCTGTCGCCGCACCCAGTCACGGGCCTCGTCCGGGTCCGCCGTGATCAGGGTCGGCGGCGTCGGCAGCCCAGCTTGCGCCAGCAAAAAGCTGGTCAGGCTCTTGTCCACCGAGCGCTCGATGGCGCGGACATTGTTGTAGACGGGTATGCCGAGCGCCTCCAGCGCATGCAGCACATCAAGCCGGAACACCACTTCCTCCAGGGTCCCGCCGGTGATCCCGCGGACAAAGGCCGCATCCGGCAGGTCCCCGCCGAACCCCGGCAGCAGCAGCCGCGGCGCTCCGGTGCGCAGCGTGATGGCGCAGTCGCGCAGCGACAGCAACACCGACTCAGCACCACGCGCGGCAAAGGCGCTCTGCAGTCTGGCTCCGTGCCAGCCGGGCAGGTCCGTGAAGATGGCGATGCGCATGCAATCAGCCGCCGATGCCGGGGGCGACCCCAGTTGCGGAACCGGTAGCGGACCGGTACCGACCCGGCGTCGAACTTGGTCCCAAACGAACGCGAGAGCAGTTCCACGTCGATGGCGCCGGCGCGGAAGCTGTTGCCGGAGTCCATGGCCGTGACCGTCACACGGGCCGGGCTGAACAGCATCGGGTCGACCTTGAAGAAGTCGTAACCATAGGCCTTGAAGACCTCCGCGAACGGCCGACCATAGTCGCGGGAGGCGCTGCTCGGCAGCTGCCTGCACAGCGCCTCCGCGTCCGCGTCGGGGCCGGACACGTACAGCACCACGCTGCCGCCGTAGAGCACCGCGTCGTTGGTGCGACCCATGGCATTCAGAAAGTCCGGCGCCGGCGGCGGCAACGGCGCGGTACCGCTGCCATCGATGATCCGCTCCAGCGGAAAGTGCAGTTCGTGGGCCTTGTGCAGCGCAACTTCCAGCACGCGCGAGACCACCTGGACGTTGCCCGCCAGGCTGCGCGTGGGGGTCAACAGCAGCGTCAGGGCCTCGGCATCGACACCGCAAGCGGTCGCGATCTTGTCCGCGACCTCCACCGGCGGGAGCCTGTCGACCTCCAGCACCAGACAGGCAGATGTCGTGCCGATCGGCAACGCCGAGTTCGTCGAACAGCGCCTTCTCCTTGCGCGCCAGCGCTCGGCCGGGCCCCGAGCCTAGGGCGTGGAATGCGCCCTTACCCTCGCCATGGGACAGGCTCCAGCCGGCGTACTGACTGCCGAGACAGGCCAGCACCGGATCGGCGGTGTGCACCTGAACCGCGATCGGCCAGTCCGCGACCGGGCCAGCGCCGGCCAGCGACACGCGCCCGAGTCCGCCCAGGCAGACCTCGGCGATCAGCCGGCCCGCCTCAAGTCCTCCCGGACAGGCGATTCCGGCGTCGATGATTCGGGTGCCGTTGGCGAGCCGGTCGAGACCGACGCGCAGCACCTCGGCATCGTCGAGCAGCGCTTGGACGATCAGGCCAGCGCGCAGGTTGAGGCCATGGCCCCTCGGCGAATGGGCGGAATCAATGGATTGTGGGTCAGTGTGCGAGTTCATGCTGCTTGCGTGTTCAGTGCGTCGGGCGCCTGTGTGGTTGGGACGCCGAGGGAGCGGAAGATGGCGGCGGCGCGCTGGCGCAGCAGGCGTTCCACGCGCACTGCATCGCTGCCGTCCGCATAGACGGAACAGATCGGCTCACCAGCGCCGATGTCGGTGCCAGGCGGGGGCCGATCGCGGCACCAGGCGGGCCAGTCGCAATGGCTGGTCGTCATGGGATGCGGGGCATACAAGACCCGGCAGCCGCGGGTCGTGCGGGGGACCATTGCGTGCTGGAGCGATGGCATTGCCGGCAGTTGGCCGTCGCAAGCCTCCAGATGACAGTGGACGGCACCCCCTGGCAAACGCTCGGCGAACAGCTCCACCGTTGCCGTGGGACGGGCGTTGAGCTCCAGCAGCAGCGGATTCTTGTGGGATACTGAGGCATCGGACGCTGACTGCGCCCAGGGCCGGCAGGATCAGGTCGATGCCGTTGATGCCGCGCAGCTCAAGTGCGCGGGTCAGCCCTTCGATCCAGCCGCCAATGATCCGTTGCTGCTCAGTCGACGGTCCAGCCCAGGCGATGGCTCCGGCGTATTGATAGGGCCGTTGGCCGGTCACCTGGCAATAGAGGCGGTTGAACCCGATGATCCGCGCGCTCGCGCCCGTCGGCGATGAAGATCGCCGACACCACGGCACCGGCGACTTGGCGTTGAAAGTAGGCATCGGGAGCGGTGACACGGTCGACATTAAGAACGGAGTCGGCATCAACGGGCATCACCCCCTGTCCGCCACAGGACGCGGCGTGCTTCAACAGCCAACCCTTTGGCACCACCGGCCGACCCGCGGTACACCGGCGGATAGGCAATGCCGAGCCGATCGAGCAAGTCGAACCAGCGCGGCGGATCGGCGAGCACGTCGGCGATCTCTGGCCCATTGCCGCGCAGGCGAAAGCGCTCGCCGAGCCGGCGCAGCAGGTCCGGCCGTGCATCGAGCCCACCGCCGACGATCAGGTCTGCGCGGACACTGCCGCCGCCCTGGAAAAAATTGGGAGCAACGCCGGCGGCATGATCGATAGCGGCGTCGGCCAATGCGTCGGCGCTGCATCGCTCCACGCGGATGAAGGCGTCGCAGGCCGCCCTCGCATCCTGATCGCCGAAACAGTCGATACCGACAAGAGGCCGCGTGGTGCCGCGACGCAATGGCTCCGACGAAGGACTCAACCGGGCGGGATCGAGCTGCGCACGGATTGGGCCAGCGCGCGCACGTCCACGCCCAACAGCGTCAGGCCGACGGCCTCAGACATGCTCTCTGGCCTCTTCGAACGCCTGTTCGAAGTCCAGATACTGGGGCTTGCTCCGCGGATAGCATGCGCTTCAGCAACGCCCGCTGGGTCTGGTACTTGACGTTGCCCACGGCCAGGGCGCCGATACCCAGCGCCCCGCTCGGGCTGCCCTCGATGGGCACCCCGTCATTCATGACGCCGACGCCTTCGATCCCCTCCGGCGGCACCGCGTTGACGTCGCAGGCCACGGCGAGACGTTCCGCGGCCTGGAGATGGCGCGCGGACAGCACCTGCACGCCGGCGGCCGCGGCGCCGAACACCACCTCGGCCTCCGCCATCAGCGCCAGAATGGCCGCATCGCTGCTGCCGTCGACGCCGTCGGCCTGCGACGCCGTAGCGGCGGGAGCACATCTCGGCAGCCTCCCGTGCGCGGCCTGCGCCCGCGTGGCTGACGATCGCGACATGGGCGCCGGCCTTAGCCGCCAGCACCGCACAGGTGGAACCGACCGGACCGGTGCCGCCGAACACCAGCGTTCGGCGTCCCTTCAACCGCAGGTCTTTCGACGCCCGCAGGTGCTTCTCGGCGCAAGCGACCATGCCGGCGGCGGTGGTGAAGGCCCCGCTCGGGTCCGCGAACACCGAGACCTCGAACGGCGGCACCATGGACTCGCGCGCGGCCTCGAGCATGTCCATGGCGAGATGAATATCGCGCCCTCCGATGAACAGACCCGTGTGCTTCACGCCCTTTGGCCCGCGGGAAAAGATCGCATCCTGGGTATACGCCTGGACCTGGTCCACGGCGATACTCGTGTACGGGATGCAGTGCTGCCAGCCGGCATCGATCGCCATATTGACATCGAACGGGCTCAGGTTCGGCGCGGCGGTCAGCATATGCAGAATGGTGGGCTTGGCGCTGCTCAAAAGGCTTTCCTCAGGGATTCGGTAAAGGGATAGGTGTCGATCAGGCTGCCATGATTGCAGCCGCGCACGATTATGAAGCGCAGCGGAGACAGGTCGCCGACCCGTCCGCGCAGACGTCGCACCAGATCCGAGGCCTGGTCCTCGCTACTCGTCAGCACAAAGCCGGTCGGACCCCAGGAGCTCTGCCCAACGCCAGCGAAGCCCTCGCGCTCCGCGAATGCCAGCGCGTCGGCAACGGCCGGACTGGTGAAACGGCCGCCCTGGGCCGGCGCGAAATGATCACCGACCACCCGTTGCAGTTCGGCGATGCCGCGGGCAAAGGGCTCCAGGTTCTGCTCTGCCAGCGCGGGCATGATCTGCATCAACGCCAGCCGGCACAGGTGCGCCGCCCGTTCAGCCGGAAACGGCGGCAAGCGGCGAAAGGCATCGAGCTCTTGCGCCCCGTGCAGCCCCTCGCCGCGACGATCCAGCAGCAACACGACGCGCCAGGCCTCAGGAAAGGCCATGCGCGCGATGACCGGCGGCGCGGCCGAGCCGTCCCCGCGACCGCCATCCAACAGAAAACCGCCATGATCGAAGGTGCCCACGCCGATCCCAGAGCGCGCGCCGCGCCCTAGCGTCTGCGCCAGTTCACCGGTATCGGGCTCGATCCCGTAAAGGCGCGCGTAGGCGGCGCCCACGGCGAGACACATCTGCGTTCCAGAACCAAGGCCGAGATGGCCGGGGGTCGCGGCATCCAGCGAGATGCGAACGCCGCCGGGCAGGCCAAGCATCTGCTGCACGCGCTGCGCGCTGCGTTCGGCCCGGTCGGCGTTGGGGCCGGTCGCCGAGATCGTCGGCGCCGGCCGCACCTGCAGCCGGGTCGGAAAGGCGTCGATGGCCAGGCCCAAACTGCCAAAGCGACGACCGAGGTCACCGCACAGATCGAGAAAGCCCAGGTGCAGACGCGCCGGCGCCTCGACATCGACCGCCGCGAACATGGGGTTCGCTGACGGACTGGCCGGGGCATGGTTGAATCGCAGGTTATCCATAGCAAAACACTCAGCAACTCGCGTGCCGATTGGGCAATCGCGCCATAAAGCGGCCCTCGGCCCTGGGCGCTTGGCCACTTGAAGCAGCGCACGGATGAAGGGCGGAGCTTTCAGGTCTGCCTAAAATCTCCTTGCTCCTCCCGTCCTTGGTGTCCTTGAGTGTCCTTGGCTGTCCTTCATGGTCCATTTTCGTGGTTCAACGCCACGCACTAAGGATGGACCCTGGCCCCTGACCCCAGCGCTCGCCCCTTAACCCTCGATACCTCGAACTCGATCCGCCCGCGGCATCGACGCCACGACACTCAGCAGAAGAACCACGACCGCAACGGTCCCAAGCCAGAACAAACCCATGCGTCCGGTTTGGCGCAGTCTGTCACGTCCTCAAGCCGGGTAGGGTTACACGGCATACCCGGCCGGTTACGCAACCAAGACTAGCTGCAGGCCGGCTCGGTGTCGGCTACGCCATCGGCACGGTGATTGCTGGAACAATGCCTTTCAGGCGCCGCGCTCGGCACATCAGCCCGCGGCGATTGCCACCGGCCCCCAGGAAGTAGGTCTAGACGACGAGCAGACGAGCCGATGAAGTTGAACGGCATCCCCATCGAGGACACCTTCGCCGAGGCCTTCGGGATGAAGGCAACGCGGATTCTGATCACCGCGATCGATGCGCGCTGGGCACGCCAGGCCGGTGACACCATGACCGGCTTCGCCACGTCGGTCATCGGCTGCGGCGTCGAGGCTGGCATCGAGGCCGAACTCGACGCCGACGCGACGCCGGACGGACGGCCCGGCGTCAGCGTCCTGCTGTTCGGCATGTCCAACAAGGAACTCGCGAAACAGCTGGAGAACCGCGTCGGACAATGCGTGCTGACCTGCCCGACCACGGCCGTTTTCTCCGGCATGGACGGCGACGACAAGCTGCCGCTAGGCAAGAATCTGCGCTTCTTCGGCGACGGCTGGCAGATCTCCAAACAGATCGGCGGCAGGCGCTATTGGCGCGTTCCGGTCATGGACGGCGAATTCCTGGCTGAAGAGACCACCGCCCGCTGCAAGGCCGTCGGCGGCGGCAATTTCTTGGTGCTGGCAAAGTCCCAGCGGGCCGCGCTGACCGCCTGCGAAGCGGCCGTCGTCGCCATGCGCAGGCTGCCGAACGTCATCTTGCCCTTCCCCGGCGGCGTGGTGCGCTCCGGCTCCAAGGTGGGCTCCAAGTACAAGGCGCTGATGGCCTCCACCAACCAGGCCTTCTGCCCGACGTTGCGCGGCGCTACGGCATCGAACCTGTCCAGCGAGGTCCGCAGCGTGATGGAGATCGTCGTCAACGGACTGACCCCGGAGGACGTCGCTGCCGCCATGCGCGCCGGTATCCAGGCCGCCTGCGCCGGTGGACCCGAAAGCGGCATCGTGCGTGTCTCCGCCGGTAACTACGGCGGCAAGCTCGGCCAGTTCCACTTCCGGCTGCACGAGGTGACGGCATGAAGCAGCTCACACTGACCCAGCGCCAGGCCACCCCCCAACGCCTCGACTTGCGCGCCTTCCTACCGGAACACCTCGCCCAGCTGAGCCTCGCTGAGATCGCCGAGCTGCCGCTGCAGGTCGGCAACCAACCCACGCCCGCCGGGGAGCTGTTCGAGCTGTCCGGCACGCCTTGCGAGGATCTGCGCCTCGTCCCCGCGGCCGACAACCTCGACTTCATCGGCGCGGGAATGCGCCAGGGGGAGCTGACCGTTGCCGGGAACGCCGGCGACGCGGTCGGTCAGGGCATGCGCGGCGGCCTGCTGCGTGTCGAAGGCAACACCGGTGACGAGGCCGGTACCGGGCTCAGCGGCGGCGAGCTGCGGATCACCGGCAACACCGGCGAGCGCCTCGGCGGCCCCAGCGTCGGCGCCACCCAGGGCATGAACGGCGGCCAGATCCAGGTGCAAGGCAATGCTGGCGACCGCGTCGGCGAACGCATGCGCCGCGGCCTCATTCTGATCCAGGGCGACGCCGGCAGCTGGTGCGGCGTCAATATGATCGCCGGCACCATCGTCGTGCAGGGCCGCGTCGGCGCCATGGCCGGCAGCGGCATGCGCCGCGGCACCTTGCTGCTCTCCGGACCACCCGCCGCGTTGCCCTCCACGTTCAATGACAACGGCGTCCACGACCTCAGTTTTCTCCACCTACTGCTCGCCCACCTCAAGACCCTAACCGACCTTCGGCCCTGGACAGCCGCAGGCAACGCCAGCGTGCAGCGCTACCTCGGCGACCTCGCCGACGCGGGCATGGGCGAAATCCTCTGGCCGGCCACCTCTGGTAACATCGACCCCCCATCGGGCAACCGCCGCTAGACCGCTCTTACAATCCCCGGAGGATTCTAGTTGTCCGGCGCGCGGCGACGACGTAATCTTTGGGTTTAGAGCGGCCTGTCACCGGCGACCGGCGCGGGCCTGCAGATGTACACATGAAGCTGCATCGACAACCGCGCGGGTGCGGCGGGCAGCCAGGGAGCGAACGCAGGAACGAGACGCTGAGTTGGACACCTTCTACATCACGATGGGTTCATTGTTGGAACTCTCATACCCCGGCGGTGATCAGCGCCTCGGCCGCTCTTAGACCGGCCATCAGACTACGGCGTTCTCGGATTCTTCGGATCGTCGTCATTGGCAGTTCGGCTACTGCTTCCGGACAAAAACAGCGCCGCGACACCAAGGCCCGCGAACAACAACAGCGACCCGGCGATCAGGGTTCCGACAAGACTCATCAGCAATTCCTCCTTTCGGAATGACTCCGAATCAAGACCAGCGTCGCACGCCAAAGGCTCGCCAGCGCCAACCGGCATCAGCAGCACCTGCCGCCCCACGCAAATTCCCGAGCTTTGCGCTTTGTCATTGGCGCGACCGAGGCCGCCGCACGACCATAGCGGCATGAACAAAGCAACATCGACTCCCTATCCACCCGGGCTGCCACGCATGCTGCCCATCATCCTCGCCCTTGCCCTGGCGCAGACCGGCTGCGGCGATTCGGCGCAGGACGTTCAGCAACAGGGCCTGGAACTGCTGCAAATCGCCGAGCGCGGCGATGTCTCCGCTCTCGACGCCCTGCTCAAGCGCGACGCGAACGCCGACTATCGCGACAGCTGCGACTGGACACCGCTGATGAAGGCCGCCTTGAACGGCCACTCGGATGCGGTGCAGCGCCTGCTCGCGGCGGGTGCCGACGTCGATGCCAAGGACAAGGGCGGATACACCGGCCTGATGCTCGCGGCCTCCAACAACCATGCGGATAGCGTCGCCATGCTGCTGGACCGGGGCGCCATGATCGACGCCCAGGAACTCACCCAGGGCTTCACCGCGCTGACCTGGGCGGCCCAGCGCGGCCACCGCGAGACGGTCGAGTTACTGATCGCCCGCGGGGCCGACAAGACGCTGCCGGATTTTGAGGGCAAGACCGCCGCCGACCGCGCCGCGGAGCAGGGACATGCCGCTACTACAGGCGCTGCTGTCAGGCGGTCCTTCGGCAAACGTGCAGGCCGCCGTCGACGGCTGATACCGCTGCTCAAGCCTGCAAGCCGCTCCCCAGCGGAGGCAAGCGACGTGGGAGCGATTTGCAATCGCGATGGCAATAACAGCAGATTTCGGCGCGGCTTCATCGCGGCTGTAAGCCGCTCCCACGGTTGAAACGACCGCTCATTGTGGAACGCCACGACGTCCACTCGCCACGGCATCGGCCCGACCGGCCGCCACATCGACTCGCCACAACAGCACCGCGCCGACCAAGAACAGCAGCAGGATCGGCAGCAGCGCTAGGCGCGGATCGCCCGTCAGGACCGCCGCGGTCCCCACCAGGAACGGCCCAAGCACGGCGGCGAATTTGCCCACCATGTTGTAGAAGCCGAACAACTCGGCGGTCTCCCCCGCGGGGATCAGGCTCGCGAACAAGGCCCGACTCAGTGCCTGGATGCCGCCCTGCACCAGGCCGATCGCCACCGCCAAGGCGTAGAAATGCTCGACCCGGTTCATCTGCGTCGCCGCCAAGACCACCAGGGCATAGATGCCGATGGCGAGCAGGATGCTGGGCTTGGCACCCCAGCGCACGCCGAGTCGGCCAAAGGCAAGCGCCGCCGGAAAGCCGACGAACTGGGTGATCAGCAGGGCCACCATCAGGCTCGAATCGGGAAAGCCCAGGTCCAGCCCATACTTGACCGCCATGAAGACGATGGTATCGACGCCGTCGATGTAGAACCAGTACGCGACCAGGAACAGGAAGGTGTTCGGCAGACGTCGAATCTGGCGCAAGGTGGCGGCCAGCTCCGCAGAAGGCGCCGCGCACGGCCTCCGGCAGCGTTCTTCCGCCCTGCCCCGCGGCTCTCGGGCACCCAGAGCGCAAGCGGGATGGTAAACAGCGCCCACCACAAGGCGCAGCTTAGAAACGCGATGCGTACCGCGTCGGACTTGTCGGCAAGCCCGAAGGTCTCCGGCGTCAGCACCATCACCACATTGAGCGCAAACAAGAGGCCGCCACCGAGGTAACCCAGCGCATAGGCGAGGGATGACGCGCGCTCGTAGTCCTCAACAGCGGCGACGTCCGTGATGAGCGCATCGTTGAAGATGTTGCCGCCGAAGAATCCCAGCAGCCCGGCCAGGTACAGCGCCAGCGCCGCACCCCAATGGCCGGCGCCGAGCCAGTACAGGGACGCCGTGGCCAGCACCCCGAGCAGTGTGAAGCCGAGCAGAAAGCGCTTCTTGGCACCAAGCTGGTCCGCCAAGGCACCGAGCACCGGGGCGCTGAGCACCAGGATCAGGCTGGCGGCGCTGCTGACATAGCCGAGCAGTTGCGTGCTCTTGGCCGGCGCCAGATCAGCGGCCCAGTACTGCGCGAAGAACACCGGAAAGAAGCCGGCGATGACGACGGTGGCAAAGGCAGAGTTGGCCCAATCGTAGAAGGCCCAAGACAGGGTCTGGCGGCGCGGCGGCTTGGCGGGATGTCATCGGCGGATCAGATGGCCTCGCCGCGGGCGAGCAGGGCCATGCGCACCAGCTCGGCCAGGGAATCGGCGCGCATCTTGTCCATCATGCGCGCCCGGTGCACCTCGACGGTCTTGGCGCTGACGCCGAGCTCGACGGCGATCTCCTTATTCGACTTACCGTCGGTGACCAAGGTCATGACCTCGTGTTCACGCGGGGTCAGCTCGGCCACCCGCGCGGCGATGTCGTGCGCTGGGCACGCAACGCACGCTGCTTCTGGTCGTGTTGCAAGGCGTTGCGGATGCTGTTGAGCAGTTCTTCGTCGTCGAAGGGCTTTTCGATGAAGTCGACGGCGCCGACCTTCATCGCCTTGACCGCCATCGACACGTCGCCGTGGCCGGTGATGATGATCACCGGGATGCCGATCTCGCGGCGCGTGAGATAGGCCTGCAGTTCCAAGCCACTCATGCCGGGCATGCGCACGTCCACCAGCAGGCAGCCGCCGCGCGCCGGATAGTAGGCATCGAGAAAGGCCTGCGCCGAGTCGAAGGTCTCGACCTGCATGCCGACCGATTCGATCAGCCATTTCAATGAATTGCGCATGGCCTGGTCGTCGTCGACCACGAACACGGTAAGCTCACGTGACATCAGCGCATCCCCGCCGCCAGCGGCGGCGCCTGCTCGGATTCAGGTTCAGGTTCGGATTCAGATCGTTCGGGCTCGGTTTCTGCATCGCCGGCGGCGCTCGCGGTCGCCGCGACCGGCAGCCGCACGTAGAAGGTGGTACCGACGCCGGGCGTCGACTCCGCCCAGATGCTGCCGTCGTGGTTCTCGAGGATGGTCTGACTGATCGGCAAGCCCATGCCCATACCGGTCTCCTTGGTGGTAAAGAACGGATCGAACAGGTGCAACATGCGGTCGGGCGGAATGCCCAGGCCGTTGTCGCGAACGCTGATCAGCGCCCGCCCCTCCGGCATGCCGGTGCCGATCACGAGCTCGCGCTCGCCGACCGGCTTCTCCTCCAGGGCATCGAGGGCATTGCGCACCAGATTGAGCAGCACCTGCTCGATCTGCACCAGGTCGACGTTGACCGGGAATCTCACCCTCGGCCAGCTCTAGTTGTACCTGAAGATCGAGCTTACCGGTCTCGAACTCAACAAAGCCGCACACCTCGCGCACCAGATAGTTCAGATCCACTGCCGAACGGATCGGCGGCTGCTTACCCACCAGCGCGCGCAGGCGCCGGATGATTTCGCCGGCGCGCTGGGCCTGGGTGGAGATATGGCGCATGGCGTCCACCAGCGCCTCGCTGTCGCCGATGCCGCCCTGCAGCCGCCGACTGGCCCCATTGGCATAGTTGACGATGGCCGATAACGGCTGATTCAGCTCATGGGCCATGCCGGTGGCCACCTCGCCCATGGTGCTGAGGCGGCACACGTGCACCAGCTCCGACTGATGCTGGCGCGACTCCTGTTCGGCCCGGCGCACGGCGGTGATGTCGCGGGCGTAGATGTTGACGTAGCCCAGATCCTGAATCGGCACGAACAACAGCGAGTAGATCTGGCTACCCTGATCGTCCTCGTACTCACGGTTTTGCCCCTCGTCCAAGGCCGCGCGCACCTCGCCGATCCAGCCCTCCGGCAACCGCTCGCCCGGACCCGTGAGCCACGCCTCCAGCAACGGCAGGCTGGCCGCATTGGCGTAGGCGATCAGTCCATCGCCGCTGACGCGCAGGATCGGGCTCGGGCTCTCGCTGGCGAAGCGCGCCAGGCTCTTGATCTCGCGCTCGGCCTGCTTGCGCTTGGTGGCATCGTGTATGTACAGCGTATAGACCCGCTCCGCATCGATGTCGATGGGAACAATGGAGATCTCCACCGGGAAACGACTGCCATCGGCACGTCGCGCCCAGAGTTCGCCGCGGGCGTGGGGCTGCATATCCTGCCGATGCCGGCGCACGGATTCCTGCAGCATGCCGACAAAGGCGGCGTGATCGGCCGGATCGAGAAAGCAGCGGGTGAAGTCGTTGCCGATGATGTCGTCGCGGGAGAAGCGCAGCATCGACTCGGCCATCGGGTTGAAATCGACGATCTCGCCGGCGCGGTTGAGCGTGACGATGGCGTCCAGTGACGCCTCCATGATGGCCGCCTTCAGCGCCTCGGTCTCCCGCATCTCGTGCTCGTGCTTGCGACTCATCTCCTCGCGCGCCTTCAGCACCAGATGCGTGAAGTGCTGAATCCAGTCCTCCAGCAACAACAGCTGGTTGCCGCCGCGCTTGAAGCCCGGTTGCTCGATGTTCAAGGCCCGCTGGGAGAAGCGCGACATGCGCTTGAGCACCTTGTTCAGCCGCGCCGACACCAGGTAAATCACGAGCGTAAACACGGCGATGAACACGAGCGCCGCGATGACACGCTGATTGCGCTCGAACTGCACCACCCGTTCAGACATCTTCGCGACGCTGCTGTTTGGGATGAAGGTCGCGAACAGCATGTTCCAGTTGGAGCCCTCGTACTCCGGCAGCGATTGCGACGTGACCAGAAAATCCTCTGTCCACTGATCGAGTTGCGTCCCCGGAAGCAGCTCCTGCGGTTCGTTACTGGCCAGAATGCGCTGCTCGTCGGCATCCACCAGCGCGACCGCGGAACTGTCCGCGGAAATGGGCCCCTCGGAGGCGATCAGGAATTGCTCGTCGATGGGCACGACGACGACCAAATGGCCCATCGCGTAGCCACCGGCATCTTCGACTCGGTCGCTGACGACCAGGTAAGGCTGGTCGTCAACCCGGGCCATTAGCGTGCGCACGTCATCGCCGGCGCCGACCCACTGCGGGGCTTCGGCGAGCATGTCGTCCGGCAACTTCAGGTCGCCGGCCTGATAGATCTCGCGCACTCGGCCGCGTGAGTCGATCAGCATCACGTGGCTCGGCGTCAGCAGCGCGTTGCGGCCAAAGAAATCCGGCAGCCAAAACGGTCGGAAGCCTTCGTAGACGATCGGATCAACGTCCTCCTCTGGAAACCAGAACAAAGGCTCCAGATATTGGGCTAGGCGCCGATGGTTGGCGAGCAGGCGCGCGGTGGCGGCATAATTGGCCATGTATTGGTCGAACCGCAGCAGACTCTCGCGCGAGCGCAGATCGAGCCGTGCCCGCAGCTCCTTATCGAAGATGCGTCCAACGGCCCGGCTCTGTACCTGGTCGAGCACCATCCAGACCCCAAAACCCGCCACCAGCCCGATCATGATTGCGATCACGGGCATCGGCAGCAGACGCAGCAGCCGAAAAATCGCCGGTTTAACAGACAGACGCGGTAGTTTCACGAAAGCACTCAAGCGCTTGGATTGGCGGTCAGTCTAGCGGATAACGGCGCGGGACAGAAACGCCGCGCGCAGGCGCCCAGCGCTGCCGCACTGGATTGCTTGAGAGCCAATGTTTGGAGATGAGTCTGCCCTCGTTCGTCTGTCGTTGTCGTTGTCGTTGTCGTAATCGACTATCCGACTACGATTACGACCACGACCACGATGATCACTGCCCAGCTTGCCAAACGGCGATCACGACTCGTCGACCTGAGGCGAAGCCTCGCTACTCGGTCGGCACAGGTGCACCAGATCAATGACGCCAGCATGCCCGATCGCACAGAATGGACCCCATGACTCACTCCCCGATCCGCCTCACCGCCGACGAACTCGCCCGTGCCAGCATCCCCGGATTGCCGCGCCGTCTCGCGACCATGCTCTACGACCTGATGCTTGTGTGCGGCGTGCTGGTCATGGCCGCGGCCTTGTTCGTGATTCCGATTCAGGCCGTCACCGGCGCAGCCGTCGGCGGCGAGACCACCATTGGCGGCCCGCTGCGACTCGTCTTTCAGGTCTGGCTGCTGGCCGTGATCCTGCTCTATTTCGGCTATTTCTGGAGCCGCGGACGCCAGACCCTGGCCATGCGCGCCTGGCGCACCCGCCTGATTCGCGACGACGGCGCCGACCTGACCGGCATGGACGCGTTGCGGCGTCTGGCCTTCGCAACCATCACCCTGCTGCCGCTCGGGGCCGGTGTGCTGTGGGTGCTGTTCGACCGCGACGGCCTCGCCTGGTACGACCGCCTGTCCCGCACCCGTCCGGTGCTGCTGGCCAAACCCAGCGGCAAGCCAACCCGTTCCCGACGGAAGTGACGACCATGCGCTACGAGATCATTCCGGTGACGCCGTTTCAACAGAACTGCACGCTGTTGATCTGCCCGGAAACGGCGACGACCGCCATCATCGACCCCGGCGGCGAGCCCGAACGCATCATCGCCGCGCTGGAACGGACCAACGCACGCCCGGAGATGATCCTGCTCACCCACGGCCACCTCGACCACGTCGGCGCGGCACCGCAGTTGGCTGAGACGCTGAAGCTACCGATCATTGGCCCGCACCGCGACGACGCCTTCTGGCTGGACGCACTGCCCCAGCAGGCACAGATGTTCGGATTGCCGCCGCAAAAGGCCTTCGCGCCGGACCGCTGGCTCAAGGCCGGCGACGTGGTCAGCGTCGGCGAGCAGCAGCTTGAGGTGTTGCACTGCCCTGGACATACGCCGGGGCACCTGGTCTTTTTCCACCGGCCCTCCGCGCTGGCCCAGGTCGGCGACGTGCTGTTTCGCGGCAGCATCGGACGCACCGACTTTCCACGGGGCAATCATGCGGACCTGCTGCGTTCCATCCGCGAGGAACTGTTTCCACTCGGCGACCAGGTCCGTTTCATCCCCGGTCACGGCCCCATGGGCACCCTCGGCGAAGAGCGACGGAGCAATCCGTTTCTGACCTGATGGGCGGTCACGCTCCATCGGCGCGGACAGCAACAGGCGGGCGTGCTTTAATTAAATCAGAACCCCTTGAATCGGCGTCGCGGCCACGCCGAGCGCTGCTGCCGACGCGAGCACCAGACCGACCAACGGAGACGATCATGCGCAAGTCCGGACGGACATGCGACGAAGGCGAACAACCCGCTCGCCGCTGGATACGCGGGCCAATCGCCTCGCCCAGGAACGCTCCCGCGCCGACAAAGCCCGCCAAGTCGAACACCGGCACTGAGGTCAAGCCCGCCAAACGCTTCGTCGAACCCTACCCCTACACCGACGAACAGCGCGCCGCGATCGCCGCGACGCTGGCCACCGACGGTGTCGGCGACGACACCGCACGCGAGATCTTCATCGGCGCCATCGCCTACGACCTGGCGCTGCTCGAGGCCGCCGCCAAAGAGCCAGCGCCGGCCCCATCCCCGGCGCCCGCTCGAGTCAACAAGAGCAGAGACCGGACCAAACGCAAGCCGAACCTGATCAAGACGTCCGAATCCGACGCGCCGTCCCGATCCGTCTCCGAGCCCTCAGTCGCTGCCAGCATCGACGCGGCATCCGACTCTGAGCCACAGGCCCAAGCATCGGTCGCGTCACTCTGCGGACACGGCGCACAGACTCGCCGCCTCGCTGCGCGCGCTCGACCACGACCAGCGACGCGTCTTGGGCGTCGCCCTGCGACAATCCGACCCCTTCGATCGAAGCCACGATGAGGCCTACCTGAACGCCATCGCAAGCGAGCTCGAGCGCATCGCCCAAGCAGCCAATGATCTAACACCTGCGCCGGTCTCTCAAGCGCCATCGGCAGCGCCTCCGACCACGGCAGCGCCTCCGACCGGAAAGCGCCCGCACCCCCGACTGCCGCCAAGGTCCAGGCAGCATCCCACTCAGCACACAAGCCATCCGCGACCCAGCCACACCCCGCCGCGCTGGCGTTCATCCGTCACGCCGCCAATGTCTTCGAACAGTGTTTCGACAGCCCACCGTCGCTAAAGGCGCACGACCCCTTCGCGCGGGTACTCAGCACGATCGCCGAGACGACCGGTGTGCCGGTACCCAGCCAGGTGCGCGTGTTGAGACAGGCCCTCGGCCGCCACTGACCGACGCACGGAAGCGCGCCGGCGCCTCCACGCCGGTCTCCGACCGCAGCCGGGGAGTCCGCTCGCCACAACCGGGAGCCGGAGAATGCGACAACTGCCAAAGCAACCCCATCTGCAAGCCGCCAGTCGGTTACAATTCCGGGTCTTCGCTCCGCAATAAGCCACGCTCTCATGTTCCTAAAGCGACTGTTCGGCCGGCAAACCAAGGCCCTCGATACCCTCCCCGATCGCGAGCAACTCATCGAGACCGCCCTCAACGCCCCCGACAGCGCTGCCCGGCGGGACGCCTGCCATGCCCTCTCGGACCTGCCCACGCTGCGCCGGGTGGCAACGGACGACAGCATCGCCGTCGTCCGCGATCTGGCCGCCGCCCGCTATCGCAAGCTGCTCTGCGGTCTCGACACGCAGTCGCCGCCGCTGTCCGAACGGCTGACCGAACTTGCAAAGGTCGACGAGCAGGATCTGATCGCGCAAGTGGCCACCCAGGCCACCGACGCCGAACTGCGACAGGCCGCCATCACAAGACTAACCACGCCACAAGCACTGGCGGAGTGCGCAGTCGACGATGCGCTCGCCGCCAACCGGCTCAGCGCCGCGGAACGCCTGCAGGACAAGGCCGCGCTGGAACAGGTCGCGCGCCGAGCCGCCAAGCGCGACAAGCGCGTCTATCGCCTGGCCAAAGAGCGGCTGAAGGAAATCAACGATCGCGAGGAACGCCCACGACTCGTGCGCGCCCAATGCGAAGCGCTGTGCGAAAAGCTCGAACGCCTCGGCCGTTTCGACAACTGGGTGCAGGATCAGGCCCTGCTCGGCCACATCGAACACCAATGGGCCGAGCTGGAGCCCGAGGCCGACGCCGCCGCCCGCGACCGCTACCGCAAGCTGCGCCAAGCGTTTCTGGATGCCTACGCCGCGTATGCCGAGCAACACGCCGCCCAGATCGCGGAGCAGCAGGCACGCGAAGCGGCGGCACAAGAGCGTCGGCGCCTCATCGCGGAACTGGAAGAGCTGTGCGAGCACACCGAGCAAGCGTCCCTCGACCAGCGCCTGTCGGAGATCGAGGACAAGCCTGGACGCAGCTCGAAGCCATCGCCGATGCCGATACCGCGGCGAAACGGGCCTACCGAGAGGCCCTGGCCGCGGCCCAGGCGCAGCGCAGCCGGCTCGACCAGGCGACCCGCCAGGCCCAGGCCGCCAAGTCCCTGCTCCGAGATGCGCAGGCACTGCTGGACCGGGGCGGCGACGTCGAGACCGGCCGCGTCAATAGCCTGCGCAAGCGCCTGGAGCGTATCAGCCAGGACAGCGGAGGTAACGGCGACGACATCCGCCAGTGCGGCGAGCTGCTGGACAGGCTGCAGCATCGCATCGACAAGCATCGCGACCAGGTGGCCCGCAAGCTTGCCGCCCTGCCCGAGCGCCTCGCGGAACTGGACGAGCAATTCGAGCACGGCAAACTGAAAAAGGCCGAACCGCTCTACCAGAGCATCACCGCCACGCTGGCGCAAGCGCGCGCCGCCGGCCTGCCACGATCGGACATTGCCCCGGTCGAGGCGCATCTGAAAGAGATCGCGCCACAACTGCACGAGTTGCAGCGCTGGCGGCGCTGGGGCGCCGATACCAAGCGCGAAGACCTGTGCACCGAGATCGAGGCCCTGGCCGACGATGCGGAGCATGAACTGGAGCCCATGAGCAATCGGCTGCTGGAATTGCGCGATGCCTGGCGCGGGCTCGACCGCAACGGCGCGCCCGCGGACGACGCCCTGTGGCGCCGGTTCCAGGCCGCGGCCGAGCGCGTGCACGAACGCTGCCGGCCCTTTCTCGACGCCCAGGCCAAGATCCGCGCCGCCAATCACAAACAGCGCGAGGCCCTGTGCGCGCAGCTGGAGACCTTCCTCGAGCAAGCGGACTGGGAGCGCATGGACTGGAAAAAGGCCGCCCGCGCGGAGCGTGAGATGCGTCAGGCCTGGAACGCCCTGTTGCCGTCACAGGCATCGTCGCCGGGGTCCGCGAACGGACCTCTGCGCGACGGCCGCCGCCACAAACCGCTAGAGGGGCGCTTCCACAAGCTGCTGCGCCGTCTCGACAAGACGCTGGACGCGGAACGCGAACGCAATCGGGCATTTCGCCAGGACCTGATCACACGCATGCAGGCCCTGGTCGACGAGTCGGACCTGCATCGCGCCATCGACATCGCCAAAGACTTGCAGCAGCAGTGGCACACGACCGTGCCCGGTCGCCAGCGCGACGAAAACGCGCTGTGGCAGACGTTCCGTGCCGCCAGCGATGCGGTGTTCGCGCGCAGGGCCGCGCAGCACGAGGCCAAGACCACCGAACTCCACGAAAACCAGGCCGCGCGCGAGGCCATCTGCAACGAACTCGAAAAACTTGCCGAGCAGACCGGGGAGATGGGTGAACTACGCGCCGGCTTCCGGGCGCTCGAGACCCGCTGGCAAGACACCGACGGCCTGCCGCTGCCGCGCCAAGCCGCACAATCGCTGCAACGCCGCTGGCGCGACGCTCAGGATGCCGTGCAAGAGCAACTGCGAAGGCTGGAAGAGGCCGAACGATGGGCTGCGATCGGGCGGCTACAACAGCGCGCGGACTTTTGCGATACCACCGCTCGACAACTGCTCGCCGATGCGGACGCCACCGATGCCAACACCTTGCGCGACCGCTGGTCCGCACTCGACGCCGTCGATGATCCGGTAGCCGCGAAACGGCTCGATGATGCCTTCTCGCAGGTCGTCGACGCCGCCACCGATGCGGAGGCACGCAGTCAGCTGGAACGACTCATGGCCGACAACGCCGAACACCGGTTGAACCTGTGTCTACACCTGGAAATCTCGGCCGGAGCCGAGTCGCCCAAAGAACTGCAGCAGCAGCGCATGGAACTGCAGGTCAGTCGCCTGCGAGACAGCATGGGAGGCCGCATCGCGGATAACGCCGAGGCTGACCCGCTCGCCGACGCCTCAACGTTGCTGCGGGACTGGTACCTGTGCGTCCCCTGCGCCGCCGTCGACGGGCTCGATGGCCGCTTCGCCCGCGCCAAGCAGGCATTGACCGGCACCGAGCCCGCCGCCGCCCCTGTCAATACTCTGAACGGAACAGCCGTATGGCCGGCTCACGGCCATCTGCACCGGCTTACCCGCGGCACGGTCCGCCATCGCCAGGCGCACATAGTTTGCGGCACCAGGGATATCGGCCTGGTCGGTGGTGGG
Organism: uncultured delta proteobacterium; assembly: GCA_963716825.1. Lineage (GTDB taxonomy): Bacteria > Desulfobacterota > Desulfobacteria > Desulfobacterales > Desulfosarcinaceae > Desulfosarcina. The sequence goes on from CAVQUU010000015.1 coordinate 20,319, forward strand.
TTTGTCGTCGATGCCGCCCATGTAGACGAGGGTTCCCTCCTCGTCGATGACGAACATGTGCGGCGTCGTACGTGCGCCATAGGCCGTGCCAACGGCGCCATCCGAGTCGAGCAGCACCGCGCTCGGCGCCGCGTTGCGTGACGCGGTCAACTCGTCTGCCTGTGCCGGGCTGACGTGACCCTGTTTCCCAGGCGCCGACGAGATCACCGACAACCAGACGTAGCCGGCATCGGTCGCTTCCCGTTGCAGCGCCTGCATGTTGCCGGAACCGTAGTGCTTGACCACGTAAGGACAGTCGTGATTCGTCCACTCCAGGATCACTGGACTTCCCTTCAGCGACGCCAGGGACCATTCCTTGCCGCTGCTGTCGGTCGCAGTGAATGGGGGCGCCGGCTGCCCGATCTCCGGTGCCGCGCGGGCGACGCCAGCGCTGACCAGGGCTGCAAGAGCTGCGGCCGCCAAGATGCGGGACTTGCGATGGAACATCGGTATTCTCCTCGTTTGTGATGTGGTCGGTAGAGATCGAGAATGAGAGCCTGTTGTCGCTCACTTTGTTCCGCGGAAATTTCTCAGAGTGTTCTGCGCTGAACCTACCGGACTCGTCCACCGCTGTTGCGAGTGCCTAGAGTCCAGCGCGGTTCAGCCGGCCCTAATTTAAGCAGCATTGTCCAACCCGTGCTCAAAATCCGGTTGAACAGGAAACAAGCTATCAATCGGCATTGCCGCCGGACCCCATTGGAAAATTGGAAATGCGCTTCTCTTGTTTCGGTGATTCGGGTTTTGAACCGGGGCGACGGGTCTCTAAGAAAATGCGTTCGCTGCGCAGTCACGCACCCGTACGGGTGGCCATGTTCGACGAAAGCCCTCAGGTGCGCGGACTGCCCGCGCAATGCGCGCATTGCGCACACGCCTGAACAAGGCAGCATCGTGCGTCTGCCGATGGACGATGCCCTCGGGAGCGCGGTTCACTCTTAGAATCATGCCTGGCCCGAGGCGCTGCGGCCTTGGGCCGTCACCCAAGGCCGAACCGCACATCACCAACTGACGCGACCGAATGCGTAGGAGCGTCAACGATGCCTTCCGTGAAGTCTCAGCATGTGGGCGATATGATCTTCGAGACCCAGGTCGGGAATCATGCGATTCTCAATGACGTACCGCCAACGCCGGAATGGGGCGGCAAGGGCCGCCATCCGACACCGCCGGACTACTTCGTCGCGTCGCTGTCATCCTGTATCGCCGCGTTCGTGCAGCAGTATTGCGCGCAGACGAGTGTCGATGCCAGCGGCATGTTCGTCGAGATCCACTATGAGAAGGGGACAAACCCGGCGCATCTCAAAGAGCTGATGGTCGATATTCACTTGCCTAGCGCCGACGTCGGCGCACGAGCCGAGGCCATCAAGCGTGTCTCTGGACACTGCACCGTCCACGAGACCATATTCAAGATGCAGGGGCTGTCCATCAATGTCCACGACAAGACGGGGCAAGTAAGCGGCAAGTAAGCGGCGAGCGGTCGCCTGAGCGGTTGGCGCAACGTGCGGGGGCCATCCATCCGTCGCGGCGGCTTCGGCTCTATTCCACGGTGCCGCCGCGACGATACGTACGAGCCTTTGACTTACAAAAAGACACCGGCCTTTGCGTCGCTCTTCATTGCCGACGGCAGCGGCTACTAGGGCTACCGCGATGCCACCCGGACGTTCCCCGCGCGATCAATGGTGACACCCGTGCTGATCTTCCGTTCGGTTGGTCCCGAGGCAAGGTTATGCCCAGCCTGCTGCCATTCTGCGATGCCGACCGGCAGCACTCGCACCGAGTTGTACTCGGTCTTCGACCAATCGCCAAGGCCTTCCGTGTAGACAACCGCTTCCAAATGAGCAGATGACTCCTGCCGACCAAGGGCTACCACTGCCGGCGCGCCCAGACGCCTGCCGGCTTCGCCGCTTAGGGCGCCCACCACGGGCGAGTGCTTCGAAGCTCCCCGTCACGTCCGACAACAGCTCCTGACGCCAGGAAGCGGCTCTCCGCACCGGCCGCGGTCATCAGGTTGTGCGCCATTTCCGCGCGTGCACCGGTGGGACAGAAGAACACGGGCGTCGGTCCGCTCTTCAGCGAGTCCATACGCTCCGGGATCATATCGAATGGGATGTTCACGACGTGGTCGATGGTCTGCTCCTCGACTTCGATCGGATTGCGCAGGTCGACTAGCAGGACATCCTGCTGCGGTTGCTTAGCGAGTTGGACGAACTCATCGAGCGCGATGGCGCCGGGCTTCGGCTTCGGCTGGTAGACAATGTCGCTGCTCGCAGGCCCCGTCGCCACCGGATTGCCGCCCTGAGCCCACTCAACGTAATCCATCGGCAGCACGCGGGCGGCCCGGTAGCCCCAGTCCACTAGTTGCCGAGCCGCGTCGTCGCTGCCCTCGCCGTAGACGACGACGGACGCCGTGGGAGCGGACGGGAAGCGTTCTCTGCTCGCTGGGAGCTGCGCGAGCGGGATGTTGAAGGCGCCGCGGATATGGCCCGCTGCGACGGTGCCCGCCTCGCGGACATCAAGGACAATGACGCCAAGGTTCTCGTCGATCGCACGGCGCAGCCACCGGGGCTCGGTAACGCTGGGCTCGGTCTTGGTCCAGTCCGCGAAGCCGAGCGGATAGATCTTCACGTCGGTGTAGCCCAGCTGCTTCACCCTTAGGGAAGTCGTCGGTCCCAGGCAGCCGCCCGGACCATAGAGTACCACCGGCGCGCTGCGGTCCTCCGGCAGGCGCTTTGGATAACCGGCCACCGCAGGCGCCGGCATGGACATGGCGCCGGGCACATGGGCCGCTTGGTACATCGGTGTCGGCCGCACGTCGAGCACCGTCACCGACGGATCGTCCAGCACGGCCTTGAAGGCGGCTTTGGAGAGCTTCTCGTCGTCGGCAATGGTCTTGGCAATGCCGAAGCGCACGATGGACGTGGCATGCTCGCGGCCGCCTCTGTCCTCGAAAGTGACCAGGAAGCCCTTGCGCTTGTATTTCTGGAGGTCCGCGACGGAGTCGACGTTCTTCAACACCGTGTCGCGGGACGATCCTCAACGGGCTTAGGCTGAGAAAGTGGAAGCAGACCTTCGATCTCGGGTCCCGTGCGGCAGGTGTGTCTCAACATCACGACCTTGGGATTTGCCCGGACCGGGGGATGCGGTTGCGCTGGTTGTTGTTGTCTCCTAATGAGGACAGACGTGCGATCCTTTGTTGACCATTTCATCTATGGCTGCACAGTCGGCGCCTAAGGGCCAACTTTCGATGGGGCAGCGGTTGTAATCGCGCTAGCCAAAATACGCTATGGTCTTTATGGCAGTCTCGTCGGTTGGTCTGGATTACACCCGCCGAACAACGCGCCCGACAAATTCTGGGAAACATGGTCACTGCCTGGGATGAGCGCCGCATAGAGATTCAGACAGGCATGCAGGCCGAACGTGCGGGTCCAGACACCCGTGGGTTGGGCCAGGTCACCCCGCCGCAAAGGACTTAGTTCAGAAGAAAGTCTTACGCTTCGGTCCCTCGGACCCGACGCCTTCGACCAGCCGCGGACGGCGCGGCTCTGGTTCAGGGAACATCGCCGGGCGATCCTGCTCCGACGCGGGTGCTGGCGCCTCGTTATCACGCATGGCGTTGTAGAGTTCGCTCCGAAGCTGCGGGATTAGCTTGCCCGTCAATTCCTCAAGGTGTTCGCGGTCGTCCCAACGCATCTTCTCGAACGACTGGAGGCCGCGCTTTTCAGCAACCTCGCGGGCGCGTGGGCTGACCTCTTCCCACATCCTGCGCAGGTCCTCCGCCCGGTCGCGCAACAGCAACTCTCGATCATGCTGCTCTTCGAAGATCTGGTCAAAGCGAGCAATCAGACGCCGTTTGGTCCGCGGGAGCGCTATGTACCCGATAAATACGTAAGCCAGGACTGCGGCAAATGCAATCCCTGGCAACGCCACAACCATGCCCGTGGCAAGTGCGGCAGCGCTAAGCCCGCCCAGGAGCAGGATTGTGAATCCTACCCAGCGCGCGCGGACCGATCTTAACCTGTCGGCGGCCTCGCCGATCACCATCGCGTGCAGCCGGAGCCGCTCAGCATAGGCCTGGATCTGTGTGATCTGGTTGTCCATCCGCCGGGTTGGGGCACGGCGTAGCTCTCCGATCAGGTCGTTGCGCGCCTTCTCGAAGTCCTCCATCGGTAGGCGCGACTTCGGCTTGTCGGCCAGCGGTACAAAGGTGGTATAGATCATCGGCAAGTCTTTGCGCGGGATCACCTTTCCTAGGTTCCAGCAGAGGGCGCCGTAGGCCCGCGCGAAGTCGTGCAAGCTCTGGAACTGGTCCACCTTGTTCAAGACGATCAGCATCTTATGATCGATGCCCGATAAGGACTCGCGGAAGACTTGAAGTGTTTCGCCCGTCGTCCCAGGCTTGTCCGGATCAAAGAAGACCATCACAAGGTCGGCTCGTTCGGCGAACCAACGCACCACGCCAGGGAAGTCAAAACCACGCCCCCGCTCGGTTATCGCCTCATCGATCATGCCGGGGCTGTCGATCAGCGTCACCGTTTGCAAAAGTTCAGCGGGGCGCAGCTTCAGCCGCACATGCGAGACAAGTTGGTCGCCAAAGTGCCGGAGCCCCTCATAGGGTAAGTCGGGATTACCAACGACGGCCGGCCCGTCTCGCTCGGTCGCGGTCGTGCCATGAGTGATTATTGTGAATCCGTCGTCCGTAGGGGCAACCCCAGTGGTCTGAACGTCGTCGCCCAGAAGATGGTTGACGAATGTGGATTTCCCCGATGAATGATTGCCCAAGAGCAAGACTTGCGGCGGCCGACGCAACTCGCCCACAGTGGGGGGACGTCGGAACATGAATTCCTTTGCCAGCGGGTCGAGAAGGTCGTCGTAGAAGCTACGGACCCGGTTCGCAAATTTGTCCATCACGTGTTGCTAAAGGGGATGAAGAGGCGAAGTAGAGGGTATGTGGGTAGGGATCGGAAATCCAAGCCGATGGGCGCGGTCGCAAGCGTCGAACCGCAGCGGTCGGCTAGGAACTGCGTTGGAGTGCGAGTCGGTTTTGGTCGGCTCCTGCCCGCTATCGGGGTCCGCGCTTCTCCGCCGACGCGGTCCGTAGTGTTCGTGCCGTCCGTTACGCGACAGCAACGACCGCACGCGGGTGCGACGTCGATGTCGGCTCTGGGTCGGCAAGGGCCCCTCGCTGCGGTAGATTCTGGCCGAGACGCGGCAACATGGGATCACCGCACGATAGCTGCTGAGAGGACCGACGCTCCGTATGGCCGAGCTATTCACGATTTATGCGCGGGTTTGCTCAGCCGCTAACGCAAACCAGCCGTTCCGGCTCTGACTATGCCGGTCAGAGTTGACGCAAGACGCCAGCTGCAAGCTGCAAGACAACTGCCCCTGTGCTGTCATTTCGGGCGCACACTCGCGATGGTAGCATCACACATGTCCAGCAGCGCGTCGCTGCACTCTCCGCGCCGCGCCGCCTCCGTGAGACCCTCGAGCGCCAATCGCGTGACCTGCGCCCGGTCATGGACCTGCGCCAAGGCGGCCTTGAGGTGCTCAATCACCTTGTCTTTCGCATTGATCTCGCCGATGAGTTGGTCGAAATGCGGTTCGCGATATCGGTCCATCAGCGCTGTGACGACCGGTTCGTGGCCGACGAGGTAGTCGTAGTTGAAATCGGACGCGGCGAAGCTCTTGAGCCCCTCTACCTTCCAGTAACCTTCGTCCGAAATCCGCTCGAAGGCCATGCTCCAATCCGCATACTCTCGACGTGATATCGATCGGCGGCTCAGGAGCTTGATCTTCTGGTGACGCAGATCGGCCCAGATCGTAGCGACCAAATCGTCAATAACCTGCTCTTCGCCTTCAATGGCTTGTAAGAATGTGCCGTTGCCATAGAGCAGCATGCCCGTCACGCCCTGAGCGGCATTATTCCTGCGGCATTGCATGAGTAGTGCCAGCAGCTGCTCTGCGGAGATCGGGTTAGCGACGCTACTGACATATGACACTTGTAACATCGGATTTCTCGTGTTCGTTGGGACGTTGAAGTCCAGCCGCGCGCTGATACATCGCGCAGACGAGGGATCCAAGCGACGAAGCCGCGGGATGGCGGCGCCGACACTTGTCTGCGGAGACACGCTGGACCCTGCCATTAGTCGTCCTTGGGCGGACACGAAGCTTAGGCTCCGTATTCTTGGTTGTCGAGCTTGTCCCTGCGGTAAACGGCAGCCAAGCCTAAGGCGCGCCATCGACGCCGGATCGCGAGTCCTCTAGCGGCTGGCGCCGACGAATTGCGGACGGCATCGGTGGAGCTGTCCAGATGCGCCAGCGCCGGCCAGATCGTCTCAATTACATGTCCGCGACTTTCGCGCATCATCGCCGCAGAATCGCGATCGATCGATATAGGCTCAGCAGGCTCGCCAGCGATGCGGATAGAGGTCGGCCGGCTTCTAATACTTCCGCATGACCCGCCGCACCCAGAGGCTCGGCAGAAAGACCATGGCCAGCAGCGCGGCGAAGAGGATGACATAGAACAGATCTTGAGATTACGGCGAAGCGATAGCCCCGGCGACGCTGCCCTGAGGCATTCAATGCCGCGGCGAGCGCCTCGGGATTGCTGACGCCACCGCCGCGGTAGGCGCGCCAACCGATCTTCAGTGTTGATCGGGCGAGCCGATTGCGGGTCTTCAAATCCAAGTCCCGGGGACGCTGCCTCGGGTGCAGACCGGCCGCGATCAGTAGTTGGCCTCGATCGACCTCCGCGACGGTCGCGGGCGGAGTGCGGGGCCTCCCGAGACGAATCGGCAGCAGTCTACGCAGGGCCAAGTGGGCTTTGTCGATCGTGGGTATCGGGGTGGGCGCGCGGCGATCGGAAGCAACCCGCGATCCGCTCAGGGAAGGCCTTTCAAACATGCTTTGAGATCCCCGGTGTAGAGGTTGGTGCTGGCAGCGACACCATCGCGTGGCGTTCTTCAGCGGCGGGCCGGAAGCACGCGGCTTCCGAGGCACCGGCAGTATCTTGGACAGGCTCCTCAAGACCTGTGCGGGCCGATGGGTGTGAAAAAAAAAGTCTGCTCCGACTCCCCGAGGACGGGAAATCATCTGCGGTGGCCATATATCAGTGCACAGACGCCGAGAAGCGCTCGGCACGTTACGTCAAGCAACCTAACCCTGAAGCACTGTCGGAGAAAAAATCATGAATCTGGTTCAAAACGTGGGTAAGAAAGATCGCAACATCCGTTTCGCCGCGGGCGGTGCGGCGATCGTGATAGGCATTATCACCGGCCAATGGTGGCTGGACATCGTCGGCCTCATTCTCATAGCAACGGCCTACTTCGGCACTTGCGTTGCCTACCTCCCGCTCGGGGTGGACACGACTAAGGAGGACTCGGCTGGATAAGGCGATCGCCGGCAGATCTCGTACCCGTCGACGCTGAAGGATTACGGATACGGATGCGGGTAGGAGATCCAACCCACCCACAGCAGCTAGGTTCGCTCAAGATCAGGAAAATCAGCTACCACCGCCGGAGGGAGTGGTTTGAGTGAAAACGGTGACACTGAACCATTTTCACTATTTTCTCTTGTTTCGAGTCACTCTTCTGCGAAGGGGGCCGACCACGCTTGCTTGGACGTAGCGTTCGGCCAAGTCGTTTTTCGAGCTCGCCGAGCTCTTGGTCGCCCATCAATGGTCGCCCTATCGTTTGACCCTTCGTGAGAGCGGCAACCCGTTCAGGATCGGCTGGTACCTCCAAGAAGTCCGCGAAACTATCGACGCGATCCAGCAGTGGACGAACGTTAACCAAACCATCGTCTTGGCGCCGGAGATATGCTGGCGTGCTGGACCAAGGCCAATCGGCAGCCGTCGCAGCCAGCTTCGCCTTGACGGGATTCAAAGCCACGTAGCGGAAAGCTGCCATCAAGTGCGGTTCATCCATCGCCACGCAGCCGAACCGCCCTTGAAACAAATGGCCAGTTACCCGCAATCGTGCAGTGATGTACCCGGTCTATCGACGATGCGTTTCGCCGACGGCGCGGGACAGCCCGGTCTCGTCAGAGAGTGCGAGAATCAAGTGAACATGGTTTGGCATCAGGCAGTGGGACCAGACTTCCACGCCGTTTGATCGACACGCCTGGGCTAGCCAATCTCTGCAAAGTGCATAGTCGTCGTCTTCCATGAATATTCGTTGGCGCCTGTTCCCACCTTGCGTCACACGGTGGGGGATGCCGGGTACGATGATTCGTGGGAGTTGAGACATGCGCCTAGCTCAAGCCGAAAGAAAAATGGTGTAAATAGTAAAGTGTCACCGTAATTTCCCTAACGGCAGCAATCGGCCATTATGTAAGCTTTACGTAAGCGTCGCGAGCTGCCTCTGTACGTCAAGCGGGGCAGTGACCGCAGCGCGGCAGATAGTAGACAGCCGGAGGTTGCCCGCGGACCAGCAGCATTTGTGAAGTATTATCCGACGTCTACCGCCAGGCGCGCACCGAGGTCGGAGAGATGCCCCTCAAAATCTTAGTTCGTTCCGATAGGCTGCTGGCAATCCCTCCTTGCGGTATTTGCCCAGCTCCTGCTGCAGATACGCGTCAAAGGCGTCGCTGCTCAACGCTTCGTACGTTTGCAAGAACATCCAGACGATGTGATTTAGCTGCGGCCCTTTTAGCGACTCACCGCGCCCATAGGCCACAGTCTTGAACCCGGAGCCGACGCGCTCGAACAGCTTTAGGATCTCCACGTCCGTTGTCTTGTCTGTGGGAGCCATGGCCTGCTGACGAGCGAGGCGCCGGTAGCCGTCCACGAGCAGCCGTGAGCCGGGAGTGACCCCCATCGCTCGCAGGCGTAGGTCACGCACCCGGTCGACGAGATGTTTTACGGCGTATTGGACGACGGTCGGTTTGATGACGGCGGCGAGCACGAGTCCCGCGGTCAGATAGGCCGCCACGGCCAGCGCGGCGGCCAATAGGCCATAGGCCGCGTAGGTAATCAGCGGCAGCACGATCCAGCCAACAGCCCCAACCAGTGCGGCGCTGCGACGCCATTGGCCGGAGGCCGCCGGTGACACGGGAAGGGAAAACGTCTTCGCGATCAGGTGAAGGGTGAGGAGTGCATTCCCCATGGCGAAGATCAGCACGATGATCGAGAAGACGTGGCGCCTGGCCGGAGTGCCGGCGACCGGACGCTCGGCAGACGCTCCATACGTGGGATCTCCGGCGATGCTGTCTGTTCGTGCCGTTGGGTCTGCGCTATCCTGCGTGCTCGTGTCACTGGCCTTCTCCGCCCGAACGTCATCCTCACAAGCGTCCCAGGCGGAGTTGATTGCCGCCGCACTTCCCGCAGCGCTGAAGACATACTCTGCATCGGGGGTTGTAAGGCCCAGGGTGCGCACGCGTTTGAGCGCATGGAACACCGGAGGCGGCGCCTCGTACACGCCGACGGCGTGGCTCGGGCTGGCAGACAGGATGAATTGCTCCCCATCCGCCGTGACTGTGAGGCGCGTGCTCGGCAGGACATGTCCTTCGCGGTCCGTGAGCATCAACTCAGCGGTGTAGCAGCGGCGCGCGGTTGGAAAGGTGAGGATCAACGCCAGGTCCGGCTGCTCCGTCGCGGGTATCCACGCCTTGGCCGATGCCTCGCCCGAGGCTGGCGCCCAGCTCCACGCGTCGTCGGCCCGCAGTTCCGCGGACACCATGATCTGGGCCAAGGCATTGCACAGAACCAGGCAAGAGATCAGTCGCGCACGCGTACTTATCACGGTTTCATGTCGATTCACTAAGCTGGATGCGCAGGCCGGGGGCGGGTGCGCTGTCGCGTCGGCTTGTAGTGCTTGCGCTACCGTATCCCGTCCCCGGCATTCTACAGGATGGGATGCAGCCGCGCGCCACGCAAACGCCTATTCCTCCGCCACGGATTACGGTGACACTTTACTATTTGCACTATTTCCCTCTGGCCGTACGCTAGAAAGATGTCTCGGCTTCCAAGAATCATCGTACCCGGCATCCCCCACCATGTGACCCAACGTGGGAACAGGCGCCAACGGGTATTCATCAAGGATGACGTCTATGCGCTTTACAGAGATTGGCTAGCCCAGGCTTGCCGGTCTAACGGCGTGGAGGTCTGATCCTGCTGGCCGAACCACGTTCACTTGATTCTCGTACCCGCAGTCGAGACCGGGCTACCCCGCGCCGTCGGCGAAACGCATCGTCGCTATAGCGGGTACATCAACGCGCGATTGCGGGTAACAGGGCATTGCCACTGGTGCTGAGGGTCCCCCTCTGCACCGAGTCTTGGCGGCTCTGCCGCTAGACCAACGTGAAAGATGAGGTTCGTGCCTCCGCGCATCCTACCCATGCTATTTTTCGCAGCCAAGAGATCGGCAAATCTCCGCATGAATGCGCTCGAATGCAGGTTGGTGAAGTCGCCCGACCCGGCGTACGACCAGGGATTGGTGGAGCGGCCGCAGCTTGGCGGCGGAGAGGTCGGTGAAGGGAAAGTTCAGCAGAACGATGTCACACGGCTGGGGCATGGTTCCAGGCGTCGTCTTGCTCATTGTCCCAATCGCCCAAGGTGCTGTGTTGGGCGAGCATCAGTGCCCGATCCTCGCGCCTGGCCTCGCGTTCAGCCAGGAAATTTGCGAAATCGAGCACTTCCTGCGCTGCGGGTGCGGGCAGTCCTTTGACGGACTCGTAAACACGCCAGGCGATGGCCATCACGGATATCCTCGATCGACGCGCGCGAACGGCGCGGGCTGGGAGAAAGGGTAGCATCATTCGGCCCGCAAACAAGCGTCGAGCGCCTGGAGGATCGCAACGGCGTGGCGCTACTCAAGGATTCGAGTCCAGCGCGCCGAGTACGATGGATTCGGTCAAAATCTGCGGCAGCACGCGTGGCTCACCACTCGGCGGATAGACCACGTAGATGGGTACGCCATTACGTCCAAAACCCGCCAGATAATCGGTGATAACCGGGTCGCGGTTGGTCCAGTCGCCCTTTAAATAGAGCACGTCACGCTCCGCAAAGGCCTGCGCGACAGCATCACTGCTGAGCGCGACCCGCTCGTTTACCAAGCAGGTGATGCACCAGGCGGCGGTCATGTTGACGAACACCGGCCGACCGGCCGACCTGGCATCGGCCAGAGCGGATGCCGAGTAGGGTTCGATCCGAAGCGCGCCCGTATCACTGCTCGTCGCCCCGCCAGACTCAGCCCAGCCTCGGCGCCCGAGCCGGCAGCCCCAGACGCAACCAGGCCGATCGCCGGGCCCGGGGCATCGAACCGAGCCATGCTCGCACCCAGCCACAATGCCACGGCGAGACCGAGCACGGCAGTGCCCAGCGCCGGCCAGCGCCATCGGGGCTTGCTGTTGCGGGCGCGTTCCATCAGCCAGAGCGCCAGCGCTAGCGCGAGCATGCCCGCCAGTACCGCGCCAACGCCGCCCGACCCGGTCTGAACGCTGAGCACCCAAACCAGCCACGCCGCGGTCGCAAACATCGGAAACGCAAGCAGCTGTTTCAGGTTCTCCATCCAGGGACCGGGCCGAGGCAACCGTGCGCTCAGCCGCGGCACCAGCGCCAGCAGCATAAACGGCAGCGCCATGCCGACGCCGAGCATCAGCATGATCGACAGCGCCGGCAACCACGGCAGCGTCGCCGCGTAGCCCAGCGCCGCGCCCATGAACGGCGCCGTGCAGGGTGCCGCGACCAACGCCGCCAAGGCGCCCGTGACGAAGGCGCCGAGATGACGTCGCTCGGAACGATGGTCGGGATCAGTGCTGGAACCATTCACAGCGCCGCCCCAGGCGCCGAACCCCATCAGCGACGTGCCGATCGTCACGGCGCCCGCGAGACTGAGGCCGAGCACCAGGAACAGATAGGCCATCAATGCGACGAACACCGGCGACTGCAGCTGAAAGCCCCAGCCCACCGCGGCGCCGGTCGCGCGCAACGTCAGCAGCAACAGGCCAATCAGCGTGAAAAACAGCAACACGCCCGAGCCGTAAGCGAGCGCATGCAGCAGGCGCTCGCGCAGCGGCGCCCCGGCCTGCCGCGCGAGTCCCAGCGCCTTGATCGCCAGCACCGGAAACACGCAGGGCATCAGGTTCAGCGCCAGGCCCCCAAGCAGCGCGAACAGCAGCGCCAACGGCAGACCAAGATCGGACGTAGCGACCTGGTCGCCAGAACCGTCAGCAGTCTCGACGCCGACAATCTGGGCGCCCGCAATCTGGGCGCCGGTCGTCGCGGTGCCCGCATCGACCTCGAAGCTGGCGCGGCCGTCGTCGGTTTCGACCACCAACAGGCCGGCGGGCGGCACCGCATCCGGAGTGGCACCTGGGACCAGTTGCAGCGTCAGCGCATCACCTTGCAGACTCCACTGCTGCTCCGCCGCATGCTCGACCAGTCCCCAGGCGCCGGCAAAGAAATGGGCGTCGGTGATACCTGCGGGCAACTCTACGGCAGGCACGCGCAGCCGCATGCCACCTTCTCGGTCCAGCGACGCCGGCAGTATGCCGGGCGCAGGTAGCGCATCGCGGGCGTCCGCGAACAGCTCCGGCAACGTGGGTTGTGCGTCCGCCGCAGGCGCCGAGGCGGTAGCCAGCGACAGCGCGAAGCTGCCTTGTTCCGGAATGCATGCCTCTTCGCAGACCAGCCAGGTGGCGTCGGCACGTGATCGAAACGGGCTCGCCAGCGGGCCATGCCTCGGGAACGCGCAATTCGACCAGGTGTACCGCTCGCCCGGAGTAGCCGTGGTTCGCCAGCGGACCGACGCGAATCAGCTCCGGCGCCCCCCAACGGATTGGGCCGGCCTCGACCCCATCGGGCAGGTGCCACTGGATGCGCGGCGGCTCGCCCGAGTCTCCGGGATTGCGCCAATAGGTGTGCCAATGCGGACGGATATCGAACACCAGGGCCAGCTCGACGGCATCCCCCGGCGTCACCTGCGCATACTCCGCGACAAGACGTGCCGTGACGTTCTCGGTGCGGACTAGCGTCCGACATCGACGCGGCGGCCTCGACCCGTGGCGCACCGAGCAGGCAGAGCCCGAGGCATAGACCCGCGAACAACAGCAGATCAATGGGCGAGCCGCGCAGGACGAAGCGCCGGGCGCGGCGACCGGCCAGCGCGAGCCATCGCATCGCCCCCATCGCGACGGAAGCGCCACGGACATCGGGCTGCAGCTGGGGCCAGCAGGCAGGGCGCCTTGCGACCGAGCGCTTGCGTGAATCTGAAATTACTCGCGAACTCATCCCGCGGGAATGCGGTTACAACCGTTCGAGATCAAGTGAGCGACGTCTGAAGGACCTGGGAGCAAAGGCCAAGGGCTAGGTGTGAGCGATCACCTTGCACCGCGACCATCGGCCCTGGGCGCTTGGCCCACTTGGAGCAACGCGCAGTCGCGCCCTTCTCGCTGCGAGGCATTGCCCCCTGGGCATTCGTCCATGCACCGCAATGCGATCGCGCAAGAATGCAGGTGTTTTCCATTAGATTTAGCTATTCTTAGTGTTGGATTTCTTGCGTTCCGGCTCAACTTCCGCCAAAGTTGGCCGCGGTGGTGGTGTCGACACTGGTCTGGTTCGGCTGGTCAGCGCCTCGCCGCCTGCCCTTTTGGCCGACTTCGTTCGGGCGCGACGCCGAACCGGTAAGGCGCTAAAAATCACCAGAGACCGGTTGCCGCGCGATGAGAGCGCGCAAGACCGGCGGACCTGAGGAGTCTCCGCTGCCGATGTCACGTAACGTCTGCCGCGCATCTGCGCCCGGTGGCGGTTACTGCGGCGAGCACCCGTTTTTCCGAACGGGGAACGCCGAACCTGGCAGCGGGATTTCGATCAGCCTATCCCGGCACAAGAATCCAATCTTTCGGAGGACTTCACGATGGAAAACACTGCAACTGCCGACGATGTTCGGCAAACCGAGATTCTCGTCAACCACGTCAGCCTGGCACAACCCTGGGAATGGATCGAGAAGGGCTGGCAAGATCTGCTGGCCGCAAAGCAATACAGCTTGACCTACGGCGCCGTGGTGGTGCTGATCAGCGGGCTCATCACCCTGGGTCTGGTCAATGAGGGCTTCACCTTTCTGGTGCCGTTCTTGGTTGCCGGTTTCTACTTGCTCGCGCCGGTCATCGGCCTGGGCCTTTACCAAATGAGCGCCCACCTGGAGCGCAATGAGCCATTGCATTTCTGCCACTTCCTGGAGGCGTGGAAGGGCAATCAGGGCCAGCTCGGCGTCATCACCGCCGGGTTGCTGATCATCATGCAGTTGTGGATGATGTCCAACTTCGTGTTGTTCGCGCTGCTCTACACCGGCATGCATCCGCCGCTGGAAAACTTCTTCAGCACCGTGTTTCTGTCGGGCCAGAACAACGTCTTCGCCTTCGCCAGCATCGGCGTCGGCTTCCTGCTGGCCTGGGTGGCCTACGCGATCAGCGCCATTTCCGTACCGATGTTGATGGATCGCGACGTCGACGGCTTCACGGCCATCCGTACCAGCGTCAAGGCGGTGGTCGAGAACTGGCCGGCCATGACGCTGTGGGCAGTGTTGATCGTCCTGCTCATCGGCGTCGGACTGCTGACATTCTATGTCGGACTCTTCATCGCCATGCCGTTGGTCGGACATGCGACCTGGCACGCCTATCGCGATATCGTACCGTCCGACGATTAGGACGATTCCGGCGCAACCCTTGGCCCTCTCGCGAGGCAATACCTCAGACCGACGAGCGTACGGCGCTACAGTGTCGCACCCGTGCGTTGCTCTGAGTGGGCCAAGCGCCGAGGGCCAAGGGCCCCTCTACAGCATCGTTAGCGCCGGGCGGCGCCCAGGGGCACCCGACACCGTCCGGACTCGCCACGACAATCGACAAGAGCGGACGCAATGGCAGATCGCAGCGGCGGCCGCGCGGTTGCTGATCGGATACCATGCCGTGGGTCACAGCAAAGAGGCTTGACGAGAACCTGCATTAGCACTTGACCGATAACTTACAATGTCCGGCGCAGGGGCATGGAGTGGGCGCTGTCGATGCAAGACGATGACGGCGGCGTGTACTGGCGCGTCACGAGCGGCGACTGTGACATGGGCCTGCCAGCGGACGTGAGCGAGCCACGTTTCATCTACGAGAAGACCACCCGCGCAACCGCCCAGTTCGCGGCCATGGGGGCCATCTACAGCCGGCTCATCGCCGCCTATGACAGCGCCGAGGCGAATGCGGCGCTGGAGGCCGCCCTGCGCGCCTGGAACTTTGTCAATACGCAGCCAGTGTGGCCACGGGAAGGCGAGCTATATCAAAATCCGGCGGACTATCAAGGCCGCGGCACCTATGCCGTCCGATCCGCGAAGCCAGATCGGCCCTGGGCCGCCGCCGAACTCTATCGCAGCACCGGCGAGGCCGCGTTTCAAGACGCCTATCGTGATCTGCTGACCGAGGTCACATCGTTACCCACATCTCCGCACCCCGAGATCCGCGCTGAGAGCGGGGGCCGGACACAGGACTGCTGAGCTGTTGAAATGCCCCCATGGCAAATCGAAGGGGCAAGATGGAGTGGACGAGCAGAGACCCGAGAAGCTATGTGGGCGGGCGTTGAGCGCGGCCGATCTGGAGGTGATCCGTGCGCAGATCCGCCTCGCGGAGCCGGCGTACCGAGCAGAGATTGCCCGGCGGGTGTGCCGGGCCTTGGACTGGACGAACGCGCTCGGTGAGCCGAAACTGATGAGCGCGCGGGTCGGGCTGTTGCGGCTGCACCGAGCGGGCCTGATCGAGCTACCGGCGCCGCGCTGTGGTAACGGCAATGGGCGCGGGTTGAAGCACCCGCCGGCGCGGTGGCCGGAGGCGATCGCACTGGACGGGCGAGTGGATGCGCTGTCGGGTTTACGCCTGACGGTGGTGCGCGAGCAGGCCGCCTCGCGGTTATGGAATGGACTCATCGATCGCTACCACTACCTCGGCTACAGCCCCCTGCCGGGGGCGCAGATGCGCTACCTGATCGAATCCGACCAAGGTCTGCTCGGCGCACTGGGCTTCGGCGCAGCGGCCTGGAAGGTGGCTGTGCGCGACACCTGGATCGGCTGGGATCCGGCGCGGCGCGAGGCCCACCTGGGCTGTGTCGTGAACAACGCCCGCTTTCTGTTGTTGCCGTGGATTCACGTGCGCCAGTTCGTCACCTAGCCCGACCCGCACGCTCCTTGGGGCCAGGTGATCGGCGTGCGCCCAGGGCGCGCGATGGGTCGCTTTGCCCCAGTGTCATGGATCCGCACGCCTGATTGCCTCCCATCCTCGTCTCGCACGGTATCAGGGCCTTCAATCGTCCCTGTCATACGCTGTTGCTACTCATTCGCATTGATGGCGGCGGCTGGCGGCTAGTGGTCTGGTATGAAAATCCTGATGCAGTTTGGGAGCTCTCAAAGATATCATTATGATCTGGTGTAGGTTTCATGATTAAGCAAATCACCGACGATGGCACTCTGTACTCCAGAACCTGTCTCCCTCACCGATCGAGAACGGACGCAACTGCAGACGTTGGTTCGTCAGCACAAAACGCCGCAACAGCTCGCCACCCGGGCGCGGATCATTCTTGAAGCCGACGCCGGCCGTGGCGTGAGCGAGACGGCTGCCGCATTGCAGGTGAGTCGCTCACTGGTTCAACGCTGGCGCCGACGCTGGCGCGAGCGTGCCGATCAACCACTGGAGCAGCGCCTCAGCGATGAGCCGCGTCCGGGTACGCCAGCGACCTTCACCCCCGAGCAGATCTGCGCCCTGATCGCCCTCGCCTGCGAGACGCCGGTGCGCGAGGGGGTGACACTCACGCGCTGGACCTATCCGGACTTGGCCGCGGAGGCGATCGAGCGCGAGATCGTCGAGCGCATCTCCCCGCACTCGATCGGGCGCTTCCTGCGCGAGGTCGATCTCAAGCCCCATCGCGTGGAAGGGTGGATCAATACCCCGCGCGACGGCGACTTCACCGAGCGCTGTCACGATGTCTGCGAGACCTACCGGCTCGCCCCGGAGCGGGCTGCCGAGGGCATCGAGACGTGCAGCATCGACGAGATGACCGGCGTGCAGGCGCTGGAGCGGGCCGCGCCGACCAAGCCCGTGCGCCCTGGGTGCGCCGAACGCCAGGAATTCGAGTACATCCGCCACGGCACGCTGACCCTGATCGCCACCTTCTGCGTGGTCACCGGAAAGGTCTTCCACCAGATCGGTCCGACCCGCACGGCGGAGGATTTCGCCGCCTACCTCGCCGCATTGTTCGCCCAGCGCACGGCCGCAACACAGTGGCACCTGGTCATGGACAACCTCAACATCCATTGCTCCGAGGAGGTCGTGCGCCTCATCGCCGAGGCGATCGGCAACACCTCCGACCTCGGCGTCAAAGGCCGCAGCGGCATCCTCGAATCGATGGCCACGCGCACCGCGTTCCTCAGCGACCCGAGTCACCGCATCGTCTTCCACTTCACCCCCAAGCATGCCTCCTGGCTCAACCAGATCGAGATGTGGTTCTCCATCCTGGCGCGCAAAGTCCTACGCCGAGGCAACTTCACGTCGGTGAAGGATCTGGAGAAGCGCATCAGCGATTTCATCGACTTCTTCAATCGCACGCTGGCCAAGCCGTTCCGCTGGACCTATGAGGGCAAGCCACTCGCAGCCTGAATGAACAACTGCCTCAGGACTTCCACTCCGGACCACTAGCCAGACCACTAGAGTATTGCAAGAGGCTCTGAGGAATGACGCTAATCACCTTGTCTTTTATCAAAATCCAATGCCTATCCGGTCAACGCCCAACGATTTCATGTCAGGGCTTTTCCAGCCAGCAAGTGGGGCGCGCCCCACTTTGGCGGGCCGAAGCGGGGAGATATTGGCGCCCGTGTATGCGGATTCGGCCATCGTGGGGCTGGAAGCGCGGCTTGGGCGTTAACCGGATAGGCATGCTAAATCCCTCGATATCCTGATCGTGGTTTCCGGAGAATTTGGGCGTAACACGAAGCAACTCTAGGTCGTGTTGACATTAAGCGAGCCAGATCCAGGCGGCGGTAATGGCGATGAACGCCTCGTAGCGTCGGTCGAGTTTCTCGTAGCGGGTTGCGATGCGACGAAAGTGCTTGATGCGGCAGAAGAAGCGCTCGACGAGGTTGCGACCCTTGTAGATATGCCGATCAAAACTGCGGGGCTCGTTCCGATTGGCGCGTGGGGGAATGACCGCCTGTGCGCCGCTGGCCGTGATGGTGTCGATCAAGGCGTCGGAGTCGTACGCTTTGTCGGCAGCAACTGCTTGGGCGCCAATGCCGGCAAGCAGCGGTTCGGCTTCGCAGACGTCCGCTGCCTGTCCCGGTGTCAAGCGCCAGCGGGCGAGGTTGCCGAGGTCTTCGACCAAGGCATGGATCTTGGTGGTCAGCCCGCCGCGGGAGCGACCGATCGCTTGCGCGCCTTCTTCTTTTCTGGCCCCAGCTGCGTGCTGATGCGCGCGAATGACCGTGCTGTCGATGAAAACTTCCTCAAAATCAGAATCACCGGCCAACTCGGTAAAGATCCGATGCCACACACCGCGTTTTTCCCAGCGGGCAAACCGCTTGTACACGCTGTTCCAGCGCCCGAACTCTTCCGGCAAATCGCGCCAAGGTGCTCCTGAACGCCCCATCCACAGCACGGCATCTACGAACAACCGATTGTCCGCTGCGGTTTACCCGCGGTCACCCGCCTTGCCTGGCAGCAGATACTCAATCCGTTCCCATTGATCGTCGCGGAGATTCATGCGCCGCATTGTCCTAACCTTTTTAGCAAGTTGAGTTGATTATATGATGTTAAATGTCAACACTACCTAAACACACACCGATGGTGCTCAAGATTGACGCGGACCGTTCCAAGACTCGGTCGGTATTTACCGATTGCACCGGGGTTGTCCGCTTCGAGCGGCCTCCGGCAACCGTGAGTAGGGGCCATGCAGCGACACCCGGCGCTGCGTAGCCTGAGCAGCGAGCTGCCATACTGGGGCCGCATCTATCCCCGCCTCGGATGCCCCCAAACGAACACCGTCGACACAAAATGGGAGTCGGTAGCACCATGAATGAGCAAGACCCGATCACGCCCGGAGCCATCCGCTCGGACGCGGACGATCTGCCGGAACTGGAGTTGTCCGACGACGACATCCTGGACGCCATGCGCCACATTCCGGGCTATCTAGACATCACGACGGCAGACTTTCGCGCCATCTACCACCTGGCCCACCGTCACTCCCTCGATCGACTCTTCCGCCATGTTCGGGCTGACCGCCTGATGCGCACCGGTATTACCCCGTTGCAGGCGGATACCCGGCTGGATGAAGCCGCCCGGTCCCTGGCCGAGCAGCGGCGCAAGAGTCTCCCGGTGGTCGATGCCGACGGGCACGTGATCGGCATGCTAACCGAGACCGACTTCCTTCTCCGCCTGAAGGCGGAGACCTTTCTGGAGCTGTTGCTGCGCCTGGTTGCGGACCAGGGTGTCTTCACCCACCGCTGTCACGAAACCCCGGTGAGCGAGGCGATGACAGCCCCCGCTATTACCGTCACCGAGCCCGCAGGCTTCCGGGACATCGTCAGCGCATTCCAAGCCCACGAAGGGCGCAGTATGCCTGTTGTGGACAGCCAGGGCCGCTTTCGCGGGTTGCTCTTGCGGAAGGACTTCGTGAAGGCTTACCACCTAGAGGATCTACTGTGACGCTGCGCAAATACCTCGGCAAGATGCGCGGCAGTACCCGCGGCAGCCCGCCGCGGGTGAGCAATAGCGAGGTCCTGTGGTCCTGGGTCGGCGCATTCCTGGGGATCATGACCGTGGCCTGGGTCCAGGGCATGTTCTTCACCGGCAGTGATCTAACTCTTATGATCGGCTCCTTCGGCGCCTCGGCAGTCTTGGCCTACGGCGCGGTGCGCAGCCCTCTAGCACAGCCACGCAACCTCGTCGGCGGGCATGTGATCTCCGCACTAATCGGCGTCACAGCGTGGCAACTGTTCCATCAACACCCTGATTTTGCTGCGGCTGTGGCGGTCGCGACCGCCATCGCCGCGATGCATCTCACCCGGACATTGCATCCGCCCGGCGGTGCGACGGCACTGATTGCCGTGATCGGCTCCGACAAGATCCATGGTCTGGGTTACCTGTATGTCGTCATCCCGGCCACCGTCGGCCCTCTGCTACTGCTCGCGATCGCTTTGCTGGTGAACAATATCCCGAAGTCCCGCCGCTACCCGGAGATCTGGTTTTAGGGGCAAGGTACCGTCGGCTCCCTCAGATGCCCAGTTTGCCAGTTCGTCGACCTCGGGGCGGGACATTTGTCGGATCAGGAGCGGACTCGCCATGATTTGGCCCTCATCGGTTGGTGATGTCGTCAGGCGATTGCCGGAGATTTTTATACTAGCTGACGCAGGATTGGCGTTCGCCTTCAAGGAGGGCTGGTGTGAGCATAGCAATCTATGTGACCGCCAGTCCGACACAGAAGGCGGGCGTCAAGACAAGTCAGATGAGATAAAATTGACAGAAATCGCCTCAAGCCGCGCCGACCCGACGCCGCTCCAGAATCACCATGGCGATCCCCCCGAGCACGGCCGTCGAGGCGAGCACCAAGCGCAGCGTGATCGGTTCATCGAGCAGGAGCACGCCGCCGGCGGCAACAATCACCGGCACACTGAGCTGAACCGTCGCGGCACTGGTCGCCTGCAACATCGGCAGCACGCTGTACCAGAGCGCGTAGCCGAGCGCCGAGGTCAGCGCCCCGGAGGCGAGCGCATACCAGAGTCCAACCGCATCGAACGACAGGTTCGGCAGCATGATCAAGCTCAGCACCAGGGTAATCGGCACCGTCAGCGCGAAATTACCGGCGGTCACCCGTGTCGGATCGCCGGCACCCTTGCCGCGCACCGAGTAGACGCCCCAGGCAATGCCCGCGCCGATCATCAGCAGCGCCCCACCCAGCGGCGGCGCCGAGAGACCGGGCAACAGCAACCCCACCAGCCCACCGAACGCGAGCAAGACGCCGGCCACTTGCAGCGCATCGAGCCGCTCACCGGAGCGCAGACCGAGCCCGATCATCGTGACCTGCACCGCCCCGAACAGCAGCAGGGCGCCGGTGGCCGCGGTCAGACTTAGGTAGGCAAAGGAGAACAGGGCGGCGTAGCCGAACAGGGCGATGGCCGATGGCCAACTGCCCGTGCCCGTCACGCGCGTTCGCCCGGTGAGCCAGAGCAGCAACCAGAGCATCGCGGCGCCGGAGAGCAAGCGAACGCTCGTAAAGCTGGCCGCGTCGATCGCGGTATCGCGCAGCGCCGCACGGCAGAGCCACGAGTTCGCGGCCAACGGGATCATCGCGAACGCGGTGAGCGCGATAAGACGCGATCTGGGCATGGTTCCTCCAAGACCGAAGTATCGGCAAGCGTCCGTCAAAAGGCAGCATCGGCATCGCCGGGTCCGTGCCGTCGGGTACCGGCAGGGCGATGTCGCACTCGAAATGGTCGCGCTTGGGATCGGCCTTGTGATAAGCGGCAAACAGGGGGCTGTCCGCGACGATACCGCGCTGGGCTCGAGTCGTGTCGGCGATCATCGCCAATTCATGTCGTTGGATCGGCCTTGGACCCGCGGGTATTGAACGACACCTTCCACTGCTTCTCCTCTCCGCTCAGCGGGATGGCCGTGAGCTCCAGCGTGCCCACCTCCGATACCGACGCCTGTAACCGCACCGGCACGACCTCGCCTCTCTTGCGCCCGTCGGCGGGCAGGTTGGTCTGGATCTCTTCCAGTTCCTCCAACTCGTCGTCGGACCATTCCTCGAGCAGCTCACCGACCAGGTCGTCACGGCGCACGCTGGAGCCGAAGAAGCGGAAGCGCACCGGCTCGCCGACGACCAGGCCGAACTCCTGCGGCGGCGCGACCGGCTCGGAGCCCTCCTCCAGGCCGAAGGGCACGACGCACAGCGCGTGCAGTTCGGCGGCTCCATGCCCGGGCATGGCCGGCATGCTGCGCTCGACGCCGACGTAGTAGGAATGCGCCGTGCCGCCGCGGATGCGGACGCCGCCGTGCGCGGCGTACATAGGCGTAGAAGGCCGCGCCGCGGGCGACCGCCAGATCGAGGTCGGGGCCTGCCAGCAGACGCGCCGGCGGGGCATCTTCGGCCGCGAGCCACTGGTTGAGGACGTCCAGCACGCGTTCGCGCAGCACCTGAGCCTTGAAGCACGCCGCCGTTGAAGAGCACCGCGGTCGGATGCAGGAAGGTAGCCCAGTCGGGCGTGTTCGACGAAGCCTTCCAGATCCGCGGTCGCGCCGGCCTGCTCGCCCGAGAAACGCGGCCAGGTGGCGAGTGACGGCCGGGTCCTGCGCGTACGGCAGGCCGACCTTGGTCAGCGCGCCGCGGGCGCGCTGGGCCGGGCGGTCGGCAGACCTGCACCTCGGGGAAGAAGCCGTCGATCAGCGTCGCCGTCAACCTCGTCGCGGGTCAGCTCGGTGCGGATGCTGCCGCCGATGAGCTTGGCGCCGCGGCTCGGCACCACGAGCGGCACCGCATCGCGGGTCGCATCGGCCAGCAGGGTCTCCTTGGCCTGGCGGCAGCCGTGCGTCAGCGCCTGCAGCTGCCAACGGTCGAGCTCGACACCGCCGGCCTCGAGCTTCTGCTTGACCAGATGCGCCAGGGCCAGGTCCATGTTGTCGCCGCCGAGCAGGATGTGCTCGCCGACGGCGACGCGGGTCAGCTCCAGCGCGCCGTCCTGCTCCGTGACCGCGATCAGCGACAGGTCGGTGGTGCCGCCGCCGACGTCGACGACGAGGATGATGTCGCCGACCTTGACCTCGTTGCGCCAGCGGCCCTTGCTGTCATTGACCCAGCTGTAGAGCGCCGCCTGCGGCTCCTCGAGCAGCACCAGGTGCTCGATGCCGACGGCCCGGGCGGCCTCGGCGGTCAGCTCGCGGGCGGCCGGGTCGAACGAGGCCGGCACCGTGACGGTGACGTCCTGGTCGGCGAGGGAGTCATGGCCGTGTAGGCCGTTCCAGGCCTCGCGCAGGTGGGTCAGATAGGCGATGCTGGCGTCGAACGGCGGACAGCTGCGGGATCTCGTCCGGCGCCTCCGGCGGCAGGATCGGCGCCTTGCGGTCCACGTCCGGATGACAGAGCCAGCTCTTGGCGCTGGAGACCAGTCGGATCGGCGTGCTCGCGCCCTGCTTGCGCGCCATTTCGCCGAGCACGCGGCCGGGCTCCGTCGGCCAGGGCAGCGTCAGGTCGCCGGCCTTGAGTTCGTCCGGGTGCGGCAGATAGAGGAACGACGGCAGCAGCGGGCGCTCCTCCACGGAGCCGGGGTCGATCAGCTGCGGGATGGCCATCATCTGCTGCTCCACCTCCTCGCCCTCGCATTTGGCGATCTCGACGAAGGACAGGGCGCTATGGGTGGTGCCCAGATCGATGCCGATGGCGAAACGCGATGTACTCACAGTTCCACCTCCGCTGCGGCGAGGATGCTGACGTCGTGGCCGCTCGCGATCTTGGGCAGGCGCACGTCGACCGCACGCCAGCCGCGATGCACCAGCGCGCCGGTAAACGGCGGATCACCGACGACGTTGCCGGTGGGGCGGACCGCGGCCGGATCGAAGCCCTTAGCCAGGGTGACGCGGCTGCCCTCCGACTCGTCGCGCACCGGCGCGATGCTCAGATACTCGCTCATCACGCGCTGGCAGCCCTGATGCACGACGCGCGCGGCGCTGCCGATCTCCTGATCGGAATAGTTGGAGATATCTTCTTGCAGAAAGTCCACGAAGCGCCCCTCCTTTTGCATCAGCCCGAGTAAGACCAGTGCCGAGTCGGGGGGCGCGTCTTGTAGCTTCGCCACAGGCGCTGGCGGTGTCTTCGGCTCCGGTGGCTCGGCAGGCAGCGCGGGCACTGTGGACGCACCGGCGATGTAGAGATCGGTGAGCGTATGCGCATAGCCCGGGTCGATGATCGCGCGCGCAAAGCTGTAGACTGCGATGGGCAGGCGCTTCAACACGATCCAGGTCTCGCGAGCAGCGATACCGAGGAAGTGCCAGATCAGGGCACCGGCCTTGGCCAAGGCATCGACCACTGGTCGGAGCCGTTCCGACAGCGACGGCTTCGGGTCGGTCATGGGGTCTGATCCTCCAAGGATGGGCGGGGGCGTTTCGTCACGGGGCAGTGTCACCAAGTTGGGCGGATGGGCAGAAACGAAGTCGGGCAACTCGGCCCGCAGGGCATCAACCTTGGGCATCATACCCCGTGGTGCGGTTGGGCTTCATCTCCCGCTCACCATCGCCTCGTAGTTGCCTCGATATCCCGGCGGTTTTTCGACGCTGCGGCGACCCCCGCCGGCTTGGCATAATGGTGCCCATGCCCAATCCGTGCCTCCAACTCCGACCCGCGATGCCGTATCCGCAGGCGCAATCATGACCGACCCAGCCGATCTCGTTTATTCCCCGAGCCGCGCCGAGCGCGAACACATGGTGGCAGTCGCCGCCTACTACCTCGCCGAGCGCCGCGGCTTTAGGCCAGGCCGCGAGCGAGAGGACTGGCAATGCGCCGAGGGCCAGATCGATCGCATGCTCACCACGATGGCCCAGCGCGGTATCGACCGTCGGCAGTTCGAACGCGCCGGCATGCGTAACGCACTGCATTTGTGGGCGGGGGAACCGACGGCCTAGATTGCTTGAGGGCGCTGACTGGTTACAGATGAGCCCCGTTCTCCGGCGACAACGCGCTTGCGCGCCGGAGGGCCGAGCGCCGGGGGCCAAGGGCCAAAGATGCGCGATCGCCCTGTCCAGCGATCGTCGGTCTGGGGCATCGCATCGCTCGCGCAGAAGGCGTATGCCTCAGGGGCGTCCGACCGAACTGCTGCCCGTGTCCTCGGCAGGCTCCTTGGGCAACCGCTGCTCTAACAGGGACTCGATGCGCGCCATGCGTTGCTCGATGGCCTCGGTGTGTTCGCGTATCCAGTGCACTTCGCCGGCCTCGCCCTCGCCGGTCTCCTGATCCATGCGCTCATGTTCCTTCTGCAGCGTCTCCAACACGATGCCGATCATCATGTTGAGAAAAACGAAGGCGACGATGAAGATGAAACTCAGGTAATAGATCCAGCTCAGCGGGTAGACCGCCATGGTCTCGTACATGACGTCGGTCCAGTCCTCGAAGGTGGCGACCCGGAACAGCGTCAGCATGGCGATGGAAATGTTGTCCCACAGGGTTGGATTGATGCCGTGGAAGATGATGCTGCCCACCGCCGCATAGATGTAGAAGATCACGAACATCAACAACGACACGTAGCCCATCCGCGGGATAGCGCTGACAAAGGCGTTCAGCAACACGCGCAGTTCCGGAATGATGGACACCAGGCGCAGCACCCGAAAGATACGCAGCAGACGCCCGAGCAGTGCCATCTGGCTCTCCTCCACCGGGATCAGGCTGGCGACGACGATGACAAAGTCGAACACATTCCAGCCTTGGGAGAAGAACCGGCGCAGACTGCCGTCGGCGAGCATGCGCACCATGATCTCGGCGAGGAAGAACAGGGTCACGGCGACGTCCAACACGCCAAATACCTGCAACACGCCGGGGCGAAAATCATAGGTGCTGGCACCAATCACCAGCGCCGAGACGAGTATGACGGTGATGACGAAGGTCTCGAAGAGCTTGTTGTTCTTCAGCGCAACGAAGCGCGCCTGAATGTCGCCGAATTTGTTCACGATGATGCACGCTGCTGATTGAAGAGAAGGCCCGCGAAGTCGCGAATATCAGGGCAGCAATACCCTCGGATCGCGAGGCGAACGATGGCTATTTCCCCTGCAGTGGCGGGGGAATTGGGGTCGGAAAGGCGAAGCTCAAGACGCCCCCGAATCCCTCCAAGGAATACCCCCAAGGGCACGGCCTGAGCAGCCGTCCGAGCCACCTCTCGGCGCGCTCGACGGGCGGCTACACGGGCATTGAAGGCGGACTTCTGGGGCACCTGAGCCCGCCCCCGGCAGCGCCGCCGGCGACCTTCGCGATGACACTGGACGCTTGGCATGGGCCGCGCGATGTCATAGACTTCGCGCCACAATACGACAAGCATATAGACGAAAGAACGCGCCCGGCGACCATGTATCCTGGGCCGGTCGTGCCCGCTTCAGGGCCGGCTCAGTGTTGCTACAGAGTGAGGACTCGAATGCCTGAACCTGGAAAGGCGCGGACTGCAACGGGGCGCGTCAAGATCATCGTACTCGCCGTGATTTTCATCGCCGGCATCGTCTTCGCCGGCCTGTTTAATTCGGGCCTTGCGTACACGAACGAGATGGAGTTCTGCGTGTCTTGCCACACGATGCAGACGAACTACAACGAATACAAGGAGAGTCTGCACTACAAAAACCAGTCCGGCGTCCAGGCCACCTGCTCCGACTGCCACGTGCCGAAGCCGTTCGTGCCGAAGATGATCACAAAGATCATCGCCGCGAAAGACATCTACCACGAGATTATCGGCACCATCGACACCCCCGAAAAGTTCGAAGCGCACCGGTGGGACATGGCATCACGCGTCTGGAAGAAGATGCGGGACAGCGACTCGCGCGAATGCCGCAGCTGCCACGAACTCGCCAACATGGACCTGTCTACACAGGGGCGTTCCGCCCGCAGCCGCCACGCCAGGGCCGAGGAAAAGGGTCAAACCTGCATCGACTGCCACACAGGCATCGTACACATCGAGCCCGACGAACCGGAAGAGGCCGACCAGACCTGATGCCCAACCAGTCCGCCCACACGAGACAGGCGCGACAGATGGCAAACGCGCTAGCCAAGCACATCCAGGCAGCGTAGTCTCCTGAGCAAGCCAGACGAAATCGCATGACAGATCGCTGCAAATCGCCCTCCTCCCTCGCCTCCGTGCTGTGGCTCATGGTGGCACTGATCTTTGCTTCGGCTGCGGCGACCGCTACGGATGTCGGCGCCGACGGAAACCCTGGCCTCAAACCTGATCTCGATAAGGAGATGCGGCTTGCGGCCATGATCGGCGATACCGAAACAGTGGCGGCGCTGCTCGACCAGGGCGCCGACGTCAACTCCGCCAGCAATTTCGGCAAGTCGGCGCTCATGATGGCGGTCGAGAGCAACAGCCTCAACACGGCCGCGTTGCTGATTGCCCGCGGCGCCGATGTCAACGCGCGCACGGTCGCGGGCTGCACCGCGCTGACCTTTGCCGCGGAGAACGGGCATATCGGGCTCACCGCGATGCTGATCGAGCGCGGCGCCAACGTACACGATCGTACCCGTGCAGGCTGGGATGCACTGATGATTGCCTCGCGTTACGGCATCGACCAGATGGTGCACCAGCTGCTCTATCGCGGCGCCGATCCAAAGGCATCGGACAAGGATGGTCGCACCGCGCTGATGCAGGCGGCCGACAGTGGACATACCCGGGTTGTCGAGCTGCTGTTAGAGCATGGCGCCGACATCGAGTCGCGAGACAAGCAAGGCGCCACCTGCCTGATCATCGCCGCGGACCGCAGCCACAACGACGTCGTCAGGACGCTGCTCGACCATGGCGCCAACGTGAACGCCCGTGACGCACTCGGCGCCAGCGCGCTGATGTATGCGGCCGGACGTGGCGACACGGTGGTAG
The DNA here is from genome assembly GCA_963716825.1 of uncultured delta proteobacterium. Lineage (GTDB taxonomy): Bacteria > Desulfobacterota > Desulfobacteria > Desulfobacterales > Desulfosarcinaceae > Desulfosarcina. The sequence goes on from CAVQUU010000015.1 coordinate 47,924, forward strand.
CCGAGACCCTACTCGCGCACGACGCCGATCCAAACCTCCAGGACAACAACGGCAGTTCCGCGCTGATGGAGGCCGTCACCACCAACCATAACGCGTTGATCGGCACGCTACTCGAGCACCGTGCCGATCCCACACTGACCGACGGTGAAGGCCATACCGCCGCCGATCTGGCCAAGGCCAGCGGCAACCAGGAGGCCGTCACCGCATTGGTGCGACACTGAGTTCGATGGCACGCCCCCGATCGGTTCGAGACGGATCGGATGGCGGCGCAGCCGGACCAGTGCGGCAGTTTGCAGCCATCCGCTGCGACGCCCGCAACGCACCCAACTGGTGCTCGGAACCGCGGCGACCAAGGGTCCGCGGTCCGGCATGGCGGAGCATATCTCTCCGCCCGATCCGAAAGCCTGAACATTCCTGAAGGAGGAAGTATGGCCATGCGAAAATCAAAACTGGCTCTCTTAGGCGGAGCGCTCGCCCTCGGTCTGTCGTCCGGCGCCTTCGCCGAAGGGCCTACCGCGAAAATGCTCGCGGATACCTGTGCCGGCTGCCATGGCACCAACGGCAACAGCGTTGGACCGGCGTCGCCGTCGATCGCGGCGATGGATCCGGTCGTGTTCGTCGACACGATGCTCGCCTTCCAGAGCGGCGACACCTACTCCACGATCATGGGGCGTATCGCAAAGGGCTACACCGAAGACGAACTCGAGAAGATGGGCGAGTTCTTCCACAAGCAAGCGTACGTGCCCGCGAAGCAGGAGTTCGACCAGGCCATGGTCGATGAAGGCGCGAAGCTGCACGACAAGTATTGCGAGAAGTGCCACATCGAGGGTGGCAAACCGGTGCCCGACGAAGAGGATTACTACATCCTTGCTGGCCAGTGGACGCCTTATCTGCAGTTCGCCATGAGCGACTTCCAGAACGACCGCCGCATACTGCCGAAGAAGATGGGCAAAAAGCTCAACGCGATGATCGAAGACAAGGGTGAGGACTCGGTCAAGGCCCTGTACGCCTTCTATGCCGCCTACTCGGATTTCAAGAGCAGCGGCTCCGGCGACGACGACGACGATGACGACGACAACGACAAGACTGAGCTGAGCCACGATCAGGAGGTAATCGACTATGAGCATGAACAGACGTGATTTCGTCAAGACCACCGGTGCTGTCGCCGCCATCGGCGCCATCGGCCTGCCCAACATCGTACTCGGCCAGGGCAAGAAGGTGGTTGTCGTCGGCGGCGGCACCGGCGGCGCCACCGCGGCCAAGTACATCAAGATGGCAGACGCATCCATCGACGTGACCGTGATCGAGCCGAACAAGGAGTACTACACCTGCTATCTGAGCAACGAGGTACTGAGCGGCGACCGCACCCTTGAGTCCATCAGGCACGGCTACGACGGGCTGAAGGCCCACGGCGTCAACGTCGTGCACGAAAAGGCAACCGGCATCGATAGCGAGAAGAAGGTCGTCAAGACCGAAGGCGGCGAGTACCCGTTCGACCGCTGCATCGTCTCGCCGGGCATCTCGATGTCTGTACGGCGCGATCGAAGGCTACAGCAACGAGGTCGCTGAAAAGTTGCCGCATGCATGGAAGGCCGGCGAGCAGACCCGAATCCTGCGCAGCCAGCTCGAGGCCATGGAAGACGGCGGAGTGGTGATCATTTCAACGCCGCCGAACCCGTTCCGCTGCCCGCCTGGGCCGTACGAGCGCGCGAGCCAGATCGCCATGTACCTGAAGAACAACAAGCCAAAGTCAAAGGTACTGATCCTCGATTCGAACCAGAAGTTCTCCAAGCAGGCACTATTCACGCAGGGCTGGGAGAAGCTGTACGGCTTCGGCACCGAGAACAGCCTGATCGAATGGCAGCCTGGGCCGGATTCGGCCGTCGTCAGCGTCGACCCCGAGAACATGTCGGTCGAGACCAGCTTCGGTGATTCAGTCAAGGGCGCCGTGATCAACATCATCCCGGCACAGGCGGCCGGGCAAATCGCCATCGATGCCGGCCTTACCGACGACAGCGGATGGTGTCCGGTGAACAAGAAGTCCTTCGAATCGACACTGCAAGCCGGAATCCATGTCATCGGCGACTCCAGCATCGCGACCGCCATGCCTAAGTCAGGCTATTCGGCCAACAGCCAGGGTAAGGTGGCGGCTGCCGCCGTCGTGTCCTTGTTGAACGGTGAGGAGGTCGGCACGCCGTCCTATGTCAACACCTGCTATTCGATTATCGGCAAGGACTACGGCATCTCGGTTGCCGCGGTCTATCGCCTGAGCGAAGACGGCGCCACGATCGCCGGTGTCGAAGGCGCCGGCGGGTTGACGCCGATGGACGCCGAGCCCTTCGCGTTGGCTCGCGAGGTCCAGTACGCCTATAGCTGGTACAACAACATCGTCCACGACATCTTTGGATAAGGGCGAGACCGCGGTTCGGCGTTTACCGAACCCGACATGAAACAGGGGGCCATTTGGCCCCCTTTTTTGTTTCCACCGTTTTCCTTCCGCGCTGAACCCCCACCAGAACCACCCGCCGGATTCGGACAAGCCAAGCCATCGCAACACGGCTTGAGGCCTGCGCGTCGACGCGCAAGCGCCTACTCCGCACGCAGACTCACCCCGCCGATTGATCTTCATCAAGCATGAACGAGACAAACCACTCGAAAGGGACAGACTTTAAGGTTCAGTAAAGGGTTGAACGTCTAACGTCAATAGGGCCTGCATCGGTTCCGAGTGATGACAGCTGCCGGAACGCCGGAGTCGAGACTCACTTCGGTTGGCCGCAAAACGGACGGGGTAACAGCGCCCGAGCAAGGTGAATTTCGTGACGCTGCTCAATGTTCTGAGCGACCGATCATGCGAAACCGCAATGACATCACAGTTTCGATCAGATTCGGATACTAGGCTAGTCCATGCGGACCCGCATCGATTGGTGCCCACACGGACGCACGCCGGGTTGGCCGACCCAGGTCTTCAGATCATCGCCATCGCGATGCGCAAAAGACAGCGATGCAGGCGCATTGACTCATGACGACAAGCTTCGACCGGGGAGTGCCTTCCATGACAGAACGAGAATCGTTGAGCGACTTTCTGACCCAACGCGGTGTCAGCCGGAGAAGTTTTCTCCGTTTCTGCGCCGTTACCGCCTCGGCACTGGCGCTGCCGACCACGGCGGCCAGGGCCATGACCGAACAGCTGGCGACGTCCCCGAGGCCGAGCGTGATTTGGCTCTCGTTTCAGGAATGCACCGGCTGTACCGAATCGTTGACCCGCACCGACGCGCCCACCATTGAATCCTTGATTCTCGACCACCTGTCTCTCGACTATCACCACACGCTCCAGGCCGCCAGCGGCGAGGCGGCCGAGCAGGCGCGTGAGAGTGTGATCGCCGAGAACTTCGGCAACTACGTCCTGATCGTCGATGGTGCCATACCGACCGGAGATCAGGCCGCCTGGTCCACCGTCGCCGGCCAGACCAACCTGCAGATGCTCCAGCATGCCGCCGAAGGCGCCGCGCTGGTCATCGCCATCGGCACTTGCGCGACCTTTGGCGGGATCCCGGCCGCAGCGGCTATCCACGCCGCGTCACCCAATCAGAGCGGCGCCAGTGGCGTCGACGCGCTCATGTGAGCGGGATCGGTTCCGTCGCGCACCTTGGTGAACGTCCCCGGCTGCCCGCCGGTACCGAACGCGATCTCCGGCGTGATCGCCCATTTCCTGGCCTTCGGCGCGCCTCCGGATCTGGACTCGCTGCTGCGCCCGACCGCCTATTACGCCAACACCGTGCATGATCGCTGCCCTCGCCTCAAGCACTACAAACGCCAGCGCTTCGCCTTGGACTTCGACGACGAAGGCGCACGCAGGGGCTATTGCCTCGTATCTGCTCGGCTGCAAGGGGCCCGAGACACACAACGCCTGCCCATCGGTGAAGTGGAACGACGGCACCAGTTTCCCGATGCACTCCGGACACGGCTGTCTCGGCTGCTCCGAGCCGGGCTTCTGGGACAGGTCGCTGGCACCGGAGGGGGGACGCTTCATCGGCAGCGCCTTCTATCCGGATTTTCCGCCGACGAATTGACGCCTTCTGCAGGCAAACAACGCCCTAAACCGATGATCGGCCGCTATCGTCTGTCTGCGGACACGGTCATCGGTGACACCTCCGGAGAACAATTATGAGTACCGTCGTCGTCGATCCGGTCACCCGCATTGAAGGTCATCTTCGCATCGAGGCGGAGACCGAGAACGGGATCATTACACGCGCATCGAGCGCCGGCACCATGGTGCGCGGCATCGAGAACATGATGATCGGCCGCGACCCCCGCGACGCCTGGGCCATCGCCCAGCGCATCTGCGGCGTCTGCACACTGGTGCACGGCATCGCCTCGGTCAGGGCGGTCGAGAATGCACTCGACTACCCGATCCCGCCCAATGCCGAGTTGATCCGCAACCTAATGATCGGCGCCCAATTCGTGCACGATCATGTCATGCATTTTTATCATCTGCATGCGTTGGACTGGGTGGACGTGGTCTCGGCGTTGGACGCGGACCCTGCGGCTACGGCCGATCTGCAACAGTGCACCAGCCCCTGGCCGAACAACTCCACCGCCTACTTTGCCGATGTCAAACAGCGCCTGAGCAGCTTCGTCGGCAGCGGCCAGTTGGGCATCTTCGCCAACGGCTACTGGGGGCATCCCGAGTACAGGCTGCCGCCGGAACTCAACCTGATGGCGTTCGCGCACTACCTGGAGGCATTGACCTGGCAGCGCGGCGCCTCCCGCCTGCACGCCCTGCTCGGAGGTAAGAATCCGCACCCGAACTTCGTTGTCGGCGGCGCGCCCTGCGTCATCGACGGCAAGCGCGACCAGACCGCGGTCGACGGCAACGGTCGCCGGCTGATGGCGGAAATTATCAGCGAGATGCAGACCTTCGTCGATCAGGTCTATGTGCCGGACACCGTCGCCATCGCCCGTTACTACAAAGATTGGAGCCTGCGTGGTGAAGGAATCGGCAACTTCATGACCTACGGTGAATTCCCTGACCCGGACGCCGGCGCCGACGATACCGCGCGCCTGCTCATCCCGCGCGGCGTGATTCTGAATCGTGATCTATCCAGCGTGCAGCCGGTGGACCTGAACGACCCGGACCAGGTGCGCGAAGACGTCAGCCACGCCTGGTACGACTACAGCGTCGGCAAGGATCAGACCCTACACCCCTACGACGGCGAGACGCGACCCAACTACACCGGTCCAACGCCGCCCTATGCGCACCTGGACCTGGACCAGAGCTATTCGTGGCTGAAGTCGCCGCGTTGGCGCGGAAAGCCGATGGAGGTGGGGCCCCTGGCGCGCGTGCTGATGCTCTACGCGACCGGTCATCAGGGCACGCGAGACCTCGTCGACGGTACCTTGGAGGAACTCAAGCTGCCGCTCACCGCGCTGTACTCGACCCTTGGACGCGTTGCCGCCCGCACATTGGAGACCAAGCTCATCGCCGACCAGATGCCGGGCTGGCTGAAGCAGATGAATCGCAACATCCGCAACGGAAACCGCGAAACCCACAACGACAGCCTGTTCTATCCAGCCAGTTGGCCGGCAAGCGCGCTCGGTGTCGGCTACACCGAGGCCCCGCGCGGTGCGTTGGCGCATTGGGTGGTCATCAACGACGGGCGCATGGCCAATTACCAGGCGGTGGTGCCCAGCACCTGGAACGCCGGACCCAGAGACGCCCAGGATCAGGAAGGCCCCTACGAGGCCGCGTTGCGCGGTCAGCGACTGCACGACCCCGCCCAGCCCATCGAGATCCTGCGCACCATACACAGCTTCGACCCATGCATTGCCTGCGCCGTTCATCTGGTCGACCCGAACGGTGATGAGATGCTGCAAGTCACGGTGAATTGAGCGCCCGACCTGGGCGGTGCTGAAGCACGCCTAGGTATACACAATTTAGGCGGGGTAATACCATGTACAAATCGACCACACACATCCAACGCAGCAGCACGCGACAAGCGCTGCGCGCCGCCAGGCTCGCCCCGAGTCTGGTTGTCTTCTCGTTCCTCTGTCTTGCGCTGAGCTTGGCGCCGCGGCCCGCGTCGGCCTTTGGAAGCTACGGCCCACCCGTGGACTCCTACTGCCTGTCCTACGACGGCTCGACCCCCTATCAGGATAGCGGCTGCCTGCTCTGCCACACGAGCAACTCCGGCAGCGGCGCGCCAGGGAAACACCTGGGACTGGTACCGCAACAGCACCTATCAGTATTTCTGCACCGGCGCGCCGCCGAATCGCGCACCGAATGGCAGCATCACCGCCCCATTGTCCAATCAGCAGATCGCGGCCGGTGGCACGGTGCGCTTCGAAGGGACCGGCACCGATGCCGACGGCGACACGCTGAGCTATAGCTGGAACCTCGGCGTTACAACCGCCACCGGCCCTGGTCCGCACCTGGTCAGCTTCCCGAACGCTGGCAGCTATGTCGTCACCTTAACCGTCTCCGACGGCCAGTTGTCCGATCCGACGCCCGCGACCCGTCAGATCACGGTGACCGCGGCCACGTCCTGCACCGACGCCGACGGCGACGGCTATCTGGTCGGTGGCGCTGGCTGTGCGCCGATCGATTGCGACGATACCGATCCCGCGATCAACCCAGGCGCTATCGAGGACTGCGGCGACGGCATCGACAACAACTGCAACGGCCTGATCGACACCGCCGACTCACTTGCCGTCGGCTGCATCGGCTGCCTGGACAGCGACGGCGACCTGTTTAGCCCCGAGGGCGGCAGTTGTGGTCCGATCGATTGCGACGACACCGATGCCACCGTCAACCCCGGCGCCGTGGAACTCTGCAGCGACGGCATCGACAACGACTGCGACTTCTATCTGGACGGCACCGACGCCGAGTGCAGTGGCGAGGATTGCATCGGCGAACTCCTGGCGCCCCCCGGCATCGGTTTGCTGATCGGCGAAGGACCGGCGCGGGATGTTCCACAGCCACTGGAAGGACTGACTGTCCGCGGTTCGATCTTCGTCTTTCTCGATACCCGCCCTGAGATCGTTCAGGTCAGCTGGTCCCTCGACAACGACCCGATCGGCATCAGCACCGAGGCACCCTGGGACTTCGCTGGCAGCACCAGTGGGACCGGCAATCCGTTCAATACCCGCACGCTCGCCAACGGCTGGCACTCGATGTTTGCCGAGATCCTGTTGGATTCCGGCCAGACACAGGGCTTCAGCGCGGCGTTCATCGTCGACAACCAGGGACCGAACCAGGCACCGACCTGCACCATCGACCAACCGACCCAGGCCCAGACCATCATGGTCGGAGACAGCCTGAGCTTCGCTGGCACCGGCATTGAGACGGACGGCGACCTGCCGCTGACCTTCGCTTGGGATTTCGACGGAGCCGCATCGAACCAGACCGTTGCAGACCCCGGCAGTGTGCGCTTCGATCGCGCCGGCAGCTTCGGTCTGACGTTCACGGTCACGGACAGCGCGGGTCTGCCCTGCGCGCCCCCGGCAACCCTTAGCCTCACCGGTCCGAACCGCCAACACCGGCGACGATGACGATGACGACCACGATGAGGATGAGGACCGGGACGACGAAGACGACGACCGCGAGGACCGCGACGAGGACGGTGATCGCGACGACCGCGACGAGGACAGCGACCGCGAGGATCACGACGGGGACGGCGACCGCCAGGATCGCGACGAGGACAGTGATCGCGAGGACCGCGACGAGGACAGCGAGCGCCGGGATCGCGACGAGGACAGCGACCGCCGGGATCGCAGGAGCCGAGACCGCTAGGGGCTCCTAGCCCGCGGTTCAGCATGCTGAACCGCGGGCAGAGGCCGAGCCCTAGCCCTAGCCCCGCTGCAACAACATACGCAGATCGAGCACCGCGGCGTTAGCGCGGGCAATGGACGACGCAAGGACGAGGGAGTGATTTGCGACATACCCGAAGCCGGTGCGGATTTCAGCTCCCTAGTGCCGGTCAAAAAAAGGAAACCCACCCGGCCCACCCGTGGTTCCGAGCGGCGGCGCATGGACAGCAAGATCCGGCGGGGAAAGCAGAAGACCTTACGGCGCAAGGTCAGCTTTTGAATCTCCTGCAAGACCTGTGGAAAGGATGGATATGGTCCGATACGAAAACAGGAACGCCCGGCTGGTCTACTCCACCGAGCGCGGTCGAACCTGCCCGGCCTGCAACCAGCATCTGGATCGCTGCAGCTGCCGAAAAAAGACAGCGCAGCCGGCAGGGGACGGTATCGTCAGAATCGGAAGGACCACCAAAGGCCGCAAAGGCAAGGGCGTGACCGTGATTACCGGCATTCCCTTGGATGACGGGGCATTGAAGCAGGTGGCCAAAACACTCAAGCAGAAATGCGGCAGCGGCGGCACGGTCAAGGCCGGCACCATCGAGATCCAGGGGGATCACCGGGATGTATTGATGGCCGAACTGAAAGGCATGGGGTATACGGTCAGACGGTCGGGGGGATGATCGCCACCGGGGCACCGGCGCCGTCAAACCGCCGGCCGCCAACGAATACAAGGAACAGCCCGTTTTGACTCAAATGCACGGCAAGTGATTCCGTATACCGTTGGCACCGCTTTTTAACAGCTGTTAAATGACCCGCTTTTATGCTAAAATTACTTTTATTTACAGCCCTGAGGGTCTAATACCCCGTCGCTTGCGACGATAAAATAGATTTCATCCTTCGGTGATACCTCGCCGCTTGCGGGGGGGTCGTTCATTATTAATCGCCCATTAACACTCCACTAATTCGCCAAATCCTGACCTGTCTTGCCTGCGTTCATGGCGTTTTCAAGCACCCGGCCGGGAGGTGCCCGCATTGATATACAATAAGAAGAATACATACTGTGTTTTTAACGGCCATCCATCCGGTATCCAACTCAGCTTTTATTCTCGTTTATACCCCTTCGATAGGCACTGGCGATGTCGACCCAAGTGAATCAAACCCCACTTGCCAAAACGGCTTCTTCAAACCGACAAGCCGGTTTCCCGATTGTCGGCATCGGTGCCTCGGCCGGTGGGTTGGAAACCCTTCAACTCTTTTTTTCCAGGATGCCATCTGACGCCAACATTGCCTTTGTGATCATCCAGCACCTCAGTCCGAATTTCAAAAGCATCATGGCTTCGCTTCTGGCCAAACATACCCGAATGACCGTCCGTGAGATCGAAGACGGAATGACCCTTGCGAAAAATTGCGTCTATCTCAACCCGCCCAATAACAACGTGGCCATATTCAATCGCACCCTTCATCTGATGGTGCCGGTCAAAAGCAGCGCGATCAACATGCCGATTGATTTCTTTTTCCGATCGTTGTCGGAGGACCAGAAAGAAAAAGCGATCGGCATCATTGTGTCAGGAACGGCCTCGGACGGGACGCTGGGTATCAAAGCCATCAAGGGAGAAGGCGGCATGGTCATGGCCCAGGACCCGGACACGGCCAAATACGACGGGATGCCCAGAAGCGCCATCGGAACCGGCATGGTCGATTTTGTCCTTGCGGTGGAAAAAATGCCCGATGCCCTGATCAGCTATGTCAAGCATCCTTTTTTAAAGTCGCCCGGCAAGATCAACATCTCCCAGGGCAACATTCAACATGAACTCCAGAAGGTCTTTTCCCTGATCCGCAGCGCCACCGGCCACGATTTTTCGCAGTACAAGCAAACCACCATCCGACGCCGGATCGAGCGCCGCCTGGCGGTCCATCAGATCGACAAACTGGCTGACTACATCATTTACATGCAGAAAAACCCCCTCGAAATCAACGCCCTGTTCAAAGATCTAGTGATCGGCGTCACCAGTCTTTTCAGAGACCCCGACGCATACCAGGTGATCGAGGAACAGGCGCTTCCCCAATTGCTGCACGGTAAGCAATCGGACGACCCGCTTCGCTGCTGGGTGGTGGGATGTTCGAGCGGAGAGGAGGCCTATTCGCTGGCCGTGATCGTTGCAGAGGCGATGGAAAAACTAAGGAAACATCTCAATGTGCAGATTTTTGCCACGGATATCGATGAAACGGCCATCGAGAACGCCCGCAAGGGACGCTTCCCGGACAGCATCGCCGCGGATGTTTCCAAGGCGCGTCTAGATCAATTCTTCACGAAAGAAGATGGCGTTTTCAGGATCAAAAAGCAGATCCGGGATATGGTCGTTTTTTCTTTGCAAAGCATCATTAAGGATCCGCCCTTTTCACGACTCGATCTGGTGAGCTGCCGCAATCTGATGATCTATCTGGACCATGCGCTTCAGAAAAAGATCATCCCCTTATTTCACTATACATTGAATCCGCAAGGGATTCTGTTTTTAGGCACCTCTGAGACCATTGGTGAATACACCGATTTATTTCAACCCCTGAACGCCAAATGGAAGATCTTTACACGCAAGGAAAGCCTCAGGGAAGGAATCATCGATTACCCGAATAAAAATGCGTTTGGCGGTCCGGTTCATCCCGAACCCGATGGTCCCATCAGCCTGCCGGTGACAACCGATATCAAGGCCGTCACCGAAAAAGCGATTCTCAGCGAATTTTCGCCCACCGGGGTTTTGATCGATGACAACTATGAAATCCTGCAATTTATCGGTCAGACGGTAAAATTCCTCGAGGTGCCGACGGGCAAGCCCAGTTTCAACATTTTGAAAATGGCCCGCGAGGGGCTCAAATATAGACTGACGGCGGCGCTTCACAAGGCGGCCCGGGAAAAAAAACGCATCGACTGCAAGGGCGTTCGGGTCAACTCCAACAACACGGATTGTATGGTGGACATATCGATCCGTCCCGTGACCGCCGAAGGACTGCCCCCGGGTCTCTTGCTGGTGATCTTTGAGGAAAACACACACAGCAGTCTGCTGGATGAACTCCCGGGGAAAGAATCCGTCAAAAAAGAGGAAGATCCAACGGTACATCAACTGGAACAGGAGCTGCAGTCGACCCGTGAATACCTGCAGGCCACCATCGAGGAGCTGGAAACTTCGAACGAGGAGTTAAAATCCAACATCGAGGAGCTGCAGTCGGTCAATGAGGAACAGCAGAGCACGAATGAGGAACTGGAGACATCCAAGGAGGAGCTTCAATCGACCAATGAAGAGCTGGCTACGGTCAATTCAGAGCTTCAAAACAAAGTCAACGCGTTTTCCAAGGCCAGTGACGACATGAACAACCTGTTGGCGGCCACTGAGATTGCCTCCATCTTTATGGACACCCGCCTGAATATCAAGCGCTACACCCCGGCGGCGGCCCGGCTCATCCAACTGATACCCACCGATATCGGCAGACCGTTAAGCGACCTCACCACCCGCTTTCCGGGAGTCGATCTGGCTGGCTATGCAAAACAAGTCCTCAACGATCTGAAAATCCTGGAAACGGAAATTTTGTCTGCAGACGGGTTTTGTCATCTCTTGAAGGTGAGACCGTATCGAACCGGCGAAAATGTCATTGACGGGGTGGTGGTGACGGTGATGGATATCCACGATATCAAGCAGGCCGATAAAATCCGGCGGCTGGCCGCTATTTTGGAGGACGCCAATGATGCCGTTACCGTGCGGGATTTCCAGGGGCGTATCCTGGCCTGGAACAATGGGGCCGAGAGGATGTATGGGTGGACCGAACATGAAGCACAGACAATGACTACCGACGAACTGGTTCCCAGGCAGAGACTAAAAGCGGAAAAGGCCTTCATGGCCAAACTCAAAATAGGCGAAACCGTAAAATCTCTTAAAACCCAGCGGCTGACAAAGGACGGGAAGATTTTAGATATTTGGCTGACGGTCACCGTGTTGAAGGACGACAGCGGCCGGCCGATCGAGATTGCGACGACGGAGCGGGATCTGGCGTGGTTGCCATCGGGGACTTAACGTGAAAATGGAAAATGGCCAAGAAAAAACAGACCGCTCGAAACTGAGGGCGCGTGCCGAGAGGCAAATGAAAACAACGCCCGCAGATGCCGAGGAGACCGAAGGGATGTCGGCCAGTGACATGGCCAAGATGATCCATGAGCTTCGTGTGCACCAGATCGAGTTGCGCATGCAGAACGAAGAGCTCCGCCGAATCCAGGAGGAACTTGAAGCGGCCCGGGATCGATATTCCAATTTGTATGACTTTGCGCCGGTCGGCTACCTGACAATCAATCAAAGAGGAACCATTGAAGAGGCCAATCTCACTTTCGCCACACTGATGGGGATGGAGCGATCTGCATTCGTGGGAAGACCGCTCAGTCGTTTTATCCAACGCAAGGACCAGGATGTGTACTACCTTCGCCACAAGTACCTCTTGGAATCCGGAAATTCGCAGTCCTTCAGAATAAGGTTGGTGAGAAATGACGGCAGCGAATTTTATGCAAACCTCGAATGCATGCTTGTCAGCCACAACGACAGCACGCTTAAGCAATCCAGGATCATCGTCAGCAACATCACCGAACAGAAGAAACTTGAATGGCAGCAGCAGCAATCGCAAAAGATGGAAGCCATCGCCAAACTGGCAGGTGGTATTGCCCACCAGTTCAATAACGGGCTGTTTGTGATCGTGGGAACCCTTGACATGCTTGAATTGGATATGCCCAAGGATGAGAAAACGTCGCAGTATATTGCCTCGATACGGAAATCGGCGGAACGCATGGAGCAGCTGACGACCCAGTTGCTGGCATACGCCCGGGGAGGCAATTATGAGGGCAGCGATATTTCACTGAGTGATTTTGTACGCAACACACTGCCCTTGCTCCAACACACCCTTGATCCATCGATTGTTTTAGAGACCAGCCTGCCCGATGTCATCTTGAAAATCAGGGGGGACTCATCCCAGTTTCTGATGGTTTTGTCGGCGGTTCTGTCCAATGCAGCGGAGGCAATCGAAGGCAACGGCCGCATTAAAATCACCTGCAGGAATGAATTGATCACCAAGGAAGATGCAAAGGCTTTTCCGGGATTGTTCCCCGGGCCCTATGTCATCTTGACCATTGTGGATAGCGGGCGGGGCATGAATGAAGTCACTAAAAAACGGGTATTCGAGCCTTTTTTCACGACTAAAGGTGTTGGCCGGGGGCTCGGTTTAGCTGCGGTTTATGGCATTGTGAAAAACTATGGCGGTTGGATATCCGTTGAATCACAAATAGACCGGGGAACCCGCGTGTGTATTTACCTGCCTGCCGTGTCTTTGGCGAGGTTGAGGAAAAGCGGGCGCAACGATTGACACCGTGGAGCCCCCAAAGGATCCCGAACCATTCGGAGTCTTATCAATATTCCTGTCCCCGGTACCACAGCGACGAAGGCCTGCCATCTCAGCGGCATTTTTTTCCCCATTCTTTATTATGTTTATAACGCAAGGTAGCGTTGCTGGATCTCCTCATTCGCGGCCAGTTCTTCCGCCACGCCTTCATAGCAGACCCGACCCTTGTCGATGACATATCCGCGGTCCGAGATGCCCAAGGCAAAATGGGCGTTCTGTTCGGTCAAAAGGATTGCTACATCCGCCTTCAGAGCGCTGATGATCTCTCCAATATTTTCGACGATGATCGGGGCCAGACCTTCGCAGGGTTCGTCGAGGAGCAGCATGCGGGGGTTGCCCATCAGCGCTCTAGCCAGGGACAGCATCTGCTGCTCACCGCCGCTCAACGCCCCACCCTGGTGGTTCTTGAGTTTCAACAGCAGGGGGAAGAGCTCGAAAATTCTTGCCTCGGTCCAGGCCTTCTGCCCGGGGCGTGCCGGAAGGGTCGCGACCGCCAGGTTTTCCATGACGCTGAGGTCCGGGAAGATCCGCCGGTCTTCTGGAACAAATCCGATGCCTAAGCGGACGTTGGCGTAGACCGGTTGGCCGGTAATATCCCGGCCGTCATAATGAACGCTGCCCATGGCCGGCGGGTTGTATCCCATGATGCCCCGCATGGTCGTGGTCTTTCCGGCGCCGTTACGCCCCAGCAGGCAGACGATTTCACCGGCCTGAACATTCAGGCTGACACCCTGGAGAATGTAGCTGTCGCCGTAGTAGACGTGAATATCCTTGAGCTCAATCATGAACGGAACCTCCCAGATACGCCTCCCGGACCTTTGGGTCGGAGCGGATCGTTTCCTGGTCCCCCTGGGCCAGAAGCCCGCCCTGGTGAAGGACATATATCCGTGACGCCACGGCAAACACAACCTTCATGTCGTGCTCGGTGAGGAAAAACGTGGTGCCGAACCGGCCGGCCAGATCCTTGATAAGGTGGATCATGCGATCGGTCTCCTCCGGGTTCATGCCGGCTGTGGGTTCATCGAGCATGACCAGCTTGGGATTCCGGGCCAGGACAATGGCCATTTCCACCAGGCGTTTATTTCCGTATGGAAGTTCATTTGCCGGGCGATGGGCGGAAGAGAGGATGCCCACCTTGTCCAGAACGTCCTCGGCCTTGCGGTAGAGTTTTTTTTCTCCTGAAAGCGAACCCAGAAACGAATATCCCTTGCCGTGATGCAGCACCAGGGGCACCATGACGTTTTCGATAACCGTCAGGTTGGGGAAGATATTGGTGATCTGGAACGATCGCAAAAGGCCCAGAGGCACCAGTTTATGAGCCGGCAGCCCGGTGATGTCCCTACCGTCGAAATAGACTTTGCCAGCGGTCGGGCGGAAGCCGCCGGAGACTGAATTATAAAAAGTTGTCTTGCCAGCGCCGTTGGGCCCGATCAAGGCGGTCAATTCACCGGGTGCCACCTCGAGGGAGATATCCCGGATGACCATGTACCGGCCATAGGAATGCCCGAGATTTTCAATTTTCAATATGGGTATGTCGCTCATGATGTGCGCTTCGTCCTTGTTCGAATCCAGTGTATCAATGAGCCTAAGATGCCGCGGGGGAAAAAGATCACCACCGGTATCAGGATCAACCCGAGAAAGATCATCCAGTTTTCCGTCAGATCGGTGATCAACTGTTCCAGGCCGAAGAAGATTGCCGCTCCGAACATGGGGCCGAAAAAGATACCGGAACCACCCAGCACAGTCATTAGCACCGGCCGTGACGAAAATCCCCAGTGCAGGATGTCAGGTGTGGCCATGGCGTTGAACAGGCAGAACAGGCCCCCCGCGGTGCCGGCGATTGCGCCGGCAATCACAAATGCAGTCAATCGCAGGTTTTGCACGCCGGCTCCGACAAATGACAACCGTTGTTTATTCTCCCGGATGGCGGTGAGCATCAACCCGAAGGGTGATCGGACCACCCGCAACAGGAAAAAGATGCAGACGGCGACTACCGAGAGTACAAAAAAGTACATGACTGCCGGGTCGAAAAGACTGAATTGCCTTCCGAGAACGTTCAGCGGCGGTACGTTCATCACGGGGAGACCGTCGCTGCCGCCAGTCAGGTCGAACCAGTTGTGTGCCACCGTATACAGCATCATCCCGAACCCTAAAGTGATCATGGCAAAATAGATTTCGTCCCGGCGCACGCATAGGAATCCGATGACAGCTGCCGTTATCGCCCCGGCCACGAGTGCGGCCGCCAGGCCCAGCATGAGTGAGGTGCTCCCAGTGGACAGAAACAATGCCGTGGCGTATGCGCCCACGCCGAAAAATCCGGCCTGACCGAAAGAGAGCAAACCGGTATACCCGAACAGGAGGTTGAAACTCATGGCCAGCAGGCCCATGATGAGGATTTCCGTTAGGATCATGGTCCAGTAGACCGGCAATCCGAACGGGCAGGCGACAAAAAAGGCCAGTGCCAAAATTAGGCAGATGGCGGTTTTATACTTCTTCACGAGTTCCATGTCACACCTCCCGGCCAAAAAAGCCGTGCGGCCGGATCAGAAGAACCGCTGCGAGCAGGATATAGGGAACTGCCATCTGTGCGCTTCCCAGAAATACGGTGCCGAAGGATTCGAACAGCCCCAGAATCAGTGCACCGAAGAAAGCACCGGGAAAACTGCCCATCCCGCCGCTGACGACGACGATAAAACTTTCAATGATAATGCGCTCTCCCATGGAGGGTGCCAGACTCTGGTGTGGTGCGGCCAGCGCGCCGCCCATGGCCGCCAGCCAGCTCCCGAGGGCGAACACTGCGGTGAACAGCAGGGGGACACGGATGCCGATGCCCTCGGCCATTTCCCGATCCATGGCCGCGGCACGGATGATTTTTCCCCACCGGCTGAACTGGAAAAACGCCCATAGCGACAGGCCGATCAGGGGGCCGGCCACCACAATGAACAGGCGATATACTGGGTAGGTGCGAGTAAAGAGCGTGAACACCCCGGACAGGAGTACAGGCGGTTCGACCACATGGTAGCCAGGTCCCCAGATGATGCGCACGGCATCATCGAGGATGAGCAGTATGGCAAAGGTGAGGAGAAGCTGAAAAGAGATATCCCTGCCGTAGGTGCGACGCAGGAGCACTCGTTCGATGAGCACACCCAGCAGGGCCACCGACAGGGGGCCGAGCAGGATGCCCAGCCAGAACGAGGGAATAATGTGCATGACCTGCATGCACAGGTAGGCGCCCAACATGAAAAATGATCCGTGGGCGAAATTGAGGACGCCCAGTACGCCGAATACGGTTGTCAGCCCGAGGGAGATCAGAAAAAGGAGCATTCCCCAGCTGAGCCCGTTCAACAGGTTGATGACAAAACTTTCCAAGGTGACCTCATAATCCTGAGATGGTATTTAAAGCGGCCCGGGCTAACGCCGGGCCGCCGTGCATGCAAAGCGGGCGTTTACATCGCCGCTGATTGTTTTACTTTTTACATCCGCTCTCAGCCACCGAGGGGGTGACCGCCGCTGCATCAAACAGCTTGATCGGATCGAGGATGCGAATGGGATAGGCTGCATCCGCGGCTGTTTTCCCCCAGGTGACGTCCGTCAGCGCCTGGTGGTCTTCCGGCCGGATGGTGATCTTACCGACGGGCAGTTCCACGGTCATGCCTTCCAACGCGTCGATGACTTTTTCCTTGTCCACGGTGCCTGCCTTTTCAGCGGCGGCCTTGTAAGTATAAAGCGCACCGTAGGCACCATGGGCATTGTAGGAGGGGTAATCGCCATAGCGGTCTTTGTAGGCTTTTACAAAAGCTTTGTTGCGTTGGGAATCGTTTGCCAGGAACCAGTAGCGGGTGCCGACCCACAACCCTTCGGGCATCTTGTCGCCCAGGGCGGTGAGAACTTCCGTTGCCGCACCAAGGGTAACCAGGACCTGGCGTTTGCCGTCAAAAAAGCCCATTTCCTTGGCCTGGCGCACAAAATCGATCAGGTTGCCCCCCCACAAGGATACCAGCACGCCGTCCGCCTTGGACTGCATGATTTTATTGATATACGGATTGAAGTCAGTGGTCTTGAATGGCGGGAAGGCCACATCGTCCTTTGGCAGGAATGTGGCGTCGGCTTTGATATCCTTCAGATATTTCTCAAAATATTCCCAGCTTTGGTGGCCGAATGCATAATCCGGTCCGATCGTGGTCCAGGTTTTTACATCGGTTTCCGCGGCCAGCATGGCGGCGGCTTTGACATTCTGGGCCAGGTTGACGGAAATGCGGAACACGTAACGGTTGCAGACGCTGCCGGTTACATCCGGCGTGGCGGCATGGGTGATGATCAGCGGTGTTTTCATCTGAGGAATTGAAGGGACAACCGTTTTGGCCACACCGCTGGAGTCGAGGCCGATGAGAAAATCCACTTTTTCCTGGAAGACCAGTTTTCTCAATGCCCGGATGGCAACATCGGGTTTGCCGGTCGAATCCTCAAAAAAGGCCTCCACCTGATGGCCGTTGATTCCACCGGCGTCATTGATCTCGTTTACGGCCAGTTCCGCACCCTTTTTGGCAAATTGACCATACGCGGCAAACGGGCCGGACATGATGTAGACAAAACCCACCTTAACCGTCTTGGCCGACCAGGCCGGTGCGGCCATGACCAGACAGACCAGAAACATGGGTAGAACGAGTGTGGCTACAAACTGTTTTCTCATCATCGCTTTCTCCTCCTTGGAATAAAAAATGTTAAAATGGCCTTGATATGACGTTTTTAGTATACTGGTTAAAACGTCGGTGGTGTGATAACCCAGATCAGACGGGTTTCTTCCTTCCCTTTGTTCCGATATCCATGCGTGCGGGAAGAACTGAAGTAAAACGCGTCGCCGGGTTCGAGATCATAGACTTGCTTGTCCACGGTAAGTTCAAGGGTGCCTTCCAGGACAACACCCATCTCTTCACCCTCATGCCTGTAGGTTCCTTCACTGCCGGCACCGGCTTTGACGATTTTATAAATCGGCTGCATTTGTTTATTGCGGATGTTGGTGGTCAACAGTTCGCTGTAAACCTCGGTGTGGGGGAACTTGAACTGCACCCGATCCTTCTTACGGGTCACCACGTGCTCCTCTGCCGCTTCGTCTGCCTGGAGCAGGGTAATCAGGTTGACTTCAAGGGCATTGGCAATGCGTTTGAGTGTGGCAATAGATGGGCTGGCAAGGCTGCGTTCAACCTGGGATATGAAGACATCGGAGCATTCGGCTTTTTCGGCAACTTGCTTGAGAGTGAGATTTTTTTGTTGGCGATGATGCCGAATTTGTTTTCCGATGTTGTCCATAGATGCATAAATTAACCAATGCTTTATTGAATTAGCTATTTCTTAATTAATAGTGAGTCTATAAATCAATGATTCCAATTCAAGTCAAGGTGAAACTTTGAGCGCGCCAATGTGCAAATCAATCCCAATGTATTATATTGAATAAATGTTCTGTGGTCCAGATCTGGCAACGGATGGCTGAGGTCGGTAGATACTGGACGGATAACCGAGGATTGAGGTCGAAGGACGGTCGTTTGGAAAGGGATTTGGACTCGAGTAATCATGGCATCAGGGAGATGCGGTTTGAAGGAGAATGGAGTGAACATGGACGATCGACGCACCAACTGCTTCCAGGCCATCATTTTTGATCTGGACGGCACCCTGCTGGACACGCTGGCAGACATCGGAGATTCGGTTAACCTGATGCTGGCGGAATACGGCTTTCCCCGCCACACCACGGATGACTACCGGCGCTTTATCGGCAACGGCATCCAGATGCTGGTCACCCGGGCGCTGCCCATCGAAGGCCGTTCGGAAGAGATGGTCGATGCATGTGTCCGTCGGGCACGGGAACTATACTGGGAGAACTGGAACCGCAAGACCCGGCCATACGCGGGCATCACGGAGCTGTTGGACCACCTGAAAACAATGGGCCTGCCGCTGGCGGTGCTCTCCAACAAGCCCCATGATTTTACCGTCCGGTACGTGAACGCCTATTTTGGCAAGTGGGATTTCAAGGTCGTCATGGGGCAGAACGACCATTTCCCGGTCAAGCCTGATCCGGGGTCGGCGCTGGACATCGCCCGGCGGATGGGGCTATTGCCTGAAACATTTTTGTTTGTGGGGGACAGTGCCGTGGATATGAAGACGGCCGCCGCCGCGGGCATGCATGCCGTGGGTGTTGCCTGGGGCTTCAAGGGACCGAAAGAACTCCGCGAGAACGGTTGTCAGACGCTGGTTGATCATCCGCTGGAACTCCTGCCCCTGTTGGAACCGAACTAGCTGAAAATATCTAAAGAACTGCTAAATCGTCATATGCCTGCCGTTCCCATTTTTTCGCGCACAGATTCTGAAAAGCGCTGGCTCCTGGGTGTGTTGAATTGGACATCGTCTATGCGCTCAGGGATAGGCAAGCGGCCGTGGGTGTGGCATGCCGCCACGGCAGCGTGAACATGTTCCGGCGGGGTCTCGGCGGCAATCTGGTTCAGATGGATCATGCAGCGGCCATCTCGCGCCATTTTGTCGATATAGAGCTTGATCCGTTGCACGATTGCCTCAATCGGTCCATCCTTGAGCAGGGTTGCATCGACCCCTGCGGCGACCGATAGATTGTGTTGCCGGGCATACCTTTTCACCCGCTCGGGTCCGACCTCACACAGGTCAGGGTCCAATACACTCAAAGATCCGGGACTGCATCGGCATTTTTGGGAAAAGAACCGTTCCGGATCACGGCTTTTGGCGTCTCCCCAGTTTCCTCTGGTTATCAGATTGCCACCCAGGTTATTCCTCAACCTTTCGGTATAGGCGACAATATATTCATCCATCATATCCAGGCTGATCATCGGTGGAGAGGCCCATGCATCGCGCCCGTCCATGAGCAGGTCGGGGATATCGACTTCTTTTCGCATGGCTTCAAGGTATGGGCCGAGGACATCATCGCAAAGAAATCTAAAAAGCCGGTGCACAAATCTGGGCCTCTTAAACATATCGGTTACGAGATTCTCATATCCACGGATATTAACGGCCAGGCTGAATGGGGCGGTAAAATAGACACGTTCGAGCTTGCCTGCCATCTCCAGGTAATTCTTGTTGATCTGCAGGACCCAGGGCATTCGACCGGAACGGTATGGATTCGGAGGTGAAAGGTGATCCAGATCCGGGGGCGTGCCGATCAGTGGGCGGATGCGATCCGTATCGGGTATCCCGCCAGGATGGTAAACAACCTTTTGTCCCAACGCTTCGGCCTCAATATTATAAACGTCCCAGAAATTGCTGAGAACATCGAGCTTATAGTATTCGGTGACCAACAGTTGAACCTGAACGACCGTGGCGGCATCCGTGAAAAAACGGTGGGTTGAAACCCCGGCAAGATGAGCTGAATGATCGTTGCTTTGGGCGCCGACAGCAACCTGGTTAACTGCTTCGGAAGTGATCAGGTCTGTCTCCATTTCTATTGACATGCGGGCCTCATCTACGCCTTTTTGTGGTTGTTGGACGGGATTACCAGTTCTCGGATTGCATTGAGATGGCCGGTCATCAACTCCCTTGCAGTCTTTGAACCGCGATTGCGAGCGCATTCCTCGCCGCTTGCGGCGGGGTTAGCGAGCGAACTGAAAATAGACATTCATCCTTACGGTGAAGATTCCCCGCGGCTTGCCGCGGGGAGGGTTCAATCTTCATTTTTCACTGCCTTAAAAATTTCTTGGTGGCCTTTTAGAGATAGCCGATTTCTCTGTGGAGGTTGCCAATATGCATGCCGGCTTTTCAGGAAAATGTGGTCCAGCAGCGCTACCACCTGCAAGAGGACGGAGTTGCCGGTAGCCTTGGCCAGCGCACGATGAAAATCCTGATCAAGATCTTTTGACGCCGCGTTGTTATCCAGTTCTTTTTGTTGGCTGTGAAGGATCTCCCGCAAGGAAGAGAGATCTGCTTCGGTCGCGTTTTGTGCGGCCAATCCGGCGATTTGCGGTTCAAGCAGTTCTCTGAATTGAAAAATTTCAGAAAGTGTGTGTTTCTCCTGGTTAATCGCGCTGGCCAGAAATTTGACAACAGACGACTCGTCTTCCAGGATAATATAGGTTCCGCTCCCCGGCCTGCTCTTTAGAATTTTTTTTTGTTCCAGTGTCCGTATGGCTTCCCGCACAGAATGGCGGGACACCTTGAAGATGGTTGCCAGTTCTCTTTCAGGCGGAAGTTGATCGCCATGTTTCAATCGTCCTTTATCGATCAGCGTCTGTATTTGGATGACGATCTGCTCATGAAGTTTGGTTTTGGTAACCGCTTTCAGGGTGTTGGTCAGGCTTTTCCCCGGTTTTTTAATCATTGGACGCCTCTCGACGAAATCAACGGTTAACCGTTTTTCATGACAAACAGCATGTTGACGATAAAAATTGCCATAAGTAATTTTACCTGGAGGATCGAACCATGCCATGCAGCCGCATATAGCAAAAAGGGGATGACAAGCATCAAGATCAACGCCGTGGTTTTCAGCTTGGTACTGTGTTTTTTTAACCAACTGTCCATAAAGGCCACATTCCCGTTTAGCGGATAAAGGAAAACAGCATGGTAATCATTCCAACGCTACCGGTTATAATCAGTCCGTATTGAAGGGTGGCCTTAAGAACCGGACCCTCTTTCCCCGAAAGACCGACGGTAGAACACCCCACAAGGATTTTTGCCGGCGCAATCATGCTTCCAAGCGCGCCGCCGGTTGTCTGGGCGGCGAGTATCAGACTCACACTGAGACCCGCCAGTTGCGCAGTTTCCTGCTGGAGAACCCCGAAAACAACATTGGAGTTTGTGTTGCTACCGGTCATAAAGGCGCCGAGCAAGCCGATCCATGGAGAAACCAGGGGATAAAAGGAACCGAAAACCCGGCTTATGCCTTCAGCGAGGATGATTATCATCTGGCAGTGATCCATGATCATGGCAAAACATACCATACTGACGATACCCAGACTGGTCGGGACACCGCTCTTGATCGTTTTTTGGACGATTGTGTTCAAGGCATGCGAACGATAAAAACCCTTGGAACGATAAACCAAAAAACCGATAATGGTCGCATAACAGAGCAGGGCACCACCATGGCCGAATATATTGATGGCCTTGCCTTCTCCGGCCTGGGTTATCCATCCCTTAAATGACACTATTTCCGGAAAGGCCAACGTCAGCTTGACCTGCCCGAGAAAGGCTTTGACGGGGGGAATCATAACGCCGGAAGAGACAATCACGATGAGAATGAAATAGGCTGACAATGCCCACCCCAGTCCCATCTCCGATCGCGTTTGTGACGGTGGCACCTGATTGTAGATTTTTAATTTTGCAACCGCAAGGCCGCTGCCCAACCCCACCAGGCTAGCCCCGAAACCACCCAGGGTCCACATTCCGGAAATGGCAAGAATATACTGGGTGCCAGCCATTGCCGTGCCGATGACAAGAATCGCTAAGAAACTGTGCTTCGTCATTTTCCAGCCACCATACACATGAACGGCACATATTCCGCATAGGAAAGTCGTTATTCCAAGGAGAATGGCAGACCACGGTGCAAGATATGGCGCACCCAAACCGGATACGGACATGAGCGCCTGGAAAGAAGCTCCCATTGAACCAAAGGTGACCGACCATGAATGGCCGATGGCCGGGACGGCAACGGCGACAACGGGTGAAAAACCAAGACCCACCAAGAGCGGTGCCACCACCGCAATCGGTACGCCGTAACCGGCAACCCCTTGAAGGAATGAGGCAAAAATCCATCCGAAGATGAGAATCTGAATGGATTTGTCACCGCTGAATCGTTGTATGCCGATGCCGATTGCCTTGATGGCCCCGGTTTCGTTGACCACGTTATACAATAAAAGCGCCGCCCAGATAATGTAGAGGACGTTGAGGGACAACAAGGCGCCTTTGGCCTGGGAATAGGCGATAAGCAAGGGGTGGGCCCCAAAAACACACGTTGCCGTGATCAGTGAGACGAACCAGCCGGCGGCACCGGCGCGCGAGCCGCTCCAGTTCTTAAAAATCATTAAAACGAGAACGGTCAAAATGGGAGAGAAAGCAAAGATCCATTTAACCAAAAATAAATCAACCATATCGACAACCCATACTCATTCGGGATTGATGAACGTACCAATATAAATTGGTCTAACCAATTTGGTTTAAATCATTCAAGTTGTCAACGGGTTATGAAAAAAGGGGCGTGGTTGGAGGTGAAAAAAGGCGGATCATCGTTCAGGATCGCTCGGATGGCGGCAGGCCGTTTAAACGCCTTGGACAAAAAACGCCTCACCCGTTCCCGACGCCACCCCATGGGATGGATAAACTCGCGGTACAAGGAAAGGTCACCTTCATAAAAGTCCACCGTATCCAGGCCGCCGGCCTCGTCGCTGTGCGCCGGAAGGTTGAATATGGCCAGATTGAGAAAATCGATGAAGGATGCATGGCCAAGGGCAAAATCCAGTGTTTTAGCGGCGCTGTGCTCGTCCTCCGCCGGTGTGCCGAAGAGCAGATACACGTAGGTGGCGATGCCCGCCTGGTGAATGGTTTCCAGTGCACGGGATATGGTATCGATATGGATGCCTTTGCCAAGGGCATCCAGCACATCCTGATCCCCGGACTCCACCCCCAGCTTCAGCATGACACATCCGGATGTTTTCAATCCGCTCACAAAGCCGGGGTCGGTGAGGTGCCGGGTGACCCGGGCGAATCCGTACCAGGGAACGCCGGGCGGGTGGTCGATCAGGTGTCCCAGCAGCCGGGGTGAGAGGGCATTGTCCAGAAAATGGATCAGTCCGGTCGAGTGGCGGGCGGTCACCTGTCTCAGATCTTCCACCGTCGCCTGCGGGGTGCCGGTCGAGTAGGGCGCATTTTCAGCGGTTTCCGGGCAGAAGGCGCATTTTTTCCAGTAGCACCCCTTTGAGGTGCTGTAGGGCAGCACCCGCACCGGTGATAAATAGCGGGCCGGTTCATCGCAAGAATAGTCATAACCGGTGACCGTGGGTTCGATGTCTTTTTTGCCCGTGCACATCTCGATCAGCCGGATTTCACCCGGTCCGCAAACCATCTCGTCGACCAGTCCGGCAAACGGGTTGCCAATGTTCGGAATGTTCATCCAGGAGGTCACCAGGCCGCCGCCGCAGACGATCGTTATCCGGGGCAATCGCTTGCGGATAAAACCGATCATGGCAAAGGCGCATAGGGCCTGGCTCATGAAATTGATCGACAGGCCGACGATCGCCGGTTCCCGTTGGTCGAAAAGAGCCAACAAGGTTGCAGAAAAGATTGAATAAAACGGGTTGGCTTCCATTTGTTCGGCCGCCCGCAATAAATCCGCGCTGCGAACCGGTGAAAGGGCTGGCGATCCATAGTTGGACAGGGAGAGGGCGGCATCGAATTCAAGGCCCGCCATGTGAAGGGCCCGGTTGGTGTCCATGACGGCCCGTTTGTAGCGGTCCCGGTTGCGATACAGGTCCAGGGACCGCAGGGCATGCGAGGTTGGCCGCCCGGCCGGCCAGTGCCCGCCGGGACCAGGTGTCGTCGGCCGTTATCGGCCGGTGGAGCAGTCCCAGGATGCCATCGATACTGGCATCGTAGATTCGGCAGTCGACCCCTTGAGCACGCAGCGCCCAGGCCAGTTTGGCCACTCCTGCCGGGGGTTCGCAGGGTTTGGTGACCGGTGGATTGATCAGCAGGATGGATCGGTCTGCCATTGGAACAGGTACTCCCAGAATGCGTTTGTGTCTGCGGGCTGACCATCCTCATCGACAAGGCTGCCATTCGAAGGCAGAATACCGAATTGAGGGATTCAGGGATTTAGGAATTGTTGGAGCGGCTTCCAGCCGCGATATGTTTTCAGACTTCTGCGACCAGACCCACGACCCCTGAAATCAAGCGTCCAGCCCAGCCAAACGCCTTTCAAATTTCTTCTCCAGCCGCTGCCGCTGTTCGTCCATCTGCTCCATGTCGGCGAAACGGGTTTCGATGATTTCATGGCAGGTGCGGATTTTCTGGGAAAGGGGACCGATCCGGGCTCCATCGCCTTGCTCGGACGCCTCGACCATCTCCCGGTTCAACCGGTCGAGCAGGGCCTCATTTTTTTCAATACTGTTTTCGGCCGCTGCGATCGCATCTTCCATGGGCTTGAGCACCTTTGATTTTTCGGTGATGATTTCCGATCGCAGGCGCCTGAGTTCCTTTTTCGTGAGACGGGGCAAGGTCGGGTGATCGGTCGACCTCCGAATCATCCGGCCGCCGGGTCATTGCCGGCGTGTCCCCCCAGCCGCCCTTTTCCAGGAAAGCCTGGTAACTGCCGTCGAACATGCGGGCACCGACGTCATCGAAGACGATCAACCGGTCGGCCAGGGCGTGCAGAAACATCTCGTTGTGGGTGACCATGATCACCGCGCCGTCGAAATTGTCGATGGCGGCCAGCAGGGCGTCGCAGGCGTCCATATCCAGATGGTTGGTGGGTTCGTCCAGCATCAGCAGGTTCACCGGGGTGACCAGCAGTTTGCCCAGCATCACCCGGCTTTTTTCGCCGCCGGAGAGGACACTGATCTTCTTCAAGGCGCTGTCGCCCTCGAACATCATGGCGCCGCAGATGTTGCGGGCCTTCTGGCGGTCCACGTCCGGCTGGGCGTAAAGAAGCTCCTCCTCTACGGTCCGGCTGTCCACCAGGCTTTGGACGTTGGTCTGCTCGAACACGCCAGACTCGACCTGCGGGTTATAGGTGACCTGGCCCGATGCCGGGGGCAGACTGCCGGCCAGTACTTTGAGCAGGGTGGTCTTGCCCTTGCCGTTTTTACCCACGACGCAGATGCGTTCCCCGGCCAGAATGGAAAAATTCAGGTCTTCGAAAAGCGGCCGCTGCGCCCCCCAGGCAAAGGAGAGACCTTCAACGGTGCACACCTGCTTGGCCTTGAAAAGCTTGCTGCGAAAGGAGAATTCCAGGTTTTTGGCCTGCTCCAGCTTGTCCTTTTTTTCCATCTTGGCCAGGGTTTTGACCCGGGACTGGACCATGTTGGCCAGCCGGGCTTTGGCCCGGAACCGGGAGATGAACAGGCGGATCTCCTTTTCGCGTCGCTCGTCGTTGAGCCGGGTCTTTTCGTAGATCTCCTCATCCTGGGCGATTCGGTCGTAGTACTTTTCCGTATTGCCTTCGATCTTTCTGGCCTTTTTGCGGTGAATACCCACGGTGTGGGTCACCAGCTTGTCCATGAATCCCCGGTCGTGGGTGATCAGCATCAGTTCATGGGGCCAGGAGAGCAGAAAATTCTCAATCCAGCGGATGGAGGTGATGTCCAGATAGTTGGTGGGCTCGTCCAGCAGCAGCAGGTCCGGTTCCGAGACCAGCACCTTGGCCAGGTTGAGCCGCACCTGGAAGCCGCCGGAAAAATCATGGGGGCTTCTGACCATGTCGCCGTCGGAAAATCCCAGGCCGGCCAGGATTTTTTCCACCTTCCAGTGGTGATCTCTTTCCGATGCGATCAGGCCTTTCATGCCCTCGGCCAGTACGGTGGTTTCGGTAAACTGGATGTGCTGCTGAACGTAACCGATGCGATAGCCTTTGGGCATGGTGACGGCGCCGTCATCGCAACCTTCCTCGCCGACGATGATGCGAAACAGGGTCGACTTGCCGTGGCCGTTGCGCCCCACCAGGCCGATGCGCTCTTTTGGGTTGATCTTGAAGCTGACGCCGTCGAAAAGCACGCGGCCGCCAAAGCTCTTGTGTAAATTGTCGATACTAATCATATTTTAACGCATCACTGCGGCCCTTGGCCTGAACCGCAAGCTGCCATTTGTGAATCGGCATCGGCATAGGCCTGCTGGTCCGAAAAAAACGTCCAACGCAGATACGTGACTTATCTGCTTTTCACGGATGATGGTATAGAGGAAGGCGCACCCGGTGTCAATCGTGGGAGGACGAAGCCAACTGGCGGCGGACCCACAGCCGGCCCAGGCGACCGACCAGGTTGTAAAGGCCAAGGCTGTGAGGAAGGGTCTTTTCGGCCAGCGGGGGCAGGTAGCACAGACGGATCAGGCTGGTGTACAGCGCCTGAATATCATCCGCATCGATCCGCACCGTGGCGCCGCAGCGTTTGAATCTCCACGGGTCGGCCATTTTGGCGGCTGCCGCTGCCCCGTCACGGATGGTGATTTCGGCGCGAAAGGGACCGTCGGGGCAATAGGGCGCCACCGATATGTTGGCCAGGGAGTCGATCGCTGCCCGTGCGAGATCGCTTCGCCATTGGCCTGCGTCAAGCGCTTCCGGGGGGATGCTTTTGTCTATGGGAAACGTTTGAATGCCCGCGATGCGTTCGCAGGCCTGGGCGCAGGCCGCCGGGCAGCCGGAAAAGAATACCGCCGGAATGCCGAAAGGGGCCAGGGATGCGGCGAACAATTCCAATTCGGCCAGGGGGCGGCCGGCCACCAACAGGGACGCCAGGCGCGATGTCAGTGTGTGGGCCAGAAATCCGCTGGTGCCCGCTGCCGCGTGCATGCCGACCATCATCACCGCATCGGCGTCTTCAGGATCGCCCAGACCCGGTACGGGGCCCTGATGGTAGCCGCAGACGAGTCGGGCGCGACGGTCGATCAACTCCGGCATCAGGTTGTAGCCGGTGCGGTGAAAGTCCTTGACCGTCACCCGGTCGACGCCGGCATCGAAAAGACCCTTCACCAGAGCATCCACGTCCCGGGACATGGATGCGCAGGCGCGTGCCCAAGGCCTTGTCAGGAACGACGAGGCACGGTAGCTGCCGCATCCGCTGCTGCCCTCGATATCGGCCAGGATAAGGATATGGCGATAGGGGCGCGAAACCAAGAGCGAATGCGTGGATGGCACTGGTATGTCAATATTCAACATTCGATGTTGGCCATTCATCGGTTTATGGTCAGTCGCTGTCCGTTACGCCTTTTGATGTATAGACGCCCTTAATTTCTAAACTTTAAAGCTTCAGCACCATTTATTTGGCCCCCCCAACCTTTTCAAAAAGTTTATAAGACAAGGATGTTCCTGATACCCCCATGATCGGCGGTTCTGCAATGCGTCCGGAATCTGCACACGCCTCTGGATTTGCAAGCCTTGATCGCGAACTTTTTACGAAACCCGAGCGTACGGGCCGGCCAAGAATGGGGCCCCGGATCGGCTTCAGCCGGTTCCGGGGCATTGGGTTCGTTGAGCTTGAAAGCTGTAAAAAAGATCCGGTTGTCACGCGGCAGGCTGCTGGTCTCCGTGTTTTTCCCACTCCTGCACCTCACCCTCTTCCACATCTTCCCAGCCGGTGATCATGGCCTTGACGTGGGCGGTGACAGTGTGCCCGGTGGTGGTCATGTAGACGTGGACAATGATGAAACACAGGATGGCGAACGCACCGGCCGTATGAATGAGAGCCAGGATGTCCAGCGAAAGCCAGTCCAGCCCCCAGGCTTTCCACGAGTTGTATCCCCAGTAGAGAAACCCCGAGGCCATCTGCAAGGGCAGGAGAAATGCGGCCAACGACAGGTAGACCAGGCGCTGCAGCGGGTTGTGCTTGGCCTCTTTGCGCTTGGGCACCGGGTGGCTTTCGCCCCTGAATATGCCGTAGCTGTAGTACAGAACCACCTGGAACATCTTTTTAGTGGTGGGGATGTACTGCTTCCACTCACCGGTGGTGAAGACCCAGAACATAAAAAAGGCGAAGGCCACCAGCCAGGTGAGTCCAACGGTATTGTGCACATCTACGGCCTCGTCGAAACCCAGGAAGGGGAATGTGCCGTGGACTTCGAAACCGGTCACCAGCAACACGAAGATCAGGGCCATCTGCAGCCAGTGCCAGAAGCGTTCGTAGCGGGTGTACAGGTACATGGTGATCATCTTTTTGACAGACATGGCTACTTGCCCTCCTTTCGGCTGTTGGTGAACATCCGGGTCAGGCCATGCACACCCACGCCCAGTAGATGACCCAGCACCAGGATCCAACCCAGTGAATCCAGGATCTGGAATTTATCACGCCCAGGCATGTAGAAGCCGGCCAGGTTGGCCAGACGGCTGTTTTCACTGGTGTGGCACTCGTTGCAGGCGACCACGTTTTCCTTGGGGGCCACCATATGGGTGATGGGAAAGACGTAGGTGGTGTCCACGAAGTCGAACTCACCGGAAAAGGGGATGCCCAGTGTGGCATTACCTACCGTCAGGGCATGGTTCCAGTCGAGGGTTGTCCAGTAACCGTCGGGACCGGAGAGCATGGGCGTGAGCAGGGTCTTGTGGACCTTGTCGTAGGGCTGCTTGCCCCGGTGAACCTTAAAGGGAAAGATGCGGGCATTTTCGTCTTCCCGGCTGCCCACTGGGTGGCTCACCTGGACGAGCTGACCCGGATCGATGGGGTCCTTGGCGGTGACGCTGTGGATGGAACCGTTGTACCAGAAGTACTCCGGTTTGACGTTTTTGGCCCATTTCATCTGACCCTTGATAGACAGGTAGCTGTCCTTGCCGAACTCGTCCTTGGTTTTGTATGGCTTGCCGTCTTTTAACTTGCCGGACTGGGACCAGTCCCAGGACATCTTGGTGGGGTTCACCCGGGCAAATTCGGGGATGTGGCAGCTCTGACAGGCCACTTTGTCCGTGTGGTCGTTGGCCTTGGACTCGGCTTTGTGTGGCGTGCTGCTGTGGCAGGACTCGCAGGTGATCTTGGTGGTGAGGTCATCCTCGATCAGGCTCTTGCGCTCGGTTGCCGCCGGTTTGGTGTAGACCCGGCCGGCAATGTTGTGCAGCGTGGTGGTGTGGCATCGGGTGCACGTGAAGTTCTGGCCGTCGCTGCCCATGTGAACGTCCAGGGCTTTGTTGGGTTTGGTCAGCGAGGTATCCAGATCGCCGTGTTTGACCCCGTCGCCGCCGCCGCCCTTGAAGTGGCAGGCCCCGCAGTTCTGGCGTTCGGGCCGGACCACCGACTGGACGGCGGCCTGGATGTTGCCGCGGATCTCATCGGCGATCTCCTTCTCATCCGGATCCGCGGACCCGTCGAAGGCTTCCAGATCCTCGAAGGACTCCTCCCAGTTGATCGATTTCTGGCCGTGGCAGTTGAGGCAGTTGACCGCTTCGGTCTTGTTGCCCCACCCGGGATGGCAGCTCAGACAGCCTTTATCCTGCATGTTGTCGGCTGAGATGCAGAAATTGTTGATCGAATCGCCGCCTTTGCCGAAAACTCGGCCCTTGTCGTCGGTGTAGGCCCTCCAGGTCCAGTGGATGGTCTTGTGAAACTGATCCGCCGCTTCCGTATGACAGGAAAGGCAGGCCTGGGTGACTTCCGGGCCGGAGCGGAAATCCTTTTGAAGCTCCTTGAGCCGGGAATGATCGGTGGTAATCCACAGCCTTTTTTCTTTGGTGGCCTGGTCCGCCATGGTAATGCCCGGCGCCCGCTCTTCTGTTTCTTCGTCCGTCGCGCTAAAGGCTGCGGACGCGCAAAAAAACGTGAGCATGAAAAGGAGCAGGCGGCATGGCACGACCAAAAGGCGCCCTCTGGTTGACGTCATCGTTTCCCCCTTCTGGGATTTTAAATGGGTTTTTTCAGGTCGAACGAGCCATCTTTTTTGATGGTCATTTCACCGTCCACATAGAACACGTTTTTTAATTCCGGCCGGACATCCTGAACCATGTAGAAGGCCTCGCCGCTGCGGGCGCCCGTACCGCAGATGAAGACGATGGGCTTGTCTGCGGGCAGGGTCTTGATTTTTTCCTCCAGGCCATCCACCGGAATGTTGACCGCCGTCTTCAGGCTGCCCTTCTTGAATTCATCGGCATCGCGAACGTCCACCAGATAGACGGACTCGGGATTCTCGGTAACGATCCGACGGAATTCGGCATGATCGATGCTGCCCTCCTCCGCGCCGGATTTGATGGCGGTTGCCGCTGCAGATGCCGTTGATGCACTACCGGCCAATGCCTTCCAGGCCGGGTAGCCTTCGGCAAAGACCTTGACATTGGTATAGCCCATGTCGATGGCTTTGGCGGCACTCTTGTGGCTCAGTTTGCAATGCAGGCCACCGCAGTAGAAAACCAGCAGTTTATTTTTGTCTGCGGGCAACTGGTCCTTCTGATCGTCGAAATAGGTGTCCGGGATGCTGATTGCAGAGGGAATGTGCCCTTTGTCATATTTGGCCCTTTTGGGTCTGGAGTCCACCAGCAGCATATCGGATCCCTTGTCGATCTGGCTTTTCACCCACTCGGCGGATACCGCCGGGTAGTGTGCCTTATCCGACATCCATGCGGGGTAGCCTTCGGCGAAGACCTTGACATTGGTGTAGCCCAATTTTTCGGCTTTCATGGCCGACTTGTGGCTCAGTTTACACTTCAGTCCACCGCAGTAGAATATCAGGAGGCTGTCTTTATCTGCCGGCAGCCGGTCGGTCATCTTGTCGAACTGGCTGTCGGGAATGCTGACGGCCATGGGGATGTGTCCCTGGATATATTTGGGCTTATAGGGCCGGGCATCGACCAGCATGACGGTGTCAGCCATGGGGATGGAGACGTGCTGCTGTACAAAGGCCATGTCGACGATGTCGTGAAACGGTTCAAACGCGGGCTCGGTTGCCGTTGCGACCGGTGCTGCCGGCTGCTGGGTGGCGCACCCGGCCAGGGTGCCGATGAGAAAAAGAATGGCGAACGAGACGGAAATCAGTCGATGGAACATTGTTTTCTCCTTTTGAATTTGGTTGCGGGCAACCTGGTTCGAGGCCGGGTTGCCCGCAATGCTCAACAGCTGAATGGGTTCTATTTACATTTGGCCGGCGTGGGTGAGTCTGCGGCGTGATCATGCAGATAGGTGTAAATGTCGCTAGATATCGGTCTCCGACAGGGCGTCCCACTCCGGCTGGCAGCCGAAATCTTCAAAATCCTTTTTTTCGAAGGTGCGCGTCCACTGGGCCTGGGTCTTGGCGTCCGGGCTGATGGGCGGTTTGGCTGAATCGACTTCCCCGCGTTCCATGCAGGCCTTGTATACCTTGCGGTAGGTATACTTCCCTTTGCGCTTGTTGCCCATTTCCAGGGCAAAGGTGACGCCGACAGCGGAAAACAGAAAAATCAACGCGGTTACCATGAACAAGTCCTTTTTTAAACATGTTGCCTCCTTCATAAAAATAAAAACGTTATTGTGTCAAATGGGTTTCATCGTCTGCTAAAATACCAGATGGCGGTCCGCCCCGGCCAGCATCTGGGCGTTTTTTGCCTGGGTTGCGAAGTCTTTCATCGTTACCCCCGGCACCTCTTCCTCCCGACCGTGCAGACCGTTGGCCCGGAAGCTGGCGTCGCAAATGCTCAAATCAGCTTTGCCGGCCAGTTTCTTGAACTCCGGTCTCATGGTCAGCAGGACGCCGTTACCGGTGAAAAAGAGACTTACCTTCTTACCTTTGGCGAAAGCCGCCGTCGTCAGGTTGACCACATGGTCCAGGTGCCTGTCTGTGCTGATCAGGATCGCCAGGGAGCCTGTCGCCGGCCATGGCTGCGTTGTCTTGAGAAATTACCACCAACAGATCACCTTATCGTTTTCGAATATTTTGTCCACCAGGGCCGGCCAGTCCACCGGGTCTTCGTAGAGCATGACCACCGACGCCGTGTTGTCCATATTCATGGAGACGGTCAACTTTTCAACCGTTTCGTCCGGTTCCGATCGTAGGATGTGTAAGAATTTTCACCGCGCACCTTTTTTTGGCTGCCACTCGGGTTTCTAGTCAAAACGGGATGACAATGTCCGCCCGCTGGATTTTTGCCGCTGCCTGGGCAATGGTTACGTGGGTAAAACCATACTTTTCGGCGTTTTCCGAGTTGTTGGAAAAGCGTTGCCCGCCGATTTCATCCAGAAAGGCCATGTTGTCGCGGTAGGCTTCATCCATATTTTCGATTTCATGGTGAAATACAAACATCTGTACCATCATGCCTTCCAATAGTAAACCGACACTGGTCCGCAGGCCTTCGTACTGCTGGTGGGGTTCTTTAATGATGATCGCTGCCCGTTGCATGCCTGCTTTGCTCATCTGTCCTGTGCGGCAGCCGTTTCTTTTCTCGAGCCACTATCAACAGCGGCTGCCGCACAGGATGGGTTTAGGTTTCGGTTGATTGTTAGTAGCGGAAGGTCAGTGAGACGTAAGCGTCCCAGACCTCATCGATGACCGGGTTCAGCGCATTGAAGGAAGTCAGTTCGTCGATTTTTACGGGCTCTCCCAAGGGATTGCCGCTGCCGCTGTACTCATAGTCATAGTATCTCACGCCAATGGTGGCGAAGAAGTTGTCCCTGAATATGGGCTGGTGCCAATAGCCTTCATAGACGCTCCCCCGCACCGCCAGCTTGCTGGCCACCAGGGAGTCTTCGGCACCGGTGAAGTTGAACCAGTACTTGGAGCCGTAGTTGTACTCCAGGCCCAGCCGAGCATTCCAGGGCCCGGGGAAGACGGCGCCCAGGTAGACCATGTAGCCGTCGCGGTCTTCCTGCTCTCCATTCGAGTTGAGCAGGCCCGTTCCCATCAGCTCGTAAAAGGGGATCTGTGATGGGTTGGAGGGTCGCGTGTGGCTCCAGGAGCCAGAGAGAAAGAGGTCGATATCCTTTTCGAAGCGTTCGGTAAGGTTGGTGCGCATCAGCAGGGAGAGGGCATCCCAGTCGCCGATTGCCGTGGCCGGTTCCACCCGGCTGATGTATCCGCCGGTATTGGGGGTGAAAAAATACTGCCCGCCGGTTTCGGTGACGTTGAAGGGCATCACGGTCAGCCCGGTAAACCCGTCGGTGATGTCCCAGGCATGCGCATAGTTGAGCACAGCGCTGGTTTCGTCGTTGTCGAACAGGGTGGCGATGAAACCGAACATATGCACATCATCAACATCGGGCTGCGGGTTGCCCAGCGAATAGGTGTTGCCCCAGTCGGATTCGAAGCCCACCCCGTAGCACAGCTTCAACGCCGCTCCGGGAATGCCGGTGACATCCTCGAAGCCCATGCTGTAGGAGGCACCGTCAAACTGCCAGTTGATGATCGTGGCCAGTGGCGATCCCCCTTCAAGGCTGTAGTTCAGATACTCCAGGGGAGGCCCGTCCGTGGAGGGGCGTCGACCCAGGGAGAAGTTGGTGGGTACCCGGCCCAGATCCTTTTTATAATTGAAATAGGCCCGCTCGAGCCGGATGGTATCCCCGTGGGGCAGGCTCGAGGTGTTGCCGTCCAGGGTGACGTCACCTAAATTTCCCTGGTTGACCTTTACCCCGGTGCTGTCGCCGAACACCTTGTAGGCGGCCAGACGGCCGCTGAAGCTGAGTTGGTCGTTGAATTTGGCATTCATGTTCAAACGGAACTTGTTGGTCAGGATAATGTTGTTGTCCGCATCGAATTTTTCCGTGGGTGGGACCATTCCGGAGGCAGCCAGGCCTGCCATGGCGGCCTGTGCCTGGGCCAATGTGGCCCCGTTGAGTCCACTCGGGTAGGGGGCGAAGAACATGTTGGTGAAGGATGCCGGGGCCATCTGGATGTCGCTGTAGTGGAGCGAATCCGCCCGGGTGCGAAGCTCTACGCCAAAGGAGACTTTGTCGGTGGCCGTGTGCAGTTCAGCCTTGTTGAGGCGATCGTCGATCTCTTCGATCTCTTCTTCCTCGGCCTGGCTTTTCCTTTCAATGTCTTCCAGCTTTTTCTGGACGGCCTCCATCTCCTGTGACATCTGCTCCAGGCGCTGTTTTAAAATCTTCACGTCATCTTCCGCCGAAGCGATGCCGGGTGCCGCGACACATAGCAGGAATACAATTCCCACTATGGCGCCGATGGTTGTGCGCTTCCATCCTTGATCATTCATGTCTCCTCCTTGTTGAACGTGTTAACAACTGACAACCCTAATATTTTCTGAAATCCATTGAGCAATGGGTGTGCCAATGGATCCGTTTGTTTTTTTTCGTGTTTATCCTATTGATATTAATAAAAAAAATGGAATTTTTAAAGGGGCTTGCAAAATGGTGAGGAACCATTTAAGTTAACAAGTGTTAAGTTTACAGGTTAGCATGTTGCCTTGACGGGGTTAACACTTGGCGGAGGTGTCGTGGATATAGCAAAATACTGGAAAACCATCGTGGATACGTTGCAGGACGGCTTGATGGTGGTGGATCCGAAGGGTCGAATCATTGCGGCCAATCCGGCGGCGGAGCGGGTCACCGGATACAGGGCAGATGAACTGATCGGGAAATCCTGCCGAATACTGAATTGCACCGGATGCAAAATCATTGGTCAAGGGGCAGGTACCCAGTGGTGCGGTCTCTTCCGCAGAGGCGCCATCAGAGAGAAGAAGTGCCTGATTACCAACAAGGACCGCCATTCGGTGCACATCATCAAGAGCGCATCGGTGCTGCGCAATGAAAAGGGCGAAATCATCGGCGCCGTCGAGACGCTGACCGACATCACCGAAAAGATCCGCCAGCAGCAGGAGATCAGCAACCTGCGCAAGACCTTTCACCTGGATGAGGGATACCACGGCATCCTGGGAAAATCCCCGGTGATGCTGAACCTTTTCGAGATGATCGAAAATGTGGCCCCGTCCGACACGCCGGTGATGATTCAGGGAGAGAGCGGCAGCGGCAAGGAATTGGTGGCCCGGGCCATCCACCGGGCCAGCGGCCGCAGCGACAAGCCCTACGTCAAGGTCAACTGTGCGGCCCTGAACGAAAACCTGCTGGAAAGCGAACTCTTCGGTCACGTGAAGGGGGCTTATACCGGTGCAGACCGCACCCGTGTGGGCCGTTTCGAAGCCGCCCATCAAGGGACCATTTTTCTGGACGAGATCGGCGACATCCCCCCTGCCATTCAGATCAAGCTGCTGCGTGTGTTGGAGGATCGCAAGATCGAACGGGTGGGGGACAATCGATCCATCCCCGTGGATGTCAGGGTGATTACCGCCACCCACAAGCACCTGGAGACGTTGATCGAACAGGGACTGTTCCGGGAGGATCTTTATTTTCGGATCAACGTCTTTCCTTTGTACTGCCCGCCTCTGTCCGAGCGCCGGGAAGACATCCCGCTGATCGCCCAGAGCTTTATCCGGCGAAATGCGACCAGCAGCGGCAAGAAGATCATCGGGCTCACGCCTGACGCCCTTGAAACCCTGACGGATTATGCCTGGCCTGGCAATGTCCGCGAGTTGCGAAATGCCATCGAGTACGCCTTCGTCCTTTGCCAGAGCGGGGGCATCGGGACGCAGCATCTGCCCCACAAGATCGTTCACGGCACGTTCGATCCAAAGGCAACCTGTGAACTGGACCCGGGGTGCGTCAAGGATCGGGAACACCTGGTCCACGTGCTGCGCAAGGCCGGCGGCAATCAGTCCAAAGCGGCCAAGATGCTGGGGGTCAGTCGGGTGACCGTCTGGAAGCGGATGAAAAAATTCGGGATCGATATCAAACAGGATGTGGGTTGACCCGGCCTCTCCTGGAGTGTTAAAAATCGTTGACTTTTATACCACGATGTGGCACATCTGAACGATTGGAATAATTTTCCCGTAAATACGGCATGTTAGTTTCCCATTTCCATCTGGCCCAAGGCGTATCGGTGGCCGTGGTATGGGCCAGCACTTTTTTTTAATGCAACCATCGGGGGCAGCTATCCAGGAATTGGAAAGCAGAGACGGAAGGCCATGAAGGACAAAGAGTTCAGCGCATTGCGCAAGAAATTGGAGAAAACCCAGAAACAGATGGCCCAGCTTCTGGGAACCTCGATCAAGGCGATTCACAGTTATGAGCAGGGCTGGCGAACCATCCCCGTCCACGTCGAGCGCCAACTCTACTTTCTGGTCACCCGCAAATTGCGCGGCAATAAAGGCCTCAAACCCTGCTGGGACGTTCACTCCTGCCCCCAGGAGCGGCGAGAACAGTGCCCGGCTTGGGAATTTTCCACCGGTGACCTGTGCTGGTTCATCAACGGCACCATCTGCGACGGGACGGTCCACGATTCCTGGAAGGAGAAGATGAAGCTGTGCCGCACCTGTGATGTGTTCAAGGGCACTCTGGCCAAAATAAAACATGAGTGAGTATATCCAGCACGATCAGCAGGGGGCATCGGTGGGCCTGGTGGAAAAGCGGACATTCACGTTCGCCCACCCGCCGGCATCCATGACCCTGGCCTGTGGCGCAACCATCGGGCCGGTGACCATCGCCTACGAAACCTGCGGCCGTCTCAACGAAGACCGGACCAACGCAATTCTGATTCTGCATGCCCTTTCCGGTGATGCCCATGTTGCCGGTACCTACACGGTCAGCGACGACAAGCCGGGCTGGTGGGATTTCATGGTGGGGCCGGGAAAGGGAATCGACACCAACCGCCATTTCGTGATCGGCACGAATATCCTGGGCAGCTGTATGGGGTCAACTGGTCC
Source organism: uncultured delta proteobacterium (assembly GCA_963716825.1). Lineage (GTDB taxonomy): Bacteria > Desulfobacterota > Desulfobacteria > Desulfobacterales > Desulfosarcinaceae > Desulfosarcina. The sequence continues at coordinate 85,515 of CAVQUU010000015.1, forward strand.
CGCATCCATTGATCCAGCCACCGGCAAGCCTTACGGATTGAATTTCCCGGTGGTCACCATTGCGGATATGGTGGACGCCCAAAAGCAGCTTATGGACCATCTGGGTGTGCATCGGCTGCACGCGGTGATCGGCGGATCCGTGGGCGGTATGCAGGCGCTGGAATGGAGTGTGCGCTACCCGGACAGGGTTGCATCCGCCGTGCTCCTGGCCACCACCACCCGGCACAGCGCCCTGGCCATTGCTTTCAACGAAGTGGCCAGACAGGCCATCATGGCCGATCCCAACTGGAACGGCGGAGACTACCACGAGGGAAAGAAACCGGACCTGGGGCTGGCCGTGGCGCGGATGATCGGGCACATTACCTATCTTTCGGATGAATCCATGCGGCTCAAGTTCGGACGGCGGCTTCAGGACAAGGCCGATTTTTCATTCAATTTCGATGCCGATTTCCAGGTGGAGAGCTACCTGCGCCATCAGGGCCACAAGTTTGTGGATCGATTCGACGCCAATGCCTTTCTCTACATCACCAAGGCGGCGGACTACTTCGACCTCGAGCGGCATTACGGTGACGGGTCCGCCGTGGCGGCCTTTGCGGGTGCGCGGGCCAGGTTCCTGGTGCTTTCCTTCACCTCAGACTGGCTCTACCCGACCTACCAGTCCAGGGCCATGGTCAAGGCCATGAAAAAAAACGGGCTGGCGGTGAGCTTTTGCGAAATCGAGGCCCAGTGGGGGCACGATGCCTTCCTGCTCCCCAGCGACCGTCTTTCCGGCATCATGAAAGGGTTTTTGGACGGTGACAACGACGTGTAATGCAGGCAACGGTATTCGCTACGACCTTCAGCTGGTGGCTTCCTGGATTCCGCAAGGGGCCCGGGTGCTGGGGTTGGGGTGCGGTGACGGCACGCTGCTTCACTATTTGAAGACCCGCAAGCATGCGGTTTGCACCGGCATCGACATCGACGAGAGTTGCGTGGCCCGCTGCATCGAACGGGGGTTGACCGTACTCCAGGGAGACATCAACGAAGAGGTCCGGGACTATCCGGACGATGTCTTCGATTATCGTAATCCTGGCCCAGACGCTGCAGCAGATTTATGATCCGGCGCCCCTGATCCGGGAGGTGCTACGGATCGGCCGACGGAGCGTGGTGAGTTTTCCCAACTTCAGCCACTGGCGGGTACGGATGATGCTGACGTTAACGGGACACGCGCCGGTGACGCCCCAGTTGCCCTACCAGTGGCACGATACGCCCAACATTCGGGTGATCACCCTGTCCGACTTCAGGCGATACGCCCGGCAGGTGGGATTCAGAATCCTGAAAGAGGTGGGTATCGACACAGACCGGCAGGATCGGTCCGGAAAGCGGTTGTCCGTTTTTTACCGGACCTGTTCGCTACCTACGGCCTGTTTCTTATTTCAAAGGAGGGGTCGTGAAGATCGTATCCATTGCCGTCAGCCGGAAAAAAGGAACCCGAAAAACCCTCGTGGATCGGGCCAGGGTGATTCTTAACCATGGTTTGGACGGGGATGCCCACGCCGGCCCCTGGCACCGTCAGGTGAGTTTCCTGGCCTCGGAAAGCATCCAGGGGGCTCGGGAAAAGGGGCTGGATGTGAATTTCGGGGATTTTGCCGAAAATGTGGCCACCGAAGGCATCGACTGGACGCATCTGGCTGTCGGGACGCAGGTGAAGCTGGGAACGACGGTTATCGTTGAAGTCTCTCAGATCGGCAAGACCTGCCACAAGCCCTGTGCCATCTATTACCAGGCCGGCGATTGTATCATGCCCCGAGAGGGGGTTTTCGCCCGGGTGATTCGGGGCGGTGAGATCGCCTGCGGAGATTTCATCGAGGTTATCGCGGCATCACCTGACGATGCCGGCCATCCGCATTCGATCTAATCCGTTGGAATTTAGACGCATCAAAAATAATTACCACAATGTGGTATTTTTCCCTTGACAGAGATGGTAGATCCGATTATCTTGTATCCAACACCCCATAAGTATTATTCAATCCCTCTACCCTTGGCGGCTCTGCTAACATACCCCACAACAGCAGAGCCGCTCCTCTTTTTATTGGCCCCTTAACTTTTTGAACAACCGTGCCTGTTGGCCGGATTCGGCCGCAAACCATTGTGGGATGCCGGTATTTCTGTTAAGAGAGGCCCAAAATGAAAACCAGCCATAGGCCATCGCCGCAGACCTTTTGGGTCCATAGCAGACGACGGCGTGCGGAAGGAATGCCCACCTCCATGAAATCATTTGAAGCCCTGTTCGCCGAACTCAAAGACAAGGCCGTGCGCAAGGACCCCCACTCGGGAACCGTTCGTCATCTGGAAAACGGTGTCCACGCCATTGGCAAGAAAGTGATCGAGGAGGCCTGTGAAGTTTGGATGGCCGCCGAACACGAGGGCCGGGAACGCACCGCCGAGGAAATATCCCAACTGCTCTACCACGTTCAGGTGATGATGATCGCCTGCGAGTTGGATCTGGAGGATGTCTACCGCTACCTGTAGTTTCGCGCAAACGGCATCTTTCGGTCCAGGCCGGCCTTCTCGCTCGGCTGCAATCCTCGACGTCGCGCCGCTACGCCTCCGGTTCCAACCTCGCTGCGGCCTTGGCCTGAACCAAAATCTACCATTCGCGATTGGTCGACAACCCTTTTGAACGCTAATCTGGCGCTAACAATCCCCTGCTACACGATGCAGTTCTGACCGAATAAAGGAATGTGCCGAAAATGCTGAAAATAGCCCTGCCCAACAAGGGGTCGCTCTCCGAAGACGCCGTGCAGCTGATCCGGGAGGCCGGTTACAATTGTCGACGATACAGCCGCGAACTCATCGTGTTCGACAACGCCAACCAGGTGGAGTTCGTTTTTCTGCGTCCGCGGGATATCGCCATCTATGTGAGCAAAGGCATTCTAGACATGGGGGTGACCGGCCGGGACCTGGCCCTGGACAGCGGGGCGGATGTGGTGGAGCTGCTGTCTTTGGGATTCGGCAGGTCCGATTTCCACTATGCCGTGCCCGCAGACACGGATCTGGATCCGGACCAGTTTGCCGGAAAGCGCATCGCCACCTCCTATCCCCGACTGGTCGTCGAAGACTTGACGCGCCGGGGCGTGGATGCGGAAGTTGTCCGGCTGGACGGGGCGGTGGAGATCTCCGTCCGCCTGGGGGTGGCCGACGCCATCGCCGACGTGGTCCAGACCGGGCGAACCCTCAAGGCGGCCGGGCTCAAGGTGGTTGGGCCCCCGCTGCTGCACAGTGAAGCGATCCTGGCGGCCCGGACCCGGACATCGAGCGGCAGAGCGCGGTGCACACCTTTCTGGACCGGATCCGCGGGATCGTCGTGGCCCGGGAGTATGTGATGGTGGAGTACGACATCCCCGAAACCATGCTGGAGATGGCCTGTGTCATCACCCCGGGTATCGAGTCACCCACGGTCTCCCCATTGAGCAAAAAAGGGTGGGTGGCGGTCAAATCCATGTCCAAAAAGCGGGATGTGAATCAGATCATGGACAGCCTCACCAAAATCGGGGCCAAGGGAATCATCGTCACCGACATCCGCACCTGCCGGATATAGGACCGCGCAAAAAATTCAGATTGACCTCGATCCATCCGCCCGACCGTGTTTCGAAAACTTCGATTAGTCCAATGCCTTTTATTGAGGCCATTCTAGCCACATGCCCGGTTCATTGAAAAAACAGAATCGGTTCTTATTTTTACCACATTGTGGTGATTGGTGGTGCACGCGAAAACGACAGGCAATGCGTTTAACACCAACGGATTGTTTCCATAAGAGGGTTGGACCATGAAAAAACGACCATCGCTATGGATTGCGACCTTGCTGGTTTTGCTGATCGGCGCCTCCGGGTGCCTGGCCTCGGCAGCCAAGGCGGTCGTAGCAGACCATTTCACCCCGTCATTTCAAGGCATTGCTCGACCGGCATCGGGGCGACCCCGATGTCGTGCTGCTGGATGTCCGCACGCCCAAAGAGTTCGAGGACGGCCATATCGAAGGGGCGTTGTTGCTGGATTATCATTCCAGCGATTACGTGGATCGGCTCAAGGCCCTGGACAGGGAAAAAACCTATTTGATTTACTGCCGCAGTGGCAACCGCAGCGGAAAGAGCCTCGCCATTTTCGAAAAATTGGGTTTTCACCGTGCCTATCATATGGAGACCGGCGTGATTGGCTGGTCACGGGAAAAGTATCCTCTGGTGCGATAGCCAGGGCATTGACAGGCATGTCGGCAAAAGGGGGATATCGCTTTCAACCGACGACATACAAAAGTTATCAGGGCGGCTTTGGCTGGTGTCGGCCTGATCGTCCTGATTCTCTCGGGCAATGCCGTTCGAACGAACCTGTTGGCAGCGGAACGGCAACCGGACGGTCCGAGGGCCGTTCGGCAGAGGCTGCGCCCGGAGAAAGAGGTGGCAATATGACCCTGGAGGATGAAATTCGGTTAATGGCCCGCCGGCGAGGCGATGACTATCGCCCACGAACCCGGCACCTCGACGATCAGGGTCGGGCCATATACACCAACCGGCTGTTTCTGGAGAGCAGCCCCTATCTGCTGCAGCATGCCCACAATCCGGTGGACTGGTATCCATGGGGGGATGAAGCATTTGACACCGCGCGGCGGCTGGACCGGCCGGTGCTGCTTTCCGTGGGGTACTCCACCTGCCACTGGTGCCACGTCATGGAGGAAGAGTCCTTCGAAGACGAGGAGATTGCCAGGTATATCAACGACAACTACATTGCCGTCAAAGTCGATCGCGAAGAGCGGCCCGATGTGGATGCCATCTACATGAGCGCCGTCCAGGCCATTACCGGCCGGGGTGGGTGGCCCATGACGGTGTGGCTGACCCCGGATCGCGAACCCTTTTACGGGGGAACCTATTTCCCGGCCCGGGACGGCGACCGCGGCTCACCGGTGGGATTTCTCACGATGCTGAAAAAGATCCGCGAGAGCTACGACGACAAACGGGATCTGGTCGCCCAGTCCGCCGGCGAACTCGCCCGGGCGGTGCGGCAGATGCTGACGCCGGCCGCCGGTGGTCGGCTGCCCGTGGACGGCGTGATGGACCGTGCCGTCTCGTCCAGCAAGACCCGCTTCGATGCGGTGCATGGCGGAATCGCAGGCGCTCCCAAATTCCCCAGTTCTCTGCCGATTCGGCTGTTGCTGCGGCACCATCGGCGCAGCGGTGACGCGGACAGCCTGAACATGGCTGTCCTGACCCTGGAGAAGATGGCGGCCGGCGGCATGAACGATCAGGTGGGCGGCGGTTTTCACCGCTATTCCACCGATGCAGGTTGGCTGGATTCCCCATTTTGAAAAAATGCTCTACGACAATGCGCTGCTGGTGCCGGCCTACATCGAGGGCTGGCAGGCCACCGGGAATCCACGATTCAGGCAGGTGGCCATAAATACCCTGGATTATGTCTCCCGCGAGATGACCTCGTCGGACGGGGCCTTTTATTCCGCCACCGATGCAGACAGCCTGACGCCGTCCGGACACCGGGAGGAGGGCTGGTTTTTCACCTGGACCCTCGAAGAACTCAACGATGCCCTCGGGGCCGATGATGCCCGGATTGCCGCGACCGTCTATGGGGCTGACGCCCGCGGCAACTTCGAGGGGAGAAATATTTTATTCCTGCCTCGGGAACTTGATCAATTGGCTGGTGAACTGGGCTTGTCTGCGATGCAACTGGCATCGGACGTAGACCGAATCAATGCGGTGCTTTATGCTCGCCGTCAACAGCGGCCGGCGCCGCTGCGGGACGATAAGATCCTTGCCGCCTGGAACGGGTTGATGATCTCCGCATTCGCCCGTGCCGGGTTTGCCCTGGACGACCGCCTATCATAGACCGGGCCGGTCGGGCGGCGGACTTTATCCTGACCCGCATGCTGGTCGCCGGCAGGCTCAAGCGAAGTTTCAAAGACGGTGCTGCCGCAGGCAACGGGTTTCTGGATGACCACGCCTTTTTCATTGCCGCGCTGCTGGATCTGTTTGAGACGACCGCCGACCTTCGCTGGCTGGATCGTGCCCTTGAGTTGGACCAGACCCTGGCCGATCAGTTCGATGACCCTGAAAACGGCGGTTTTTTCATGACCGCCGACGATCATGAGGCGCTGATTGCCCGCGAGAAGCCGGTCCTTGACGGCGCCCTTCCCTCGGGAAACGCCGTGGCCCTGATGAATCTGCTGCGATTGAACGCCTTGACCCTTGAGCCATCCTATTTGAAACGGGCAAAGAAGGGGTTCAGCGCTTTTTCCACGATCATGGAAGCCAATCCGTCGGCTTTCGGCGAGATGCTTTTAGCTCTTGATGACTTTTTGCATCCGCCCCACCAGGTGATCGTCGTCACCCCGGCAGACGGTGATGCGGCTTCGTTCACGGATCGGTTGCGGCGTGCCTTTCTGCCCGGCAGCCTGGTCATGATCGTTTCCGAATCCGATGCGGCGCAACTGGCCCGGCGATCGCCCCTCTTCAGGGAAAAAACCGCTGCCGGCGGCAAGGCCACCGCCTATGCGTGCCAAAACGGTGCCTGCCAACTGCCGGTGACTACCGTAGATGCGCTGATGCAACAATTGACGGCTTCGTAAAAAGCTTTTTCAGGCCACGAATGGCCACCCCTCCGAAAGGAGGCAGGAAGCCGCGCCTATCGAAAAACGGGCCTTCTATTGGGGCAAGCTTCCTTGGAAGTGAAATGTCCGCGTTTTGCGGCATTCCCTTTGACGGCGGCGCACCTTCACGTGGGCCGCAGTCGCTGGAAATGGCGAGCCTTGACCATGAACATTTTACGAAGCCGTCCCAATCAGCGCCGAAGCGAGGGCCTGATGATGCAAACGGTTGTCTCCCAGAGTACCTTCGCCTTTGCCGCCGGCATGATTCTCAACTTTATGCCCTGCGTGCTGCCGGTGATGCCCTTCAAAGTTCAGGCGCTGCTGCGGGAAACGACAGGCACGGCCCGTTCACGGGCCCTGGCCGCTGCTGCCCTGCTGGCCGGCAGCCTGGCTTTTTTCGTCGTGCTGGGCGTGGTTACCGCCGGTTTCGGATTGATGTGGGGCCAGCAGTTTCAGCATGCCTGGTTCCGGCTCCTGCTGTCCCTTTTTCTGTTTGCCGCGGCGATCGCCACCTTCACCGGCTGGTCCTGGCGGTTGCCCCAGTTTGTCTACCGGGTGCCCATGAGCCACCACCTGGGCGCATTTTTCACCGGTGCGCTGGCCGGCGTTCTCTCCACCCCCTGTTCGGGACCGTTTCTGGGATCGGTGCTGGCTTTTGCCGCCACCCGATCTGCGCTGGAAACCATGGTCATTTTCAGCGCCATCGGAACCGGCCTGGCGTTTCCCTATGTGGTGCTGCTGCTCTGGCCCGGTCTGCTGGCCCGGCTTTCATTTCCCAGCCGGCTGGCCGTCAATTTTAAAATGGTTCTCGGTTTCGTCCTGCTGGCCGCGAGCCTGTTTTTTGTCCAGGGGTTTTTGCCGCCTATCCTCCGGCAGGCCGGTTGGATGGCACTGGTGTTGGGTATCGGCGTCTGGCTGGTGTTCCGGTTCACCCGCGGTTCGCGGGTAGGGCTGCGTCCCGTTTTGATCCTGGTTCTGGCCATCGTGGTGGCAACCGGCTTTCGGGACGTTCCATTGGACGGCGGCGATGCGGGTATCCCCTGGCAGGCGTATTCGGACCATCGCCTCGCGCAGTCGGTCGGCCAACCGGTATTGGTGGAATTTACCGCAGACTGGTGCATTAACTGCAAAGCCCTGGAGCGGACCACCTTCAACGACAAAAGGCTATTGGATATCATCGGTGCCGTGGGCGTTATCCCGCTGCAGGTGGATCTCACCCAGGTGGACGAACAGCGTCGGGAACTTTTTGATCGGTTTGGCGGTCGCGCCATTCCATACATTGTGGTAATAGACAGGCAGGGCCAACTCGTCCAACGGTTCACCGGGATGGTGGGTGCCGAGACCCTGGTTGATATTTTCAAATCGATGGACGGTTAGGGCCACGGAGATGAAAAATGGCGCAGACGCTTGGATTTGTCGTAGAGACCGGTGACGATGGCCGTGCCACGGTGGTGGCTGAAAAAGGCCAGGGGTGCGGTAGCTGCAGCGCCGTTTCCCAATGCCACGGGGGGCGGTCCACCCGCACCGAACGAACGCCGGCACTCAACCGGGCAGGGGCGGCGGTGGGGGACCGGGTGACGCTCACCGTGGAATCCGGTGCCATCCTGTCCCGTATGGCCGTGCTCTATCTGGTGCCCGTGTTCGGGATGCTGGTCGGCGCTTTCACGGGTGCGTTCATGTTCGATGATATGGATGGAACCGGCGGCGGCCATAGCGTTGCCTTCGGCCTGACGGGATTTGTCCTTGGATTTGTGATCGCCGTTGCCATATCACGGATCTGGTCGGCGGCCCGGCCGGTCTGCCGGTCATCTCCCGAATCGTCAACACCCGGTTGGCTTCCCTGTCTCGCCTACCAGCCAGTCGGCAGGGTGTGGTTGTGGCGCCAAGCAATCAACACTGGCGAACCCACATCCGGCGTAATTTCAGGTCAATTGATGTTATCTGCATCCCTATAGGCTTCTCCCAGGGGGTCCAAGAATTTGTGGTTGGCCTTGTGCAGGGGCAGGCGCGCCAGTGATCGAAGGGTCACCCACCGATGGCCATGGGCACTTTTCAGACGCACCCGGCCGGCCACATAACGGCACAGATGGACGTCGCCGCTGAGCGTGAAATGCGTGTAGGCATGCCGGATCTTAGGGTCAGCCGACGGTCCACCGCGATCTTCAGGCCGGTTTCCGCGGCCATCATCGCTTCCAAATGCTCTGCCTGTCTGTTTGTCCCTGTTCGGCCGGGACCGCCGGAAATTCCCACAGTCCGCCTAAAAACCCTCCGCTGGTCGCTGGACCACCAGCATTTTCCCCTTTTTCAGGATCACGCCGATGGCCAGATGCCGGTGGGGGACCTTTCGGGATGCATCGCGCTTCGGGTAGTCCGCGGTCGTGTGGTGCCGGTTGGCCCGGCACAGGTCGGAAAGCGGGCAGGTCGCGCAGTCGGGATTTTTGGGACGGCAGACGAGCGCGCCCAGCTCCATGACGGCCTGGTTGAAATCTGCCGGCTGCTTCGGGCAGATGAGTTCCATGGCCGGCACCTGGAAAATCTTGTGGGCACCGCTGCGGTTCACGGGGGTGTCGATCTCCAACAGGCGTGACAGCACCCGCTTGACGTTGCCGTCGACCACCGGAAGCACCCGGCCGAAGGCGATGCTCAGGACGGCGGCGCAGATGTAGTCCCCGACACCGGGCAGGGAGCGGAACGCCTCTGGGTCATCGGGCACCTGGCCGTTGAATCGGGAGTGACCACCCCGGCCGCCCGATGCAGGTTGCGGGCACGGGAGTAGTATCCCAACCCCTCCCACAGTTTGAGCACCTCTTGGATGTCGGCGTCGGCCAGATGCGCCGGCGTGGGGAAGCGATCCATGAAACGACGGTAATAGGGTATGGCGGTGGCCACCTGGGTCTGCTGAAGCATCACTTCCGAGACCCATATGGCATATGGGTCCGATGTCTCCCGCCAGGGCAGGCGACGTCGATGGGTTGCGTACCAATCCAGCAGTTTTTTCCTTAGGATTTCCGATTGCATGGTTAACTTTTTTGTTTCGGTAGTGTCCATCCAACATTGCCAATCGTTGACAGGTTCAGGATTATCTGAAAATCGCAACGCATTCGCCTATGGTTCTCGGAAGCGTAAGCGCAATAAACGCATAGCTGCATCAAACGCATAGAACCCATACCGCCTATATGATCCGCACTGCCAGCTGACCGGCCAACTTGAGCACCCGATCGCTGACCCGACCGGCGAAATACTCATCGATAAACGTAATCAGTCCCCGGCGGCCTAAAACGACGCCTCCGAAATGGTTGTCCATGGCTTTCTGGACGATGTGGGGGGCGCGGTCCCGGTCCACGGCGTGAATCTTGATGGAAATGCGGTCGGGTGACATCCCCTCTGCCAGCAGCCTGCTGCGGGCTTCTTCCAGGTGGGGCGCGCATGCTTGCACGCAAAACCTCCTGGATCACTGGTTCGAGACGGTTCAATAAATATATCTTCTGCCTATTCGCGAAGCAGATAGTATCGCTTCAAGGGGTAACCGTCAACATCGGAAACCGTCTGTATCAACCCTGTTGCAGGGGGCAAAGGGCCAGCCAACCGATCAACGGACGGATAGCATCCTGCGGAGGCCTGCAAATTGACTAAGGTCAATGGAAACCGGTGAGCGACGGGTTACAAGCGATGCACTCTTTTGTGGAGATCCTTTTGTGTTTCAGGGGGGCTTTGACATGGTGGTCACAAAAAAATGAAATTCATGCTGCATCCATGGGGCTGAAGCTGAAAGGCTGCACGGGCAGCGGAACATTCGCCCACGGGATCCATCCACCGGATTATAAAAACCTGTCCAAAGATGCGCCCATCCGGGTGATACCCGCGCCGGACACGGTCGTGTTGTCTCTGCACCAGAACATCGGAGGCGCCTGTGAACCCCTGGTCAAACCTCGTCAGATCGTGAAGTGGGGTGAGACCATCGGCAAGGAAAGCGCCTTTGTCTCCACGGCCCTGCATGCGTCGGTCCCCGGAATTGTCCAGCGTCCGGTTAGAATGACCCTGGCCAATGGATAACTCGAGGCCCACAAGACCATATCATCTTAACGTGTTAGGATAAATGAGATAACATTGACAGTTCCGCAAACTAGGATTTTCTTGAACAGACACTCGCAAAAGGTGGTATCTGTAATTGAGTAAAACTGCTTCTATCTCAATATATCACCCGATCAGGCCACACTCCTCAGACAACGTCATCCCTGTAACTACGGACCTTGTGGTAGATAGGGCGAAGTCAGTTGACATTCTGTCATGTCTCATATAAAATTACCGATTAATAATCATAAATTTGACAACCCTAAGATAGAAATGGAGGAACATGTTGAGAAAAAAGGCCCTTACACTTCTAATAATTTTCGTATCCTTATTTGTTATTTTTACTAGTTGCGGGGGTGGAGGTGCAAAAGTTGAACAAAGTTCACAAACGTTAGGCCAGGAGTTGATTGACCTTGATAAGGCTTACAAAGATGGGATAATAACCGAAAAACAGTATAATGATTCTAAAAAAGCTCTGATCAAAAAATACAAATAGACAAAAATTGATGCTCCCTTCGATTTGTTTACAGCAGGTTACCCTTGCCTGCTTGTAGGTGGTACTTTTGTTTAATTTCTTCTTCCGATTCTGAAAAATTATCATAACGGTCCTTACTTGTAAAAAGTGCCCTTCCCGTGGTATGCGCCAGATAGCCGTAACATATCGGTAACATTGGCATTAATTCGTAATGTTACGTTGCTCTCACTCACTATAGCCTCCCTTTAAATAATGGTTAATGCCGGTTTGATACCGATGATTATAATCGACAGCCATAAGGGTGAATTCTGGGCACAGATTTTTGATAACATTACCCTTCATCCGAAAATTAAGTTCAGGGAAAACGGTAAGATCGCCTGGGCCATGCGCAAGGATTCACCGTTGCTGAAAACGGAAATCAACAAGTTTGTTAAGAAAAACAAAAAGGGCACCCTGCAAGGCAATATCATCTTCAAGAAGTATCTTAAGAATACTAAATATATTGAGAACAGTCTTGATGCCGATGACAGGACACGGTTTAATGAAACCATTGTATTTCTTTTAATTTAGCCAGATCGCACTCCACAAAGGGTACAACTTGTATAATCTGTTTTTAAAAACCACTCAGGTAATAAATTGGCTGACCGCTACATCTGTTGGTTGTTCGTTTCCGATGATTGGTTGACTTTCTATTTGCTATGTTATTGCGCCAGCAAGAAAAACCCCCTGCCGAAAACGGCAAGGGGCGTTTGCAGATGATATATCGTGTTGGGCTTTCGTGTGTCCGAGTCGCTGGACGGCTATCCGATTATTCTCATGAGTTGAGGATTTTCCGGGCACTCTCGTCGTTGGCGTCGGCCATGTGGCGGATACCGGTCTCCCGTGCCGTTTCGCGGTTACCGGCGAAAATGTCGTCCCGGGTAATCTGATTGGCTGCGAACTTTCTTGCGCCGGCCAGGAGCTGCTGCAGGCCGCAGTAGAGCTTGTCGGCCAGTGTGTAAAATGCGATGGCACCGTAAGGAACGTTCTTCATCTCATCTTTACCCACGATTTTCTCTACATCGAAATAGCAGGAAAAAATCTCCTTGGCGGAGGAACCCACCTGAAGTACCGATCGGGGCAGTTCGTTCCAGTGGCCGTTGACTTCCGCCCGTTTTTCTTCGAACAGTGCCCCTTCGATGTTGCAGCCCACGAAGCCGGGAATCATGATGCCCCGTCCCATGCAGATCAGTTTCGTAAAGGGGGCGCCCAAGGCCAGCCCCTTGAATAGGCTGTCTTCTAGCGCGAACCCGCCGGCAAAAGACATGTCCACCACCTTCAGTCCCTTGGCCGCCAGAATGCTGGCGTATTCGTAGGCTTTGGCATGCAGGTTGATCGAGGGTACGCCCCAGCTTTGCATCATGTTCCAGGGGCTCATACCCGTGCCGCCGCCCGAACCGTCGATGGTGAGCAGGTCCAGGCCAGCATCGGTGGCGAACTTGATGGCCATGGCCAGCTCTTCCATGCCGTAGGAGCCGGTTTTCAGGGTAATGCGGGTGAATCCCAAACTTCTCAGGTATTCCACGCTGCTCATAAAATCTTCCCGGACCTGCTGCACGGAACCCAGGTTGGTGCCTCCCAGGCGGCTGTGCCGGGCAAAAGATTTGATGGAGCCATTTTCGAAGGCCTCCTGCACTTCGGGTATGGTCGGATCCGGATCTACCACGTATCCTCTCTCCTTGAGGAATGCGGCATAATCGATGCTGGTGACCTGGATTTCACCGCCGATATCCTTGGCGCCCTGGCCCCATTTGAGTTCGATGATGACTTTGTCGCCATATTTGTCGGCGACAAACTCAGCCACACCGTTTCTGGTATCCTCTACATTGAGCTGAACAATGATGGCACCATAACCGTTGTAGTATCGAAAGAAGCTCTCGATTCGTCGTTCCAGTTCCGGCGCTTTTTTAATCTTGCCTTTTCTTTCGGGTCCCGTTGCGATTTCCGAATCTCGGTCCACGCCCACCACATTCTCTCCGATAACCACCGGGATACCGACCAGGGCGCCGCCAATGGCGAATGAATCCCAGTATTTCTGGGCAACGAAGGTGGAGCCCAGGGCTCCGGTCATCAGCGGGATGCGCGCTTTGGTTTTGACCTTGTTGCCGAATTCGGTTTCCAGGGTGACGTTGGGAAAGATGCAGTCATCGGCGCTGTTGGTCAGGCCTCCGGCCATTCCCTGGGCGCCGTAAGCATATCCCTGGATCCGCAAGGAATTATAGGAAACGCCCACGTGGGTGGTGTTATCGGCTCCGGCGGTCACGATGCCGTAGCTGCGGGGATAGAGCAGCTTGCGTCCGACCAGGCTGGAAAGCCAGGTTTCGCACTTGCCGGTACAGTCGGCCCGACAGAGGGTGCACAGGCTGGATTCGGTGGGATTGCCGCGGTTGACGGTACCCAGGGCATCGTTGTTTTTGGAAAATCGCATCATGATGGCGCCTCCTTTGTTGCTGCAGTTGATCGTTAAGAATTGAACCCTCCCCGCGGCAAGCCGCGGGGAATGCGCTCGCTATCGCGGTTCAAGCCGAAAACGTGAACATTACCACGTAAAGCGGCGTCCGCACGGATGGGGATAGCCCAACCGGTGCCAGACGCCGTTGTCTTTATCGCTTCAGCCGCGTATCACGCCGTTGTGAGGATCGGCTGCGTTGGTTTGCTGTCTCTATTGAGGGTTAGGAATTTATCTCAGGAAACAGGTAGAATTTTTAGTCGCACTAAATTAATAAGTCAAGTAAAATTCGTTAATTTTATTAAGTTTGAATGAAGTCATCGAGCGTGTTGGGAACGTCCGGAGTGCTTTTGGGGGTGGGTCAGCGATCCAGGTCTATATCCTCCGACAGGATGATCGCTTCGGCGATATGGCGCAGCGGCTTTCTCATATCCATGCTGCGCTTTTGAATCCAGCGGAAAGCCGCTTCGCCTTTTAAATTCCGGCGATGCATGAGAATCTCCTTGGCCCGCTCAACCATTTTACGTGTTTCCAGTTCTTCCTGGATCACCTTTGTTTTGACCATCAGTTCGGTGTTGAGGATGGCCAGTGCAGCCTGGTTGGCCACCGCCGTAAACATATTGATTTCGGTGTTTGAGAAGGCGTGCGGTTCGGCGGTAAAGCAGTTGAGGACGCCGATAATTTTCTCATCTTTGAGCTTGAGTGGAACACTGATCATGGAGACGAGGCCCAGCTTTCGCGCCATCTCTTTTTCTTTGAACCGGTGATTGCGAAGCACGTCGTTGATGGCAATCGGGCGCTTGTTGGTGACCACATAGCCCACCACGCCTTCGTCGAGGTTCAGTGAGCGGTCCTTGACGTATTCCGGGTCGATGGACTGGGTGGCCTTCAGCCTGATTTTGGGCGGCTTTTCATTTTCGTCGATGAGCCACAGGGAGCATATTTCCACCCCGGTGACCTTGGCGGTGACCATGACGATGAGCTTGAGCAGATCCTCTAGGAACAGATCCGATGTGATGGCCCGGCTGATATCCGTCAGGGCCTTGATATAACCATCGTAGGTGGTTTGCTCAATTTTTTCCATAACTGACGGGTTACCGGGTAAAAGACCTTTTTTCAATGGTTTGTTGCAAACAATGATTATCGGATAAATTACTTAAACTTAACATTCAATCCCCTTGCCCGGACCATCCCAATGCCTCGGCATTGACGATACTCGGAATGGCATGCGGCGGATCCTTCTCTAAAAAGGGCAGGATGTCCGGTTGCTGCCAGAGCGGATATTTGCTGAGGATGCCGGCCACATTGCAGGCCGCCAAGGTGGCCATGCCCTCCCGGGTCCACCGTGTGGCCGAGGCGATATGGGGCACGATGACCACGTTGGTCAGTTCAGCAAGGCCGTGGGCCATCTTCGGTTCGTCTTCGAAGACGTCCAACCCGGCGCGAAAATCCGGATGGCGTCGGCAGTGGTCGACCAGGGCCGCTTCGTCGACCACCGGCCCGCGGCTGGTATTGATCAGAATGGCATCCGGTTTCATCAGGGCCAATCGTCGGGCATCGATGAGGTGGCGGGTGGCATCGTCCAATACCGTGTGGATGCTGACGCAGTCCGCCGTTTCCAGAAGCGTCTCGACGGATGCGGCACGGCGGCAGACCACTGGTGGTAGGTGTTGGCTGACCCGAAAGCGGTTGTAGTCGGCGACAAATGATTCCAGATTGGTGTTGGCGGCAAGGTCGTGATAGATCACCTGCATGCCGTGGCCTTGGACCATCATGCGGGCATAGGCTGCTCCGATTCTGCCGGCGCCGATGATGCCCAGGGTCTTGCCATGCAGCAGGGTGCCCAAGAAGAGATCGGGCAGCCAGCCGGTGTAGCGACCGGCACGCAGAAAGCGTTCCGCCTCACCGACATGGCGGGCCGCCGCGAAGGTGAGGGCAACGGCCATCTCTGCAGTGGTTTCGGTGAGTACGCCCGGGGTGTTGCCCACCGGGATGCCTGCCCGGGTGGCTGCATCCAGATCCACGTTGTTGTAACCCACGGCATAATTGCTGTACGCGACTCCCCCGGCGGCCTTGAGCGAATCGAAAAGGGTTTCTCCCCAGGGTTCGGTGAGCTGACCGATGGCGCCATCACATTGATGCCCGATGGCTGCCTGGATGGTTTCCGTATCCAGAACCGCGGTATCGCCGCAGACTTCGACGCGGCAATCGGCAGTGGTCAGCAAGTCAATCCATCGTCGTCCGGGAAGCGTCTTGGTGACGATGACACGAAAGGTGCCTTCAGCGTTATGAATCTTCCAGGGGTGCCGGTTCATCTTTTCTCCTTCAATGACTCAATTTCCGGGTCCCATGTCACCGAAACAATACTGCACTAGCGTGCAGGCGGCCAGGGTGGCGGTCTCCGCTCTCAGAATGCGGGGGCCCAAACCGATGGTGAGAAATCCGTGCGTTTTCGCCAGCTGGACTTCGCCAGGATCGAATCCGCCTTCCGGGCCCACGACAACCAATATTTTTTCGGGTGTAGGCGGGGGCGTCTCGGGAATATCGAACGCCTGTGGGGCGCCTTCCCAGAAAATGATTTTAAGATCAAACTCGGCCGATGCCGCCAGCATGGCGTCAAAATCGTCTGCTGGTCGAATACAGGGAACGCGTCCGCGCCGACACTGCTTGACCGCCTCCAGGGAGATCTTTTCCCATCGTCCCAACCGTTTCTCCATGCCTTTTTTGACCGGTACAGGTACTGACCGCGCTGCATAAAAAGGCATCCAGCAATCGATGCCCAGTTCGGTCAACTGACGGATCAGGTCGTCCATTTTTCGGTCCTTGAGGATTCCCTGAGCCAGGGTGATTTGAACGGACGACTCGGATAGCAGCGGGAATGTCTTTTCGATACGAAACCGAACACGCATGGGGGAAGCCGACACGATCTGCGCGCGATAGCCGTTCCCGATACCGTCGAAGAGTTCCACCGCATCACCTGCAGACAGGCGAAGTACCCGGCAGATGTGGCCGGCATCCGATCCGGAAATTTCCGGCTGTGGAAGCTGGACCATTTCCGGTGGCATATAAAAGCGTCTCAGGGACATGGGATTGCTTTCCGGGTGCTGAATAAAGGGCGTGTTGATTAACTATTTCGAACCCGTCAACTCTGATTTCACCATAGCGGTTTACCTGTCAAGGCAATTATTGTATTTTGACCCGTTGGCCATGGCTTGCGACGAGATCGAGGAATGTCAATGAAAGGTGAAGCGACCCATGCTGATTTACGCGGCTGCCGATATCCACGGCCATCCGAGACGGATTCGACACCTCAGGCGCCAGATTGCGGTCCATCGTCCGGATATTTTGTTGCTGGCCGGGGACATTTCCAGGCGCTGGCAGCCGGAGGTCATGCTCCACGGATTGAATCGGTTGGGTTTGCCGGTGCTGCTGATCCGGGGAAACAGCGACAGCCGCAATCTGGACCGTCTGTTGCCATCCTTTCCCCAGCTTCGATCTATTCATTTGTCAGCGGCACGTTTTAGCGATGTGGAGATGGTTGGTATCGGCGGTACCCTGCCGTTGCCCTTTCACTCCCGATTGGGTTTCAACGAGACCGACGCCGAGACCCGGGTATCCACCATGTTGCATGCCCACAGTGTGTTGGTGGTCCATCCACCGCCTCACGGCGTCAGGGACCGGGTGCTGGGCCGATTCCATGCCGGCAGCCGGGCCGTCAGACGGCTGGTGGGCAGCTGTTCGCCGGCATTGGTGGTTTGCGGTCACATTCACGAACAGGCCGGTATAGCAACCATTGGACGTACGATCGTGGTCAACTGTGCCATGGGGCGGGCCAGCGACGGCGCGCTGATCCGCTACGACGGTCGATCATCACCGGTTTGCCGGATGCTGCCGCCCGATCAATAGACCCTATCATATCGAATCAATCGTCAACATTCGGGTCCCGAATGAATTTGCTCTGAAACCGCTCCAACGATAAACCCGAAAGTTGGTGACTGAAAGTTGTCGGTGTGAGCTTAGGGCAGGGCGGACAGAACGGTCAGGACCTCTTTTCCAAACGCCTTTACCTGCCAGTTGCGGATTCCCTCGACGGTTCGTAATCCTTGAATCTCTGCAGGCTTTTTAACGGCAATGGCGGTCATCAGCGCCTTATTGAACAGGAGGGCGGGATCCAGCTCCAAACGGTCGGCCAGCCGATCGCGCCAGGCCTTAATGACTTTGATCCGTTCGGGTACCTTGGGGGACATCGATGGCCGCCGCTTTCGTGGATAGGTGGGCAGGTCCTTTTCGGTCAAGGGCGTTGGCTTTTTTTACGATGGCGGACAGGGGTTTGCCGTAAATGCGGATCTGTTTGGCGCTCAGGCATCGGGCCGCTTCCATGGCTTGAGGGGTACTCGGCCATTTCGGTGGCGATTTTCAGCAATGCGGTGTTGGAAAAGACCTTGAACAGGGGCCGGTCCTTTTTCGCGGCCAGTTCCCGGCGATATTGCAGCAGCCCCTCCAGCGCCGCCAGGTTGCGCCGCGGCAGGCGGCCGGCGCCGCGGAACCGAAGGAACAACGGATCGTTGCCGTTTTCCATGGGCCTGACCTCGGACAGGTAATCGCACTCCTCCTTGACCCAGTCCAGTCGCCCCTTGTCCTCCAATTCCTCCATGAGCATGGCGGGCCAGCGGGAATCAGGTGATAGACGTCGGAGGCGGCGTATTCGATCATGCCGTCGGGCAGGGGACGTTGAGACCAGTCCTTTTTCTGGTAGCGTTTGTCCAACTGGATGCCGAACCGGTTGCTGACCACCGCCCCCAGGCTGGTCTCCCTTTCGCCCATGAACATGCTGGCCAACTGGGTATCGAACAGGTTGTTGATCTCGATCGAAAAATCCCGATAGAGGGAGCGAACGTCATAGTCCGAACCGTGAAACACCTTGCAGACGTCCCTGTTTTTGAATAAGGGCGCCAAGGGTGAAAGGTCGTTGACTTCAAGGGGATCGATGACCACATTTTCACCGTTGCCGGCCATCTGTAACAGACAGACTTTTTCCTGGTAGTGAAACATGGAGTCCGCCTCAAGATCCACGGCAAGGATTTTCTCCTGGCTGATCCGGTCGACAAATTGTTCCAGTTCGGCAGCGCGTTCGGATGTAGCGGTAAGACGGATCGGCGACGGTGCCCATATTTTTCTCTTGACCCGGAGAGGGTTTTTCCCTACTTTCCATAAGTTGTTTTTTTATCACTGAATTATTGGATATTCGTTATTGACGCAATGCACAACCTTTATACGGAAGGCAATTAAAAAAATGATTCATATCACACTTCCCGATGGAAGTCGAAAACCCTTTGACGATTATCCCACGGGACTGGCTGTGGCCAGGAGCATCTCCGAGGGTTTGGCCCGGGATTGCGTGGCCATGGAAATAGAAGGCAGCCTGGTGGACCTGAACCGGACCATTAAACAGGATAGCGCCGTCCGGCTGATCACCACACGGGATCCCGAAGCCCTGGAAATCATGCGCCACAGTGCCGCCCACGTCATGGCCCAGGCGGTGTTGAACCTCTACCCCAATGCCAAGCTCACCATCGGGCCGGTGGTGGAGGACGGTTTCTATTACGACATCGATATGGAGCCGCTCTCCGAGGAAGCCTTCCCCAGGATCGAAGCGGAGATGAACCGCATCATCAAGGCGAAGATTCCCGTCGAACGCCATGAGGTATCCAAGGCCGATGCCCTGGATTTTTACAAGGATGAACCCTACAAGACCGAGATGATTTCCGATCTGGCCGACGGCACCATCTCCTTTTACCAGCAAGGCGATTTTACCGATCTGTGCCGGGGGCCGCACGTGCCGCACACCGGGTTTGTGCGGGCGGTTAAATTGATGCGGGTGTCGGGCGCCTATTGGCGGGCGGATCAATCCAAGGCCCAGCTCCAGCGGATCTACGGCACCGCCTTTTTCGACAAGAAGCAGCTCAAGGCATATCTCAATTTTCTCGAAGAGGCCAAAAAACGCAACCACCGCAAGATCGGTGCGGCCATGGATCTGTTCAGCTTCCATGACGATGCGCCGGGCATGCCTTTTTTCCATCCCAAGGGCATGGATGTGTGGAACGCCCTGCTGGACTTCTGGCGCGATGCCCACCGGGAGGCCGGATACGTGGAGACCAAGACGCCCATCATTCTCCAGCGCACCTTGTGGGAGAAAAGCGGCCACTGGGAGAACTACCGTGAGAACATGTACACCACCGAGGTTGACCAGCAGGACTATGCCATCAAGCCCATGAACTGTCCCGGCGGCATGCTGCTTTACAGCACGCGGCCGCACTCCTACCGGGAGCTGCCCATCCGTGCAGCGGAGATCGGCCTGGTGCACCGTCACGAGTTGTCCGGTGTGCTCAACGGCCTGTTTCGGGTCCGGGCCTTTCACCAGGACGATGCCCATCTTTTCATGATGCCGGAACAGATCCAGGCTGAGATCATCGACCTGCTGCGTCTGGAGGAGCGGATCTACAACCAATTCGGTCTCGGTTTTCATCTGGAGCTGTCCACCCGGCCGGAAAAATCAATCGGAACCGACCAGCAGTGGGAGCAGGCCACCAACGGCCTTCGCTCAGCACTGGATGCCTACGGCAAGGAATATCGAATCAACGAGGGGGATGGCGCCTTCTACGGACCCAAGATCGACCTGCACATCAAGGACGCCCTGGGGCGGACCTGGCAGTGCGGCACCATTCAGCTGGACATGAGCCTGCCCGAACGGTTCGACCTGACCTATGTGGGTGCGGACAATGAAAAGCACCGGCCCATCATGCTGCACCGGACGGTGTTCGGCTCCATCGAGCGGTTTTTGGGAATTCTCATCGAGCACTTCGAAGGCAAGTTTCCCCTCTGGCTGGCACCGGTTCAGGCTGTTTTGTTGCCCATCAACGATGATCTGATTCCATTTGCCGAGGAAATCGCCAAAACCATGACCGGCGCAGGATTGCGGGTTGAGGTGGATGATCGTACGGAAAGTCTCAACCGCAAAATTCGCGAAGCCCAGCTGGCCAAGACCCCGCTGATTCTCACCTGCGGCGCCAAAGAGCGGGCGGCCGGCACCGTATCCGTTCGCACGCTGGACGGCACCGTCCGCTATGGTCTCCCCATGGCTCAATTTATGGCGCAGGTGACGGCCCACGTGGCTGGCAGACGCCTGCATCTGGACATGTTCGGCGAATAGGCCATTACAAGCGCCGCTGCAGCTTTCCCCGGATTCCTGGGAAGGCTGCAGCGGCTGCCCCTTAGGCGCTCCCTGCTGCCCCATGAAAACCGCCCAGAGAACATTTTTCATATACTGGCTGCCGGTCATTGCGCTCTGCGCGGCCATCGTTGTCCAATCCAGTTTTCCGCCGCCCAATTTGGGCCTCTCTTTCCCACTGAAAGACAAAGTGATGCACCTGGTTGCCTATGGACTGCTGGCCGTTCTCTTTTACCGGGCCTGCCGGGTGACCTGGCCGGAGAGACTGTCCCCGGTACAGTTGCTGGTCATCAGTGTGCTCTTTGCCTCCCTTTTCGGCGTGAGCGATGAATTCCACCAGTCTTTCGTGGCGGCCCGCCAAGCCGATGCGTTGGACGGGGTTGCGGATGTGGCGGGCAGTATTTTAGGTGCCCTGGGGTATATGTGGGTGGTTTCACGGCGCGGGCGGAACGGGTTGTCGAAAACGGGCTGACGATTGCGATCGTCGGCAAAAAGACCAACCGGCAGAATACAAATGACCAGTACCGGGTGTCGTCGGTTGCATGATTGAAGGGAAATTTATACATGACGTCATCTGGGATTGGTATTCGCGGATTGACAAAAGGGTCGATTTTCTATAGGAAAAATAGGCTGATCGTCGGCAATTGCGCCGACACGCGACCACTGTAAACGGACCCTCCCCAAAGGAGCACCTGAATATGGAACAGACGAACCTGATGGTGATCAACGGAAATGAGCTTCCCATTGAATCGGGGGAGACGATCCTGGACGTGGCCCGGCGGGGCCACATCGATATTCCGACGTTGTGCCATTTAAAGGGAACCACGCCCACCGGTGCCTGCCGGATCTGCGTGGTCGAGGTAAAAGGGGCCCGGACGTTGCTGCCGGCCTGTTCCACCCCGGCCTCCCCCAATATGGTGGTGCGCACCGAATCGCCGGAAGTGGTGGCATCGCGCAAAGAGATCCTGCGACTCATGCTCTCTTCGGGCAATCACAATTGTGCGGTCCGTGGACGGGACGACAGCGACTGGACCGAATTCCAGCTAGGCGTCGAAAAAGATGACGGCAGCGATGAATTGTGTCCGGTGTGGGGAGACTGCCGACTTCAGGATCTGGCCTACCGCTACCAGGTGACTGGTGAGGGCTTTCAGGGGACACCGGCCCGCTATCCCATGGAGACGGTCAACCCCTTCATTGTGAGGGATTTTTCCCGCTGCATCCTATGCGGCCGCTGCGTTCAGGCCTGCAACGAAGTTCAGGTGAACAATGCCATCAGTTTTGGTTACCGGGGGGCGAAAACCAAAATCATCGCCGCCGGCGACCGGCCGTTGAAAGATTCCGACTGCGTTTTCTGCGGTGAATGTGTGCAGGTTTGCCCGGTGGGCGCTCTGGTGGAAAAGGACGTGCGTTACCACGTTCGTCCATGGGAGACCCAACAAGTGCGCACCACCTGCAGCTATTGCGGTGTGGGCTGCCAAATGCACCTGCATGTTCGTGACAACCGGGTGGTCAAGGTCAGCGGTGTCGAGGGCGAGGCACCCAACAACGGCAGCCTGTGCGTCAAGGGGCGGTTCGGTTTCGATTTCATCGGCAGCGATCAGCGGCTCACCGATCCCCTGATCAAGGAGAACGGCACCTTTCGCAAAGCCACCTGGGAGGAGGCCATCGATCTGGTGGCCGGCAAGTTCAAAGAGATTCGAGATACCCATGGCGGAGACAGCATGGGTGTGTTCACCTCTGCCCGCATCACCAATGAAGAAAATTACATCGCCCACAAGTTCACCCGGGCGGTGCTCAAGACAAACAACATCGATCATTGCGCCCGGCTCTGACACAGCTCCACCGTGGCCGGTCTGGCCGCAGCATTTGGAAGTGGCGCGATGACAAACACCATCGCCGATATCGAGGAGGCCGATGTCATCCTCATCACCGGCTCCAACACCACGGAGAACCACCCCGTGCTCTCGACCTTCGTAAAACGGGCGGTCACGCGACGGGGGGCTAAACTGATCGTGGTGGACCCGCGCCGGGTCAAGATTACGGAGTTTTCCGAGCACTGGCTCCGTCCCAACCTGGGGACCGACGTGGCCTGGATCAACGGCATGATGCATGTCATCATCCAAGAAGATCTTCACGATGAGACCTTTGTCGAGGATCGTACCGAAAACTTCGAGGCCTTGAAAGCCATTGTGGATAAATATACCCCGGAGCACGTGGAAACCATCACCGGCATCCCGGCCCAGCAGCTCATCGATGCGGCGCGGCTTTACGCCAAGGCTCCTGCGGCAAGCATCCTTTACTGCATGGGCATCACCCAGCACACCACGGGCACCGACAATGTCAAATCCCTGGCCAACCTGGCCATGCTCTGTGGCAACTTGGGCATTCGGGGCGGTGGGGTCAACCCTTTGCGCGGGCAGAACAACGTCCAGGGGGCCTGCGACATGGGAGGCCTTCCCAACGTGCTCACCGGCTACCAGGCGGTGGACAACCTGGACGCCATTAAAAAAATGGAACGGGCCTGGAACGTCACCGGTCTGCCGACCAAACCAGGACTCACGGTCACGAAAATGGTTCCGAAAGCCCACAGTGGAGAGATCAAGGCCCTGTACATTATCGGTGAGAACCCGCTTGTTTCCGACCCTGACCTGAACCATGCCGAAAAGAGCTTGAGCAACCTCGATTTTCTGGTGGTTCAGGATATCTTCCTCACCGAGACCGCCCGGATGGCCGACGTGGTGCTTCCCTCCAAGTGCTTTGCCGAAAAGGACGGCACATTCTCCAATACGGAGCGGCGGGTGCAGCGGGTTAGAAAGGCGGTCGATCCACCGGGGCTGGCCAAGGATGACTGGAAGATCACCTGCGAGATTGCTACGCGCATGGGATACCCCATGTCCTACAAGGACAGCGAGACCATTTTTAACGAGCTGGCCAGCGTCACCCCTTCCTATGCCGGGATCAGCTACCCACGCATCGAACACGAGGGGCTCCACTGGCCCTGTCCAACCCCGGAACATCCCGGTACCCCCATTTTGCACGGGGCACAGTTTACCCGCGGAAAAGGGATGTTCCATGCCATTGAATGGATTGCCCCGGCGGAGGTGGCCGATGACGACTATCCCATGTACCTGACCACCGGCCGGGTGCTCTATCACTACCATACCGGTACCATGACCATGAAGACCGATGGATTGAACGAGCGGGCGCCGGAGTCCTTTGTGGAGATCACCCGGGGCGATGCCCAGGGCATGGGCATCCAGGATGGCGATCGAGTGACCATCGCTTCCCGGCGGGGAGAGATTCAGGCCCGGGTGCGGGTTTCCCGCAAAGCCGTTGACGGGACCGTTTTCATCCCCTTCCACTTTGCCCAGGCGGCAGCCAACAAACTCACCAATGCGGCGCTGGATCCCATTTCCGGCATTCCGGAGTTCAAGGTGTGTGCGGTGAGGCTGTCCAAGGGGGCATAGGGAAACAAAAAAGGCCGGCTCCCTTCGGGAATCCGGCCTGTTGGTTGATGGTGGTGTTGCGGATTACATATTCGACGACTCGGGGTGGAACACATCCACATCCTTGAGGTCGTCACCCAGGTATTCGCGCTCGTTGGGTCCGAGGATTCCCAGGGAGAGGCAGAGCAGGGTCCACAGGTGGACGGTCTGCCAGGGGTGATCCAACTGGTCACTCAGATCGTGGATCTGGGCGTGGCAGTTGTGGCAGGGGGTGATGGCGTAAGCCGCCTTGGTGGCCAGAATCTGGTCGGCCTTGAGCTTGCCGTAGGCCCGGCGCTCATCTGGGTAGCCGGACTGCAGGAACCCGCCGCCGCCGCCGCAGCAGAAGTTGTTGGAGCGGTTGGGGTGCATGTCGATGAAGTTCTCTTCACCGACCACCGCCTTGACCACGAAGCGCAGGTCCTCGGCGACCGGGTCGCCGAAGGATTTGCGCACCAGCTGGCAGGGATCCTGAACCGTGAACTTGACCTTGCGCTCCTTGTTCCACGCGGAGCTGGGCTTCAGCTTGCCCTCGCGGATCCACTGGGCATAGTATTGAATGATGCTTTTAATTTCGAAGTTGTAGTCGAGCTTGAATTTATCCAGTCCGAACCGGACTGCGAAGAGTTCGTGCCCTCACTCCGTGTTGAGCCAGACCTTGCAGCCCAGATCCTGCACCGCGTCTCTCTTCACCTCGACAATGTGCTTCCAGGCCTCGTTGTCCCCCAGGAACATGCAGTAGTTCTCGGCGGCCCAGCCTTTGGTGCCATAGGTCCAGTCGGCGCCCACCAGGTGAAGGATTTTCCACAGGGGCACCATCTCATCGGGTTCGGTTACCGGCTCCCGGGAGTTCTGGTTCAGGAAGAATTCGGCGCCCTTCTTATTGACCGGGGCGTGCATTTCCGCAAATTCGGGTTGGGCTTCCTGGTACTCTTCCAGGACATCTTCGACGACGAACTGGAAGTCTTCCTCCGTGGCACCCATGGCGCTGCAGGTGTCGTTGCGCAGGGCCATGTCACAAGACCCCAGGATGCCCTTGGGGCGCTTGTCGCGGGGCCACTGCGCCCGCGCGTTGAATACCAGCTGGGGAATGTTGATTTTCATGGGGCAGACATACATGCAGCGGGTGCACATGCTGCACATCCAGACCCATTTGGTGCTCAGGACCTCTTCGTCCATACCCAGGGCCGCCATTCTCAAAAACTTTCGGGGATCCATTCCCTCCAGACCCGTTGCCGGACACCCCGATGAACAGGCGCCGCAGGTCAGGCAAAGGTTCAGGTTTCCCCCTTCGGGGAGGATCTCCTTCACCTTATCGATGAAAACGGATCGCTTTTTTCCACCGAGCTTGATCGCTTCATCAGCCATACTGTTAATTCCTCCGTTTTTAGTTGACCATCGACATTTCCAATATGATTAAAATAATCAAGTTAATCCTTATTTACGAATCAGGCGTAAAATACAAGGAAAAAATGGCCTACTTGGATTTCAGAGTCTCTTCCATTGCCATGAGGATACTGGAAAAATCAGCCCCCATGTTCGAAGCTGTGGTCGCAAAACAGATTCGCTCTTTTTCAAGACCAATCGCTGTCAGCATCTCCTGGGCGTTGGCCGCCCGCCAGCCGGCGTAGAGGCTGCCCTTCTCCGATTTGCAGTTGCCGTGGTGACAGGCCATGACCACCACGCCGTCAGCCCCTTCGGCCAGGGCGTGCATGACATAATCGACGTCCACCTTGCCGGCGCAGGGCACGGCCACGGTCTTAAGCCCCTTGGGCAACGGCATGCCGAAAGATTCGGCCATGCGGGCGGCTTCCAATCCGCTGTTCTGGCAGCAGAAAGCGACGATGGTCGGGGCTCCGTCGATTTTGGCCGTCGCCGATTGCGTCACCTGATCGATCATGGCGGCATCATTGAATTCACCAATCTGGATGGCATCCATGGGGCATTCGGCGGCGCAGATACCGCAGCCCTGGCAGGCCACCGTGGAGATGACCGGTTTGTTGTCGGCGGACCAGTAAATGGCACCATGGGGGCAGCAGCGGTAACAGGTCAGACAGAACGTGCATTTGCCCGTGTCCAGAACCGCCTTGTTGGCCGGTACGTCGATGGTACCGTCGCCCAAGAGGTTGCGGACCCGGATGGCGGCATTTTCTGCATCCATCAGGGCACCGTAGCGTTTTTTCACCCGGCGACTGCCGCCTACCACGAAGATCCCTTCGCGGTTGGTGGAGACCGGAAAGCGGTGAACATTATCGGTCTGCAAAAATCCCATGGATCCCACATCGATGTTGAGCATTTCGGCCAGGGATGTGTTGACCTGGTCGGCACCGATGGCCTCTTCGACCACAACGATGTCGGGGTGCAGCGCCACCTTGCGCTGGAGGACCGGATCGTCGTAGGTGATGGAGAGGGCACCGCCCTCCTGGACCAACGTGGGCATCTCGGTAAGCTTGACATACATGGCCCCCTTGTCACGACATTCCAAGTAGAGTCGTTCCAGTCCGTCTTCGGCCACCTTCAGATCCCCGGCAAACACATAGGCGCTGGTATCCGCCATGTTTTCCATGGCCAGCACACCCTTAAGGACCCGTTCGAGAACCAGGGGGTTGCCGTCCTGGGCCAGTCCTACCATGAAAGCGATCGTTTTACCTGAAAACACGGCCGGGTTTTTGGCAAGGGCCGCTTCCATCTGGCTCTGGCTGACTACCGTTTCGGACAGGCTCAACCCATAGGCTTCGTTCAACGGGCAAACGACCAGCTCCGATGCCACCACGATGGCGCCGACGGACTTTTCGACAATGTCGTCATTGCCTGACAGCCACACCCGAAAGTCCCCGGGAACCCCGGCAGCGCCGTCCATGCGGGTGCCGGTCATCACGTCGATCATTTCCGATCCGTTGACAGTATCCAATAAAGCCGCTAGGGCCGCCTGTTCCTCCCCATCGAGATCGGCAACCGAGGCACCTGCCGCCATACCCAGGCCGGCACCCTCATCGATCAGCACCACCCGGTATCCGCTGGCGGCAATTTCGCTGGCGGTCTTTACGCCGGTCATCCCGGCACCTACCACCAGCACGTCGGTGGCCAGGTTGATGGTATCCATTTGTGTTTCGTGTGTCATGAGGTCCTCCCCAGATATTTCATCACTTCGCCGGCAGATTGACCCGCGTGGGCGATGGATTCGGCAATGGTTTTCGGTCCCGAAGCGGTGCCGGCCACAAAAATGCCATCCTGGCCGGTGGCTGCCCGGTTCATCTTATCGGTGCAGGCAAAGAAACCGTCACCGTCCAGCGGTGCGCCGACCAGTTCAGACAGCGATGCATTGTCGGCTCCCGGCATGATGCCTACAGAGAGCACCACCAGGTCGAAATCATCGTCCACCGCTTCACTGCTGCCCTCGGCGGCCATGAACCGGGTCCGGATTCGGTCGTCTTCGGTCTTATACATATCCACGGGAATGTTGCGCACGAATTTCATGTCGTCTTTACATTGCTGGTAAAAGACGGGGAAATCGTTGCCCGTGTTCTGAATGTCCATGTAGAAGACGGTGATGTCCAGTTCCGGGTCCTTGTACTTCATGGCCTGGGCCGTTCTCAGGGCATAGGGGCAGCAGACCTGGCTGCACCACAGGTTTCCCAGGCGCTCGTCGCGGCTGCCCACACACTGGATAAAAGCGATCTTCTTGGGCGGTTTGCCATCCGACGGTCGCAGCACCGTGCCGTTGGCCCGTTTGCCGGACTCCACATCCATGCCGCTGACCACGTTGTCCAGCTCGTCGTAACGGTAGGTGGATTTTAACCGCGGGTCAAAGGGCATGAAACCGGTGGCCAAGACCACGGCGTCAACCTCAAGGGCGTCTACATTACCGGTCGTTTCTGGATTCAGGCGGCCATCTGCCAGGTAGTATCGATTATTATTCAGCGAGTAGCCCCTGACGGCTGCACAGCCGGTTGGATTGGCCGTATAACCAGTCTCGCAAGCCTTGAGATCCTTGGCAACCGGTGTCTTTTTCAGGTTAACGTTGAAATTTCCGTTTTTATTGATGCTGGCCACGTGAGTGGATAGATGGACGGTGATGGACGGTTCGTTGACCACGTTCTTGAGCATGCTTTCCACGGCGCAGGCGCCGCATTGGCGGCATTCGTCCGTGGCCTTGCAGGCATATTGGATGGCGTGTCCGCCAAGGAAGTCGGCTTTTTCCACCAGCGCGACCTGCGCGCCGAGGCCGGCAAGCTCCCAGGCTGCCGTCAGACCGGCGATCCCGCCCCCAATGACCATGACTTTTTTAGATTCATTACTCACTTGAAAACTCCTTTGGTGATCGTTGGTTGACAATGGATGTGCGGCGCTGATCAGACCACGGGTCTGGGCAGGACTTTTGCCCGCTCGGCAATTTCCGGCACCTTATGCTCCCATTCGATGGCCATGAGGTGAACACCGGCGACGCCTTTCATCTCCTTGAACTCTTCGATCTGTTCGCAGGCGATCTTGATGCCCTCGTCGGCCACCTTCTTCTTGTCCACACCCTGGAGTCGTTTGATGATCGCGCTGGGAACGTCCATGCCGGGGACCTTGAGCTGCATGTAGCGCGCCATACCGACGCTCTTCATGGGCGTGACGCCGGCCAGGATGTAGACCTTTTCGGTGAGCCCCATGTCCACGGATTCTTTGACCCACTGACGCATTCTCTCCATGTTGTAGATGCACTGGGTCTGGATGAAATCCACGCCGGCCTTCACTTTTTTAGCCAGGCGATGGACCCGCCACTCATGGGGTTCGGCAAAGGGGTTGGCCGCGCCGCCGATAAAGATTTTAGGCGGTTCGTCAATGTCCGCGCCACCTAAAAATTTGGCCTCGTCACACATCTTTTTTACCATCCCGATCAGTTGGGTGGAGTCGATGTCGAACACGCCCTTGGCCTGGGGATGGTCACCGAACTGCTGGTGGTCGCCGGACAGGCAGAGCAAGTTGCGAATGCCCAGGGCCGAGGCGCCGAGGATGTCGGCCTGCATGGCCAGGCGGTTGCGGTCCCGGCAGACCATCTGGTAGTTGGGTTCCAGCCCCTCCTCGATGGCAATCAACGAGGCGGCCCAACTGGCCATTCTCACCATGGCGGTCTGATTGTCGGTAATATTGACGGCATCCACCATGCCGACCAGGGGTTTGGCCTTTTCCCGCACCGCCGCCACGTTGGATCCACGGGGCGGTCCCAACTCTCCGGTGAAGGCAAAATGACCGGCATGCAGTATTTTTTCGAGATTGCTTCCTGATTTCATATGGGAATCCCTCTATTGGCTTGTTCTGTTTTCGTGGTTGCTTGCCGGGGAATCGGCTATTTCATACCCAAGGCGGCAAGGCGATCCTTGTAGCCAGGTTGAACGACGGTTCTGGGCGTCTGATTCCGCCAGTCATTGGGCGGACAGATGTCGATGATATTTTGCAGTCGATTCTGCTTGGCCAGCCGCTCATGGATGCGTTGCCAGGCGCAGGGCTGATCGGAATTGATTTCACAACTGCCCTTGTTGGTGCCGCCGCAGGGTCCGTTGAACAGTCCCTTGGCGCACATGGTGACCGGGCAGATGCCGGCAGTCATACCCAACACGCAGGTGCCACAGGCCCGGCATTTTTCCTCATACCAGCCCACTTCCCGGTTGACGCCGATAAAGCTGGTGTCGACACCGGGAAAAACGGGGATTTCAGGGAATCGTTCGGCAATAAATTGAATGCCGGCGCCGCAGGCCATGGAGATGATCGCGTCGTATTCATCCACGATGCCGTCCAACTCTTCCAGAAACTCCATGTCACACTGCCGCTCTACGGTAACACCACCGGTTTCGATGGGGTCGCCTTGCATGCGGCGGGCGATTTTCAGTTCGGCGTTGAGCACACCGACCTCCTTTTCTCCGCCTGCCAGGCAGACCGCCACACAGGTGCCGCATCCCACGGTGAGGACTTTTTTAAAGTCCTTGACCATGGCCCTGACCTCTTCAAAGGGTTTTCTTTCCGCAACAATCATTTGACATTCCTCCTGTTTATCATGGCATGGGGTCGATGCCATGAAGGGTTATGCAGATCACGCATTCAGGGGTAAGCGTGAGCCGTATGATATGAGCCAACGAGCGAAACTAACCTGAGCGAGTCAATCGTGTCAACATATAAAGGATGCATTCTGCGTCCGAAGCCCAAATGAACGTATTTTCTATCTGCAGCAACGTCAACATGAAATGAATGAGTGCTCATTCTCTTGCACGGATAGATCAGCCAAATATGGTATCGACCGTGTATCTTGGGCCGGAGGCCTTAAATATAGGATTAACCCAGTTGGTTGCGGTTTATGCATGCTGCCGTAGGTTTTTCGCCTTTTTTGAGGTTAATGCTTGACAGGGCGTTTTTGCCTTTGATAAATGAATGAATATTCATTCATAAACTATCGTTGATAGGAGGTCCGCCATCAACACGAAAAAGAAAAATATGGGTAAGTACCGGCGTATTCTGGAGGCAGCAATTACCGTATTTGCCGAACAGGGGTACTTTCAATCGACGATTGCCCAGATTGCCAAAGAGGCCGGGGTGGCGGACGGAACCATCTATCTCTATTTCAAGAACAAAGACGATATTCTGGTTCAGTTCTACCAGTACAAAACCCGTCAGATTTTCGAGCGGTTTCGGGATGCGGTCAGTCATCCGGTAACGGCCGAAGAGAAACTGAGGTGTCTGATTCGCGTTCATTTGCAGGAATTCCAGAAAGACCGCAACATGGCCATCGTTTATCAGGCGGAAACCCACCAGAACCGGCGGTTAGGGAACGATCAGATTAAAGAGATGTCCAAGATGTACCGGGATATTATATCCGAGGTGGTGGAATTGGGACAGGATGAGGGGACCATCAGGAAGGACCTCTACATGGGATTGGTAAAGCGATTCATCAATGGTGCGGTGGATGAGGTGATCAACTCCTGGATTCATTCAGGCGGTCAATACGATCTGGTAACCATGGCCGACCCATTGGTGGATCTTTTCATTCAGGGCATCGGCGGCACCGGTGAAACGGAATTAACGGATTGAAAATATAATCGCATATCGCCGGCGTAATCGATTCACCGGCGGATCAACCAGTCAACAAGGAGAGGATAGACCATGGCACAGGTAATCGCTGACAGGAGAGATGTTGATTTCGTGCTTCATGAACAGCTGAACGTCGGCGCGTTGAGTGAGCATGAAAAGTACGCCGAGTTCAACAAGAAGACCGTAGATTTGATCATCAGTGAGGCGCGAAATCTTGCGATAAAGGAAATCCTCCCCACCTTCAAAGAGGGTGACGAGCAGGGATGCCGTCTTGAAAATGGCCAGGTATCGGTTCCGGAGAGCTTCAAGCGTGCATATGACCTGTTCGTCGAAGGTGAGTGGCTGGCCATGCCCGAGGACCCGGAATACGGCGGGCAGGGGATGCCCCGCACGGTGGCCTTGGCCGCGGGCGACTATTTCAATGGTGCCAACTATGCGTTCATGATGTACCCAGGGCTAACTCACGGCGCCGCTCTGCTGGTGGAGGCATTCGGCACGGAACGGCAGAAGAAACGCTTTTTGAGGAACATGTTTACTGGAAAGTGGACCGGCACCATGCTGCTCACCGAGCCCGAAGCCGGTTCCGATGTCGGCAACCTGTCCACCACCGCCGTTAAAAATGAAGATGGCACTTACGCCATCACCGGCAACAAGATTTTCATCTCTGCCGGTGAGCATGACATGGTGGAGAACATCGTCCATCCAGTGCTGGCCAGGATCGAAGGGGCACCCGCGGGCACCAAGGGTATCTCTCTCTTTCTGGTTCCTAAATACCGGGTCAACGACGACGGCAGTCTAGGCGATTTCAACGACGTGGTCTGTACGGGCATCGAGCACAAGATGGGCATCAATGGCAACGCCACCTGCTCACTGACCCTGGGCGGAAAGGGCCAGTGCGTGGGCGAACTGCTGGGCGAGGAGAACAAAGGCATGCGGGCCATGTTCCTGATGATGAACGAGGCGCGTCTGCTGGTAGGAATGCAGGGATTCTGCTGCGCCAGCCCGTCATATATGAATGCGGTCAATTACGCCAGGGAACGGATTCAGGGCAAGAATCTGCTGCAGATGATGGATCCCAACGCACCGTCCGTAGCGATCATTCAGCACCCGGACGTGCGTCGTATGCTCATCTCCATGAAGTCACAGGTGGAGGGCATGCGCAGTCTGCTTTATTATGCCGGCTACCTTTCTGATCAGATCGCTGTTACCGATGATGAGGCGGAAAAAGCCCGGCTGCAAGGCATGCTAGATCTGCTTATCCCTATCTGTAAGGGATACGTCACCGACAAAGCCTTTGAAGTGTGCAGCACGGGTGTGCAGGTTTATGGCGGATACGGTTTTATCAAGGAGTATCCCCAGGAACAGCTTTTGCGGGATTGCCGCATCACCATGATCTATGAAGGTACCAACGGCATTCAGGCCATGGATCTGTTGGGCAGAAAGCTGGGTATGAACAAGGGCAAACCGATCATGGACCTGATGGTCGAGATCCAGAAGACGGTTGCCCAGGCCAAGGCAGTCGATGGCCTGAAGGATTATGCGGACAGGGTGGAAAAGGCCCTTAACCGCCTGGGTGAAGTGGCCATGCACCTGGGTGCCACCGCCATGTCACCCAAGGTGATGAGCGCTTTTGCCTTTGCGCACCCGTTCATGGAGGCCTCCGGCGATGTGGTGATGGCCTGGATGCTGCTTTGGCGAGGGGTCATCGCGGCCACCCAGCTGGAAAAAGGGGCCAAGAAAAAAGATAAGGCCTTTTACGAAGGCCAGGTCAAAAGCGTTCAATATTTCACGCAGGCGGTGCTTCCCATTACCATGGGCAAGATGGACGCCATCATGACCACCTGCGAGGCATCCATAGAAATTACCGAAGACGCGTTCGGCGGCAAATAAGTCGCTATATTAAAAAACCAAATCAAGACGGGGGTGCATATGGATGCAACCCCCGTCTTTTAATTTGCTGACCTCACCTTATTTTTTTTTCTGCTGCTCCATGGCTCTGAGATCTTTTTTAAGAACCTTGCCCACATTGGTTTTTGGCAGTTCTTTGCGGAACTCGATGTCCGTGGGCCATTTGTACTTGGCCAGCTTGTCTTCGCAATATTTCAGCAGTTCTTCGGTGGTGGCTGTCTGGCCTTCCTTCAGCACCACGAACACCTTGACCGCCTCGCCGCGTTTGGGATGCGGGATGCCGATGACAGTGGCCTCCATGACCTTGGGATGTTCGAAAAACACCTCTTCGATGTCTCGGGGATAAACGTTGAAGCCGCCGGAGATGATCATGTCTTTCTTGCGATCGACGATGTAGAAATAGCCCTCCTCGTCCATTTTGGCGATGTCACCAGTGTGCAGCCACCCGTCGGTGATGGTTTCGGCGGTGGCGTCGGGGCGGTTCCAATAGCCCTTCATGACCTGGGGGCCCTTGACCAGGAGTTCACCGGTCTCACCCACGGGAACGTCGGTGACCCCGTCCTCAAGATCCACGATACGGGCTTGTGTGTCTGAAATGGGAATGCCTACGCTGCCTACCTTGCGATTGCCCTTGAAGGGATTGATATGGGTGACCGGGCAGGATTCGGTCATCCCGAAACCCTCAACAATAACCGCACCGGTTTTCTTCTCGAACTCGCTGATTACCTCCACCGGCAGCGGGGCGCTGCCTGAAAAACAGCCTTTGATGGAGGTGAGATCTGATTTTGCAATATCAGGGTGTTCGAGCATGCCGATGTACATCGTGGGCACCAGTGGTGCAAAGGTGGGTTTGAATTTACTGATCGCCTCCAAGAGTTGAGGGGGTTGGGGTTTAGGCACCAGGATGTTTCCCCACCCCTTAAAAATGGCCAAATTCATTGCGGTGGATAGGCCGAAGACGTGGAAAAACGGCAGGGCGCCGAGCATGATTTCATCGCTGCCGAAAGTGGGAAACCAGGCCGATACATGTTGGGTCTGTTTGCTCAGGTTGCCATGGGTAAGCATGACACCCTTGGAAACACCGGTGGTACCGCCGGTATATTGGTACATGGCCACAGCATCAAAATCCAGCGCCACCTGTGGCGGGTCGGGCGCATGGCGTGCAATGAGGTCTTTCCATTTGTAAAGATTGTCGGCCGGTTTGACGTCGGCCGCCAGCCCCTTTTTTTTGCCCACCAGAGGGAAAAGGAGGTTCTTGGGAAAGGGGAGATAGTCACCGATACTGGTGTAGACAATCTGTTTGATCTTGGTTTTTGGTCGAAGATCGGTCATTCGGTTGCCGAGCAGATCCAGGGTGACCAGCACTTTGGATCCGGAATCATTGAACTGATGCTCCAACTCCCGGTCGGAATACAACGGGTTGTTCATGACTGTTACGGCGCCGATGCGCAGGATGGCATAGTAGGCGGCCACACAAGGGATTACATTGGGCAGCAGGATCGCCACGCTGTCTCCCTTTTTAACCCCGAAGTCGGTCAGGCATGCAGCAAATCGATCCACCATTTCGTTCAGCTTGCTAAAGCTGATTTGATAACCTTGAAACGTCAGGGCCATTTTGTCTGGAAAAGTTTCGGCCGACTGCTTAAGGAACTCCGGCAGGCAGATGTTCTCATATTGAACATGTTCGGGAACACCTGCCTCGTATCGGGTCAGCCACGGTTTTTCCAGATAGGGATTGTCTGTGCTCACTTGAACCTCCTTTTTCCTTGTTTTTAATGGGCGATCGTAATAAATGAGGCCCGCATGCCTGTTGAGTGGGGGTTATTGCGGCTGAATCACTTTTCACCTATTTTGAGACGATGTTTTTGTCAATAAAATTAATGGTTAATTTTATTTTTTGGTGCGTGCGCAACCGGTGGTGAAAAGCCCGATAAATTGTTTTCGTAGAAATAGCGGCGCCACTGCTGTCAGTGGGAGGGGATGGATACCGCCGCCAAATTTTTTCTTGACAGGATTGGAATCAGCCGTTAAAAACTGAATGAATCTTCATTCATTTTTTATCTATTTTAATACGAAACCGAGGGGAGAACAAGGATAAAATATGGAAAACGCGTTGATCGCTCCGGCCAAGTATTTTTTTCTTTTTATGCCCACGGTGGTTTTTTCGATCCTGATTCCCCTGGTGGGCGTTGCCGTCTTTGCCTATATCATGGCCATCCGCCTGGCGCCGCTGGTCAAGGCGGCACCGGACAGCCGAGTCGGACCGTATTCCCCAGCGCATCGTTAACGTGGTGAAGATCTGGCTGGGCCAGTATCGCCAGCCGCGCTACATGATGGCCGGTGTGGTGCATATCGTCATCTTCGCCGGATTTCTGATCCTGAGCATCCGTTCGTGCTCCCTGGTCGTCATGGGCATTTTTCCAAGCTTCGTCATGCCCGGATTTGAAGGGGTGGTTGGTCACATCTATAATTTCCTGAAAGACTATGCCGCCACCGCCGTGCTGGTCGCCTGCGCCATCGCCGCCTTTCGGCGGGCCGTGGTCAAACCGGAACGCTACGCCGTGCCGGCCCGCTACGGACATGATCACACGGCCGAAGCCCTGTTCGTTTTGGGACTGATCGCGACGCTGATGATCTCCGAAAGCCTGTTCGAGGCCAGCAGTGTGGCCGCCAACACCCAGGTTGGATTGCACGCCGAGTTCCTGGCGCCGATGAGCCTGGCCTGGCTGTTCAAGCAGGGCCTGCTGTCCACATCGGTGGATACGCTGCAGACCATCCATATTGCCGCTTATTACATCCACGATCTGACCTTCTTCTTCTTCCTGTGCTTTTTGCCCCTGGGCAAACACTTCCACGTGATCACCTCGCTGTTCAACGTGTTCTTCATGCGCATCGATCGGGGCACCATCAAACCGGTGCGTCACGGCGTCACCGATGAACAGCTGGACGACCTGGAATCTTTCGGCGTCAAGCGCCTGGAGGACTTTACCTGGAAGCACATCCTGGATTTTTACTCGTGCGCCGACTGCGGCCGCTGCTCGGACAACTGCCCGGCCAACGCCGTGGGGCGGCCCCTGAGTCCGCGTTTCATTTCCATCAAGGGGCGCGACCTGGTATTTAAGAATTATCCCATTTACCCCTATGGCAGCCCGTTCCAAAAAAGCGAAGACCTGATCGGCAGCATTTACGACGAGGACGAGATCTGGTCCTGTACCACCTGCGGGGCCTGCGAGCAGGAGTGCCCCATCGGCATCGAGTACATCGACAAGATCGTCGACCTGCGGCGGGGGATGGTGGATGAGGGCATGGTGCCCCAGAGCCTGCAAAAACCCCTGCGTGCCTTGGAAAAACGCGGCAACCCCTGGGGCAAGATGGAAAAGAAGCGCGCCGACTGGACCAAGGATCTGCCCGAGGACGTGACCGTCAAAGACCTGGCCATCGATTCGGCCGAGGCGCTCTATTTCGTGGACAGCATCACCAGCTATGATGACCGCATGCAGGCCATCGGCCAGGCCACGGCGACGATCCTTTCCCGGGCTGGTGCGGATGTCGGTATCCTGGGCAAGCAGGAGAAAGACAGCGGCAACGAGATCCGGCGCTTCGGTGAAGAGATGTTGTTTCAGACCATGAAGGAGATGAACACCGAGGCCATCATCGACAGCGGGGTCAAACACATCATCACCGCCGACCCGCATGCCTACAATG
The DNA here is from genome assembly GCA_963716825.1 of uncultured delta proteobacterium. Lineage (GTDB taxonomy): Bacteria > Desulfobacterota > Desulfobacteria > Desulfobacterales > Desulfosarcinaceae > Desulfosarcina. The sequence continues at coordinate 122,568 of CAVQUU010000015.1, forward strand.
CCCTGAAGAATGATTACCAGGGATTGCCGCCGGTCGAGCATATCAGCCAGTTCATCGCCCGCAACGTCAAATCCGGCGCCATCCGGCTGACCGGCAGCAACGGCGATGGCAAGGTCTACACCTATCATGACCCCTGTTATTTAGGGCGCCACAACGATGTGTACGATGATCCGCGGGCGGCCCTGGATGCCATCGATGGGCTGAAGCGGGTGGAGATGCAGCGCTGCCGGGATCGCTCCTTTTGCTGTGGCGGCGGCGGTCTGATGCTCTTTTACGAACCCGAGGAAGAGCAGCGCATGGGCGTGCTGCGGGTGGAGATGGCCGCTGCGGCCGGTGCCAACGTGATCGTCACGGCCTGTCCTTTCTGCCTGGTCAACATGGAAGACGCCGTCAAGGTGGCCGGTCTGGAGGGCCAGATGGAAGCGATGGATTTGGCTGAGATAATTGCTGAGCACATGACTTAGAACCGCTTCGAATATTAAGATCCATGAAGCGTAGAAATCCCAATAATCAAAAGACAAATAACAAACAAATCCCAATGACCAAAGCTTCAAATTCCAAACCGGTTGATCTGCACCTTGTTTGAATATTGAAATTTGGGATTTATTTGGAATTTGAATATTGAAATTTGGAATTTTTGGTTTTCTTGAATTGGCCAAAAAGCAATCAGTATAACCAAGCAGGAGGAATGTTATGGAAATTTTAGTCTGTGTAAAACGGGTACCCGATACCGCTGAAAACGAGATCGAGGTCAACCGCGACGGCAGCGATATCGAGCGCGACGACCTGGTCTACTCGGTCAACGAGTGGGACAACTACGCGGTGGAAGAGGCCATTTTGATCCGCGACAAGGTGGGCGGCAGCGTCACCGTCGTCACCGTGGGCGACGACGAATCGGAAGAGGTGCTGCGTCGGGAGATGGCCATGGGCGCCGACAACGGCCTGCTGCTTTGCGACGACGCGTTTGCGGGATCGGACGGCAAAGGCGTCGCCAGCCTGCTCAAGGCGGCGGTTGAGAAAGGCAAGTACGACCTGATCCTGACCGGTGCCCAGGCCGATGGCGGGGCGGCCGAGGTGGGCGGCATGCTGGCGGCCATGCTGGATTACCCCTATGCCTCCTTGGTGAACAAGATCGAGGTGGACGGCGACAAACTCAAGGTGGGCCGTGAGATCGAAGGCGGCAACCAGGAGATGAGCGAGATCCAGCTGCCCTGCGTGCTGTCGATCCAGACCGGCATCAACGAGCCCCGCTACGTGGGCATCCGCGGCATCCGCAAGGTGGCCTCAGTGGAGATCCCCCAGCAGGGTGCCGCCGATCTGGCTGTTGACGCCGCCACGGTAGGCGCCGCCGGCGCCCGGGTCAAACGGCTGGACTACTTCGTGCCTGAAATGGGCGAGGGGGCCGACATGCTCGAGGGCAGCACCGAAGAGATCGTTGCCAAGCTGATGGAACTCTTGAAGGCCAAAGGAGGGTTGAAATAATGGCTGATATCTATGCATACATCACGCACAAAGACGGTGTGGCCGATGATTCGGCCCTGGAACTGGTTGCCGCGGCCAAGCAGATCGACGCCAATGCAGCCGTCACGGCCATCGTCACCGGTTCGGGTGCCGATGTCGACAACGTGGCCGATGCGGTGGCGGCCTCCTATGCGAAAGTGCTCAAATTCAACCTGGACGCGCTGGCCTACCCCAATGCCGAAGTCGTTCGAAAACTGTTGGTTAACGTGCTGCCCGCCGATGCCATCGTTCTGATCTCCAACGACACCTTCGGCATGGATCTTGGCCCCGGCCTGTCGATCAAGCTGGATTCGACTTTCGTGGCCGACGTGGTGGGTATCGAAGGCGTGGACGGCGCCGCATTGAAGGTGATCCGTCAGGAGTACTCGGGCATGGTCAGCACCCATGTGACCGCCGACATGTCCAGCGGCGCGGTCGTCAACCTGCGTCCCGGCGTCTTTGCCCCCGATGAAAGCCAATCGGCCGGCGGCAGCGTTGAAGATAAATCCGGCGATGCCGGTGACCTGACGACCAAACGTACCTTCCTGGAAGTCGTCGAAGCCGAAGTGGGCGATGTGGACATCACCAAGTCCGACGTGCTGGTTTCTGTTGGCCGGGGCATCGAGGACGAAGAGAATATCGAGATTGCCCAGGAACTGGCCGATGCCATGGGCGCCGTGGTTTCCTGCTCGCGTCCCATCGTGGATGCCAAGTGGCTGGAGAAATCCCGCCAGGTGGGCACCTCGGGCCAGACGGTCAAACCCAAGGTCTACCTGGCCTGCGGGATCAGCGGCAGCTTTCAGCACATGGGCGGTATCAAGGGCGCCCCGTTTATCGTGGCCATCAACAAGAACGTCAAGGCGCCCATCTTCCAGGTGGCCGATGTGGGTATCGAAGCCGACATCCTCGATTTTCTGCCCGAACTGACTGATGCCATCAAGGAATCGTAGACGACCATCCTTTCCATTCCATAACCCGGCGGGTGCCTGCTTTGTTTAGTGGGGGCCCGCTTTTTTTATCGTGTCTCCCGCCATCCGCAGGTGGCGATCGAGTCCACTGGGGTAATTTCCATTCAGCCGTGTTGTTCTTGACATGTCCGGGTCCTTGGCATACATGAACCGCGACAGCGAGCACATTCCCCGTCGCTTGCGGCGGGGTTAGCGAGCGAACTGAAAATCGATTTTTTATCCTTACGGTGAAGCCTCCCCCCGGCTTGCCGCGGGGAGGCTTCATTTCTTTCTCTGGTTATGGCAACATCCCGTTTCCATGGCGGATAACGAGACATGGCAGGAAACCATCCATGAATGTATTTGACGGCTGCATCGCCGCTTTGCGAATTGCCGGCTGGCTAATAACTGCCGGGGTGGTGCTTCATGGCCCTGGAATGCTGCCGGGTTGCGCCGCCGCTGAAGGGGATAAGCAGGTCGTTCATCTCTATTTCGCCGATGCGAAGCGTCCATTGCTTATTGCCGAAGCGCGTATGATGGTTAATCCCGGCGAACCGACGGCATTCAGCCGACAACTGGTATTGGAGCTGATCAACGGTTCTGCGCGTGGAAATCTGGCCACCATACCCAAAGAAACGCGATTGAGATCTTTTTTTCTGCTTGGAGATGGAACGGCGGTGGTGGATTTTTCCGCTCATCTGCGGGAAAACCACCCCGGGAGTTGCCGACTGGAACAAATGACACTATTTTCAATCGTCAATTCGCTGATCCTTAACGTTTCAGAGGTTGACCAGGTAAAGATTCTGATTGACGGAGCGGAGGTACAGACGCTGGCTGGCCACCTTCCACTGGAATTTCCTTTAACCGCGGATATGCTGCTGACACGATGAAAAAGACTGACAAACTAAATAATATTCGGAATATTGGTATCATCGCCCACATCGATGCCGGCAAGACGACGGTCACCGAACGGATCCTTTATTACACGGGGCGATCCCACAAGATCGGCGAGGTCCATGACGGTGAAGCGGTAATGGATTGGATGGTCGACGAGCAGGAGCGGGGCATCACCATCACTTCAGCGGTCACCACCTGCCAGTGGAATGGCCGGGATATCCAGGTCATTGACACGCCGGGTCATGTGGATTTTACGATTGAGGTGGAGCGCTCCCTGCGTGTGCTGGATGGGGCCGTGGGTGTCTTTTGCGCCGTGGGCGGTGTGGAACCCCAGTCGGAGACGGTCTGGCGCCAGGCCGACCGTTACAAGGTGCCCAAGATTGCCTTCATCAATAAACTGGACCGCATCGGCGCCGATTTTTTCAGCACTGTGCAGATGATGCGCGACCGGCTCAAGGCCAATGCCCTGATTCTTCAGATTCCGATGGGCACCGAAGACAGCTTCTCCGGTGTCGTCGATCTGATTCGCATGCAGCAGATCCGGTGGGACGACGACACACTTGGGGCCAGCTACAGTGCCGAGGATATCGATGCCGGACTCCGTGAAGATGCGGAAATATACCGGGAGCAGATGCTGGAAACCCTGGCCGAGGTGGACGATGGGATCATGGAGGCCTACCTGGCCGAAGCACCCATCGACACGGAGACGATTCTGGCCGCCGTCAGAAAAGCCACAGTCGCCTTGAAACTGGTGCCGGTGCTGTGTGGAAGTGCATTGAAAAACAAAGGAATACAGCCACTTTTGGATGCCATTGTTCAATTTCTCCCCAGCCCGGCGGAGGTTCCGGCCATCAAGGGCGTTCATCCGGAAACCGGAGAAACCATCCTTTGCCGGCCGGATGAAAAAGCACCGCTGGCAGCGTTGATTTTCAAGGTCTCCATGATGGAAGGCCGGAAGTTGTCCTATGTCCGGGTTTACAGCGGCAACATTACAGCCGGTACAGACGTATACAATCCCAGTCGTAATAAGAAAGAGAAGCTGTCGCGCATTCTTTTGATGCATGCCAATAAGCGGGAGCGGGTAGACACGGTGGGCCCGGGGGCCATTGTCGGGGTCGTGGGACTCAAGGATTCCTCAACCGGCGAAACCCTGTGCCAGCAGGAGCATCCGGTGCTGCTTGAACAAATCGATTTTTACGAACCGGTGATATCCGTGGCCGTGGAGCCCAAAACCCACAGCGACCAGGAGAAACTCCAGCAGGTGCTGGAAAAGTTCATGGCCGAAGACCCCACCTTGCGGGTCCGGGAAGACGAAGACACCGGCCAGACGATTCTTTCCGGCATGGGAGAACTGCACCTGGAAATCATCACCAGCCGCATGCAGCGTGAGTTTAATACCCGGGTCAACGTGGGCAAACCCCAGGTCGTCTATCGGGAGACCATCGAATCCGCCGCTGTCGGGACCGCGATTTTTGACAAGGAAGTCGCCGGTAACCGCCATTACGGCGAAATCGCATTACGGCTGGAACCCCTGTCCCGAGGTGAAGGCAAGCGGTTCGAATCACGCCTGGCAGAGGAGGAACTGGCCCCCGGACTGGTGAAGGCGGCGGAGAAAGGGGTGATGGAATCCCTGGAGAGCGGCATCCTCATGGGGTATCCCGTGGTGGATGTGAAAGCGGTGCTCACCGGAGCTGGAACCCGGGAAACCAACGGCTCGGAACTGGCCTTTACCGTGGCCGCTTCCATGGCGGTCCGAGAGGCCCTTTCCCAGGGGAATTCATTCCTGCTGGATCCCATCATGGCCGTGGAAGTCATCGTCCCGGAGGATTTCATGGGGGAGGTGATCGGGGACCTGAACGCCAGGGGCGGAAAAATCGAATCCATCGAACCCAAGCTGGGGGTCCAGACTATCAAGGCGACGGTGCCCCTTGCAAAAATGTTCGGCTACTCCACCAGCCTGCGGTCGGCCACCCAGGGGCGGGGAACTTTTTCCATGCAGTTCTCCCGGTTTGACCGCAACTGACAGGGTTCAGCGTTCAAAGGTTCATCGGTTCAGAGGTTAACGCTCAACCCAGAACCTTCGAACCCATGAACGGCCATCCCCTGGGAGACCGACAACCAAAAAAGCCGTCCCACTCAGCAGGACGGCTTTTTTATGTAACCGCTTAGCGGCTTTTACTGGGTCTTGCCGAAGATTTTCTCCGGCTTGGTGGTGTCCCCGGTGGCGTTGGGGAAATCCTTGGCAATGTAGGCCTTCTGGCCGGTTTCGATCAGGTGGTTGGCCTCTTCCATGTAGTTGGCAAAGCGTAGCTTGCACTCATAGAAACCGTGCCACCAGGCATAGTCCGGCGCCATCATCATGGCGCCCATGCGGGCCCGGCGGCCCTCGTGGTGCCACAGCTCGTAGTATTCCACCTCGAGGCGTTCGTCGAAGAACTTGGTTTTGTCCAGAAGGCCCTTTTCGTAGAGCTCATCGAGTTTTGCCTTGGCCGGTTTGAAATAGACCTCGTTGTACTCTTTCACCGCCTTGTCGAAACCCTCATAAAAGTCGTTGATCCAGGAGTCGCCGTGACAGGAGCTGCAGATGTTTTTCATCTTCTGGCGTTCCACCTGCCAGTCGGTGCCCGAGGGAAATGGTTTGAAATCCTGGGGACGGACGGTCAGCGGGGCCTGGGTCTCCCAGGAGAGTCGTTGGGTGACGTCATGGCTGGTGGGCTCCTTGCCGGATCCGCTCATGTGGCAGGCCGCACAGGTCGGGGCACGGTAGTCGACGCCGGCTGTCCAGGTGCCGCCGGCCGCATCGAAATTGTACTCATCCTGGTAGGCATGGTAGATCGTGCCGTGTTTGGATTCTTCGTAGATCTCGATCTGGGGATGGTCCGGGCCCAGGTGACACTGGTCGCAGGCCTCGGGCTTGCGGGCTTCAGCGACCGAAAACCGGTGGCGAGTGTGGCAGGAGGTGCACGACCCCTTGCTGCCGTCCAGGTTGAGCCGTCCGACGCCCGCGTTGGGCCAGGTGTTGGGGTCGATCTTGCCGTTTTCGTCGATCTTGACCACGGTCCCGTGACAGTTTAGACAGCCGACCTTGCGCTCGTTGTCCGAGTTCATGCCCTTGTTCAGCCAGGGATCCAGCTTCCAGATGATTTCGATGGTGTTGGCATGCTTGCATTTGCTGTACTGGGTGGCCTCGTCCGGATGGCAGCGGGAGCAGTCTTTGGGCGTCACGATCGAAGCAATCGGCATTTTGTACTTGGCTTCGCCCCATGGCATGTCGGATCGGCCGTAGTACTTCTCGTGGCCCTGAGCGATGTCCTGATCGCCGGGCTGGATCAGGTGGCAGTCCAGGCAGGTGATGTTGGCGTTGGCGTGGCGGCTCTTGGCCCAGTCAGCAAAGATGCCGGGGGTGGTCTCCCGGTGGCATTCGATACACGCCTGGGCTTCAGGGGGCACGCTGCGCTCGATGCGGTACTCCTTGACCTTGGCAAAGTTGGGCTGGGCCAGGCCCGGTGCCGCCATCAGGCCGACGACCAGCAGTCCAATGCTTAAGAAAATCAATGTACACCTCATAAATGCCGCTCCTTTCTGTTATCCATATCGACGAAATAAAAAACCCAATCACGAATTTGGGTATCACAGCTGTTTCAAACCCTTGGCTTGGTAGGGAATTTGGCGGGTTTGGCGGAACATGACCAGGCCGCGCTCGGAATGGACCAGGTCGTAGTGACAGTCCACGCATTTTTTTTCATAACCGGGTCGGGCGTAAACAACAGAACGGTGAGCCAGCATGGCACCGCGCTGATTGGGCATGTGCAGCAGATTGCGATGGCACTTCTGGCACTGGTCGTTGTCGAAGGCGGCATAGGCCGCCTCGCGGGCTTTTTCCCTATCGTACTCGCCGACGAAGAAGTGGACCGCAACGTCTTTGAGGCCATGATAACTTTTGGCAAAGAAAAAGTCGAAGGTGTTCTGGGGGGCAGGCAGGTGGCAGTCCATGCAATCCACGACGACACCGGCGGCGTTGTTGGTGTGGGTGGATGAGCGCCAAGCCACTACCGCCGGTTTGATCTCATGGCAGGAGGCACAAAACTCGGGTGTGGAGGTACGCACCATGGTATAGTAGCTCATGCTGAACAGGGGAAAGGCGATTACGATGCCTACACCGACCAGAACGGCCGCGATCATCCATTTTTTCATACCACTCCCTTAAGGTTAAGTGGTTGCAGATATTCTGACCCGCTGGCTGAAGAACACCGCTGAAAGCATTCCCAACTACCTGAAATGAATTGCAAAGGCGCCTAAGGGGATAAAGCAAGCGGAAACAAGATGACGATCGTTATATTAGCAATAAACAGAAAAGAGAGAAAAAATCAGCGTTACTTAAATGGTTAATATGAATGATGAAGCTTGTCAACGTCTTTTTATGTTACCTTGTGGTATCTTCAGGATTGTGAATATTGCAGGCGGAAGAGGAGCTGAATAGAAACGGTACCCAATGCCAGCGGTCATCCGGCGCCTGGTTTTTTCTCTTTTCTGGGATTCATGGCTTTGAGTTGAACCGCCACCATTTGTTTTTGAGCGTCATCAACAGCCAGTTTCATGGCCCGGTTCAGATGAAATCCGGCGTTCTTCAGATTTCCCATTTGTCGGTAAAAGCGGCCTAAGTTGTAGTGCGCGCCGAACATATCCCCTATCCGACCGCTGCTTTCCCCCAGATAGTAGTAGGCCTGGGTAAAATTCTCATTGTAGCGTACCAGGTTCTCGAAGGTGTCTCTCGCCTCCGCCATGCGACCCAGCTCCATCTGGGTGCGGCCCAGATAAAGCCTGCTCTCAGGATCTTTTTCGGAATGGCTGGCGGACAAGGCTTCCATGGCTTTTTCATACTGGCCGTCATGGAAATATATTTTTCCCAGATCCTGAAGCATCGATGTGGTCATGGCATTGCCTTCGATGGCCTGTTTCATATGCTCGGCCGCTTCGTGCCACTGATCGACTCGGGTCAATGCCAGTGCATAACCATAATGGGCGAGCGGGTCGTCCGGCGAGGCCTCGAGGTTCGACTTGAACCGGTTCAGCGCGGCCTTTTCATCGGTGTAGAGGGCGACCAAGCGGGTGTGCGCCAGATCAAATCCGCCGACTTCCCCACGCTTTGGGACCGCTGTCGATCGGTGCTGGTGCAGCCAGTTGTCGATGTAACTCATGCGGGCCTCGGACGCCGGGTGGGTGGTCAGGTAGGTGGGAATCTGTTCAGATCCGTACCACTGCTTGCTGCGGATTATCTTCAATGATGTCAGCAGCCCTTCTCCGCTGTAGCCGGCCAGGGTCAAGTATTCCAGGCCCAGCTGATCCGCCTGCATTTCATTTTCACGACTGTAGGCCAAGGCGGCGGTCTGACCGGCGGCCACCGATCCCATGGTCACGGCACTGGCCGCTGCAGCCGCACCGCCGGCGCCCAGCAACACCCCGGCCACCATACCGGCCAGCGTGGCCATGCTGATCTTCTTGGAACTTTCGATTCGGTCGGAGATGTGGCGGCAGACCACGTGGGCAATTTCATGACCGATAATGCCGGCCAGCTCCTCTTCAGACTCCAGGGCGGCGAACAGGCCGCTGTTGAAGAATATGTGGCCCGCCGGGGTAGCGAAGGCGTTGTAGACATCTTCACGGAGCACGTGAAACTGATAATCAAAAGGTTGAGGCGGTATGGCAGCCAGGATGCGTTTGCCCACCCGGTTGACATAGTCATTGATCACCGGATCGTCGATCAGCGGAAACTGGGCGCTGACCATCGCCATGAACTCCTTGGACATTTCCCTTTCCTCCTGAAGGGTAATGCAGTGGCCTTCCGGAACCATGACCACGATGGTGGAAATGAGAAATGCGGCCACCGTGAAAATGGCAAATATTTTATTTTTTATCGGCATGTTAATAATCTTTTCATTTTTAACGGTAACGACTTTTTCCATAACGTTTCAACTTAGCATGGCACATTCTAATATACTTTTCAAATAGCATGTTTTGTGTTAAAGCTGAGCGCCATGGCACAGATCATATGCATCGCTAACCAGAAAGGCGGCGTGGGAAAGACCACAACGGCAGTCAACCTGTCCGCGGCGCTGGCCGTTTCTGAAAAACGGACACTGCTGGTGGACTGCGACCCCCAAGCCAATGCAACCACCGGTGTGGGACTGGAAAAATCCCAATTGGGAAAGACCCTTTATCACGGGATGATCGGCGAGGCCGGTGCGGATGCAGTGATTGTCGACAGCCAAATCGAATCCCTCAAGGTCATGCCCTCGCGGGTGGAACTGATCGGTTTCGATGTGGAGATGATGGACCGGCCCCATCGGGAGCATGCGTTACGACGCCTGTTGGCTTCGGTGACGGATGATTTCGATTACATTCTTATCGACTGCCCCCCGTCGTTGAGCCTGCTCACCGTAAATGCCATGACGGCCGCCGATGCCCTGCTGATTCCTCTTCAATGCGAGTTCTATGCCCTGGAGGGACTCAGCCAACTGGTTCAGACATTTCAACGGATCAAGAGCGGATTGAATCCGAAGCTCAAAATTGCCGGTATTCTGCTGACCATGTTCGACCGCCGCACCAATTTGAGCCACCAGGTGGCCGAGGATGCGGAAAACCACTTTAAGGACCTGGTGTATAAGACGACGATTCCCCGCAATGTCCGCCTGGGCGAGGCACCCAGTTTCGGGCAGCCCATATTGCTCTACGATGCCATGTCGACCGGGGCTGTCAGCTATTTTTCCCTGGCCAAAGAGATCATGGCCGCCAATCATGCCGGCCGCGCCTGACAGGCTTTCCGGTAACGTTGATTCGCCGGGACCGATGTGATTGGTCCGGGCCAGCCAACTACAAATCAGGACACCGCATGCCAGATAAAACAAAGCAACGCAGCGTTGGTTCCGGCGCCAAAAAAAAACGGAAAATGGCTTTGGGCAGGGGACTCGATGCGCTGATCCCGGATTTGGGCTCGATGGAAGGGATTTCCGGATCATCGTCACTGACGCGAAAAGATTATTTTTTGTGTGAAATCGATATGATTCGGCCGAACCACTACCAACCGCGACGGCATTTTGCAGCGGATGAACTGGAAGAACTGGCTGAATCCATCCGCAGCCAGGGCATCATCCAGCCGCTAATCGTGCGCACTGATGATGCGGGTTACGAACTGGTCGCCGGCGAGCGGCGCCTGCGGGCAGCCACCCTGGCCGGCCTGGACCGGGTACCGGTATTGGTAAAGGATGTCTCGGATGCCGAGATGCTGGAGATTTCCATCGTAGAGAACATCCAGCGGGAAAACCTGAACCCCATGGAGGAGGCCGAGGCCTACCATCGGTTGATCACTGAGTTTGACCTGACCCAGGATAAGGCTGCCGAGCGGGTGGGAAAGAGCCGCAGCGCTGTGGCCAATTTCCTGCGGCTGCGCCAGCTTCCCGACCCGATCAAGGAGAGCATCATGGAGGGCGCCTTGAGCATGGGCCACGCCCGGGCCCTTCTGGGGGCCGACACGCCGGCCAAACAGCAGACCGCCTGGCGGGAGGTGGTGGCGAAGAAATTATCGGTGCGCGACACTGAAGCGTTGATCAAACGGATCAATGCGGAAAGGAAACCGGCCCGCACCCCGGAATTGACATCTGCACAGCGCTATTTCAAGGATGTCTCCGAAGATCTGTCCCGCCATTTCGGCACCCGGGTCCGTATTCAGCGCAAGGGTAAGAAGGGGCGGCTGGAAATCGATTTTTTCAGTGACGACGACCTGGACCGGTTGCTGGGGCTGCTCCGGACAAGTTAGTTGCATTATGGCCATTCACCTCATCATCGACGGCTACAATCTGATCCGCCAATCTCCGGAATTGGCCGAAATGGATCGGCAGGACCTGCAACTGGGCCGTGATGCCTTGGTGGACATGCTGGCGGCCTACAAAAAAATGAAACCGCATAAAATTACCGTGGTCTTCGACGGTACTGCCGAGCCCTCCCTATACGGTTCCCGGGATCGGGTTAAGGGCATTGCCATTCGCTATTCGCAGGGTGGAGAGAGCGCCGATGATGTGATTCGTCGGATGGTCCGCCGGGAAAAGGCCAAAGCCCTGGTGGTCAGCAGCGACCGGGAAGTCATGACTGCTGCCGAGTCGGCCGGAGCCACCGCATTGGATTCAGCTGCCTTCGAGGAAAAGATGGCCATGGCCCGATACCTGGCGATAAAGGGCGGCGAGGAGACCGTTTCCGCGGGATGGGTGCCGACCACCCGCAAAAAAGGGCCCAGCCGGCGTCTTCCCAAGCGCAAGCGCAAGGCGCGGGCGCGGGTGAAAAAACTGTAGGCATTGAGATCGCGCTTTTGGACGGCGTTATCGGTCGTCGTAGTATTGGCGCATACGGCTTCCTCCCTCTGGTCTTGCCAAAAACGCGATCTCAATGCCTATTGGAAACTTCCTCTGGATGCATTGCGAACCAAAAAATTAAGGAATGGCCATGCGTCAACCGTCTTCACGAAAAACGATCGGCATCATCGACGGTCAGGGCGGTGGCATCGGCAGCACCATCATCAAGAAAATCAAAGCATCCTTCGGCGAGTCCGTGGAGATCATCGCCCTGGGGACCAATGCCATCGCCACCGCCCAGATGCTAAAGGCGGGAGCCAACCGGGGGGCATCGGGGGAAAATGCAATTGTGCGGACGGTTGCCCGGGTGGATGTGGTGGTCGGTACCCTGGGAGTCATGCTGGCCCATGCCATGATGGGTGAAGTGACCCCAAAAATGGCCGATGCCGTGTCCGGTTGTGCGGCCACCAAGCTCATTCTGCCCATATCCCAGGAGAATGTCGATTTGATCGGGGTGTCGGACGACCCGCTGCCCCACATGGTGGAAACCCTTGTCCTCGATCACCTGAAGCCGCTGCTTCGATCCCATCCTTAAGATGAAAATCGAGATTGCCAAAACCGCCGGTTTCTGCATGGGGGTGAGACGGGCTGTCGAGCTGGCCCTGGATGCACCGGGCAAATCCGCTGAGCCCATTTACACCTACGGCCCCCTGATCCACAACCCCCAGGTCCTCTCCCTCTTTGAGAAAAAAGGGATCACTGTCCTGAAAGCGATTCCGGAACGGGGGGCCGGCACCGTGCTGGTGCGGGCCCACGGTGTGCCCCCCGAGGACAAGCAGCGGCTCAAGGCCGCTGGGTTTAAGGTGGTGGATGCCACCTGCCCGCGAGTCATCCGTGTACAGACCATCATCCGGGTTCATGCCCGTAAAGGTTTTTCCACCATTATCGTCGGCGACCGGGACCACCCTGAAGTGGTGGGGCTGGTGGGGTATGCCGGACCGTCAGGACACGTGGTCAGCACCATGGCGGACGTCGCGGCCTTGCCTGCTTTCGACCAGGCCATCATCGTGGCCCAGACCACTCAGAACATGAAACTCTACGAGCAGGTGAAAACCTGGGCTGCCGATGAATTCCCCCATTACAAGACCTTCGATACCATCTGTGATTCGACGGAGAAACGGCAGGCAGAGGTCAAACAATTGGCTGATCGCGTAGACGCCGTTATCGTTGTGGGGGGAAGGGATAGCGGCAATACCCGACGACTGGCTGAGCTTGCCGGGGAGACCGGCAAGCCGGCTTTCCTTATGGAAACTGAAGCTGAGCTGGAATCCTGCTGCCTGGACAGGGTTGACCGGGTGGGGATTACCGCCGGCGCATCAACGCCCAACTGGATCATTAAACGGGTTTTCCGGGAACTGGAAAAGCTGCCGGCCAAGCGCCAATCCAGCGTTGTCAGAACCGTTTACAGCATGATTCAGACCCTCTTGCTGACCAATGTTTACGTGGCCGTGGGTGCCGGATGCCTCTGCTTTGCCTGCATACGGTTGTTGGGGCTGACTACCGCCCTTTCCCCGGTGGCCGTGGCTATGCTTTACGTGCTTTCCATGCATCTGCTTAATCACCTCACCGGCACGGCCGAAGATGAATACAACGATCCGGAACGGGCCCGTTTTTATGAACGGCACCGGCGACTGTTGTCTGTCCTGGCCATCGCTGCCGGCGGCCTGGGTATCCTGTGTGCATCGGCCATGGGGGCTGCCGCCTTCGCGATCTTGCTGATCATGAGTCTGCTGGGCCTCTCCTACAATCTGTATTTGTTGCCCGACGGCTTCGGGTTCAAGTTTCGGCGGATCAAGGATGTTCCCGGTTCAAAAACATTTCTCATCGCCGTGGCCTGGGGGGTGGTGGTGGCGCTGCTGCCCGGGATCACGGGCAAGGGAACCCTGACCGTCGCTATCGGGGGGGTGTTCGTCTGGGCTACGGCCGTGGTGTTTGCCCGCACCGCATTTTTCGACCTGTTGGATGTTCAGGGCGATCGCATCATGGGCAAGGAAACCCTGCCTATCCTGCTGGGGAACCGAAAAACAGCGGTTCTGCTGAAAGGAACGTTGGTCGGCTGCATGATTCTGGTTGCCGCCGGATCGGCCATCGGCCTGATTTCCGGGCTTGGTTTTTTTCTGAGCCTTTGCCCGGCGGCCATGCTTATTTTGGTCGACACCTATGAAAAAGGGCGGATGCTGCCCAGCATGCGCCTGGAGTTTTTGGTGGAAAGCCTGCTTTTGTTGTCCGGGGTGATCACCCTGATTTGGACCTGGGCTTCATGAAGTTTCATGCAACAGGAAATCTTCGAAATGAAAACCACTAACCCCGAACTGAAACTTGCTGGTGAGTTTGTCCGAGACACCGGCTGCAATCTTTTCCTGACCGGCAGAGCCGGAACGGGCAAGACGACCTTTCTCCACACATTAAAGAAAGAGCGCCCCAAACGGTTGGTTGTCACGGCGCCTACCGGTGTTGCCGCCATCAATGCCGGTGGCGTTACCCTGCACTCTTTTTTTCAGCTTCCCTTCGGGCCGTTTCTACCCGGCAGCCAAACGGTACGTCACCATTATCGGTTCAGCAGGGAAAAGATCGACATCATCAGGAACCTCGACCTTTTGGTGATGGATGAGATCAGCATGGTGCGGGCCGACGTGCTGGATGGCGTGGATAGCGTCCTGCGCCGTTATCGTCGCGGCAACCTGCCGTTCGGCGGCGTTCAGTTGCTGATGATCGGCGATCTGTTCCAGCTGCCACCGGTGGTAAAGGAAGAGGAGTGGGGACTCTTGCACCAGACGTATGCGTCACCCTATTTTTTCAGCAGCACTGCTCTGGGCCAAACCGAAATGGTGACCATTGAGTTGCAGCATATTTATCGCCAGTCGGACAGTCATTTTATCAACCTTCTCAACTGTGTCCGCGGCAACCGGCTCGACCGGGCCGCGATAGAGGAACTCAATACGCGCCATATCGCTGATTTTACTCCCGCTGCCGGCGACGGTTATATCACACTTGGCACCCATAACCGGATCGCCGATACCATCAATGGTTCCAGACTCGGGGCGCTGCCGCAACAGGTCCATACGTTTGACGCCGACATTGAAGGAGACTTTCCGGAACACATTTACCCGACCGCCGCTACCCTCGATCTGAAGACGGGAGCGCAGGTGATGTTCGTCCGCAATGACAGTTCCCCTGAAAAACGCTACTTCAACGGAAAAATTGGTACGATCGCGCGTTTCACCGGCACGGATATCCGGATACGGTGCCCCGGCGATTCAGAAGAGATCGCGGTCGAGCCGGTAACCTGGGAGAACATCGACTATACGCTCGACCAAAAAACACTCGAAATCACTGAAAACAGAGTCGGCGCTTTCAGACAATACCCGCTCAGACTGGCCTGGGCGATCACCATCCACAAGAGCCAGGGGCTCACCTTTGACAGGGCCATCATCGACGCGAAGGCCGCCTTTGCCCATGGACAGGTGTACGTGGCACTTAGCCGTTGTCGGACCTTTGAAGGGATGGTGCTCTCCACCCCGCTTTCACTGGCAGCAATCAAAACCGATCCTGCTGTACTTACTTTCAGCGAGGAGACGAAACAGAACCGCCCTTCCACCGATCAACTCAAAACGGCTAAAATCCGTTACCAGCAGCAGATGCTGCTGGCGTGTTTCGACTTCCATCCGTTGCGTGCCTGTTTGCTGCGCATGGTATCATTGCTGCTGGAAAACGCCGGGCTGATCCGTATATCCGGCGGTGACCCTATCCACGAGGTGCAGAAACAGACCGAGGATGAGGTCTGCACCGTCGGCGATAATTTCCTCCGGCAGTTGCGGGGTCTCTTCTCATCCTCCACGTTGCCGGCGTCTGATGCCCTCGTGTTGGAGCGGATTGCCAAGGCATCGGCCTACTTTCAGGAGAAAATCGAATCGGGTCTTGGTCGGCAGCTTCCCCTCCTGCACATTGATACGGACAACAAGGAGCTCCGAAAAAAGGTAAACCATGCCCTCAACCGGCTGCAGGAAGAGACCGCGGTCAAACTGGCCGCGGTGCAAAGCTGCGTTGACGGTTTTTCGCCTTCGCGCTACTTTCGGGCTGTTTCGGCCGCCGGAATCAATAGTGGGAAGAAAAAGGAGAAAATAGAGTCGATCACCTATGGTGAAGCCGATATTGCCCATCCTGAGTTTTTTCAGGCATTGATAGACTGGCGCAGTCGCAAGGCGGACGAGGAAGGCATTGCCCATTACCGGGTCCTGCACCAGAAGACCCTGATCCAGATAGCCGTCAACCTGCCCGACACGCTGGCGGCCCTGAAGGGGGTCAATGGCATCGGTAAACGATTGGCAAAAAGGTACGGACAGGAACTGGTCGCCATGGTTGGTGCCTACCGCAGGCAACACCAGATTGAGGTGGTGAACCTGCCCGCCCGCACACCTGCCCCGCCATCACCCAAGAAGCCAAAAGCATCCCGGACAGACACTAGGCAGATCAGTCTCGATCTGTTCGAGAAGGGGATGACCCTTTCCCAAATCGCCGAGGCGCGGGGATTCGTTCTTGCCACCATCCAGGGGCATATGGCCCATTGGGTGGAAAGCGGAAAAGTTGCCATAGACTTGATTTTACCGCCCGAGAAGCGGCAATCGATCGAACAGGAACTGTCACGATTGCAGGGAAAACCTTTTGGTCAAATCAAACACGCCCTGGGCGCCGATGTCTCCTTTGGTGAGATCAAGCTTGTGCAGGCGCATCGTAAACACCTCATGTCCTGTTGACGATGGATCAGCTCCCTTTTCCAAACGGACAGTGGGGGTAGACGCACGCTTCGCAATCACGGCAGAGTCCGCCATGCCCGAGAAACGCGAGTTCTTTTTTCCCGATATGCTCACCAGTCAATATTCTGGGAAGAATCAGATCCAGTGCGGTGATGCGGTGGTGAAGTCCACATGCCGGTATCCCCAACAAGGGAATCCCATGGATGTAAGCGGTCATAAACATGGCGCCGGGCAGGGCTGCGGCACCATAGTGGAGCTCTTCGCCCCCTGCCATTGAGATGCCTTTGCGGGTCACATCATCCGGGTCCACACTCATCCCGCCGCTCAAGAGGATCAGATCACAACCGTCGGCCACGTGGTCTTCGATCGCCATTTGAATTTTTTCAGGGTCATCAGGGACAAATGTCACGCCGGCCACCTCAGACCCGAGTGTCTCGATTTTCTCCTTTAAAATCGGTGCGAATTGGTCTTCGATCAGCCCGTTGAAAACTTCGCTCCCGGTGATTACGACACCTGCCCGGGCTTTTTTGAGGGTACGCACTTTCAGAACGCCTCCATGTTGATCGGCAATGGCTGCCGCCCGCTCAATGGGGGCCCGCTTCATCACAAGGGGAACGGCGCGTGTTGCCGCCACCATCTCTCCTTTTTTCACCAGGGTGTGGCTGTGAATCGTGGCGCACATCACTTCGTCGACCATATTAACAGCCGATAGTGCCGCAATATCCACGGTACACAGGCCGTCATATTGGGCATGAAGACTGATCTTGCCCTCTTTGGGAGCATTCTCCCAGACGACCCCTTCCCCGGACAGGCTCTTTGCGAGGATCGAAGCAGCCTGGTTTTCGTGGATTTCATCTTCATCGAGGTCGATCAGGAAGAGATGGTTCTTTCCCAGTTTCTGCAATCGGCAAATATCTTCATCACAAACCGTATGGCCTTTCCGAAACGCCGGTCCCTTGAACTCACCCGGTCGGATTTCCGTGATATCGTGGGCCAGTTTGGTCCCCACAGAATCTTTTACCCCGATTTTTTTTAACACCGCCGGGCCTCCTTATTTGGTGTTCATCGAAAATCCTACCGCTTCAAAAGTTGGTTGGATGCCGGATGGGTCGCTGTGATTGCTGCATGGTGACCACCCCATATCCGGCCACGTGATGTCCCGGGCATGCGTAAAATAGGATCGGTCGGTGCATGGCTTACAGACCGGATTTCCCTGCAGGAGAATTTCTCTGGCATCCCGAATTACCTGACCGCAACGGCTGCAGGTCGCTTTTCGTCGCGTTGGACCGGGCAAGTCGAATTCATCGATTTTTACACGGACCTTTTGGACACGGAACAGGACGCTGTCCGGCATGCGCGTGAAAGCGGCGATCTGCCGTTCGGACGTTGTGGCGAATTCTGGTGCGTAAACCTGCGCGAGATCCCTTGCATCCTCAGTGGATAGCACCCGGTACGAATCCCTGGTGTCCAGGTTCATGAAGGTTGCGGCCATAATTCCATAATCGACAAACTTGAGGCTCCGTCGCCCAAGCTTTACCCCGGTGACATGGGCCACGGCATCTGCCGTGCAGCGATCCATCTCCACGTAAACCAGGAGCTTTTTAATCTGATCGATCCGTTTGGGCTGATCCATCCCGATCAGTCGACACCCTAAAATCGCCATCCGCACACCAACCACCTGTCCCGGACAGAGGTGCCCGTGATCGGCTGCACAGGACTCGAGCAATGAATGGAAGCTGTCCATGAACCATTCTCCTTGTTTTTTAGTGACCGGATTTTATTATTGGTCCAAAACGATATGTTAGCAATAACATAAACTAGGGGAGATGTATCTGAATTTCATCGATCCGCTTCATCCCCATCCGCGCCTTCCACCACCGGCTCTTTCATGATCAGGTCGATGGCTTCACGGGCCGTGGCTGCTGCTTCGGGAAACACGTCGGTCAGGTTGGCGGCATGGCGCAGATTGTCGGCGGTACGCATCATCAGCATGGCCAGGTTGCCTTCGGCCATGCCGTATTCCTTGATGATATTGTCCCACGGATACCCCGATGCCCAGGCGTGGGTCATGGCGGCCGGCCGCAGGTAGAACTGGCGTACATCGAAGCCGCGGGATTTCATGTGGCGGGCGAACCCTGTCAGTTTTTTCTGGATACGGCCCACCGTGCGCTTGAGCCGGTTGGGCACCAGCCGTCCCTCCATTCGGTCATCGGTTTCCCTTTCGTTGACCATGCAGGCGAACACGCCGGCCATCTGGGCCGCATCACCATCCGGCAGCAGTCCCTGGCGCAGGCATTCGGCCACGATCAAGGGCTGATCCACCCGCAGTTGTGATGCCCAGATCCCGTCTCCGGTGAGGCGGTCTTCGCTGTCTACAAATCCGGTCTCCTTGAGAAAATCCAGGTGTCGCAGAAAATCCTCCCACAGGACTTCGTGAACATCGGCCATGCGGCTTTTCTGGCGGCTGTCCTCGGCTTTGGTAATCAGCAACCAGGTGGCGAAGGATCGCTTGAGCAGCTCTTCAATCTGGGCCGGGGTGTGGGAAAGCAGCAGGTTGAGAACCATCGAGAAGTTGATGCGGATGCGGCTGACCACCTTTCCCGGCCGGGACGCGAGCAGCCGAGCCACCAATCGCAGGTCCATGTAGCGGCCGGGAACGGCCAGGCCAAAGCCGATCTTGTCCATGCCCCGGCGGCCGGCGCGGCCGGTCATCTGGTGAAGCTGGGTGGCGTCCAGGGGAATGAATTCGGTGCCGTTGAACCGGTCCGAGTTGAAAAACACCATGGTTCGTGCCGGGAAATTGACACCGGCGGCAACGGTGGAGGTGGCGAAGACGGCGGTCAGCAGGCCTTCGCTCATCAGACGTTCGACCACCAGCTTCCATCCGGGGAGATGACCGCTGTGGTGGGCGCCAACGCCGGCCTGTTCCAGATGAATGCGCTGGCGATGTTGGGCCAGGTGCGGTGAACTGTCGGTGAGCGTTCGAACCCGGTGAGCAATTTCCGTTTTTTTCTCGTCGGTCAGAGGTACGGCCCTATGGCACATGTTCAGGGCGGCGTCGCAGTCGCTGCGGGATTTTAAAAAGAAGATGGCCGGCAGCAGGTCAAAGGCCTTGAGTACCCTGAGAATATCGCCAAAAGGGGGAAGGCCGCGGCGGCGGGGCAGTTCCTGCTGCTTTTTCCCGCCGACGAGGTTTTCAACTTTTTTGTGAAGCGCATTGGCCCCCCGCCCGCCCTTGACGGTCAGGGGCAGAAGAGTCCCCGACGGGTGCAATACCATGGGATAGAGCGGCACGGGCCGCTGGGTTTCGGCCACCACCCGGCAGGGACGGCCGCGAATGGTCGTCAGCCAGTCGGCGATGGCGCCCGCATTGCCCACCGTTGCCGACAGCATCAGCAGGGGAATGCGCGGGGGCAGGTAGATCATGGTCTCTTCCCAGACCACGCCGCGTTCCTCGTCTCCCAGAAAATGGGCCTCGTCGAGTACCACCAGGTCCGTGTTCAGCGAAACGCCCTGATGCATGGCATCGTAAAGCTGGTTTCTCAGGATTTCAGTGGTGCCGACGATGATGGGCGCATCGGGGCTCTCTTTGCGGTCTCCGGTGAGGATACCCACATTTTCAGGGCCGAAGATCTCGGAAAATTCAGTGAGTTTCGAGTTGGTGAGGGCTTTGAGCGGCGAGGCGTACCACGCCCGCCCGCCCCGTTCAAATGTGCGCCGGATGGTTTGGACGGCGATCCAAGTTTTGCCGGAGCCGGTGGGGGCGGTCACCAGGCAATCGGATTCGGCCATGACCGCCACGGCCTCGGTTTGGAACCGGTCCGGGGTGAAGGGCTTGTTCCTTGGTACACCGATTTCAGAAAATACGGCGTTGAGCTGCGGGTCGGCGCCGGGGGAGATCTGCATGCGGTGATCTGGCCGTTTGCCTGGTGGCCTTCGTCGCGAAGGATATCGACGGCGTCCCTGGTTGGCGCCCTTTACAGGTTTGTTCATCAGGCTATAGCTTGTCGATGATGGCGGCCACGACCTGCTTGGCCGTGGTTGCGGTGTCATAGGGGGAAGTTCCGGAGAGATCGGCCTCGATGAGCGTGTCGTCGTAGGGCAGAAAGCCCAGAAATTCAAAATCGGGCAGGTGCTTGCGCAAAAATTCTTCATCCCTGGGGCTGCGAATTTTGTTGCCCACCACGGCGACGTGGTTCAGCCGGATCTCGGCGGCCAGACGCCGAATGTGCTCGGCCGTGTCGATGCTGCGGCGACCCGGCTCGACCACCACGATCAGTTTGTCCACGGCCTGGGCCGTGGCGCGTCCCAGGTGTTCGATGCCCGCTTCCATGTCCATGATGACCACTTCGTCGCGTCCCAGCACCACATGCATCACCAGCGCCCTGAGCAGGGTGGATTCCGGGCACAGGCAGCCGGACCCTCCCTTTTTCACGCTGCCCAGGCGCATAAGCTTGATGTTGTTCATCTTGACAGAAAGGGTGTCGGGGATGTCGTCCACTTTGGGATTGAGTTTGAAGAACCCGCCGATGGTCCCGGGCTGGGCGCCGGTGCGCTCGAAGATCAGCTCTTTCATCTCGGCGATGGGGGTGATCTTGTCGGCATCGGCGATGCCCAGGGCCGCCGCCAGGTTGGCGTCCGGGTCCGCATCGATGGCCAGCACCTTTTTACCCTGGTCGCTCAACGTCCGCGCCAGAAGAGAAGAAAATGTCGTTTTGCCCACACCGCCTTTGCCGCTGACTGCCAGTTTCATATACCTATCCTTTGCCGCACCCGCAGGCGCTTTATCGATTGTCGAACATGGCCTCTAATATAATACAGGTTGCCGGATCAGCAAGGGGCGGCCGTGGCAGTCAATCATTGAAACCATTGCGATCTCTGTCGCTGCCGTGGTTGCCCAATCCTCAGATTCCCGGGTATCTGCGTCCGATTTCCGTTCTATGCTCTTGACCGTCGTCGATATTGAAGATAGATCTTGATGGACATTTTGGCGGAGCCACTCGCCGGTAACCTGATTCATTCGATCTGAAGCAATTTCTCCAATCCACGGAGAGGACGGATAAATGATCCCAACGACGACCCTGCGACGGTTTATTTTTCTGCTGGCCGCCATGATTGCCCTGCCGGTGGCGGGACTCGCCCAGGACAAACCAGGGACGGCAACCAAAAGGCCTCCATCGCCGGTGACCGTGCTGCCGGTGGTGGAGAAACGTGTATCCCGGCAGGTGACCCTGGTGGGCAGTGTGGAGGCTGTGGCGACCAGCGTGGTGGCGGCCGAGGCGGGCGGTGTGGTGGCGGCGTTCCCGGCCAAAGAGGGTCGGCGGGTCAAAACGGGCGACCTGCTGGTGCGTTTGAAAACACGGGAGCAGGTGTTGGAACTCAAGGGTCGGGTGGCAGAGCGGGAGCGGATCAAGGCCAACCTGGAAAATGCGCAGAAGGAACTGGAGCGGGTGGGGCGCCTGCGGGAGAACAACAGCATTTCCCAGCGAACTTACGATGACGCCCTGTATTCCCACCGTGCCCTGTCCCAGGCGCTGCTGGTGGCTGAATCCCAGATCGAGACCCTGGCCTATCGCATCGAGCAGAAAACGGTCGTCGCACCATTTGACGGATTTGTGGCTGCCGAGCATACCCAGATCGGCCAGTGGATCCAGCCGGGTGGACCGGTGGTTACGCTGGTGGACATCTCCCAGGTCCGCGTGGCCGTCGATGTCCCCGAACGCTATGCGGTGCAATTGCCGCCGGATGGGCGGGTGCGGGTGACGGTGACCAGCCTGGCCGAGGATGGGCGGGAAGGAAAGATCGATGCCATTTTACCCAAAGGGGACGCCATGACCCGGACCTTTCCGGTACGGGTACTTTTGGACAACCCCGGATTTGCCATCAAAGCCGGTATGGAGGCGGTGGTTACCTTCGACCTGTCCGACCGTTTCAGCGCCCTGATGGTCCCCAAGGATGCGGTCGTGACGGCCGGGGATCGATCCATGGTCTACCGGGTGAAAGATGGCAAGGCGTTTCCGGTATCGGTGACCGTACAAGGTTACCATGACGGTTTGGCTGCCGTTACCGGTGAGCTGACGGCCGGGGACCTGCTGGTGGTTCGAGGCAACGAGCGGCTCATGCCCGGCCAGGACGTGGTTTTTGCAGAGGACAGAGGTCAAAAGACTGAAGACTGAGGACTGATTTCCGACTTCCGACCTCGGATTTCGGTCATCTGACCTCTGACATCTGATTTCGGACATCCGACCATGAAGCTAGTCGATCTATCCATTAAAAAGCCGGTAACGGTTTCGGTGGGCGCAATCCTGTTGCTGCTCTTCGGTTTCCTGTCGCTGCTGCGAATTCCCATTCAGCTTACGCCCAACGTGGATCTGCCGGAAGTGTCCATCCAGACCACCTGGACCGGGGCCAGCCCGGAAGAGGTGGAGCGCGAGGTCACCGAAGTCCAGGAAAAGGAGTTGAAAAGCTTAAACGGCCTGACCGAGATCAAGAGCGAGAGCCAGGACGGCCTGAGCTATATCAGCCTGGAATTCGAGATCGGCACGGATATCGACGAAGCCCTGCTTCGGGTTTCCAACAAGATGGAGCAGGTCAAAAGTTACCCGGACAATGTGGACCGGCCCATCATCAAGTCCGGCGGCCGCTTCGAAAAGGCCATCGCCTGGATGGTGCTCATGGCCGAAGACGGCTACCGGGGTAACCTGGAAGAGGAATACGATTTTCTCGACGAGGATGTCCAGCCCTGGCTGGAACGGCTTCCCGGCATCTCTTCGGTCAACATCCACGGCGGCAAAAAGCGTGAGATGCAGGTGGTGGTGGACGTGGAAGCCATGGCGTCCAGAAGGATCACGGTGCCGGACCTGATCCGCGCACTAAAGGTAGAGAACAAGACCATCAGCGCCGGCGACTTTGACGAGGGCAAACGCCGGTATATCGCCCGTACCGTGGGTGAGTATCAGAGCCCCGAAGACGTGGCCAACGTGATCATCCGGCGGGTTGAGGGCATCCCCGTGGCGGTCAAAGACGTGGCTGTGGTGCGCCTGGGCCATGAAACGCCGGCCGTGGTCGTTCGCCATGACGGCGTGACCACCATTGTCATGAGCGCCGTGCGGGAGCCGGGCACCAACGTGCTGCTGGTCATGGACCGATTGAAGACCGCCCTGGCCGAACTCAATGGTGGCGTCCTTAAAGACCGTCACCTGTCCATCGAACAGGTTTACGACGAGACCACCTACATCTACGACGCCATCAACCTGGTCAAGAAGAACCTGATGGTCGGATCGATCCTGGCGGTTACCGTACTGCTTTTGTTTCTGCGCAATATCGCCGGGACGGTGGTGGTCTCCGCCGCCATTCCCGTCAGCGTGGTGGGCACCTTCCTCTTCATGACCCTGGCCGGCCGCAATATCAACGTGGTCAGCCTGGCCGGACTGAGTTTTGCCGTGGGCATGGTGGTGGACAACTCCATCGTGGTCTTCGAGAATATCTTCCGCCACCGGGAGATGGGCAAAGGGCGCATCCAGGCCGCCTATGATGGCACCACCGAGGTGTGGGGGGCGGTACTGGCCAGCACC
Source organism: uncultured delta proteobacterium (assembly GCA_963716825.1). Classification (GTDB taxonomy): domain Bacteria; phylum Desulfobacterota; class Desulfobacteria; order Desulfobacterales; family Desulfosarcinaceae; genus Desulfosarcina. The sequence goes on from CAVQUU010000015.1 coordinate 146,642, forward strand.
CTGACCACCATCGCGGTGTTCCTGCCCATCGTGTTTGTTGAAGAGGAGGCCGGCCAGCTGTTTCGCGACATCGCCATCGCCATTTCCAGCGCCGTGGCCCTGAGCCTGCTGATTTCGATTACCGGCATTCCCACCCTTTGCGCACTGATCCTTGGCCGTGTGGAGAAAAAAACGCTGGAAACGCGCAAGCGGATGTTCTCGGCTACCCGAGCGGCCGGTGGGTTCGTCTCCGCCATGGTCGGATTTGTCGACTGGATGTGCGGCCGGGTGTGGTCGCGTGTTGCGGTTGTCGTCGTTCTGGTGGCCCTGGCCGTGGTGCTGATCGTCACGCTTATTCCCAAGACCGAATACCTGCCCACAGGTAACCGGGAGCTGCTTTTCGGCATCCTGATTCCGCCGCCGGGATACAATACCGATGAATTCGCCACCATCGCCCGGGCCGTGGAAGCGGACATCCTGCCCCTGGTCAACCGGGACGGTACCAGTGAAGCGGCCGAGAAGCTGAATCTGCCCACCGTGAAGAATTTTTTTTACGTGGCCTTTCGCCAACAGATCTTCATGGGCGTGATCTCCCGGGACGCCGCGCGCACGGCCGAACTGATCCCTTACGTCTACCGAGCCTTAGGTAAAGTCCCCGGCATGATTCCCATCGTCTACCAGGCCGGACTGTTTACGCGTGGACTGGGAAGCGGCCGCTCCATCGACATCGACCTCAAGGGCCCGGACCTGCCGCGACTGATTGCCCTGGGCCGGCAGATCTACGGCATGACGGCAGCTGCCATACCCGGCGCGCAGATCCGTCCCATCCCGGGTCTGGACCTGGGAAACCCGGAGCTGCGGATCACGCCCAACCGGGACCGGCTCACCCGACTGGGTATTAGTACGACCGACCTGGGTACCACCGTGGATGCCCATGTGGGGGGTGCCAAGGCCGGCGCCTACCGCCTTTACGGTGACGAGATCGACCTGGTGGTCAAGAGCCGTGAGGACCGGCTGAAGCGGATCCAGGACCTGGAAGCCTTTCCCGTGGCCTCGCCATTGGGCGGCAAGGTGCTGCTGGGTTCGGTGGCCGACATCCAGCTGACCGAGGGCCCCACGCAGATCAACCACATCGACACCCAGCGGGCCATTACCATCCAGGTGAACCCCCCGGCCGACATCTCCCTGGAGGCGGCCATGGAGACCATTGCCCGGCAGGTGATCGAACCCGTCAAGGCCCAGGCGCAATTGGGCAGCCTCTACCGCATCGATCTGGGCGGTACCGCGGACCAGCTCACCCGCACCCGTGATGCCCTCGTTTGGAACCTGGTCCTGGCGGTGGCCATCTGCTACCTGCTGATGAGTGCGCTGTTCGAGAACTTTCTTTATCCCCTGATTATCCTGTTCAGCGTTCCCCTGGCCGCTGCCGGCGGGTTCCTGGGGATTTTCCTGGTGAACCGGTTCGTGGCGCCCCAGCCGCTGGATATTCTCACCATGCTGGGGTTTGTCATCCTGGTCGGCATCGTGGTCAACAACGCCATCCTGATCGTCCACCAGAGCCTCAACAATATCCGGGAACAGGCCATGGAGGCGCGCCGGGCCATCATCGAATCGGTGCGTTCGCGCATCCGGCCCATCTACATGAGCAGTATCACCACGGTGTTCGGCATGCTGCCCCTGGTGCTTTTTCCCGGTGCCGGCTCCGAGTTCTACCGGGGGCTGGGCGGCGTGGTCGTCGGCGGCCTGCTGATTTCCACCATATTCACCATCTTTCTCATCCCGGCCATTCTCAGCCTGACCATGGACACGGTAGCGGCGATGAAGCGAAAGTTTACCATAGAGCATGAACCTTGAACACCAACCGGCCATTCTCGCCCCCGCGGGAAACCGTGCTTCGTTTTTGGCGGCCCTGGCTGCCGGTGCCGACGCTATCTATTGCGGGTTAAAGTCCATGTCGGCGCGCATGGCGGCCAAGAATTTTTCACTCGCGGAACTGGCCCAGCTGGTCGGGTTGGCCCACGATCGGGGGGTGAAGGTATACGTCACCATCAATGCCCTGCTCAAACCCGACGAACTGGATCGGACCGGCCAGCTGATTGACGACCTGCAGCGCCATGTGCACCCTGATGCTTTGATCGTCCAGGACCTGGGTGTCCTGGCCCTGGCCCGCCAGGCGGGATTCGACGGCGAGATTCATTTGTCCACCCTGGCCAACGTCACGTTTCCCAAGGCCCTGGGGTTTGTTGCCCGTAAGCTTGCCGTCGATCGGGCGGTGGTTCCCCGGGAACTTTCCATCGATGAGATCAGGGCCATGGCCGATGCCTGCCCCAAAACTCTGGGACTGGAGGCCTTCATTCACGGAGCCCTTTGCTATGGCGTATCCGGCCGTTGCTACTGGAGCAGTTACATGGGGGGCAAGAGCGGTCTGCGGGGACGATGCGTTCAGCCCTGCCGCCGCCACTATCGCCAGGACGGGAAGCGCGCGCGGGCTTTTTCCTGCCAGGACTTCTCCGTGGATGTGCTGGTCAAGATCCTCGGACAGGTCAAAAAAGTATTGGCCTGGAAGATCGAGGGCCGCAAAAAGGGCCCCCACTATGTTTACTACACCGTGACCGCCTACCGGATGCTGAGGGATCAGGGCGGCGACGCCCGCATCAAACGCGATGCGATAGACCTGCTGGCCCAGAGCCTGGGGCGGGAGGCCACCCACTACCAGTTTTTGCCCCAGCGGCCGCAAAAACCCATTGACACCCGGCGGCAGACGGCCTCGGGCCTGTTCATGGGAAAGGTGCAGGGGCCGCCCAAAAACCCCTGGGTGGTGGTCCGGCAGGCCTTGCTGCCTGGAGATGTATTGCGAGTGGGCTACGAGGACGAGAGCGGCCACACCATCTGTCGGGTGACCCGCTTTGTTCCCAAAAAGGGGCGCTACCCGCTGAACCTGGGAGGAAAGAAAGCACCCTCGTCCGGTGCGCCGGTATTTCTCACCGACCGCCGGGAAAAGGCCCTGGAAACCATGATGGCCGATGTGGAGGCCACCGCCGCACCGCCGACGCCGATCATCTCCTGTCGATTCACGGCGAAACTGCCCCGGACGGAAGTGAATTCCCGCCGTCCCGCGGAGATACGCGTCAGTCGGCTGCCGCAACGGGCGTCAAACCGTAACCCTGTGGGCATGTGGTTGTCGGAAACAGCCGCGGCGAATATCGGTAAATCAGCTGCCACCGATTTGTGGATATGGCTGCCGCCGGTCGTCTGGCCGGACGATGAAGAACGCGTGGCCGGCCAGTTGAGGCAATGCCTTGAAAACGGGGCGCGCCAGTTCGTGCTTAATATGCCCTGGCAAATGGCCCTGTTCAATCGCCCCGAGGATTTGAACCTGTGGGCCGGTCCCTTTTGCAATGCGGCCAATGCCCTGTGTCTGGAGATGCTAAAGACCCTGGGCTTTGCCGGGGTATTTGTAAGCCCGGAACTGGGAGAATCTGATATTCTCACCCTTTGCCGCCAGAGCCCGCTGCCCCTGGGAATCGTAATCTCCGGCCACTGGCCCCTGTGCATCTCCCGAACTCTGGCCGACGACATGCAGTTGCGCGTGCCCTTCGACAGCCCCCGGGGCGAGCAGTCTTGGGCTGACCAGCACGGTCCGGACTACTGGATCTTCCCCAACTGGCGGTTGGACATCACCGAAAAGCGAACGATCCTCCAGCAGGCCGGCATCCAGATGTTCGCCCATCTGGACGAGCCGGTGCCGCCTGCGGTGACCCTTAAAAATCGTCCCGGGCTGTGGAATTGGAAGATTGGGTTGAAATGAGATAGAAGACCGAGGCCAGAGTTGAGAGGGCTGAGGGACAAGTTCCGCAATTGAGGGACTAAAGGATTGAGAATTTGGTGGTGCGCCTGTCAGCCGCGATCGGTTGCCCGATTTCAAACCTCGGGCTTCAGACATCAGGGCTATCAATAATGATTTGAACCGCACCGCTCGGAGGTTAAAAATATGATACCACTACTTCTTTGAAGTCATTCAAAGTTTGACTGTGTTGGAGAATCTTCACTTGGATTCGGCATGGTCTCAATGCAGATGAATAGACCTAATCTGCACTTCGAGAAAACAAGACCGTATACAAGATATTGTGTCCAGCCCTTTTAATCGTGGTGCTAATCTCAGTTGCGATTGCGCTTAAGCCGGTATGAACAGTATCATTTTTTTATCCCCAATTTTTTCATTCTGGAATCGAAAGTGGATCTTTTTATCCCCGCATCACTGGCCGCCCGAGTTACAACCCAGTTGTTTTTAGCCAGCAGCGCCCTGACATATTCTTTTTCAAGCTTCTCCCATGTATAATCAGCAAGTGGAATCTCGGCGCTTCCTGGTAAAGACTCAGTTCCCGAAATCCTTGTCTTTTCAAGAACAGGGACACCTTCGGTTGAGGATTCTTTTTTGAATTCTTGTTGCTTAAAATGATCCGGGATGTCGCTTACATTTACAATGACGTCCTCCACTGTGCTGAGGATGTATTTGACAAAGTTTTCAAGCTCACGGATATTGCCTTCCCATTGATATTTTATCAGATACGCTAAAGCCTCGCTTGAGATCCGTTTCTGTGGAATTCCTAATTCGACAGACTCCTTCTTGATAAAATAGTTGAATAGAAGGGGAATATCATTTTTCCTTTTCCGCAAAGGCGGCAAGTGAAGCGGAAGGACATTGAGACGGTAATACAGGTCTTCCCTGAATGTCTTTTCTTTAACCGCCTGTACCAGGTCTTTATTCGTGGCTGAAATGATCCGCACGTTGATTTTGCGGATTTTAGATTCACCCAGAGGTTTAATCTCATTATTTTGGATGACTCTGAGTATGCGTGCCTGCAGTGGTAACGACATGTCGCCGATTTCATCCAGAAACACAGTGCCGCCGTTGGCTGCCATTAGAAGGCCGGTCTTGTCTTCCGTTGCTCCGGTAAAGGCACCCTTTTTGTAGCCAAACAATTCACTTTCCAATAGCGTTTCCGGGATGGCACTGCAATTTTGAACCACAAAGGGTTTGTCTTTGCGCGAGCTGAGGTTATGCAACACCGTGGCCACGAGATCTTTGCCGGTCCCGCTTTCGCCGGTTATTAATACGGAAAAGTCTGTCCGTGCGTAATCGCGAACCCTTTTCATTGCCTCCAGAAATGAGGGGCTTTGACCAATAATTTGAACCTTGTTGCGGATTTCATCCAGGGTTTGTTCGAGTTCGGTATTTTTCTCGATCTGCGCTGTATGCTGCAAGGCGTTGTTTAAGGCGATTGCGCCCATATCGACGATGCTCTTCAGGAGCTGAAGATATTGTTTATCAAGATTCAGACGACTGCCGCCAGTGCTGGTATCAACGATCTGGACGACGCCGTATACCTGCCCATTCTTCAATATCAGCGGGAAGGCGAGAATCAGGGCGCTCTTTAGCTGCATATCCTTTTCAAAGCCTGCAAAATGACGTGGGTCCTTTGCTGCTTCGGAGACTGTCATTTCACCATGCTCCATTACCCAGCCGACGATACTTTTTTCTTTTGCGCTTATAGAGGCTCCTTTAATGATATCGACTTTCGATGGCCCGCCTAAAGACTCGACGCATATATACCTGTCTTTTTGCCTGATCCATATTGAACCACGCTCAACATTTTGTATGTGCAATAGTAATTCCAGGAATCTCTTCCTCATTTTCCCTGGGTCGAGATCTTCAAAAAGGACCCTGTAAAAATTACCGTCAAATTCATTCATACTGCGAGCCACATTTAATCATCTTAGATAAAATCAAATCAATGGCGAATGCGTAATTTCATCATTGTTGAATGCTAATGAGATTTCAGTGATGTGTCAATATATAATCAATTTATTTGTATATCGTCACTGAAGAAAAGTATTGTCAGAGAATGAATAGATGCGACCAATTGTTTGTCCTGATTTTTAGGCCATATGGAACGGCTACGTCCTATTTTTTTGTTCATAAAAAAAGCCTCTTAACGAGGCTGCTTAATCCGACTATTCCGGTTTTTCTGCCATACATTTTTTAGGATTTCTAAAAATTGACAAATCATGAAAGACCAGGAAGCTGTAAGCAATAAAAATTACTCAAGTGATTGCGAAGGCCCATATCCATTGTGACCTCTGGATAAATGCCATCACTGGCGTGAGGAGAAAGAGAGCTTTTCAACTTTTTCCAAGTTCATTGACATCGGCTCACTATATGCTTCAGTTACCGTCACATATACTTCACCGTTGTTTTGTTCCCAGATCTCCAATCCTTCCCAAACGTCAAGCAGGAAAGAATCTGCCGCATAAGTTGGGACCGTGATAATCACAAATGCCGTGATTGCAAGGGCGGTCAGTGCTTTTGAGTTTAAGGTTTTTCTTTTCATTGTTGCCTCCTCTCATCTTCGGTCTGTAGTTATTGACCGATAAATGAATTGGACTTCAACATTGCTTTTGCGTAGGAACTAATCGCTTTGTGCTTTTACCATCAGGTGATTTTATCCTCCTATTCCCATTTACCATAGTAGATAATAACCGGGGGCTAGGCTTAAATGTATGGTCGAGTATGTGTGCGGTTTTTTCATTGTAAATATAACCTCGTACAAGCGTATTATACCAACCATAGAGTGTTTTGGGATACATAGACCCTCCTCTCTCATTTGGTCTCAGGCGCTAAGCGGTTAAACGGATTGGCCTTTGCCAACTTATTGAGCAGAAGGTGTGCCAATGCGCTATGATTTTTTAACCATCTATTATCACAGTGGAATTTTGAATAGCGAGCTTCTACTAATTCAGAAATCTCCGGATAATAGCGTAAAATAAGCAATTTTGTGAAATATCGTTATTTATGCCGATAAATCGTGAATTAACTTTGATCGTCTGGAACGACAATATAGTGCAGACGCTACCATTTTAGCCCATTCGGTGCTCATGCCCGGAAGCAGAGTTGGTAACGGTGAAACTTGGGGAGGCGTTCCAGCACGTCGTATTGGCAAAAAAGAAATGGAACTCCTTATACAGGAGATTAGTATCCGCCCAACACATTAATTCTTCAGATATAAAATCTGTGTTGTGCAATTTTCTTCTTGGGGGTGGGTTCAATGATGTGGCATTTATATGTTTGCTGCTCTTTTTATCACCACAGGCCTAATTGAGGGTGTCCTACATCTTGTGGTCCGGCAGAATGCTGGCTGCGTTGTTAATCACGGAATATCTGCATCAAAAGTACGTTGCGAGGTCCTTCCCACAACTCATTGGCCGCTACGTCTCGGAAAATTCGAGGAAGGGAACAAAAGTCTTCGATTACACCGTGACCACCAAAAATACTGATACCCTTGCGGAGAGCATCTACCGAGTCAGATGCGGTGACCAGCTTTTGCATAATGATTAGCTCCCTAAGGAGAGACCTTTGGGGTGTGGTCCTCCGGAAATTGTTGGATCAGGGCCACCAGCCCCTCGGTACAAGTAATCGAACGCCTTAACGAAATAAGGACTTATTCCCAAAGATATGGAAAATATTATGCCACGAATATTCATTCCGATGATAAATTGGTTGGATACAAGATGCTGGGATGCCACTAATTTGGTTCTGGTTCAATTATGATTTTGGTTGACCAAATCCCATCTAACTGGGTATATATACATTTATAGCTATCCTGATTCTCCAATACGATCTGACCTGAAGCGGTTTTCTATTGGCAGAATTGAACCGCGATTGCGAGCGCATTCCTCGCCGCTTGCGGCGGGGTTAGCGAGCGAACTGAAAATAGACATTCATCCTTACGGTGAAGATTCCCCGCGGCTTGCCGCGGGGAGGGTTCAATCTTGTTTCCTATCGAAATCTGCGGTCCAGCGAAAAATAAATATACTGAGTTCTGTAGTTTAAAACCTTTAAAAAGGATGCCACTATGGCAAAAAAAAGGTTTTAAACATTAGCTCGCCGCTATCATTAGCACCGATGCCAAACCTTACAGTCACCTCGTGTATGATTCTGAAGAACGATGCTTCCAATCTGACGCCTTATGATGTTCGGTGTCGAGGCCATTAACAAACCTTTTTTATGAGAAGCTTATTGCCAAGGTGAAACTGCTTTTGAAAATACAGATGAAAAGGACAAACGATAAATTCAGAGAGATTGAAGTTCTTTTCATGACTTTAATATTGTTGCGATGCCATCAGGTAAAATAGGAAATACCAAATTAACTTAATCTTTAAATCAATCTCAAATAAACAAAGGAGAATCATCATGGAAAAACAAATCATCAATTATGAGACAATGCTTAAGGTCGCAAAGGCAATCTCTCACTCCAAAGACCCGGAAGAAGTTGCTTTAATGACGGTAGAAAGTATTAAGACAGCGTTGAATGTCAAGGGTTGTTCTCTGTTTCTGTTCAATCGGCAAACAAAAGAACTGGAGTTGGCCACTTCATTCGGGTTGAGTGATGAGTATATAAGTAAAGGCCCTGTTAGTGCATTGCGCTCCATTGCCCAATCGTTGGAGGATGGACCAGTGGCGATATATGATGTTATGGATGATCCTAGGATCCAGTATCCTGAAGAAGCGCAGAAAGAAGGAATCTCCTCCATACTCTCGGTGCCCATTGTTGTCGGGGGCAATTTATTGGGGGCTGTGCGCGTTTATACCTCTGAACCCTGGGAGTTCAGGCTGGATGATGTGAATTTTGTTGAGGCGCTGGCCCAAATAGCCGGAGGGGCAATAAATATGGCCAGGTATGTTAAAGGATTAAAAAGCAGCATTGAAGTCTTGAAAACGATGAAGGAAGTTCAGGCCCAGCGATTAACAAGCAAGACCCCCTTATGAGGGAGTTCCCATAAATTTTCAGAGTAACTTGTGAGCAGGATAATTGTATTATCTAAGTTAAAAGGTCAGATTTATGATGGATTTTGGTGGAATTCAGAATCTTTTCTTTAGAGAAGAAATATATTATGAGTGCGATAGGGTGTGGCTATATCGTAAGGAGCGGAAATATGGAATTTATCTCTGACAAACTGATCAAGCTAATTGAACGCGATGCTCACCAACTGACAAAAAACTGGTTAAACAATGTACAGAACCATTCTACAACGCCGACTTATCATACCTATGATCAGAATAAGCTCTATCAACGAGCGTTTCGCGTTTACAGCCAACTTGGCAAATGGATATCAAGGGAAACATCCAAAGAAGATATTGAAAAATACTACACAACGCTGGGCAAGCAGCGACGCAAAGAAGGATTTGCACTATCGGAAGTTATCCAAGCACTAATCATCACCAGACGCCATGTGTGGCTAAAGGTACTCTCGGAAGGTTTGCTGGACACGGTCCTGGACCACCATCAGGCATTGGAACTTAACAATCGGGTCGTACTCTATTTTGATCGGGCCATCTTTTTCACATCCCTTGGATACGAAAAGGCGGATTGACCTGATCTATCCCTATTAATATCTACTATTAGCGGTTAATCATCACATCGACTCGCATGCGAGATACTTACGCCTATGGACAAACAGCCATAGTATGTTGCTGCTGGTGCAATTTAAATTTTAAGAGCCCATCCGTTGAGTTTACGTCCCCAATCAAATCTATTCAGAACAAGGATAATTAAAATTCCAATACCGCCCACAATACACGCTGAAATAAACTTAATCTTTTTCATTTTACCCCCTTGGTACTGAGATTATTTCTTCGGTTTCATGGTCAGCAAATATCGCTTTGTTTGATGACTCTTCCATGTAAGAATTGGTTTATTCTGATAAGCAGCAATACGTGTGCCATCATATTTATAGTAAATAATTATGGTAGGTTATTGTATCTGAATTAAATTGATAGGCGTGTATTAAGTAGAAAATTAACGTTATCGGGAGCATTGAGCAATAAAATATAACCTTTTTTACACAAATATTGAGAAAAGAGAGAGAAACGAGGAGTAATACAAGTAGCAGATGCCACACCATGGTATCGCCTTCTGGCCTTTTTATGGTCTGCAGGCCAGAAGGCACAGGCTACGTTACAGTTACGTTGTCAAAAAAATGGAAGGAATACATAGCAAAGGGCCATGCGTCCATCTATAATGGGTATAAAAATTATCTATTTGATTTTTCATTAGGCTTACAGATATTAACTTTTAGGGATACTCCAACTGCAATGAACTGGTTTTGATCAGCGCTGCACTGAATCTCTATCCCCCATTTTTTGGGCAGGACCCCACCACAGGTCCTGCCCTTTTTTATTTCACCCCTCCCACGAACAGAAACGTCCCCCGGTTGCACAGGCGCCTTTACAAAGATTACATGACCGAATTTCGGCAGCATTATCCATTTTCAGGCGTGGACATTTATTTGTGATGGTAGATTAAATCGAGACTATTCCACACCAAGTAATTATCGTTTGTTACCATCCTTTGCCGCTTCAACGATGTTTCTAATTTCGCTCGGTAAGTTCAATCCCGAGTCAGGTTACGTCCAGTATGTTTCCCTGTGCATCTTTGGTGAGTACATTGGACCAAGCCACATCCTGCAAATCGCCGCTCTTTGTCACGATCTGATTTTCGTAGGTGGAGAATCCAAGGGTATCCTGCTGGCTCATTACGGTGATAAAAACCTTGCGAATTTCCTCTCTGACATTTTCAGGGATAAACAAGTCGAACCAATCCTGGCCGATGATATCGTGTGCTTTCCAGCCTGTAAGTTTCAAAAAGTGGGCATTGGCAAATACAATCCTTGCCTGGGGGTCTAATGCAATTCCGATTTGCGGTATATTGACAAGGATATTCCGCCATTTCTGCTCGGACGCAATCAAGGCCATTTCAGTTTGTTCTAATCGTTTTATGCGTTTTTCCAGCTCTGCATAGGTCGGTTTTATAGACATGGTGGTAACCTATCATTTAGGTATTCTCGAAAATAGCGATTCGCGCTGTAAAGGAAGGGGAACATGAATGAATGCGTATATTTAGGAATAGGGTGGATTCGCTGTAGAGGTCAAGGGCAATCCTTCTTGTATGTCAAATCAAGAAATTGTTTCTAATTTTCTGGTGCAGCGCCTTTCGATCTTACCTTGAATCGAAAAATGGGTTGGCCTATACTCAGTAAATATTCAGAAAACGAAGCTGGCTTCCGCCATGCCACCATCGTCACCAGGAGAAACCATGGCCTCAATCATATTTCATTTTGCCGCCATCGAGGTTGATCTGAACTCAGGCCCCGACATTCAGGACATCACCGACGATCTAAACCGTATAATTGGCAGCTCCGGAATTGAAAACGGCCAAGCCACTGTATGCATCGTTGGATCCACAGGATCGTTGACCACAATAGAATATGAACCGGGTGTGGTTCAGGATCTCAAAGACGCCATAAACCGGCTGGCACCGGAGGACTTGACCTACGCCCATGAACTGGCCTGGCACGACGGAAACGGCCACAGCCACGTGCAGGCGGCCCTTTTGGGCCCGTCCATCGCCCTTCCCATCCGCAGTGGGGAACTCCGTCTGGGAGCCTGGCAGCAGGTGGTGGCCATCAACCACGACAACCGATCCCGCCGCCGAACCATCGAAGTCACCCTCTCCGGGGCATAACCAACCCGTGACCCCACTCACTGGCATTCCTGAGGCATCCTATTACCGCCCGGCCATACCCATCGCCCTGTCCCTGATGGCCGGCATCCTTCTAACCCAGGGTCTGCCTGGTTTCGTCATTCCGGCGCTGTTCATCCTGCTTGCGGCAGTCGTGCGGCTGACCATTTGTCTGAGACGGGACCGACCGGCACGATGGTCTCCGCTGCTGGCCACAATGGCCGCGGGATACCTGGCCATGGTGCCGTGGGTATCGCCCGCGCACGGACCCAACCACGTCGCTCATTTTCTTGACACCGGATATTGGCGAATCCATGGAACCGTGGCCGATTCGCCCATCGTCCGCTTCGGCCGAAGCCGTCTTCTCCTGGACGTAAACACCCTTTCCCGTGAAGTGGGATCACAGCAGGTCCGGGGGCGCATCCGTTTGACGGTCATGGGGGAGGCGAACCTGGATCCGGGTGACCGGGTGACTTTTCCGGCCAGCATTCGGCCGTTTCGCAATTTTCAAAACCCAGGCGGCTTCGACTATCGCCGGTACATGGCGTTTGAAGGCATTCATGGCAGCGCCTGGGTAAAGGCGGAGAAAATCCAGCGAAGTGGAAGCTGCACCCGGTCTCCGGTAAATCAGATGATCCATGCGGCCCGTCGTCGGCTGGCCCAGCTGATCGATGCCGCCGGCAGCCAAACCGCCGCGGACGAAAAGGCCGTGCTCAAAGCCCTTGTATTCGGCGACCGGTCGGGCATCGACGATGGGCTTCGTGAACGGTTCAACCGGGCCGGTGCGGGACACCTGCTGGCCATCTCCGGGCTTCATGTGGGCATCGTGGCCACTCTGGCCTTCGGCGTTTTTCGCTGGGTCTTCTCTTTTTTCCCGTTCCTGCTCTGGCGGGGGTGGGGCCGGCAGTGGGCGGCGGCTGCGACATTGGTGCCAGTCCTGGCCTACGGTCTGCTGGCCGGCATGTCCCCTTCCACCCAGCGGGCCGAGTTCATGGTGGCGCTGTTTCTGGCCGCCCTGATCCTGGGGCGGTCGCAAGACGTCCTGAATACCCTTGCCGTGGCGGCTTTGGTGATTCTGGCTTTTTTCCCGCCGGCCCTGTTTTCCATCTCCTTTCAACTCTCCTTTGCCGCCGTGCTGGCCATCGTGTATGGCCTGGAAAAGATCGGGGTCGCCAGTGAGCCGGCTCATCCACCGCTTAGACGGGCCGGCAGGCGCCTGGCTGGCTTCGTTCTGGTTTCTGCCCTGGCCATCGCCGGCACTGCTCCCGTGGTCCTGCTTCATTTCAACCAGACCTCGGTGGTGGGCATTGCAGCCAATCTCTTTCTCGTTCCCCTGGTGGGCTTCGTGGTGGTGCCGGCAGGGTTGGTGTCGGCCTTTGTTTCGCTCCTTTTCGAACCCGCCGCCGACCTGGGGTTCTGGCTGAGCATCAAGATCCTCCACCTGGCGCTGATGGGGGTGGACTTCTTTTCGGGGCTTTCCTTTGCGGCAGTCAAGACCGTGACCCCATCCCCGCTGGAGGTTTTTCTGTATTATTTGACCGGCTGGGCATTGCTGAACCTGCGTAAAACAACCGTTGCCCCTTGGGTGCTGGCGACAACGATTCTCCTGGCTGCCGGCGATGGATTATACTGGTCCTATCAACGATTCTGGCATCGGGACCTCAGGGTCACGGCCATTGACGTGGGGCAGGGGGGGTGCACGCTCATGGAACTGCCCGGGGGCGGCGTTGTGCTTTTTGATGGTGGCGGTTTTTCCGACAACCGTATGTTCGATATGGGTCAGCGGGTCGTCGCACCGGTGCTGTGGCGTAAGAAAATCGCCACCGTCGACATCCTCGTCCTCTCCCATCCCAACGCCGATCATCTCAATGGTCTGATTTACATCGCCAGTTATTTCAATGTCCGGGAACTGTGGAGCAATGGGGATGTCAACACCACGAAAGGGTATGGGGAACTGATGGCGGTATGCCGTGAGCAAGACATTGTCGTTCGAACGGTGGATGCCGGCACCGGAAAAACGATTGTTGGACCGGTGATGCTAACGGTCCTCCACCCGCCGGCGGATTTTTTAAGCCAGCCGGATGACATCGACCAGGAATACCGCAACAACGGCTCACTGGTCGTCAAGGCGACAATGGGAGAGACCGCCTTTCTGCTCACCGGGGACATCGAAGCCCGGGCGGAAAGCCAACTGGTGCACCGGACGGGCAGGGGGCTTGCCAGCACGGTTCTCTTCGCCCCTCACCACGGATCCCGGACATCCAGTTCCGCGGAACTGATTGCCGCGGTGGCGCCGGCGGTGGTGGTGATCAGCGCCGGTGCCGACAACCGCTTCGGATTCCCCCATGCCGAGGTGACGGGTCGGTACCGCGCAGCGGGCAGCCGGATCCTGTGCACCGGCACGCACGGCGCGATCTCGATGCGTTCGGACGGCAAAACGGTTCGTGTTACAGCCGTTGTGGATATCGCTGGGCAAGCTTCATCCGAATCCCCCAATTCCTGAATCCCCAATCCCTCAATCTGCTTTTGAAGTTTGATTTGACACCCGGTTTTTCCGCATACTATAAACGAAGTTAGAATTCATCATTTGCTGACTTTCACCGTTCCATCCAGATACTGCTGGAGTCGCTTGCCCAGATGAGGCCGCCATGTATATCCGACAGACAGATCTGTTTTGGGGGTTGAACCAGAATGTGGTCAATCGGGTGATGGCCATCGCCGAACGCGAGGCGTTTGCCGAGGGAGAAATCCTGTTTCGCAGTGGCGATGCAGCCCGGTATCTGTTCATCCTTGCCCAGGGAGAAGTGAAGATCACCATGGCTGAAACGGGAAAACAGGTATACACCGGAAGCCGTGTGGGAGAGGCCTTCGGCTGGAGCAGCCTCATCGACCGTAGCCATTACGGCGGCGATGCCATCTGTGCGACACCGGTGGTGGTGCTGAAACTGGACCGGGACCGCCTGCTCAAGCTGCTGGACGGCGACATGGAAAGCGGCTACCTGTTTTTCAAACATTTGTCCCGGGCCCTGGGTAGGCGGTTGATGCGGGCTTACCAGCAGATGGCAGTGGTCCATAATGACCGTTTTGGGAATTGTGACGTTTAATGGAGGAAACCATGGCCAACACTGAGATCCAGTCCACGCTGCAATCGTGCGGGTTCCTGAAGAACATCTCCCCGGCACACCTGGCCACCATTTCGGATTTTTGCAGTCTCGACCAATACACAGCCGGGGCGTATGTTTTCCGGCAGGGAGACTTCGGCGAAGACCTCTTTATCATCGTCGACGGATATGTGTTCCTGGAGCGCGCCATGGATATCGGCAGCCACAAGGGATCGGTGGTGATCGACGCCCTGGGCAAGGGCCGGACCCTGGGATGCTGGTCCGCCCTGTTGGGCGAGCCCCACGTGCTCATGTCTTCGGCCAGCTGCCAGAAAGATTCAACGGTGATTCGCCTCAAGGGGCGCCAGCTGAGAAAATGCATGGAGGAGGACACCCCCTTCGGTTTTTTCATGCTCGAACGTCTCTGTTTTTTACTGCGTGAGCGCATCCAGGCTGCCTATGGTGCCATGGACAAAATATAACCAAGCAACAACACCAATGCCGAAACGTGACCATGCAGCTTCCCCTCAGCGCTGAAGACCGCACACACCTGGAAAGCCTCCAAAAGCAGATCGATGCCTCTCCCCAGGGCAGGGGGCAGCTCATCCCACTGCTTCAGATGGCCCAGAAGACCTTGGGCTATCTGCCCGACGAAGCCCTATCCCTGGTGGCCGACTATCTGGCCGTCACCCGATCCGAAGTTTACGGGGTGGCCTCTTTCTACAACCAGTTCCGGTTCAACCCGCCGGGAAGAAATCCGGTAAAGGTCTGCATGGGAACGGCTTGCCATGTGCGCGGTGGCGAGATCATTCTGGAGAATTTCGAGCGCAAACTGGAGATCCGGGAAGGCGAAACCACCGAGGATCGCGAATTCAGCATCGAACGGGTGGCCTGTGTGGGCTGCTGTGCCCTGGCACCGGTGGCCCTGGTGGGCGAGACCCTTCACGGGCACATGGCTCCCAGCAAGGTGGAGGGGCTGGTCCTGCGAGTCCGTCTCGAAAAGGAAAAGGCGCAAAGGGAGGCGGCCAAATCATGACGGATTCGTAAAAACGCCGATATCTGCGTTAGGCTTCATCCCTCGTCACTGCGGCGTACCGCAAGTACGCCTCATTCCTCGGAATTCGCAAGCCTTGATCTCGGCGTTTTTACGAATCCGTTGGCAAAACGACTTCTTCCGAGTCCATCAATCATGACGGTTTATCAATAATGACAACAGCGTCAATCGAGAGAATTCAAGCGGCCTACCAGGCCCTTGCCGACGAAGCCCGGGCACGGCGGGAGCAGTTCGAACAGAGTCCGTTGCCCAAGATTCATATCGGCATGGCCACCTGCGGCATTGCCTCCGGCGCCCTGGAAACCCAGGCGGCCTTCGAAACGGCCCTGGCCGAGCGGGGCATCGACGCCCATGTGCACACGGTGGGCTGCGTGGGCCACTGCTACGCCGAACCGGTGGTGATCATCGATTATCCGGATTCCGGTTTCCCGCCCATTCTCTACCCGGAGGTGACCCCGGGCAAGGCCAAGATGTTGGTCAAGCTGTTTCTGGAAGAGGGCGACCCCCGGTTCGAGCACGTCATGGGGGCCACCGTGGAAAACGAGATGATCCCTTCGGTGATGGAGTTCGCCCGCTTCAACCGGGAAAAGCGGGTGATCATGGATCGTTGCGGACGAATCGATCCGGAACAGATCCATGAGTATATCGCCGACGGGGGCTACGGCGCATTGGCCACCGCCCTTTGCCGGACGCCTGAAGCGGTCATTGCCGAAATCGATGCTGCCGGGCTGCGGGGACGCGGCGGTGCGGGATTTCCCACGGCCAGAAAATGGCGGGCGGGCGCGGGCGGCATCGGGCAGCGACAAGCTGATCGTGTGCAACGCCGATGAGGGCGATCCCGGCGCCTACATGGACCGCACCCTGCTGGAAAGCAACCCCCACCAGGTCATCGAAGGCATGATCATCGCCGCCATGGCCGTGGGCGCCGCCCGGGGCCTGTTTTACGTGAGGGCCGAATATCCCCTGGCGGTGCGGATTCTGACCACCGCCGTCGAGCAGGCCAGGCAAATCGGTTTTCTGGGCACGGATATTCTGGGCAGCGGACTGGATTTCGATATCGACCTGTTCCAGGGGTCCGGTGCTTTTGTCTGCGGTGAAGAGACCGCCCTGATCCGGTCGGTGGAGGGCTACCGGGGTATGCCCAGGCACCGCCCGCCTTATCCGGTGGAGCGGGGGCTGGACGGCCGGCCCACGGTGATCAACAATGTCAAGACCCTGGCCACGGTCCCGCCAATCCTGGAAAAGGGGGCCGACTGGTTCCGGGGCATCGGTACACCGGACAGTCCGGGCACGGCGGTTTTCTCCGTGGTCGGCAACGTGACCCATCCCGGACTGGTGGAGATCCCCATGGGCGTGACCCTGCGCGAGCTGATCTTCGACATCTGTGGCGGTATTCCCCATAAAAAACAGTTCAAGGCGGTGCAGATCGGCGGGCCGTCGGGGGGGTGCCTGTCCGCCGACTTTCTCGATACGCCGGTGGATTTCGATGCCCTGACCCGGGCCGGCGCCATGATGGGCTCCGGCGGCATGGTGGTGATGGACGAAGACTGCTGCATGGTCGACGTCTCGCGCTATTTTCTGGATTTCACCCAGAAGGAGTCCTGCGGCAAATGCACCTTCTGCCGCATCGGCACCCGCCACCTGCTGGACATCCTGCGCCGGCTCACCCGCGGTGAGGGCCGTGAGGGAGACCTGGCGCAGCTGGAGACCCTCAGCCGGGCGGTGAAGCAGGGTTCTTTGTGCGGGCTGGGCAAGACCGCCCCCAACCCGGTGCTCACTTCCTTGGCCTATTTCAGGGACGAATACGAGGCGCATGTCAAGGAGGGGCGCTGCCCGGGACGCACCTGCCGGACGCTGACCGCCTTTTATATCGATTTGGATAAATGTGCCCGGGGCTGCGATGCCTGCGTGGGGTGCTGCCCGGTGGATGCGGTGTTTACCACCAGCAACCGCAAGAAAGGCATTGACCAGCAACTGTGCGTCAAATGCGGCGAGTGTATGGTGGCCTGCCCGCCGGACTACGATGCGGTGGTGAAGATCTCACCGGCGGCCCTGGCGCCCATTATCGAACGGCCGGCGGAGAAGAAAAGCTGATGGCGAAATGATGATTACCCTGACCGCGGACGACCGGACCATCCAGGCACCGGCGGACAGCAGCGTGCTGTCGACCTGCCTGTCGGCCGGAATTTATATTCCCCACCTGTGCTGGCTGGAAACAGACGCCCCGGCCGATGCCCCGGCTGCGTGCCGTCTCTGCTTCGTCGAGATCGACGGCTTTCGTGAGCCAGTGGCCGCCTGCGCGGTGACCGTGGAAAACGGCATGACGGTTCACACCGGCACCGAGCTGGTCCGCAGCCTTCAGAAGACCGCACTCAAACTCCTGCTCTCGGTTCACCGGGTGGAATGCAAACCCTGCCCGGCCAACCGCGCCTGCCAGCTGCAGACTATTGCCAAGTTTCTGGGTATCGGGTTGGGATGCAAACCCTTCGAACGGGTACTCAAGGAGCCGGAGGTGGACGCTCGCCACCCGGTGTTGGACTACTACCCCAACCGGTGCGTGTTGTGCGGCATTTGTGTCCGGATCTGCCGGCAGCAGCACCAGCAGACCCGGTTGAGTTTTGCCGGCCGGGGTTTCGATACGGTGGTCGGTTACTTCGATGCAGACCCGGATGCTGCGGCGGATTGCCTATCGTGCCGGGCATGCCTCGAATCCTGCCCTACCGGGGCGCTGGTGCAAAGGTTGTCGGATGACGGTTTATGAGATCGGCCGTTAATTGTCTGTCTGACGCGGCCTGTTTTTCCTGGCGTTTTCCAGATGATTGAAAAACTTGTCCACGTCCACAAAACCCTCGGGTGAGATGGGAAACGACGCCATGGTCTCGATCATGGCGTTGCGGATTTTGGTAAACTCCCCTTCCAGTTCAACGTAGGGCTTTGCCCGATCGTGTTCGAGCAGGCGCATCAGTGCGCCGATGCGGGTCATCAGCGAGAAAAATTTAGAGCCCATGTTGTCGAACTCCCGGGCGATGGCCACGCCGAACCGGTTGACGGCATGGTCCGCAAAATGGACGGTCTGTATCTGCCCGGTCTCCTCGTCCACAATTTCAAGCCCCTGGCCCGGCGTATGCTTCAGCGGCATTTGATTCAGCGCTGCCGCATTGCCCACTTTAAGGGCGTAAAGCAGTTCATCGGGTTCAACAGGCATATTCCACTGGGCCACGGGAGAAGGCTCCTGATCTTACGGTTCCATACCAAACCGGTTCGCGGATGTTCATCGGTTGTCAATCGCATTTTAACCCGAGACGGATCTTCATGCAATAGCCAATGGCGCGTTGCCTTTGCCGACACATTCCCGGTTGGCCACCCGATAAGGCCATTGCTCGCTGCAGGACCATGACATCGGGATTTAAATGATTAACTTGACAGGTATTTCAACCGTATCATCCTCAGTCGTGCAGGAATCCTGGTGTTCTTTTCCGATTTGGACGGCAGCATTGATTTTGGTTAACGGAAACGGCAATCGTCGGAGGTTCGAATGAAAAAAATGATGATCTGTTTTTCGGCCGGTTGTCTAGGCGCATTGGCCAACAGTCTCGTGGTCTGGCAGTTCGGCGATTTGGGCATCGCCCGGTGGGCCGGCGTATCCATTGCACCGTCCCTGACTCCCGGCTGGCTCTATCCGCGGATTGTCTGGGGGGGAATCTGGGGGCTGCTGTTCGTGCTGCCCTTTTTGAAATCCCGGTTTCTGCTCAAGGGTACTTTGTTGAGTCTTCTGCCGACTGCGGTTCAGCTGTTTTTCATTTTCCCATACGAGGCCAACAAGGGACTGGCCGGATTGCGACTGGGCATGTGGACCCCGGCATTCGTTTTGGTGTACAACTGGGTGTGGGGCGTCGTAGCGGCGGCATCCATAAAATTTTCTAAATAAAACAGATCGAAAGGCCGGTGGGAGCGATACGTGATTGCCCTTATCGCGCACGAAGCGGGGCATGCGGCGTTGGGCGTCGATGCAGCCCGAAACATAGAGCGTCGGCTTTCACAGATGGGTGATCGATCCTCCTGTGATCAGCTTGAATCGGAGGCCAATGCCTTGGCCCGGGAGATCATCGTCCGCGATACTCGCCTCGACTCCCAATATGATGTTGACACCAATTATGGCGAAAGGGACGGTGCCCGCTTCCCGTGATTGTTCGATGTTAAATCTTGAAGAACTCGATTGCCAGAAAACCCACATGGGCGAGCTGATTCTTCGTCGCCGGCGCATATTGTCCCTCGATGGCCGCGAGGTTTACGAGGTCAAACTCGGCGATGAATATCTCATGTCGAGCCTGTTCCATGACTCCGAGGTGGCTCTGGCCGACATCGGTCTGGGGGCGTTGGGCGGGGCGGGGTGGAATGTCGTGGTCGGCGGCCTGGGATTGGGCTACACAGCGGCTGCTGCCTTGGCATTCAGGCAGGTGAAGCGCCTGGTCGTCGTCGAGGCCCTGGCACCGGTTATCGATTGGCACCGTCGGGAGCTGGTGCCCAACGGAAAAACGCTGACCCTTGACGGTCGTTGTGCGTACCAGCATGCCGACTTTTTTGATTTGGTCCGCGGTGATGGTTTTGACCCGGAGGAGAAAGGCGCCCGATTTGACGCCATTTTGCTGGATATCGACCACACCCCTGGATTCTGGCTGCATCCCAGTCACGCGGACCTGTATTCAGAAGCGGGCATGCGCCGGCTGAAATCGTTTTTAAAGCCCCATGGCATCTTCGCCCTCTGGTCCAACGATCCGCCGGAAGATGCGTTTGTTGACCTGCTTTCGGCTGTTTTTGCCAGCGCCGAGGGCCACACGGTTCAATTTGACAATCCCCTGCTGCGGTCGGTGACCGCCAATGGGATTTATCTGGCGCGATGCGGCTAAGGAGTAAAAGCGCCGGGTGCCATGCTGTGCAGTACCAGCCGGCAGGCTTCTTCGATCGATCGACAGTTTAGATGCCCAGCCGAAGTATTTTGCGGCGAAGCGTGTTTTTGTTTATTCCAAGTTCTTTGGCCGTGGCAACCTTTTTCTCCCGGTTTCTGGCGAGTGCTTGCTGGATGGCCCGTCGCTCTATTTCCTTCAGCGTCAATCCCGGTAAAATCGGGTTTAGTGCGGTGGGCGGAAGAATGTGGTCCGGAAGGCAGGCAACGCGGATGATATCTTCCCTGCAGATCACAAACGCATGCTCGATGGCATTTTCCAGCTCGCGGATGTTGCCGGGCCATTCGTGCAGCATCAGTGTGGCGATGGCTCTTTGGGATATCCCCGCAATGCTCTTTCCCGTCAGACGGTTAAAGTGTTCGATGAAATGATCTGCCAGCAGGGGGATGTCCTCCTTGCGGTCCGACAATGGCGGCAGGGATAGCTTCACCACATTGATGCGGTAGTATAAATCCTCCCTGAACGTTCCCCTTTTGACCAGTTCTTCGAGATTGTGATGCGTGGCGACGATGATTCTGGCGTTGGTGCCTATCGGCTGGTTGGAACCTAACGGTTCAAAGGTTTTATTTTCAAGCACCCTGAGGAGACGGACCTGCATGGCGGACGATATGTCACCGATCTCATCCAGCAGAAGGGTGCCGTCCCGGGCTTGTTCGAACCTTCCGGGCTTGTTCGTTTTCGCATCGGTGAACGCGCCCGCCCGATAACCGAAAAGCTCGGATTCCACCAGCGTGTCCGGCAGCGCCCCGCAGTTGACGGCCATAAAATGGCCCATTCTTGTGCATGCTGTTGTTGTGAATCGCACGGGCGACGAGTTCCTTGCCCGTGCCGCTGGCACCCTGAATCAATACCGTGCTGTGACTTTGGGAGATTTGCGGCAGGATTGAAAAAATTTTGTGCATGCCGGCGCTTTTGCTCACGATATCTTCATATGAATGCTGCTTGAACAACGCCCTTCTCAGTTCGCTGATATCACTCAAATCCCTGAAGGTCACGACACCCCCGATGACGTTGTTTTTGCCATCTTTCAATAGCGTTGTCGTGGAACTGATGGGGATCCGTTTTTTGTCGGCACGAACAATATAGATGGGTCGGTTGATGACCGGGGCGCCGGTATCCAGGGTTTCGCGGAGAACACAATTACTTTCGCAAACGTTGCTGCGGAAGACTTCAAAACAGGACCGGCCGATGGCTTCCTTTACCGGGATGCCGGTAATTTTTTGCGCTGCGCGATTAAAGTAGGTGACGCGCCAGTTCAAATCAATCGCGTAGACACCGTCCGTGATGTTGTCCAGGATGATCTGATATTGATCGTCAAGGCATTCATCGGACGAGACCTTTCCCTCGAAAGCCTGACCATCGATCTTCGGCGTCGAAAAGGATCTTTCAACGTGTTGGCCGGGTCGCGGTTTTTTTGGGTTCATTTTGTTCCCATAGTCTGTGGGTTAAAGATTAAAAATGTTCCCTTTGTATAGAATGTCAACCCAGCCAAAATCAAGCAAATTTTTAAATTTTTATGAATCCGGGTAGATGGAATTAATCTTCTTTTTTCCGCCGATATAGTACGCTTTTTGCTTAGCCTACTACAGCAAAGCCAAACCGGTCCGGGTGCGCATCACGCGTTCACCGGGGTTCGAATACGTGCATACCGGCGCCCATACATTTGCCTGCCTGAATGCGCCGGATATCCATCGATTGACCGCGTCGGTTTTTTTTGCATCCCCCAAGCGTGCCGATACGGGGGTTGATTTAAATGAACCGGATGCAATGGAGCCGGAAGAAGAACCGGGTCAAGTGGAGATCCTCTTGGATCGAGCGTTTCCCTGCGGTCACCACCACTCACATGGCGAAGGTGGCACCCCTCCAAACGGTTGAAGGCGCACCGGTCAACCCGCTCTGGTGGTCTCTGGCCGAGACCGCCTTCGCATCCAACCTGGCCTCAACCTGCGGGTGCCATTGATCACAGGTGACGACCGGGGCCGGGGCAAGGTTCAACCGATATCTACAGACTCCTTTGGGTGATGGGAAATGATTAGAATCGCCATACCCATATTCCATCATAGGGTTTCACCGGTGCTGGATACATGCACCCGTCTGTTGATCATCGATTACGAGGGGCAAGCCGAAGTCGACCGGCGGGAAGTTGCTTTTGATATGTACTCCACGTCCGAGCGCTTCGAGATTGTAAAGAAACTGAACCCCGATGCCGTCATTTGCTGCGGTGTCAGCGACGTGTTTGACAGGATGCTTCAGGCTGCCGGTATCCGGCTGATCTGTGGCATCGCCGGCGATGTTCAGCAGGTCGCCGAGGCGTTTTTGTGCAACCGCCTCGATGCCCCCTGCTTCCGGATGCCCGGATTTAAACCGGGTGTCTGAACGTTATGGCATTCAAATTAGTTTGAAAAGGAGGAAGCGCATGGCTAATTTCTTATTTGTCCTGAGCCGAGATGACAATGAGGCGGCAACGCGGTGTTTTCAGTTTGCCAAAATCGCGCATTCAAAAGGACACCAAACCGATGTATTTTTTATTGACAATGGCGTTCGTTGGGCTGATTCCGGAAGAGATATGGACATTACCACGCCGACCGGAGATTGTCCGAATGACTATCTGCCTTACCTGGTTGAGAACCAGGTCACAATAGGCGTTTGAATTCCGTGTGCCAAGGCTCGTCAGGTTGACGAGAATAACTTCTTTTCGAACATGATTCTTGACGGTGGACCCCATTTGATAGATATGGCTGCCGAAGCGAAAGTGTTTAATTTCTAAAAACCTATCTGCGACACTTAATATGGATAAATCAATGAAAAAGATTGGAATAATTATCTGCGATCGCTACCGGCGCTGCGCGGGCGGGAAGTGCTTGCGGGCGATGAGGAACAAGGAAGGTGCGTTCAGCATCTACGCGGGCCTCGACGTTGAGTTGGTCGGTTTTACGACCTGTGATGGCTGTCCGGGGGGGAACATCGAATATGCCGGCGAAGAGATGGTGAAGAATGGCGCCACGGTTGTCCATCTGGCTACCGGCCTTGTGGTTGGCTACCCCCCCTGTCCCCATATCGATGCATTCAAAGCCTTCCTTGAAAAACGGTATGGGATCGAGGTCGTCGTCGGTACGCACCCCATACCGAAAAAATATCTGGATATGCACACCCATTTAGGTACATGGACGGACGCCGCATGGGCGCCACTGATTGCGCCAACCCTGAGTGATGAAGTGACACGGGCCAATTACGATTAAGTGTCAGTCACGCCAACTATTCTTTGACCGTCGGGATATTTCTTTAGTATGTTTATTACGAGTCAGATTTATCCGATATTCCCATAATCCTTTGAGCAACGGCCGGGGATGATAGTGGGTGGAATTTCCCAGAGACAACGATTTTTAAGAACCCTTTTGGGCGGCGAAACGGACAGGTTCCCTTTTTTCGACCTTGAGCCCGACGAAGGCACCCTCGGGCGATGGTACCGGGAGGGATTTCCCCGACAGCAGTCATTTTCGACCTATTTCGACCTGGAAACACACCATTCCGTCGGATTAACGCTGCACAGTTACCCCTTTTATCAAAAAGCACCGGGTCTTCTCGACGACCCGTCCGCTTTCAACCGACACTACCATCCGGACCAGCGATCACGGTATGCGAGAAACTTTGTCAAACAAAGCCAACGCAACCATCAACAAGGTCGCGTCCTCTATGTGGATGCCTCGGGAGGCGGTCTCTTGCAGATGTTGGGCGTGGACGATTGGGACTCTCTGCGCGCCGCTTGCTTTGCGCTGATGAAAAGGCCGCAGGTGGTGGAGGGCCTTGTTAAAAGGACCATCGATTTTTACTGTGACTGCATCGAGCGGGTGCTTTCGAACGTGTCGGTTGACTATGCATCCTTTTATGAGCCGATTGCCTCCAACCATGCACCCGTGGTTTCTCCAGCGATGTTTGAACGCTTCGCTATACCCGGCTACAGGAAAGTCATTGATCTTTTAGAAAAGTATCGTGTTCCGCTTCGCATTCTTTGTACCACAGGCGGTGACTTGACGTCGCTTCTGCCATCGCTCATCGACGCCGGCATCAACGGCCTCTGGATAAGCAACATCCGCAGTGCCGGCATGGAATACCCCAAACTTCGTCGTCAATTCGGATCTGAAGTCGCCCTGATCGGCGGGATTGACGCAACTGCATTGGCCCGGGATGAGGCGGCCGTGAGAAAGGCTGTAAAAGAGACGGTGCCGGACCTGCTTGAAAGCGGTCATTACCTTCCTTGCCTCGATGACAGGCCTCGCAGTACCGTTCCGTTCGCCCATTACCGATTGTATCGGCACTCTGCTTGAAGAGATATCGCGTAAGGGGTGATCTGCATAAGGGTTTCTAACGATCAAGCCACATGAAACCGGACATGGTAAGGAATCGTATGGATCGCCCGGTCAGCCAGACGCTTGAACTTTCTTGTCTCAGCCAACCACATGCAGGTCTGGTACAGCCAACGATAATAAAATTTCGGCATGACATACACCGATCTCAATTCATGCAACTTATTATCAGCCCAATAATATGTCCGCAGGCGGTTCCAACGATATGCGGTGTGTCTAAGTGGCAACAATATGGCTTTTTTTAGACGTTTCATTTCTATTGTCCCATCACATCCATTCCCGGATTGAATTTCAGAAGCGCGTCGGTATCCTTACACCTAAAATCGGCTTAGCGGTCATCCAGGTGTCCTGTTATTAACTATCGCCGAAACCATCATTAACTTTAAAAAAAATAATGATAGATTAATTTATGGCACTAAACCATAGGGGCAATGTGAGCTGGTTAAGCGTTTGATGATAGGTAAAAACGACCAATTGGTTGGTGGCTGTCGATTCTTGCGCCGGCCGAACAAAAATGATGTGTTCCTGGCGTTTCCATATGAACCACCTGTTAATAGGCCGGGATTCGAAGGGGTATGAGATAACTATCAACAGCTGTTAAGTCGCATTGATGCTATCCTCCCTTCTTTTGAGTGACTGACACGATCGTTCTGCAAAGCGGCCGATAAGAAGATTTCACCGGATGCAGGGAGCCCAGTGATCAGATTGAATGCGGTAAGCTGTTTGGTAAGCGTTTCTATTGTTAGACAAACTACAGCCCCTTAGTAGATTGAGCTTTTTCGACGGGAATGCCCTTTTCCCGGATATCGGCGAGGATATTTTTAAGCTGGGCTTTGGTGCAGTCGTCTATGTGGTAGGCTTTTTGCCCACCATCGGTGAAAAAAAACACCAAATGGTCCTGGTCAGTTAAATGAACTTTTCGAATGTAATCACGATCAAGCCAGGGGTCGAGAACTTTTAGGAAATCGTTGAGTTGACAAGTTTGCATGATCCTTCTCCTGTTTTTTTGAGATCATAAAATATAGTCAAAATGGTCAGGCCGACCGTCCCAAGATGCAGATCGATGTTGGGTCGTTGTGCAGTGAGGAGAGCCATGTCGTGCTTCTTTTCAGATCTTGGTTCTTCATCAACGGTCCATCCTCACGCCAGACCCGGCAAGTGTTCTATACCCTTCTCCAGGCCATCGGCATGAAAATTTTGGGTTTAAGGCGTGTGGGTGCATCAATCGGGATGGCATTGTGAGATTAATCCCGAACAGTAAGCCTTGTCAAGCGATACCAACCCCTTGACAAGAATAGGAATCTCTGTAAACGTGTAGGTGTCCCACTTAATACTGCCACCATAGCTGAGACGGAGATCCACCCATGGCACTGACGAAGAAGGACATCGTAGAACAGATCCGAGCCCAACTTGATTTTCCCAAAAACAAATCGCTGGAGACCGCCGAATTTCTTCTCGAACTCATCAAGACCAACCTGGAAGTCGGTGATGATCTCCTTGTTTCCGGTTTCGGCAAATTCTGCGTGAAGGAAAAAAAGAAACGGAAAGGCGCGAATCCTGACACCGGAAATGATCTGATGTTGAAACCGAGGCGTGTCGTGACCTTCAAGTGCTCCGGTCAACTGCGGAACAAGGTGAACCGCGACAGCGAGCGCTTGCCCCGTCACTTGCGGCGGAGTTAGCGAGCGAACTGAAAATCGATTTTTTTATCCTTACGGTGAACCCTGCCCGGGCTTGCCGCGGGGAGGGTTCAATAAAAAATGAATACTACTGCCAACCGACGCCGGCATCCGCGCCACATCGCTCTGTTCAGTGCGAAATATACCGTCAAGTCAGGAACGTATCGGGATTTAGTCAGGAACGTTAGCGCAGGAGGTATCTACATTGTCAGCCGACGAACGCTCAAAGATGGACAACGGATCAGCCTTCGCTTCCCCGTGTTGGCTTTCGACAAAAAGCCCAGCGTAACGGGTACGGTGATACGGTCTCAGTACAGGGGATTTGCCGTTATGTTTGACAATCCGGTTGAAGAGAAAATTTGCCGGGATGGTCAATTCCCTCATGTCGAAATTGAGCAAGATCCACCCAGTTAAAAATTCATACGAATCTTCCGCAAATCAACCGTTTATCACTTGCATCCAGCGGGAAGGGTGTCTTTAAAATATTCGAAGCACAAGCATATCGCTTCTTTTTCCCAATCATCAAGCGATATGAACTGACATCCAATGCCTCGATTGGTTTTGTTGACAACTTTGGCTTTAAATCTAACTGCCTGGGTTTCAGTCGGAAGCTTGACGTTAATGGTCACAATTTTTCCAATTGCAATTTTATCCAGTTCGCCGATTTCTATGAAAACTCCGCCTAAACTGATGTCCGTAATGGTCAAAATACCATCAATTCCCTGAACCAAGGCGTTACAATGAAATTCCAGCCGTGGATCTTTTCTTCTTTCGTGCGTTACATTTTTCTTTTTACTTCGAATATCGGCCATTGGGCTAACCTCATAATAAGACCTATACGGGTTATTTGGTCTATTGCCCGCATTATATTTAAGAATAAAGGCGCTACCTTCGCCTCCGATAAATTTCTTCTTTACTCCGTAGTATAAAAGATTTGCACGCAAAGTGCAAAGTCCACTTCAAAAAATTGCGTTGCCTTCGTTGATGGAATTGAAACGGAATCGGTACTTTAAAATGAAGGAAGGAATGGATTTTGAACCGAAAAACAACTCCCCAGTAAATGGTGGCCTGCTATTCCGCAACATTCATTAAGGGTTGCAACATTCGGCACACCTCAGCTATGCTCAAATTATGAGCTACCTTACTCATTATCATTCAATTAGTTGTCTAAAAACATGATTGACCAATCAAATCAAATTGTGGCTCACGTCAAAAACGATAGGTCTTCCGATAAACAATAGTTAAGCCATTTCAACTTCATACATAAAATTCAAAAGATGACCTTGGGTGAAAGGAGGCCCCATGAACGAGAGCACCATTAAATTTAGCACTCATGACTTCTGACGACTTTGACGCTGTGGTCAGGATTGACGAGAAAGTATTCAAGGCTTCCCGGGCGGAATACTATGAACTGAAGATTGAAAAGCTCTTCAGGCCCAAAGAGTATCTGCCCACGTCACTTGTGGCAGAGAAAGAAGATGGAACAGTGGTGGGGTTCGTGAAGGGCCAACTCTATATGAAAGAATATGGTATCTTCCAGGAAGGCGCCACCCTGGATACCATCGGTGTTGATCCCAATTATCAGCATAAGGGTATCGGTGGGCGGTTGATTAATTTATGGATCATTTGAGAGATCTCAACGTTCAAAAAGTAAATATCCTGGTCGACAGAAATGATTCCAAACTGATGCATTTCTTTAGCGCGAACCAATTTAGCCCCTCCAAAACCATTATTAACCTGGAACGAATTCTTTGATGTCGGTGAGGGATTGGCGGTTCATGCGTGCACACAAGGTATTTAAATAATGGACTATAATGAACTATTCGAAAAATATAATGTTCTGTTAGAAGAAGTACTTCGATTAACGAAAGAAAATAGCCGTTTGAAAGCCCAACTTGGGCTGACGAGGTCGGAGCTTACCCGAAAAACTCCCAAGGAAATAAAAACGGCAATAAATATTCCGAGTGATGAATCGACTGATAAAAATTGCTGTTCAGATGTGGACAGCACATCAGATTCTATCTCCAAGATCCGTCTGTTCATGTCGCTATTCAAAGGCCGTGATGATGTCTATGCGAAACGCTGGGAGAATAGTAATAAAGGGACATCGGGCTATTCACCTGTTTGTCTGAATCAATGGCAGGAAGGGTTGTGTGTCAAACCAAAAATCTCCTGTTCCAAATGTGAAAACAAATTATATGCCGCTTTGGATGAAGATGTCATTGAGAATCATCTGAGAGGGAATATCGTTGTCGGCATCTATCCAATGCTACAGGATGAAACGTGCTTCTTTTTGGCAATGGATTTTGACGAAGCTGACTGGCAACATGATATCAATGTAATTAGAGATGTTTGTATCGAGTTCAATATTCCTGTCGCCGTCGAGCGGTCACGTTCCGGAAAAGGCGGTCATGTATGGTTTTTCTTTGAAAATCCATTGTCAGCTGCTATGGCGCGTAAATTTGGAACGGTCCTGCTCACTGTTTCTATGAGCAGAAGGCATGAAATACAATTTAAATCATATGACCGATTGTTCCCGTGTCAGGACACCATGCCAAAAGGCGGTTTAGGGAATTTGATCGCATTGCCGTTTCAGAAGGAAGCAAGGAAAAAGACCAACAGTGAATTTGTCGATAACAATTTTGAACCCTATGATGATCAATGGACATTTTTGTCCACTATCCAAAAAATTTCAGAAAACCGTCTTGAAAACTACATTTCGGAGCTTAGTGATGGCCATGAACTGGGCGTGTTGAAAAAGGATGAAGAAGAGGAAGCGGAAAAACCATGGGAACCCTCAAAAGATAGAATTCGGTTGCATAAAAATGATTTTCCGAAGCACCTCGACATCGTCGAAGCAAATATGCTGTTTATACCAAAGAAGGGTATCTCCCAAAGGGCATTGAATCGATTAAAACGCCTGGCCTCATTTAAAAACCCGATGTTTTATCGGCAGCAAGCCATGCGTTTGCCGACCTATGGACACCCAAGGGTCATTAGCTGCGCAGATGAAACACAAGCGTACCTATGTTTGCCAAGAGGGTGCCAATCTGAGTTGTCCAGTATCCTCGAAACGCTCGGAATTGATATCCGGTTTGTCGACAAAACCCATAGCGGAAAAAATATTGATGTGGGATTCAAGGGGCGTCTAAGAGATGAGCAGTCCGTGGCTCTTGAAAACCTAATGCGCCACGATGATGGAATACTTTCAGGGACAACGGCCTTTGGTAAGACAATCGTGGCTATCGGACTGATTGCAGAGAAGAAAGTGAACACACTTATCCTGGTTGATAAAATCAGCCTTTTGACACAATGGAAAGAAAAGTTATCAGAGTTTTTGGTAGTAAATGAAAACTTGCCGGAACAGCATATGGTCACAGGCAAGAAACGTGGCAGAAAGAAAAAGATAAGCGTTATCGGTCAATTGGGCGGAGGTAATAATACACTGGGCGGCATTGTGGATATTGCGGTGATGCAATCGATAAGCCGAAAAGGAGAGGTTAAGGATTGTGTCAAGAATTACGGGATGATCATTGCCGATGAGTGTCACCATGCTTCTGCATTTACCTATGAACAAATCCTAAAAACCACCAATGCAAAATATGTTTATGGCCTGACCGCCACACCAACAAGAAAAGATGGACATCATCCAATTCTGTTTATGCATTGCGGCCCCATTCGATATCGCGATGATCCAAAGAAACAGGCGGAGAACAGGCCGTTTGACCATTATGTTGTTCCACGCTTCACATCTTTGAGCGTTCCTGTGGGTAGCGATAAAAAAGACGTTACCATTCAGAAATTATATACTGAAATAATAGATAACGAATATAGGAATCAGCTGATAATCGATGATGTGCTAAAAAATTATCGTCAAGGCAGAAACAGCATTGTTTTATCGTTGCGAACCGCTCATGTTGAATTGCTTGCAAGAAGACTTAACAAAGAAGTCCCGAATGTTTTTATCCTGATCGGTGGTATGGGAAAAAAAGCCACTCGGGAAACCTTTCGACGCCTCGCCGATATTCCTGTCGATAAAAATATCATCCTGGTGGCTACCGGTCATTTTATCGGAGAAGGTTTCGACGAACCACGTCTCGACACCCTTTTTTTAGCCATGCCGATATCATGGAAAGGAACGTTGCAGCAATATGCGGGGAGGCTCCACCGACTATTCAAAACGAAAAAAGAGGTGCGGATTTATGATTATGTGGATATCCAGGTAAAGATGTTGGAAGGGATGTATCAAAAACGGCTTAACGGATACGCTTCAATGGGGTACAAAGCCAAAGGCGAGGATATGAATGATGCACCTTTGGATATCATTTTCAATAAAGACAGCTTTCTACCTGTTTTTAATCAGGATATCAGTACCGCAAAAAAAAAGATCCTAATCGTAAGCCCGTTTGTCAGAAAAAGGCGCACTCATCAAATGACAGAAAACCTGAAAATTGCAATCGGCAAAAAGATCCGTGTTGTTATCGTAACCCGTCCGAAGGAGGATTTTAAATCGAAGGATCACGCCGCTATTCAAAAAGCACTCGACCTGTTAACAGATAACGGCGTCGGTGTCGTTTTTGAATCCAATATCCACCAAAAATTTGCAATCATGGATCAAAAGGTCGTGTGGTATGGCAGTATCAATCTATTAAGCTATGGGAGTGCGCAGGAAAGCATCATGCGCATTGAAAGCTCCAATATTGCCAATGAATTGATGAAAAATATAAAGGGAACGTAACCACAAAATAATATCCCTTGCCGCCTCCTTTGTCGAACGCTGTACCACCCGCTGACCTGCACCCGGACCCGCCTCCCGCCGCGTGGTTCTGACTCCGAGTGCGGGTAGTTAACGCCGATCGCTTCAGTTTCTTCCGACCAAATCCGCCACCACTGCCTGCCGACTGCGACCGCATTTTTTTATTCGATTTTTTCTAAAGAAATTAGCGATCTGAACGCCGATGGCTTAAACTGCCGAGCGCCTGGTAAATCAATTGCTTTAGTACGGCACTTCAACTGCCGAAAATGGAGCTAAATTTGTTCCGAATGCAATGAATCCAGGAGAACGACTTTAGATCATGAATGTAAAACCAACACTTTATCAAAGGATCCGCCAAAGCTTTACGCTCGTTCCGCTCATCATCGCCATGACAGCCCCCGCCGTGACAGCGGCCAGTGTGACCGTGAGCTGGGATCCCAACGTTCCCTCCCCCCAGGGTTACCGGGTGTTCGCCCGAAAAATCGATCAGGCCTACGATTACAGCCGGCCCGATTGGGAAGGTGCTGCCGCTACTTGTTTCCTCGACAATCTCGAAGGTCAGACCGAATACTTCTTCGTGGTCCGGGCTTTTGATGGCGGTATAGAGAGTGCCGACTCCACCGAAGCCCGCTATATTCCGCCAGTAATGGACAATGACGGTGACGGCCTACCCGACGACTGGGAAGTCCGCTTCGGCCTGGATCCCCGGGGCGACGACGCCGACGGTGACCTCGATCATGACGGCATCAGCAACCGCGATGAAATCCGCGCCGGTCTGGAGCCCGATGATCCTGGCCTGGGAACGGCGCCGTTGACGCCTGAGTTGCTTTTCCCGGAATCGGATGCCCGGGTGGAGCGCAACCCGCTGCTCGATGCCGGCGTTTTTTCAGATGCCGACGGGGATGCCCATATCGCCACCCAGTGGCAGGTAGAAGACAGCGTTACAGGAGATATCCTGCTGGATGTGGTGACCCATCGCTGGCTCAACCTGCTGCGGGTACCGCTTCTGCTGCTCAACGGCGACGGCGCCTATGGCTGGCGGGTCCGTTTTTTCGACTCCGGCGGACGGGCGTCCGCGTGGTCGGCCAGGGCTAATTTCACCACCCAGGCCAAGGAGGACGATCTTGATGGCAACGGCATGGGCGTCGATCAGGAAGGTGGTGTGGGTCAGGCCCATGTGACGCGCGCTTTGTCATCGCCAACCATCACCTGTGAACCCACGGACCTCGTCGTGGCATCCGAAGACACCGTCGCAGAAATCGAGCAGATGGCACTGATCGACCCGGTCGAATTTGAAATCGATGAGACGACGCCGGACCGCCTGCCATCAGCCATGCTGGCCTACAAGTTGCTGCTTCACCGACCCGGTCAGCGGGCGCTGGTGACGATCAAACTCTCCGATCCGGCACCTGCCGGCGCCACATGGATCAAGTACGATGCGGTCAATGGATGGAAGGATTATTCCCATCACGCGGCAATATCTGCAGACCGCCGGTCAGTGACTGTTGAAGTCAAGGACGGCGCTTATGGCGATGCCGACGGCGTTGTAAACGGTATCATCATAGACCCGGTGGGGCTTTCCACCCCGGCGGTCAGTACTTCACCAACCCCCACCGGGGGCCGCGGAGGCTGGGGTTGCTTTATATCCACGATCCACTAAAAGCTGTGTTCACATTTCAGATACGTGCGGTAAATTGCAAAATTTGAAGAATAAAACGAACCGCTCTTTATGGCTCTAATCTTATATGTTATTTATTTTCTGCTCACTTTAGTCCCGCCTTACGGAGGGCGTCAATCGTCAGATTGATATCGGCCTGGTTCTTCAACAAACTTTTTTTTGCATAATTATCGCAAGAAAAATTGGGGTTTATTCTTAGGACTTCTGCTGCCGCTGCCCGCGCCTCCTCCTCCCTACCACATATACTATATGCAGCGCTTAGACTGATGTGCGCGAATTGATTGTTGCTTGCACGTTGAATCGCTTGCTCACATGTTTTGATTGCTTTGTCACACTGTCCAGTACGAAGGTATGCATCTCCTTGACATAACATGGGCTTGTTCACCACGGGTCAGCTTTACTTGTAGAGCTGTTAAGATTTTCTGAGTAATATCATCTTGCACGGCAAATATATCTTTCAGCTCTCGATCATAGGTTTCTGACCATAAGTGATCCCCTTTTATCGCGTCAATTAGTTGAGCGTTGACCCGCAATCGGTCGTCTGATTTCTGGACACTGCCCTCTATAACGTACCTGACCCCCAGTTCCTCACTTACCTGTTGGATTTTGACCGGCTTGCCCTTGTAGGTGAACGTCGAGTTACGGGCAACTACAAACAGTGATGAGATTTTGGACAGGCCAGTGGTTATTTGTTCGGTTATTCCGTCGCTGAAATATTCCTGGTTTGGGTCATTGCTCAAATTGTCAAACGGGAGTACCGCAATGGAAGGCTTATCTGGTAAGGGATATGCCATCTTTTCCACAGATGCAGACTCTACTGAAGGATCTCGCACGTAAAACTGCCAAATCCCCACTGCAACGGCCAAAACAAGGGCAACAACGACTCCAAAAAATATTGGCGTTCGTTTTACTGGTATGGATTCTTCCTCTCTCAGCTTTCCTTTAACCGTTACCCTTGGATCCATCAAGACGCGTTAGGCCCCCACTGGCTTGGCAATGTTTTTAACTGTTTGAGCTCCGATAAAATCATATCCATAAGGGAGTTTACTTTCGATATGATCAAAAGCTGTTTTGGAAATGCAAATACCCCCTGACTCTGCCAAACCTTCCAGTCTGGCAGCAATATTGACACCGTCACCATATATTCGACCTTCTTCCTGAATCACATCACCAAGGTTGATGCCAATACGAAAATGCATTTTATGGTTTTCCGGTAATTGGCTGTTTCTTGAACCCAACTCCTTTTGAATCGCAACACCACACTGGACGGCATCCACGACACTGGCAAATTCAGACAGCATGTTGTCACCTGGTGAATCAATGACTCTTCCACGGTGTTGCTCAATCAAAGCAGACATCACACTCTTATATAACGTTAACGTCTGAACAGTTGATGCTTCATCGTCACCCATGAGCTTGCTATAACCGACAACGTCGGCACTCATGATTGCGGTAATTTTCCTTTGAAAAGTATCAACAGCCATGGCAGGCCTCTCAAATGCATCGTTAAATCATTTGCATGGTCAACTGGAGGTAGAAGGCATCAGATTTAGGTTGTAGCGGTGATCGCTAACATCTTAGACGAAGGAGGGGAAAATTAACAATCGCTATAAATTATAAATAGAATGGATCTGATTCTAAGGTCAAGAGTCAAACGTCCCTGCTGTTTCTGCTGTCTTTCCCAATGGTGTAAGATCCATAGCGGTTGAGTTTCCATCTATCAGGGTAGCACCGCGTCCGTTTCAGGTTTCGGGCAGGAATCATTAGTCCACGTCACCGTCTCCCCATCCTATCTTTCATCCACAGACACTTTCCCCGTATTCCGTAAATCCGGGTCGCTCCATGAGGTTTTCAATCTGGGAGCCCTGGGTTCGATTTTCAGCATCCTGGCAGTTGGAATCTTTGCCTGGAAGTTTAAAGAGACGCCTCTGTGTCGACCATGAACCATGTTGCCTCTGAGGCTCGGCGTCAGGTACGCTGTATATTAGGTGGTTAAACAGTTTGGATGATGAGTTGTCGCGGGTTGGGGGAAGTAATCTGGGGATGCTGAACTAAAGAACGAACCCGGTGTTCGTTTCTGGAGAAATATGGGAACCCTCCTGGTCGGTTGATTGGGAGGCTTCTTTTTTAGAGGGATTGATGTGTCATAGTCTGAAACAAGATCTTAAAATATCTGCGTATCTTAATTCATGGAAGGATATTGTCCTCATAAAGCTCCGGATACAATTTTTTTGCACATTCAGGGCAGATGCCATGACTGAACGTGAAGTTGAAATGTGTACGGAAATAGTTCTCGATCTGGCTCCAAATATCATTTTCATCGTGGACCTTTTTGCATGATGCGCAGATGATAATCAGACTACCTGCGCTACTGGTGTCCTTTCCTGACATATCCATGCGCCGGTCGGTTTTTTCTGAAAGTTTTTTTTCTGCCATTCCCCGGGCGGTAACATTGCGGTCTATTCCACGATAACCAATCACTGCGCCGGCTTGGTCAAAGATGGGCACGCCGCTGGTTTCCAATATGATTTCAGAACCGTTTTTATGCCGATTGATGTTTTCGATTGCTTTTAAGGGCCTGCGTTCTGCCTTCAATCGCTGGAAAAATGGCTTCATCCGCTTCGCTTCTCTGGCCGGCATGAAATCGAACGGGCTTTTGCCAAGCAACTCTTCCGGTCGATAACCCAATATATCAAAGACGATCGGGTTTACGTAGGTATAGACATCGTTGTTGTCTATTTCCCAGAGCCAATCACTGGTAAGCTCCGCCAGCTTGCGGAATTTTTCCTTTTTCTCCTCAAGCTCTTTTGTTCGCAGCTTGCTCTGGGTTACATCCCGGCCGATACACTGGATTTCAGACAACTGGCCATTTTTGTCAAAGACACCGGTAAAATCCCATTCCTGCCACCGTGACAAACCATTTGGGTCAAGGATTTGGAGTTCGACAGTCATGGCTTTTGAATTGCTTCGAACCGCATCGAGGCTCCCGAACAAAGGGTTATAGGCGGATTCATTGATAAGTTCTTTGTAGAACCGGCCGATCAGCTCTTTGGGTTCATTAAATCCCAAATAGTTGGCATAAGGCCAGTTTATAAAAGAAATTTTGTAGTCTTTGCTTAACAGGAGCACATAGTCTTTTTGACTGTCAATAATTCTACGATACCGCTCGCGGCTGGATATGATGGTGTTTACTAATTGTTTTTTTTCACTCTGCTGGTTTAATAAAGCGATTCCTTTATTTATCGATTCTATAAGTTCATCCGGGTCGATAGGTTTTTTCAGATAATCGATAGCGCCTTTTTTAAGGGCCTTGATAGCTTTCTTTTCTGATTGTTCACCGGTAAAAATGATAACCCGAGTGCTGAGCTTGTTATCTTCCAAGTAATCCATGACCTCAAAGCCACTTTGATCGTTGAGATGAAGATCCAGTAAGATGAGGTCGTAGACGGTATCAGAAAGCAAATGAAAGGTGTCCTGCAAATTGATGCTCATTTGGATATCAAAGCTGTAGAAAGAAAGAAGGGCGCGAAGGCTTTCGCGCATTTGCGGGTTATCTTCTACAACAAGGATTTTTGGCTCTGAAGCGTTTAGCATTCGTTCGGTCCCAGCCAGAATAACTATACAATACGATGAATTATATTGATAATATGTTAGATTGGTTAGTTACGTCAACGCTTGATTGATGGTGCTATCTATCATAATTGCTGCCATTAAAAAATCCAAATTCCGATCCCGCTTCAAATTGACGGACAAGGACCGCCAATACATCCAAAGACAAGGGTATCGACACCATCCGTTCCCACGCCGTCGATTTCATCACCACCAGGTTGGCGCCGGCGTTCCCCAAGAATGATGGTAAACAGACGCCGATGAAAGGGCATCCTGTATTCATTGCACAGCATGCGACCGCGACCTGTTGCCGGGGGGGTCTGTGGAAATGGCATCGGATTGAAAAAGGGCGGGCGATGGCAGAAAATGAAATCGGGATTGTTGTGGGGCTGGTGATGGGGTGGATACGTTGTCACTCCCCACAGTATTCCCCACGCAGCTAAGATTGAAAATTGAGCGATAGAAAAGAACTCAGTTCCTTCTTGTAGTCGTTGTCAGTTTTAGCAAGGCATTCCGAAATTGCTTTCGTGAAAGAAGCGAAATCGGGATAGTACATCGAATACAGACATTTCTTTTTTACAAACTTCCACATTCTTTCGATCAGGTTAAGATTTGGAGAATACGCTGGTAAATACAACAACTCAATATCAAATAGTTTTGCAGTTGCTTGCACCAGTTTACACTTCTGGTATCTGGCATTATCCAGGACAATGGAAATCGGGAGATTGCCGGATCTTTTGGTTAATTTTATCAGGAGTTCACAAACACTGTATGCATTGATGTAACCCGTATTTGTGATCACAACCATCTCGTGGCTGATGGCATTGAGTGCGCCAAGGACATTAAAGCGTTGTCTTCCAGATGGTGCTTTGATGAACATCCTTACAAAACACCACAGATACCCCAAGAACGGAGCGAAGACGAAATGAGCGGCATCCATAAAGAAAACATGACGTTTTCCTGCTTCGCCTCTTCTATTCTTGGCGATAGGATTTTTTTTTGAAATGCTCTTGTACATCAGGATCGGCACCGGCTGGTACCGATCCAACTTTGCGATGCCGCTACGTTTTTATCAATTTTTTTCCCTGGATTCACCTGGGTTACCATCTTAGGTGTGGGGAATAGTGTGGGGAACAAGAAAAAGGGCTTAGCGGTTAATTTTGCTAAGCCCTTGATTTGTTTGGCTCCCCAGCACGGACTTGAACCGCGGACCCAGTGGTTAACAGCCACTTGCTCTGCCGACTGAGCTACTGGGGATTATATGGTTTCTTTTGCCATGGTGACGACTAAAGAAGCGTCTTAAATAGTCGACCATGATTTGAATGTCAAGGGCTTTTTTGGCCCGGAAGTTGTGGATCGCCCGTTCTGATTTTCTGCTTTTCAATAGTTTCTAACATATTGAATTAAAATTTATTTACTACCTTTGACGCGCCTCTCTTATTCGATGCGATACATGTTTTTGCTCCACCAGAATCGACCCACTTTGTGCGACGACCATCGGCCTTTTTGATGCCTGCGGCCAGGGTGACGGACGGCCGGGCATGGGACGAGATGGCCGTTTTATAGAGATGGCTGGAACTCATTACGGATTTTTCACCAAATGCGGTACATTCAGTTTCAGTGCTTGCCAATAATTGTCCTTGAAGACCAGGGTTCATTTTTTAAGTGAGTCTGAAAAACCCTTTGAATATGGTGTTGACGCTGCGAAGCAAAAAGATTAAGAGTAAGTATATCTGTTCACATAAAATATACAAAAGTACGAACCGATAGTCATCCAGCGCGTCTTTTAATTGCTGATTCATCCGAAATTGCCATCACAGGAGACCACCATGGAATTAACATTGTCTGAAAAAATCCAACTTCTACGCAAACGATTGGGTTTGAACCAGGGCCAGTTTGGTGCCAAAGCCTTCAACACGAGCGTGGAGACCGGACGGACCAAAATTAAAAATATTGAGTTGGGCAAGCAGAAGCCCACGCCTGAAGACCTGGCCCAAATGTCAAAGGTGCTGGATGTGCCGCCATCCGTGTTCCGTCAGGGGCGATCGGATGAACCCCTCTCCCAGGTTTCGTCGCGACAGGGAGTGCTTGTGGACCAGGCTGTGCTGGATCGTTTCGAACAACTGGGCCCATACTTGGAGATGCTCAACCGGGCGGTTTTTATCAACGATGAAGAACTGATCGAACACATTGCCGGCAAACTGTCCGGTGTGTTGGTTTTCAGCGGTACCCTCAAGGCGATAAACAATTAACCCGCGGAGGTCGCGATGGACGATAACAACCCCGATTATCACTGCATGCGGGACCATTACCTGGAATTACTGTGGGCCGCGCAGAAAGTCGAGGACCGCCGCCTTACGGAATTGATCCTTCGGCGACTCAAGGACACCGCCTTGGAAATGACGGTGGCACCCGCGCCTGCCTGTGAAATCATTCCTTTTCCAAGTACAATTGTCTGTGCCACTGGATGCGCCGATGGATATGATGATATTCGTCTGATATGGCCCCGGCAGCCCTTGCGGCATCTGGTTTCCATGATCTGTGGATATTGCGTTGTCGTACTTTTCTTCGGAGTTTTCGGAATTACTGCATAAACAAGCATTCCCGATCTTTCTGCAGGTACAACACCACACTTTTTCCCAGCAGCGGATTGAGCAGACGATCGATCCACCGGGTCACCCATGGCTTTTTCATGATATCCCAGACCAGCAGGCGATGGTAAAGGTTGACCGCTGCCGAGTCCGTTCGTGTCGGACCAACGAAACACTTGAGCCACCAGTAGGGGGCATGGATGCTGTGGGCGTAGTGATGCCCCAGAAAGCGGGCGCCCGCCCGCTCCAACCGGTCGATCAATTCGCTTTTGCGATAGATACGCACATGGCCTTGGCTGGCGTTGAAATAGGCATCGGACAGTGCCCAGCAGATGCGCTCGGGCAGGTAGCGGGGAACGGTGATCACCAGCGGTTTACCATGCTTGAGTACCCGAATGATCTCTCGCATGGCCGATTCATGATCCGGAATGTGCTCCAGCACCTCACTGCAGACAACAAGGTCGAAGCAGCCGTCGGGGAAGGGCAGGCAGGTCACGTCGGCCGCGGAAAGGCTCCAGATGCCACCCCCATGTTCGCCCAGCCGGTCATGCAAGTCGAGACGCTCACGCGCTTCCTTAAGATCTGTCGGGTTCAGGTCTGCACCGGTCACCCGCACCCCCTTCAGCCGGTAGGCCGCGCAGGTGTGACGGCCGGACCCGCAGCCGATGTCCAGGATGCGATCGCCGGGTTGGACGGCCAGGCGGGAGAAATCAACGGTAATCAAGGATGGTCTCCCGATACGCGTCAACGGTCTTTTCGGCTGCACGTTGCCAGGTAAAGTGCTGCTGCACCCGCTGGTATCCGCGGTGGCCAAGCTTATTGGCGTGCTCCGGGTGGTCCAGCATGTCCATAATGGCCCGGGCCAGGGACATGTGGTTTTTCGGAGGGACCAGAATTCCCGCATCACCCACCACCTCGGGTAGGGCGCCGCCCGTGGTGCTGATCACCGGCACGCCGCAGGCCATGGCCTCGCCCGCCGGCAGGCCGAATCCCTCATAAACGGATGAAATTACCGCCATGGCCGCTCGAGCATACTGGCGGACAAATTCCGCATCGCTGATGCGACCGGTAAAGACGATCAAATCACCGATGCCCAAGCGCCGGATCAACCGGCTGATGCCACCTTTTTTCTTGGGTGTTCCGACCACTACCAGTCTGATGGTCCTTTTTTTGGCTATTTCCGCCACCGCATGCAGCAGGTAATAGAGCCCTTTCAGCGGGACGTCGGAACTGTTGGTGACGATGATGCGGCCAGGCTCACGCTGAATCTCGGGAATGGGGTAGAACAGTTTCGTGTTGATGCCGTTGGGGACGACGGCAAAGCGCTCCCGGGGAATCCTGAAATCCCGGGCGATGTCCTCCCGGGCGCATTCGGAGACGGTGATGATCCGGCGCAGGGTGCGCGATACCCGTTTTTGCATGCCGATGAAGGAGAACCAGCGCAGGTGCTTGAGCTTTTTCCAAAAAGGCCGTACCGAGCGCACGGCGATGTCCCGGTCCACCGTGATGGGGTGGTGGATGGTGGCCACGGTGGGAATCTGTTTCGCGATGGACCAGATGCCGTAAGAGAGGCTCTGATTGTCGTGAACGATGTCATACCGCCGCATCCGGGTTCGCAAAAACCGCTGTGCGCGGATGCCGAAGGTAAATGGCTCGGGAAAACCCATGGTCGAAACACCCGCCCATTCCATGATATTGACCGGGTCACACAACTCCTTGAGGGTGGGAACCCGAAACAGACTCTCCGGATTGTACAGGTCTAGGCAGGCCGGCCGGTGGATAGGGATATCCGGGCCCAGACCGGGATCCGGCGGGCCGGAAACCACCTCGACATGGTGGCCGATATCGGTCAGTGCCCGGCTCAGGTTTTTCAGGTATACACCCTGGCCTCCGCAGTGGGGGTTGCTCCGGTAGCTCAGCAGACAGATGTTAAGGGGACGTTCCAGGCTGCTATTCATAAGCGTTATACAGGTAATCCTTCCCACGATGCAAAATAGAACCACTTACAGCCCGGCTGCGGTCAACGTCAAGTGTTTTCATGGTTTGATCGAGACTCGATTGGCAATTCAAAAGGGTATTGTCCGCCCGGCGGTGAAGGTATATGGTGACAGACAGCAACCAGCAGTGATATTGATGACGGAAGTCTGATAACAGAGGTCTGGAGCCGGTTGATGGGAAGGGTATTGGGCAATTGTGAAATGCAAAAAAGTAACCGATCATCCTTAATCATGCCAACCCTGGGCTTGCGGGGATCCGGTTTGTGTTGGCGGTATCATCAGGAGGACCCGAGGACATGGCGATGCCCGATGCAGTGACCCTGGTGGAGGTAGGGCCGCGCGATGGCTTCCAGTTCGAAAAGATCGTGGTTCCCACCCACCGAAAACTGTCCGTCATCGCCCGGTTGGTTGCAGCCGGGCTGAAACAGATTCAGGTGGCTTCCTTCGTCCATCCGGGAAAGGTGCCCCAGATGGCTGATGCCGGCCCTTTGATCAGACAGCTTCCCCGCCAGGACGGTGTGGTTTACACGGCATTGGTGCTCAACCGGCGGGGGCTGGACCGCGCCATGGCGTCGGGTATCGCGGCCGTAGAAATCTCCCTTTCCGCCAGTGATTCCCACAGTCGCAAAAATGCCGGCATGGCCCATGGCGACGCACTGGACCAAGGGCTGCATATGATTGATCAGGCGATATCCGCCGGTCTTCACGTCCGAGCCAGTGTCCAGTGCGCCTTTGGTTGCGTCGATGAAGGGCAGATCCCCACCGCCCGCATTGCCGGCATCGTCCGGCGGTTTGTCGAGCACGAGGTCCATGTGCTGGCTCTGGCGGACACTACCGGTATGGGATCGCCGCCGCTGATCGAAGGGGTCCTGGATGCGGTGCTTCCCCTGGCCGGCCGGTTGCCCCTGGCGTTGCACCTTCACGACACGCGCGGGTTGGGGCTGGTTAACCTGATGGCCGCATTGAAATACGGCGTTTCGATTTTCGACACCGCCCTGGCCGGTATGGGGGGATGTCCCTTTGTTCCCGGCGCAGCCGGCAATATCGGCACCGAAGATACCGCCCACCTGCTGGAACGCTTGGGGATTCATACCGGCGTGGACTACCGTCAGGTGGGCGCTGTTTCCCGCGATATGGAGGCGTTTTTTCTAAAATCCTTCCCCGGCCGGATGCACCGGGTGACGGCCTTGCAAACACCGCACGAATCGATTTAAATCGGATTGCCTCTCCTCTCCTTATTTTTACAGAATCCCTTTAGTTTGAAATCGGCCTGCCGATATTTGGAACATGTCAGGCAAGTGGACTTAGCGGACACCGCCAATTTGCGGCAGGGTTCCGAAATCGGATTCATTCCTAGTAAATCGATCAACGATGACGCTAATGACAGACGCACCCAAAGAGACCCTATTGTTTGTGGATGACGAGGAAAGCATTCTGGAGGTGGCTTCGGAATATTTCATGGCAAAAGGGTACCACATCCTGACCGCTGAAAACGGTCGCCTTGCCGTCGACATCATCGAAAAAGAAAAAATCGACTGCTGCTTCACGGACATCAACATGCCCGAAATGGACGGGCTGGAACTGGCTGAATACATCCGTACGGTGGACAACACCATTCCGGTTATCATCATGACCGGTTATCCGTCTCTGGACAACACCATCCGCACCTTGAAAAACGGTGTGGTCGACTTTCTGATCAAACCGGTGAACCTGAATCAGCTGGAAATCTGTGTCAAACGGGTGCTGCGGGAGCGGCAGCTGTTTATCAAAAACATTTTTCTGACCCAAGAGGTGGAGGGCAAGCACCGGATCGAGAATCTCAATCGGGAGCTGACCTACAAAGTCGAGGAACTCAACACCCTCAACCGCATCATGACCGACTTTGCCACCATCGACTCCAGCTTCGACCTGTTCAAGCGGGTGGTCGACCTGTCCACCGAACTGACCCACGCTGACGAGGCCTGTTTTTACGTGATCAACGAAGCGATTCAACGGCCGGTGCAGGTGGCCCGGTCCGTTGCCGGCGGCAACGGCGGCCCACCGAACCCGCTGGACCGTTCAACTGCGTCAGGTGACGGGCAGTGTGCCTGCAACAAGGATATCAGCCAGTTGATCCTGGACAATTGCGATGAGGACAAGCCTTTGCTGGTCCATGAAAACAGCAACGTGCAGGGGTTGCCCGAAGCCATCCGGTCCCTGATGCTGGTTCCGTTGAACATCCGCAAAAAAGTGTTCGGCGTATTGGCCGTGTCGTCGCTGAACGGGGATGTCCGCTTTTCGGAAAAAGACTTATACTACATGTCGTTCATGACCAACAAGGCGGCTTATGCCATCGAAAATGTCGCCCTTTACGAAAACATTTACGAGAACCTGTTGGCCACCTTGTACGCCTTTGTTGGGGCCATTGAAGCGCGTGATCCCTACACCGAGCAGCATTCCAACCGGGTTACCCGGATTGCCATCGCCCTGTGCCGGGCCATGGGCGGCAGTCAGGAGGAGCAGGATATTCTAAACGTCGCCGGCCAGCTTCACGACATCGGGAAAATCGGAATCCGGGATGACATTCTGCTCAAGCCCGGCCGCCTGACCGATGAGGAGTTCAGCATCATCAAGGAACACCCGGTAATCGGCGCCAATATCGTGGAGCGATTGGGCTTGTGGGACCGGGAAAAGAACATCATCAGATGCCACCACGAGCGTTTTGACGGCAAAGGTTACCCTGACGGCCTGGCCGGCGAAAACATCCCCATGCTGGCCCGGATCCTCTCCGTCGCCGACGTGTACGATGCCATCGCTTCCGATCGTGCCTACCGCAAGCGGATGGAAGAGGCCAAGATTCTCGAGATCATGTATGGCGGCTCCGGCACCCAGTTTGATGCCGGCGTGATCGATACGTTCCGATCGCTATACGACCAGGGCGTTATCAAAGCAATCAACGAAGCCTCGCCTTGATGCCTCACACGCATCCCCACGGGACAACGTATACCGTCACTGGGTCCTCACTGGCGGCCCCCCGTTTCCGAAATAGGCTGAATTCCTTCTTTCAATAGTTGGGATTGGGCATTATATTCCTTTTCCCCATATTTATCATTTGATCTGAATGGTGTAAAAACCGGGCAGCGTGAAACAGGCTGTGGAATCCTACCCACACCCTTGTTGATAGGAGAATTTGATGCGCGTTGTTCTCGTTCTGCTGTTTTCCCTCGGCCTGACATGGAGTGGCTGTTCCAACGTGTTCGCCATGGTGACCATTGAAACCGATGGTGTGTTGCTCAATTTCCCTGAGGGTGAGTCCGTCATCGCAGCACGGTTGAACCAAAACCTTGCCGATATCCTGATCTTTCTGCAAAACAAGGGGCTGCCGGTAAAACGGCCGCTTCATATCATCGTGGATGAGAACCAGGATGAGCCC
The DNA here is from genome assembly GCA_963716825.1 of uncultured delta proteobacterium. Taxonomy (GTDB): domain Bacteria; phylum Desulfobacterota; class Desulfobacteria; order Desulfobacterales; family Desulfosarcinaceae; genus Desulfosarcina. Next base: position 191,405 of record CAVQUU010000015.1, read on the forward strand.
GACGTTAAGGTCTACGTCATCCCCCATTTGGAGATCCGCATTCCCCTGCGTGCCCCCGGTGTATTGGAAGAGGGGTATACGCAAGCCGATCCCTGGACCTATTTCATGTTCAAAGGGTTGTGCCTACCGCATTTACGGAAAACCTTTTATCTCATGGATCTATCAGGAATACGGCTGGTCGACGATCCTGGCGTTTCTACAAATTCACGGCGGCGGCCTGATTCCTATCGAAATCGATCTGAAAGCCCGGGAGGCCTTCGGAAAAACGTTTTCTGCCCTGTGGCGGGACTTTCAGCGCCCCTATGCTCAGCAGGGGCTAGCCCCCACCGGCCATCCTGGCCATGGGATACTGGGCCGAACCCTTTGTCTATTGGAATCGTGCCGGGGTTTTTCCCGGCAAGCTTCAAATCAGGAACCGCGGCCGATACGGCGTCGTAGACGCGGACGGAACGCTGTGGCTTTCGGAATTCAATAGCAGCGCCAAGCTTTTCGGTTATTCTGGGGGTCGCGTTGTACCCACGTCGCGTGAACACATCTGGGATCCGGGGCCCGGAGGTGTGGCCGTCAGCCGCACCGGCCGTCGTCCTTACCTGATGGTCTTGCCCGGCGATGGCAAAGGGGGGTTCCGTCAAATCGACAACGCGGCCACCGATGCACCGACCATGATTGAGGCCCCGCAAGGCGTGCTTGCACTGTCCGGCCCAGTCCGCAACGAACGCGGTGCCATTGCCGTGGCAGCCAACGTCCAAGGGAACTGGGATATCTGGATCTATGACGACGGCTGGATGCAGCTCACCCAGACACCGTCCATCGAATTGGATCCCTGGTGGGAGGGCGATACCCTGGTGTACGCCTCGAACGCCACCGGTCGATTCCAGATCCACGCGGCCGATCGAGAACCGATCACCGCTGTCGACAACATGGCCCTGCTTCCCCGGCACGGCAAGTTCCTGGAACTGGCCACAAACGGATGGCGCATCGGCAACTATGAAATCGCCCGGTCAGCTTTTGAAGCGCCCGTATACCCACCGCCAGCACTCGCGTATCGGAGTTCCGAGGCGTCGGCACTGAATACCAACCCGTATTCCCCATTAAAAAGCCTTTGGCCCAACTACATCCGGCCCGACCTGTTTGCCGACATTTCCGACCTGCAACTCGGTCTTGCGACCAAAAGTCACGACGTCAGCGGTGATTATCGATTGAATGCCGGGGTGCGCTACTCCTTCGACACTAACTATTTTGCCTTGCGGGTCGGCGCCCAGGCCAAAACCCTGGGTACACAATTCACCCGCTACCCGGTTTCATACAGCACCGATGTCGATCAGGCCGTCGATGAATCCCGCCATGAAGCCAGGCTTTTCTGGCGGCCATTGGAACTGGAGCGGTCCGAAACGGACAATCTGCTTCGCTCATCGAATGGGCCGGACCGTTTTGACGGGTTCGAGCTGTCATTGAATTGGCGCAATTGGGAGCCGTTGAATACCAGAACGCCGGACCCATCCGCGACCCCCTCGGGCGATGAAACGTGGCTTGGCATCGGGTTGGCCAAGCAGACCGAATTCTTGAGCTTATGGAGCAGTCTGGAGCTATTCTCGGAAGACCGCCAGTCGCTCACGTTGGGTGGACGTCTGCTCTATGGCGAAAAAACACTGACATCGGTTCACCTGCTCTTCGGCAGGGCATGGGGCGATGCGCCGGACCTGGGGCACACCACATTCCGGGTTGGCGGCAATGTGTCCGAAGGGTATTTCACCCGCTTGCCCCCCAAGTTATTTCCCATTCGGGGGTTTAGTTCCAACCTGATCGAAGCTTCCAAAGCTGCCGCCGGCGGTGTCGAGGTGTTCTGGCCTCTGGCCAATCTTCAGATGGGGTACGCCACGCTGCCCCTCTTTCTGCATCGTCTGAGGCTGGGGACCTTTGTCGATGCCGGGATCGCCGGTGAAGCATTCGAGTCGGACGATTGGCTGGTTGGGGCGGGTTTTGAATTCGTCATGTCGGCTGAAATCGCCTGGGGCAGTTTTTCCTCTTTTCGGATTGGTATGGCCTGGCCCCTCGTATATCCGGAATATGTCAGAGACACTGGTGCCAAGTTCGTGATCCAGCTTGGCCGGCCGCTATAGTCTGCGTATTGCCTATCCACGGCCGAGTCGGCTATCTCGAAGGCGCAGGCATGCACACGACGATGCACTTGAAAGCGGCTTCTCCATCATCACCAAAAGCAACATCTCTTTATCAATTGTGCAGAATGGTGTAAAAGGCTGTGCATCATGAAACAGACCCATGATCGCCGGATTGCGGCGATCATGGATAACGCTAAAGGTGCCTTATGCCGGCCTGGTCGGAACCACAGGATCTGAAGACATGGATGGCGCGGGGGCTGAGCCTCCGGGGAACCGTCCTGTTCCTTTCCGTTCTGGCCATTCTTATTTCCGAAGTGCGCTTCAGCTGGGTGGAGGTTCTGGTGGGACGCTATCTGGCGGTTACCAACAGCCACCGGCCGGAATCGGGCAGCGTTTGGGAGCAGGGCCGTTTGAAGCAGGTAGCCACCCAGACCTTGGAGCAGATGGTGACCCAACAGCTCACCGCCCAGCGTGAAGCCCGCGAGGCCAGCTCGCTGGCCCAACTCATCGATGGTCTTTCCGCGTCCCAGGGGGCCATGATCTCCGCAGAGCAGTTTAAAAGCCTTTACATTCAGATCCCCGAAGCCGCCGCCCGGAACCTGTTTTCACCCATCCTCATGCTGCGCATCAGCGCCGAAAAGAGCTGGGATCGGGTGTATATGGAGCGGGAAAACGGCCAGGTGGGCATCTACCTGCTGGATCGCGGCAATAATGTACTCAGCTATAAGACCCTGACCGACCAGCAGCTCAAATCCACCGGCACCGAACCGCACATCCTGGCTGGAACCCTGGACGAGCAGCCGGAGTTTGCCGGCCGCATCTATCCGGCGGATCGGTTTTTCATGGCCCTGGACACCCTTTCTCCGGAGATCCAGCGGGGAGTGCTCTCTCAACCGGGCACCCTGCTGTCCGCGCAAGGGACCCCCTTGCGTGTGGGGGTCAGTGATGAAGTCGACGCCGATATGATTCGTATCGGCATTGAGATGGATACCCCCCAGGGGCGGCAGATCGTGTTGGCCATGGGGCAGGAGTGGGCCGTCTGGCAGGTTCGCATGCTGCTGGAGCCCCGGCTTTCCAAACCCCCTTCCAGCAAGATGCGCTGGCCCCTCGGCCGGGAGGATCGATGACGGTTTGCCTCCGCTTTTTCCGGGCCGTGACCGCCTTTATTTATCTGATGGCGACGGTGGGTGCACTGGCGGGAATGGGTCTGTTCTGCCTGTTCTTGGTGGCGGTCAAGGATTTGCCCCGGGTTCCCGAACCCATCGGCCGCATCAACGACACACCGGCCACTGAAATCTTCAGTGCCGACGGTCAGCGTATCCTGACCATCGGCGGACGGGAAACCGTTGCCCTGGATGACGTCTCATATCCATTCATTCAGGCCATTCTGGCCACCGAAGACCACCGGTTCTGGGAACATCGGGGCGTCAACAAGATGCGCACCGTCAAGGCCTTGTGGATCACCTTGTTCGAATCGGGAAAAATTCAGGGCGCGTCCACCATCACCCAGCAGCTGGCCAAAAACCTGTTTTTCAGTTTCGAGCGCACCTGGCTGCGCAAGTTTCGGGAATTGCTGGTGGCCCTTCAGATCGAAGCCCAGTTTTCCAAGCAGGAGATCCTGGAGGCCTATATCAACCAGATTCCCTTCGGTGTCGGTGCATACGGCATCGGCGAGGCAGCGCGCACCTTCTTTGGGAAATCGGCCGGTGAACTGACCCTGGCCGAAGCGTCCCTGTTGGCCGGCCTGCCCAAATCGCCAACCCGGTACAACCCCTTTCGTTACCCGGAGCGTGCCCGGGCTCGGCAGCAAGTGGTGCTGAAACGAATGGTAACCGCCGGTATGATCAGTCACGAGGAGGCCATTGAAGCCGAAGCCGTGTCGGTTGATCTGCGTACCCAGGGCCGTTCGCTGCGGGTGGACAGCTATTTTCTGGACGCGGTGATGAAATCGCTGGAAGAGACCTACAGCCCCGAAGTCGTCTACCATGGCGGACTGCGGGTCTACACGACCCTGGACGCCGGCATGCAGCAGCAGGCTGAAAAAGCCCTGCAACAGGGGATTGCCAAGCTGGAATCCCAGATGGACATGACCCGCCGTCCCGAGGACACCGCGGTGGAAGATGACAATGGGCTGCAGGGCGCACTGGTTGCTGTGGAGGTCAATACCGGGGCGGTGAAGGCATTGGTGGGAGGACGGGATTTCTTTCAAACCCCATATAACCGCGCGTTGCAGGACAACCGACAGCCGGGCTCCGGTTTCAAACCATTCCTTTACTATGGGGTGTTGGAAAACCTGGAAAAGACGCCGGCCGATGTGATGGTCGATCAACCGGTTTCCATTCCCGTGGCCGGCAAGCCGCCCTGGAAGCCGCGTAATTTCAGACGCACCTACGACGGCCCCATGGTGATCAAAAAAGCCTTCACGGAGTCGGTGAATACCGTTGCGGCGCAACTGGTCTCTGCCGTCGGTCCCGAAGCGGTGATCCACACCGCCCGGCGCTGCGGCATCACCAGCCCTTTGAATCCGGTCTATTCCGTGGCGTTGGGCACTTTCGGGGTCAGCCCCCTGGAGATGGCCGCCGCCTATGCCACCTTTGCCTCAGGAGGCGTGCGACACCCACCTTACTGGATTCGTCGGGTGGAGGATGTGAGCGGCCGGGTGCTGGAGGAGCACATTATCACCGGTGAACGGGTGTTGAATGAATCGATCAATTTTCAGCTGGTGGACATGATGGCCGGCGTCATCGATAATGGCACGGGCAATGTGGTCCGGCGAATGGGCTTTGCCCTGCCGGCCGCCGGTAAAACCGGCACCACCAACGATTACAACGACGCCTGGTTTACCGGTTTTACCCCCAACCTGAGCACATCGGTCTGGGTGGGGTTTGACCGGGGACAGGGCATGCGGGATAAAAACGGCGCAGGCATTACCGGTGGTCGCGGAGCAGCGCCCATCTGGGCCCAGTTCATGAAACAAGCGACGGATGGGGAGCCACCCAGGACATTCATGGCACCGTCGGATATCTATTTCAAGAAAGTGAATCCCGAAACCGGGTCGTTGGCCGGGTTCTGGACGCGCGATCCGGTTACTGTGGCCATGCGAAAAGGACATTCTTAAGGGGATATGGGATACTTGTTCAAACATCTGGCCGTGCGGCTGTGGATGACCCTGGCCATCGGCAGCCTGGCCGCCCTGTTGGTGCTGCCGCCTTTTGCCGGCGCCGTGGGACCCGGATGGATGATCCTACCCGGCCTTGGCCTGCTTACCGCCGCATACTGGTTCACGGGCGAGGCATTCGCTGCCATGGGGCGTCGCCGACTGGAGCGCCTGCTTGGCGAGGCCACCGTATGGGAGCGGGCCGGTATGCCCCGGGAGGTGCGCCAGACCCTTGCCCGGGCTGCGGCTATGGTTGACAGCTTCTTTTTCTCCCCACTTTCCCGAAGAACGCCGGCCGGGCGTCTGCTGGCCCAAACGGCCCGGTTCCAGATGGCTCAGGCAGCACCTGGATCGTCATCTGATGCCATTTTCGGAGCCTATTTGCGCACTTTTCCCGATGACCGGGACGCCGCCATCAAATGGCTGGACGGCGTGCTGGCTGGAAGGGCGTTGACCCATCAATCCCATGACATCGCCGCCAGGATCGGGGCTGCTCATCCAGAGGACATGGCCATCCAGCGGATGCTGGCCCAGTTTTACCTCACCGAACGGCGCGGTGACTTTGCCGCCCTGCAGACTTATGCGTTGTTGATGGAAGCCGGAGGACCCCTGCCGGACAGCTTGATCGGCGACATCGCCGATCTCTTCCTGGCCGAGCAGCGTCCGGACAGTCTGGCCCTGAAGGTCTACCTGGACGTTTACAACCGCGGTGGACGTGACAAACGCCTGCTACCGGGCATTGCCGCCTGCTGCCGGATGATCCATCCCAGCCCGCTGACCCTGCCCCTGCTGGAAAGGGCCGATGAGGCGATGGCGGGCATCGACGCATCCCAGCGCAGTGAAATGGCGGCTGGCTTTTTGTCTGAGAGGACCGATTACGGTCCGGGACGATCGGCCAGGGGGCGCCGGATTAGACGGCCGGCCATCGGTCCAATGATCCGTGACACATGGACCGGATCGAGGCGGTTGGTTTTCGGGTGTGTCGCCGTTGTTACCGACCAATTGCGAAAGATCCGGGGAGGATTGTCATCCAGGCGGGCCAAATTGGTGCTGAAATGGTCGGCCATGGGGCTGTTCATGATCGGTGTGGGGTGGCTGGTGATCAATACCGCCATTCATTTTGCCGATACTTTCAAAACGGTGGAAAAAGCGCCGGTACCGGTGGTTGCCCCGGTCACCGATCCCTTTACCCTTCAGGTGGCGGCTTATCTGAACGAAACCGATGCCCGGCGTTATGTGGATCAGCTGAAAGGCCGGGGATTGGACGCTTACTGGAACCGGGCGTCCGGTTCAAACAAAACCTGGTATCAGGTGCGCATTTCCCATTTCAAGACCAAGGACAGCGGCCAGGACGGTGGGCGAGGACCTGAAAACGAGGCAGCTCATCGGTGATTATTATGTTGCCAATTACAAACGGCCTGACGTACCATAATCGCGTACATTCGTCGCCTGGCGCCCCCCCCGTTTTCGGTAATTACCCGGCGTATGGTAACTTTTCAACCTGACTCGATGTCGCGAAAAGGGAGCTGAACATGAACGCCACCGCTATGCACCGGATCGTTGAGTTATGCCTCCGGCTGGACAACCACGCCTCCCGCCTATACCTGAGCTTGGCCCGAAATGCCGGAACCCAGGAACTGAGAGGGTTCTGGCAGGATATTGCCGCTAAAAACGAGCAGCATCTGCTCTACTGGGATCGGCTGCTCAATTGGGCCGACAAGGGGATGCTCAACAACCTGTTCGATGACCCGCGAAAGACCCTGGACGAGTTAACGGGGCTGGAGGAAAAAGTATACGACCTGGCCGACAGCTGTACGCAGGTGCGCCGCAAGAAAAAGGCCTTCACCATGGCCTTCAAGCTGGAATTTTACTTGTTGCACCCGGTTTTCGAGACCCTCTCCCAATATGTGGCCACCTTCAACGGCGATGCCGGATCGGATTTTTCCTATGAGCGTTTTGTGAACCGGCTTTTTGACGCCCTCCAGCAAAATGAATTGGGCACACTGGAGTTGGAACTGGTCGGCGAGGTCATCCACCGCCTGTGGAAAGAGAACCGGCGGATGGCCTTTTTAAGCAACTACGACGAATTGACCGGCATTTTCAATCGCCGGGGGCTTTTCAATGCGATCACCCACCTGGCCCACCTGGCCCAGCGCAATGAGAACACCGTTGGCGTGCTGATGATCGATATCGACCACTTCAAGGCCATCAACGACAACTTTGGTCACCAGTTCGGTGACGATATGCTGCGCCGGGTGGCCGGAAGCATCCGCGAGGGCATCCGGGCGTCGGACGTTCTCGGGCGATACGGCGGCGAGGAATTCTTGATCTTCCTGCCCCGCGTGGCGCCGGTATCGCTGGGAGAAGTGGGAGAAAAGATCCGGCGGGCCATTGAGACGATGCCCGACACGCGTGCATCCGTCACCGTCAGCATCGGCATTGCCCACGGCCATGTGGGAAGGGAGGTGGACGCTGACGTCAAGGCGCTCATCTACCAGGCCGATGAGAAACTCCTGGCGGCCAAGGCAGCCGGCCGCAACCGCATCGAACTCTGACGGGTGTCAAAAAGAGCTTGTCACCCCAGTGCAAAGCGTTTAGACTGCTCTTATCTGGATACAGTATGGCCACCTGCCATAACGAACTGGAGGAGTCAAACATGGAAAAACAGGATGTCATCAGGATCGCTGAAGGTCTCAGGCTGATCGAAGAGGGCGTTGAAACCATTCAGGGCGTGATGAAGGAAAAGAATATCAAATCGCTCAAAGAGGTGGCAGCCGAACTGATCCCCTTTTTCAAAAAGGATGACGATTCACTCACCGATTCCATTATCAGCCATCTGGAATAATGCCATCAACCGAATATGGTCGTCGCCCCGGTGTGACCGGGAAAAGGCCGGGCCCAAGCAATGGGGGACCCGGCCTTTGCATTTATTTGAAATCAATCCGCAACTGCTTCTTGTTGATCTTGCCCACGCTGGTCTTGGCGATGGTCTCGACGATGTTTACCCGGTCCGGCACGCCGTATTTGGGAATCACGCCCGTTTCGGCAAACTTGGCGAAAAAGGCTTTCAGTTCTTCGGGGCTGGTCTCTTTCTCCGCCCCGCGTTTGAGCACCACCAGGGCCATGGGCCGTTCGCCCCATTTTGGGTCCGGCACACCGATCACCGCCGCTTCGCTCACGGCCGGATGGCGGCTGATCAGGTCTTCCAAGGCCAACGATGAGATCCATTCACCGCCGGTCTTGATCACATCTTTGACCCGATCGGTGATCTGCAGGTAGCCTTCCGCGTCGATAAAGGCGATATCACCGGTGTGCAGCCAGCCGTTGGCCCACAGCTCCTCGCTCTTTTCCGGATCCTGGCTGTATCCCTGGGTCAGCCAGGGCGAGCGCACCACTACCTCGCCGGCGGTTTTACCGTCGTGGGGCAGGGGGTTGCCCTCGGTGTCCACCACCTCCAGCAGCACGTTGGGCACGGGCAGGCCCGTGCGGCAGCGCATTTCCACCTGCCGCTCTGCATCCCACGCGAGCATGTGTGGCTTGAGGTTGGCCACGGTGAGCAAGGGGCAGGTTTCACTCATGCCGTAGGCGGTGTAGAGGTTGATGCCGTTTTCCAAGCCGGCTTTGCAAAGGCCCCGGGAAAGGGCGCTGCCGCCGATGACCACCTTCCAGCGTGACAGGTCCAGATTTTTGATGACCGGGCTGGAGACCAGCATGTGAATGATCGTGGGCACGCAGTGTGAGAAGGTTACTTTCTGGGAGACGATGAGCTTGAGCAGCATCTCCGGTTCGTATTTGCCCGGGTAGACCTGTTTGGTGCCCAGCATGGTGCACAGGTAGGGAATCCCCCAGGCGTGGACGTGAAACATGGGGGTCATGGGCATGTAGACATCGCCGGAATTGAGGCTTGCCTGGGATTCGTAGGCACACAACCCGGACATGAGTCCATAGGTGTGCAGCATGATCTGGCGGTGGCTGAAGTAGACGCCCTTGGGAAGGCCCGTGGTGCCGGTGGTGTAGAAAGTGGTGGCCATGGCATTTTCGTCAAAATCAGGGAATTCGTAAGCAGGCGATGCCGCGGCCAGCAGGTTTTCGTATTCGCCATCCAGGACCACCGAGGTCTCTGGGTGAATCGTCTCGTCGGTGAGCAGAACGATCTTTTTAACGGTTTTCATCTGGTCCTTGACCGCGGCCAGCAGGGGCAGAAACTCGGCGTTGACCAGGATGATGTCGTCTTTGGCGTGGTTGATCGTGTAGATCAGCTGCTCCGGCGACAGGCGGATGTTGATGGTGTGCAGCACCGCCCCCATCATGGGTACGGCGAAAAAGCACTCCAGGTAGCGGTGGCTGTCCCAATCCATCACTGCCACCGTGTCCCCCTGCTTCACGCCCATGGCTTCCAGGGCATTGGCCAGGCGCTGCACGCGCTGGTTCAACTCGACGTAGGTGTACGTCATCTTGTCCCGGTAGACGATCTCCCGGTCCGGGTAATAGGTCAGCGGGGTGCGCAGGATGTTCTTGATCAGCAGGGGAAATCCATAGGCCGAAGGGGTCTGGGGGATGAGTTTGACGGGCATGACGGTCCTCCTTTGACGGTTGGCAAGCGGGTTATGATGGATTTTGCAGAAAATAGAAACAGGTCGATTGTTCAGGATCGGGGACTAGCCGTTGAATGGAAAGACTGTAGGGGTAACGCGTGCATGCTGTCAAGAAAAAGGAGTGCCGGCGGCCGGGCACCACAAGGGAGGACTCCTTCAACCGACATTTGTCATTTGGCCGTTGCCAGGCAGCCGCCGCCGCCGATGGTCAGCCTGTCGGCCAGCCCGCGGGAAGCCAGCATCGCGTGCAACCGACCCATTGCCAATTGGGCGTCGGACACCTCGATGAAGATGGTCACCACGCCCCGGGCATATCGGCCTCCCCGCCAGCGACCGGATCCCGAGGCCTTCAAGGCCGCCTTGAGGCTGCGGGACAGATCATGCCGGAATCGGGACATGTCAGGATCGTCGGAAGGGGGATCCGTGGAGAAATCAAAATGAAGGGCCAGTGTTTGCATGGTGACGGGAATATCATCCGGTTGTGACAGATGCGGTCACATCCGTTGAAACTTTTATGACGGGTATTTTTCGTGCCTGGTTCTGGCTAAACCGTTGCCGGATGGTTATGATTTTTTGAAACCTTGACCAGTTCGCGGACAGATGACTTGTATTTTCTGCCGGTCATCCGCGGCTTCTGCCGATCCATCCAGAGGAGACGACCACTGCCGATGACACTCAAGGATGAAACTGATTTGAACCACAGCCACAGCTTCGGCCAGGACCACAAACGGCCGGGGGAAAGCCGCACCATCATCGTCATTGTGGTTACCACCGCGATGATGGTGGTGGAGATCGCTACCGGGATGCTTTTCGGCTCCATGGCCCTGCTGGCCGACGGCCTGCACATGGCTTCCCACACGGCGGCCCTTTCCATCAACGCCTTTGCCTATATCTACGCCCGTCGCCATGCCCACGACGAACGCTTCAGTTTCGGAACGGGCAAAGTGAACGCATTGGGCGGTTTTTCCGGCGCGGTCCTGCTGGCGGTGTTTGCGGTGATGATGGCGGTGGAGAGTGTCGTCCGGCTGTTCAATCCCGTGGCGATCGCCTTCAACCAGGCCATCTTCGTGGCCATTATCGGACTGGTGGTCAACGGCACTGTCCATGCTTATTCTGGGCCACAGGGACGACTCCCATCACGGCCATGACCACGGACACGATCATAGTCATCAGCATCACCACGACCATAATTTACGGTCGGCCTATCTGCATGTCCTGGCCGATGCGCTCACCTCGTTTCTGGCTATTTTCGCGCTGCTGGCGGCGAAATATTTTGGCCTGATATGGATGGATCCGCTCATGGGAATTGTCGGCGCCATCATGGTTTCGCGCTGGTCCATCGGTCTTTTGATAGGCACCAGCCACGTGCTGCTGGATCGCCAGGCACCGGTCGACATCCAGCAAAAAGTGGTGGACGGCATCCAAAAAAATGGCGATAATCGAGTCGTTGACCTTCACCTGTGGGCTGTCGGGCCCGACATCTACGCAGCCATCGTGTCGGTGATTACGGAGATCCCCAAACCGCCAGAATACTACAAGCAGCTGATCCATTCAGATTTTAAATTTGTCCATGTGACCGTGGAGGTAAACCGAACGTAACGTGTCGCCGGAAAACTTCCGGCAACTGCGAGATCAATCATTCATCCAAAGGAGGCAATCATGGCAGCCAAGAAAATTCTCATGCTGGTGGGAGATTTCGTCGAAGACTACGAGGCAATGGTCCCTTTTCAGACTCTGCAAACAATAGGCCACACGGTTCACGCGGTCTGTCCGGACAAAAAGGCGGGGGAGACGGTGCGGACCGCCATCCACGACTTTGAAGGGGACCAGACCTACAGCGAAAAGCCGGGACACAATTTCGGCCTCAACGCCACCTTTACCGAGATCAGGGCCCAAGACTACGATGCCCTGGTGATTCCCGGCGGCCGGGCCCCGGAATATATCCGGCTCAACCCCCAGGTGCTGGAAATGGTCCGTCATTTTTCCCAGGTGGGCAAACCCATTGCCGCTGTATGCCACGGCGCCCAGGTGCTGGCCGCCGCCGGCGTCCTCAAAGGAAGAAGCTGCTCGGCCTATCCGGCCGTCGGGCCGGATATCGGATGTGCTGGTGGCACATTCATAGACATCGCCGTGGACCAGGCCCACGTGGATGGCAACCTGGTCACCGCCCCGGCCTGGCCGGCCCATCCCCAGTGGCTGGCCAAGTTCCTAAAGGTGCTGGGTACGCGTATCGAATTGTAGACCGGTGGTGAGGTGTTGGAATCGATCAACACGGACAACCGCCGGATCTGGCGGTTGGCCACGACCATTTCAAGTGCGATGAGAGGTGCACGATTTGCGTTGGTCTTAGAGTGTCGCAGGAAGAAAAACGAGCGTTCCGCGTTGAATCTGGCTAAAGTCTTTTATCTCATTACCACTCAATAGTTGTTTAGATGGAAGGTAGTAAAGTGTTTGCTGATCCTTGTAGCTGCTGCCGGCGATGCGGAAGGCAGAATTGTCTTTACGCAGCGAGTAAGGCCCTTTGTAACCGATAATAATTCTCGTTCTTATGGGCAGATCATCCCAGTCAGAAATCATCGAACCTGGTTTAATGCGGCCGGAAGGTAAAAAATAGATGGTGGTATCATGATTATACGATTTTCCGGCAAGCGACCATGCCGTGATCCCGTCCGATATGGTCTTTACCGGGCCGTTGTCTTTTAATAACGCAACCTTGCTTTCCTGGTTCAGCAATACGACCGTTTTCGCAGGTATACGGTTCCAACCGATTTTTTCGGCAATTTGAGCACCGGTGTATCGACCCCCGTTGGGGAATTGGTATACCGTGGTGTTGCTGTCATAATCTTCTCCAGCGATCACCCATGCCGTGTTGAGCTTGGAAATGATGTTCGCTTCATCAGACTGCGTATCTATGCTGCGCTGGCTATAAAACACATCAGCCAGCTGGGCGTCAGCCGTGAGTCGACCGGCATTCACATCGGGATCATAACGCCAGGACGACCCCAGTCCGGCTTTGGCACGAATAAAATTTTTAGCGCAGCGCTTGCGACCACGATGATTTTTTCTAAACCACCGGTTGGGTGTTCCATAGGCTACCTGACTGTGCGTCAGAACGGCTCGATCATCCAGGTTGTAGACGTTTTGCAGAATGTCGATCAACAGGCCTACCGATCGATACTGTTTGTCAGAGATGGGCGCGTAATGATAACCGACCAGCTCAATTCCGATCGATATTTTGCTCAGGTCCGTCTGGCCATTCCACATGCTGCGCCCAGCGTGATCGGCCACATAGGATTTGTTCATGATGCGATATGTGCGACCGTTGCGGGCAATTACATAATGGGTATGACCGCCATCGGTGCGTCGACCGTTGCGGAACCGTTTTCCTTTAGAAACCACTCTCAGGGTCGTTTTAAGTCCGAGTTCCGATGTGTGGACAACAATGTAGTTCGTTTTTTTACGTTCGACTTTTTTATATCTGGGATTCAACCGCGGGCGGTAATCGACGATGGAGCGCTGAAACGTAACGCGTTCGGTCCGGGTAGAAGCGGCTGACAAAGCGGGCAAAATAAAAAGAAAGGTGATGAAAATAGCCGCAGCAAGCGTGAACTGTTTATTGTTCCAACCCTTCCGATCTTTCATAGCGACAAATCTATCCCAATCATAAGCGTTCCGATTGGTAAATCCAAGGTTGAACGCGACAGCCTACACGTTTTTAGAAGGATACCAAAATTTTATAAATATTTCAAGCCAGTTATTTGTTGAGCGACCATCAGGCCGGTCGTTGATGTCAAAACCATTTGCCATAAATTTTCTGATACTCGCCGTTTTTACGGCTTGTCATGATCCCGATATCAAACAGCTCCTTTAACGCTTCTCCTCCTGTGTTGGGAAAAACGATCCCGTAGCGTTGATCGGCAAACATGCTTCCTACGACCTTTATCGTCGGGTCCAGTTTGGCTGCATACATCAACGGGGGGGCATCGTACACGATCGCATCCGATCGGCCCTCTTTCAAGTTGGCGAGCAGCTCGTCAAACGAACCGGTCAACACGATTTTCACGTTGTGATAGCGCAAAAAATCTTCACTGGTGGTATCTGTGATGACCCCTACTTTCTTGCCGTACAGGTCGGGCAGATCGGCAATTTCTCCGTGCTTGATGCGATCCACCGTCAACGCAGACGAGAGCGTGGCCGTCAGACCAGCAAACCAGATGATACCGACAAACATCCAGATGGCGGCGATGACCCGCCCGCCGATTTTTTTTGGGCGTTTGTCTCCGTATCCCACAGTAGACATGGTCACCACGGCCCACCAGTATGCGTCCACAATCCCTCTGGCATAGGCAGCGGGGAACCCCAGGGGGTCTTCGTCATCCCTTTCGATCCACCAGACCAGGTGGGCCACGACGGTCAAGCCCACAAAAAACAATACAATGGACAACCCAATGACCCTGAGCACGGCGTTCCCGATAGAAGTAATCTGGCCCAAGGTTTCATTTCTGACCGCGATCATCAGGCCGGATTCAAAAAACGGCTGGGAAAAGTCCACCGTTTTTTCCCGTTCCGGTGTGATGGTAATGCCGGCAAACCCCAAATCACAATTTCCTGACTCCACGGCACCCAGCAGGTCTGGGACACTGTTAAACATTACGAATTCGGGGTTCAAATTGTTTTTTTCACAGATGATACTGGCGAGATCAATGCAAAAGCCCTTGAAATCCTTGAAAACAAGGGGGGGGGAATTCCTTAACGGCGATTTTAATCGGTTGAGGGGCCGTGTCGGCGGCGAAGGCGATGGGACCAAGCAGGATCACGGCGGCAACCGCAGCCAATATGAAAGCCTTGGCCGCCAATCCGATCAGGCGATTGGGTTGGTTCTTGTCGGGTTCTGTCATTTCTTGCCGATGCCGTGTTTTTTCATTTTGCGCCACAGGGTGGTGCGCTCCATTTTTAGTTCCCGGGCGGCTTTGCCGCGATGGCCGCCGGTTTTCTCCAAAGCCGCCACTATTCGCTGATGCTCCCGGCTGGTTGACGCTGCCAGGTTGTCGGCAGGGTCGGTCGCGGCGCAGGTTTGTTGATCCTGTCTGACATAATCCGGAAGGTGCTCTGGCTGGACCATGGCTTCGCGACAGATGATCAGGGCATGCTCCAGGATATTCTCCAGTTCCCGGACATTGCCCGGATAGTCGTAGTTGAGCAGGATCTGCATGGCGGATTTGGAGATGGCCGGCGGGGCCACCGCCCGGGCGGCGCATAGGCTGCGGGCGATGTGGCGGATAATCAGGGGCAGATCGCCTCTTCGCTGTCTTAACGGTGGCAACTCGATGCGCATGACGTTGAGTCGGTAAAACAGGTCCTCGCGAAACAGACCCCGGTCCACCAGGCTGTTGAGCTGTCGGTTGGTGGCCGAGATGATGCGCACGTCCACCTTGCGGGTGCGGCGGGAGCCCAACGGGTAAAACTCCCTGTCTTCGAGTACCCGCAGCAGCTTGGCCTGGAGAGAGAGCGGCAGGTCGCCGATTTCGTCCAGGAAGATGGTGCCGCCCTCGGCATCTGAGAACCGTCCCGGTTTATCCCGGTCCGCCCCGGTAAAGGCCCCTTTGGCGTAGCCGAAGATCTCCGATTCGATGAGGTTTTCCGGAATGGCGGCGCAGTTGACCTTCACCATCGGTTTGGCTGCCCGCGGGCTGGCCGAATGAATCACCTTGGCCAGCAGGTCCTTGCCGGTACCCGTGGCCCCTTCGATCAGCACGGTGGCCTGGCTGGGGGCGATGACCGCCACCATCTCGAAAATCTTTCGCATGGACGGGTCTTTGCCGATCATATCGTGGAAGGTATATTTGTTGCTGATGGCCCGGTTCAATTGATGGGCCAGGGTCATGTCGTGAAAGGTAGCCAGGCCGCCCACGATGACGTTCTTCTCATTTCTCAGGGCCATGTAGTTGGCACGGATGGGGATGGTGACACCGTCCCTGTCAGTCATACGACCCTGACGGCTGCTGCGGGTCTCCCCCGATGCGATGGATTCCTTTAACAAACAGACGTCCGGGGCCCGCTCACCGGAGAAGATCATCGCGCAGGATTGGCCCAGGACCTGATGCCGGTCGTAGCCGGAGATGGTTTCGGCCGCCCGGTTGAAAAAATTGATCAGCCCACCCCGGTTCACGGTGAAGATGCCTACATCCAGATTGTCCAGGATGATCTTTAGGCTTCTCTCCTCGTAGTGCAGCCGGTCGATGAGCTGAGTGATGGGCGAGTGGTCCTGCAAGATGGTCATGCAGCCTTCAATTTCACCCCGGCGGTTGTAAATGGGAGTGGCCATGCGCGTGATCAGGTGGCGCCGATTTTCTTCGTCGGTCACCTCCATGTCGGGATCCCGGTCACCGGCGGTGTCCGGATGGTGCATCACGCATTCGACCGTGCAGGGCACCCCGGTGAACACTTCACGGCAGTCCCGGTCGACCACCTCCAGCTCGCGCAGTCCCAAAAGGGCCTGGGCGCTGAGATTGATGGCCGTGATCCGCCGACTGCCGTCCGCCACGAATGCGCCGATGTTCAGCTCGTCCATGACCTCCAGCCAATGATCGCAGCGGATACCCAGACGGTGATGGGGAGGCGTCATGGCCGTTGTCATGCCGCACCTCCGGGGAAATTTAAAACGGACGCCTCAACGGGCAGCCTGATTTCGAAGGTGGTTTCCCGGTCCGGTTGGCTGGCGGCCGTCAGGCTGCCGCCGTGCCGGTCGATAATGCCATAGGTGGTGGACAGCCCCAGGCCGATGCCGTGGCCTTCCTGCTTGGTCGTGTAAAACGGCTCGAAGAGGTGCCCCATGTCCGCTTCATGGATGCCGTGGCCGGTGTCGGTCACCCGGATGACCACGGTTTCGGGATTTTCTTCCAATGCCGCACTGAGTGTCAGTGTGCCGCCGTCGGGCATGGCATCAACGGCATTGAAGATCAGGTTGAGCAGACATTGCTGCAGCTGGTTGGCGTCACCGCTGATGTCGGGCAGACCGTCCGCGATGCGGGTGGACAGGCTGACGTTGCCCAGTTCGAGGCGGTGCCGGGCCAGCACGATGCTGCGATCCAATATCTCGTTGATCGACACCGGACCGACCGATACCGGTGAGCGACGGGAAAAGGTGAGCAGGCTGGATACGATTTTCGAGCAGCGGTCGGTCTCCGTTTCCACCAGTGTCAGGTAGCCGGCGAACTGCTTATGCTTATCCGGGGGCAGGGGGCCTTTTTTGACGGTGCGCAGCATCAGCCGGATGTAGTTGAGAATACCGGCAAGCGGGTTGTTGATCTCATGGGCCACGCTGGCGGCCAGTCGGCCCAGGGACATCATCTTGTCCTGGTGCAGCAGGCGCGCCTGATCGGACATTTCCTGTTCCAGGCGATGGATGCGCCGCAGGTCGCGAAAAAAGCAGACCCAGCCGGCGGATTCGTGTTCATCTTTCAGCACGGTTGCCGACAGTTGCACCGGCACCGGTTGTCGACGGTGATCCAGCAGACAGGTTTCGTAGAGCATCAGCCGATTGGGGCCGCCCTGTCCGGATGCGGCCAGATCTTTTTGGAAGCGGTGGTATTCCGCCTGGCTGAAAAAACGTTCCAGGGTGGCCCGATTCATCACCTCGGCG
Organism: uncultured delta proteobacterium; assembly: GCA_963716825.1. Taxonomy (GTDB): domain Bacteria; phylum Desulfobacterota; class Desulfobacteria; order Desulfobacterales; family Desulfosarcinaceae; genus Desulfosarcina. Next base: position 208,919 of record CAVQUU010000015.1, read on the forward strand.
CGGTCGAGCCCCAGCATCCGCTCCATGCTGCGGTTGAAGGTGACCACCTTGCCGCTGCCGTCACAGCCGCAGATGCCATCCATGGAGCTTTCGATGAGCCGGTCCTGAAAGGCGACGGTCTCCTCCAGCTGGAGGGTGGTGCGGGTGAGCCCTTTTTCCAGGTGTCGGGTGTAGTCTTTGAGCTGCTGGCGGGTGGCGTAGCGGTGGCGGGCCCGCTCCAAGGCCACCATCATGGCCTCGGTATGAATGGGCTTGGTGATAAAGTCCGAGGCGTCCAGCTGCAGGGCGCGGATGGCGGTCTCCATCTCGCCGAAGGCGGTGGCAACGATGACCTCGGTCTCCGGAAAGCGGCGCTTGATGGTCTCCAGCACCTGGATGCCGTCCATGCCGGGCATGCGGATGTCGGTGATGACGATGCGGGGGGAGAACTGCTCGCAGCGGTCCAGCCCCTCGGCGCCGTCGGCCGCAGTTTCAACCCGGTACCCGGCGTCCGTGAGGGTCAGTGCGGTGACGTCGCGGATGTCTTGTTCATCGTCGATGATCAGGACGGGCCAGCCGTTGGCGATTGTCATGGCGATCTGCTTTCCTTGCTAAGTGGTGGTAGTCATCATATGGAATTCCCGTCGTATCGTCAATAATCCACTGTGTGGGCGCCACCCACCCCAGGACTTGACTGTTACGGAAAACTCAATTATCTATTAAAAACTGCATTGATATCGCTAACCGTTTGCCATTCTTGCTGTTTGTTTCGCCTGCTGATCCGATCACTGCTGCGCATGCATGTTAGACACCCGTCAGGGGTGTTCCCTTCCAACCGCCATTACCACAACCAATTATTGCCGGGTGCGTCGCCGGCCCGGCAACAGGGACTCAGCGACCATGAACCGCTCAATTGTTACCATTTCCCGAAACGATCGATCGATTGCTCGATCCCATTGCCAACCAACTGGCGGCCCAGAGTGTATCGCGGATTCGTTCGAATCCGGGTCAATCGGCCATGGCCGCCACACGCAGGACCTGGTGATCGTGGACAGCGGAGCGGAATCGGATGCACGAATGATCTGCTATCCTGCATTGATCAAATGTTTGTCATCAGACTCGAGGAAATGATCAAAATGGCCACAAATTCCTAAATATAGACCTAAATATCGTCAGGAAGGAACAAAATTATGAGTGCAACAAAAAAAACATACACCTATCGATCCGGGAAGAAAATTGAGCTCAATAAGAGCCTCGTTCCAAATGGTTGTCCGAGCCTTGCCTGGCAGCTTGGATGATGATGCGATTGTCGACAAGCAGCAGGTATCATCTGGTTCGACGCTGATAACGACAACTTCAACAAATCTGGAATCGGTGATGCGTCGCAGCCGAACGGTCGCACCGACCCACCATGCATATTTTGAGGCACAAACCGGAGCCGCGTTTTTGATTACCGATCGGATTTTTGTAGTATTCAAAACACCGCCATCCACCGAGGCGGTCGATGAATTTGCCGGTCGCTACGGCCTCGTTAAAAAGGCGGTGTACAGTGATCGTGATTATTTATTTCAACTGACCACGCATACCGGTATGAACCCGGTTAAGCTGGTTGTGAAACTGACCGAAGACGATCCCCTGGTTGAAGTGGCCGAGCATGATCTGGACCAGCGCGTGGCCACCAGTCAATTCGCTGTTCCTTTAGATCCGCAATATGGGCGTGAATGGCACTTGCATACGGATCTGAATGATCCGGATTATGACACGCGCGCATGCTCGCAATGTGAGGGTGCATGGCGCTTGCTGGACCACTTCGGGAGTGAGAATGTAGTCGTCGCGGTTACAGATGATGGCTGCAAGCTGGACCACCATGATTTCGATTCCCCTGACAAATTTGCCGACTGGGGATATTTCCGTGGAGAACGCTTGATCACCTCGGGTGATATCGATGCTGATCCGGGTGAAATGTATCAAACCGGTTCCAATCACGGCACATCGTGTGCCGGTGTCATTGCCGGCGAAGTAGACGCTTTGCTGACAGTCGGGGCTGCGCCAGGATGCAGTCTACTCCCCATCCAGTGGGAGTCAGATGGTCCTTCTTTATATATCAGTGATTCAAAATTGCTGACCGCGTTGAGTTTCATAGCGGACAAGGTGGATGTGATGTCAAATTCATGGAGTGGGGTACCGACATTCGTACTCGCCCTTCCCGTTGTTAATCGCCTAACCGAACTTGCCCAGACCGGCGGAAGGCGAGGGAAGGGCATCGTGTTTTTATGGGCAGCCGGTAATGACAATTGTCCCATCAGCCACACGGCAGCCGTAGATGTGCCATTTACCCATGGATGGCGTGTATACAATGATGGCTCTGCGGAATGGATTGGTGTTAATACGGCGAGACAGTTTGATAGAAATTTGGTTGGAATTCCGGGAGTCATGAATATCGCGGCACTGGCAAGTACGGCGCGGCGGAGTCACTATTCCAATTATGGACCGGGGATTTCCCTATGTGCGCCCAGCAGTAATGGCCATGCTTACTATCGCATGGATGTCAGGGGATTGGGCGTTACCACGACAACCGGGCAACCGGGTGGTGTTACCCACGAATTTGGTGGTACCTCAAGTGCAACCCCTTTGGTGGCCGGCATTGCCGCCCTGATGGTTTCAGCGAATCCAGACCTGACTGCGCTGGAAATCGTTTCCATTCTCAAGCAGACGGCTTCAAAGGATCTCGATTTCCAAGCTTATCCCCGCACGCCATCCGCCGGTTTCGATCCCGATACAAGCTGGGATATATCACCCATCGCACCTTTTGATAATGGTAACTTCAGCGATGTGGGTGACGAAGACGGCACATGGAGCCCCTGGTTTGGGCACGGACGGGTCGATGCCGCTGCCGCTGTTGCGGAGGCCATGAGACGCGGTGTCCGGCCAGGTGATTTAATTTTCCAGGGCGAATCATCACCGGACAAAAGCATTCCGGATAACAATTCAAGAGGGATTAAAGACAAAATCGTTTGTGATCAAGCTTTCACACCCCGTTCCATAAAGGTTCATGTGGACATCACGCATACCTATATTGGAGATCTGCGTATCGCTTTGATTTCACCATCCGGTACCTCGGTGACGCTCCATGATCGAGCCGGCGGCAGTGCCAACGATCTATACAGCGAATTCAATATCAGTTCCACGCCTGCGCTGCTTGCTTTCTTGGACGAACCGGTTGAGGGCGCTTGGATACTTCATGTTCAGGACTTGGCGGCTCAAGACCGTGGCCGTTTAAAACGTTGGCTGCTGGAGATCAGCGGACAAACGCAATCGGCGTTCGATGTTGAGGAAGCCCCCGGAATGATCATTCCGGACAATATACCGGGTGGGATATCACGATCCCTAAATGTTGCCAATAGCGGGCATATTGACGATATTCAAGCCGAACTCGATATCACGCACACTTACATCGGCGATTTACGCGTCGAACTCGTTTCCCCCAGCGACACACATGTGTTGCTCCATAATCGCACCGGCGGTTCTGCAAACAATATCATTAAAACCTACACCGGAGAAAATACGCCGCATCTGCAGATATTACGCGGAGAGACGATTAATGGCCTCTGGAGATTAAACGTATCGGATCGTGCGGGGGCCGATCAAGGTAAGTTGAACCGTTGGGCCTTGAAACTGATGCCTTCCGCGTAAGCCCCGAAGAAGCGATAGGTTGAACTGCTTCAAGCGACACGCAGGATCAAGTGGGAGATGATTCGACGTGCATGTACCTTTATTTGTATTGACAACTTTACAAATAAGTGTCACCTTGTTACCCAGAACCCAGAACCCAGAACCCAGAACCCAGAACCCAGAACCCAGAACCTGGTTTTTCCATGTTAAATCCTCAATCCCCCATACCCTTGTACCGCCAGCTGGCCGACATCCTCATGGAGGGCATCCGTTCCGGCGACTATCCGCCGGGCGCCCGTATTCCGTCGGAGCCCCAGCTGGCCAAGGATTACGGCATCGGCCGGCCCACGGTGCGCCAGGCCATCGATGTGCTGGTGCGCCAGCGTCTGCTGTCGCGGCGGCGGGGGTCGGGAACCTATGTGCGTGCACCGGAGCAGGAGATCGATCTCTTCTCTCTGGCCGGCACCAGTTCGGCCTTTCACAAAAAGGGGATTGCCGTTGAGGTACAGCTGCTCGAAAAAACCAAGCGGATTAAAGTCCCGGCTGACGCGGAGAACCCTTTTGTCGGCGGGGCGGCTTTTTTCTTGGCCAGGTTGAACCGGGTGGACGGGTCGCCGGTGCTGCTGGAAGAGATTTACCTGCACCCGGTGCTTTTCAAGGGCATCGAACGCATGGACCTGGCCGGACGCTCCCTGTCCCAGGTGGTTGAATCCAGTTTTTACATGCGACCGGTGGGGGGACGGCAGACCTTTCGTGTTAATTGCCTCGACCCCGAAAGGGCGGCGACCATGCACATCAGTGCCGACACACCGGTATTGGTGGTCCACCGGTTTTTGCATTTCAAACAGGCAAAAAACGCCGTTTTCTCTGTATTGTATTGCAATACCGATTATTTTGTTTTCTCTCAGCAGATTGGAGGCTTGAACCATGATTAAGCGGGGCTATTACGGCAACTTCGGCGGGGCATTTCTGCCCGAGATCCTGGTTGCCACCTTCGATGAACTGGAAGGGGTGTTCAATGAAGCCAAAAACGACCCCATCTTCTGGCAGGATTACGAACAGCTCATGTCCAGTTACTCCTGCCGTCCCACACCGATCACCGATGCCCAGAACCTGACGCGCCACTTCGGCGGGGCCCGCATTTTCATCAAGCGCGAGGACCTGAACCACACCGGTGCACACAAGGCCAACAACGTCATGGGGCAGGGCCTGCTGGTCAAACGCATGGGCAAGACGCGAGTGATCGCCGAGACCGGGGCCGGGCAGCACGGGGTGGCCACGGCCACCATGGCCGCCCGTTTCGGCTTCGACTGTACCATCTATATGGGTGAGGTGGACGTCGAGCGCCAGCGGCCAAACGTTTTCTGGATGGAGCAGCTGGGCGCCACGGTGGTGCCGGTGACCGACGGCACGCGGATTTTGAAAGACGCCATCAACGAGGCCTTCCGGGATTGGGTGACCCATATGGACACCACCCACTACGTGCTGGGCACCGCCTGCGGACCGCACCCCTTTCCGGAAATGGTTTCCTGGTTTCAGTCCATCGTCGGCAAGGAGGCCCGCCGGCAGATGCTGGAGCGGGAAGGGCGGCTGCCCTCGCGGGTGTTTGCCTGTGTGGGCGGCGGGTCCAACGCCATGGGAATCTTCAGCGGATTTTTCGATGACGACGTCGAACTGGTGGGCGTGGAGGCCGCTGGCCGGGGGCTGGATTCCGGCGAACACGCCTCGCGGCTTTGCTCAGGCGACGCCAGCGTGGGCGTGGCCCAGGGGTACAAGACCTATTTTCTGCAGGACGGCGACGGCCAGATGCGTGAGACCCACTCTATTGCCGCCGGCCTGGACTACGTCGGTGTGTCTCCGATCCTGTCGGATCTGAAGGAAAAAGGACGGGTACGCTTCGAGGGGGCCACGGACCGGGAGGTGATCGAGGCGCTGCGTCTGACCATGAAAAAGGAAGGGGTGATCCCGGCTCTGGAGTCGGCGCACGCCTTTGCCCGGGCCTTCAAAGAGGCGCCGGGGATGTCACCTGACGAGATTATCCTGATCAACCAGTCCGGACGCGGAGACAAGGACATCTTCACCATCGCCGATGCCTTCGACGATCCCAAATGGAAACAATTCATCATTGCAAAGGCCAAACAATACCATGCTTGAAACTTACATTCGCTCGCGGCTGGCCAAGAAGAAGATCCTGCTGATGACCCATATCGTCATCGGCTATCCCACCCTGGAAGCCTCCATGGAGATCGTGCGCAGCATGGTGGACGCCGGGGTGGACCTGATGGAACTGCAGATTCCCTTTTCCGAGCCCATTGCCGACGGTCCGGTGATTTTAAAAGCCAACCAGGCAGCCCTGGCCAATGGGGTGACGGTGGACCAGTGCCTGGATTTCGGACGCCGTGTGGCCCGGCAGTTTCCGATTCCCTTTTTGTACATGACCTACTACAACATATTGTTCAAGCACGGCGTGGACCGGTTTGCCGACGGCATGCAGGCGGCGGGCCTGCAGGGGGCCATCGTGCCGGACCTGCCTCCGGAAGAGGCCACCGATTATTTGGACGCCATGGGCCGCAATGAATTATCTCCCATCTTCATTTACTCACCCACCACCTCTGATGCGCGCATGAACACCATTGCCCACGTGGCTGCCGGTTTTGTTTACTGCGTGGCCCGCAAGGGGGTCACCGGTGACCAGACGGACTTTTCCCAGCAGATCGGCGATTACCTGGGCCGCTGCCGGGCGGCCACGCATCTGCCCCTGGCGCTTGGTTTTGGGGTTAAAGACAAGGCCGACGTCGATTTTTTAGCCGGTAAAGTGGATATCGCCGTTATCGGCTCGCAGACGCTGCGAGTCGTCGAAAACCACGGTGTTGAAGCGATGGGTAAATTCATTCGGCAGATTGTCAACCAAAAATGACACGGGGAGTGACGATGATTTCAGCCTTTACCTTCTCCGCCATGCCCAGGCTGATATTTGGTCCGGGGACCATCGGCAGGCTTGGAGAAATCGCTGCTTCTTTCGGAAAAAACGCGCTACTGGTGACCGGGTCCGAAGCACTTGAGCGGTCCGGCCACCTTTCCCGGATGCTGGGGGATCTGAAAGCGGTCGGCATGCACGTATATCAATGCCGCATTGCCGGCGAGCCGTCCCCCGCCATGGTCGACCAGGCGGCAACTGATTTGAAGGGCAAGGGGGTCGGTGTGGTCCTGGCCGTCGGCGGCGGCAGCGTGCTGGATGCAGGCAAGGCCATTGCCGCCATGCTCAAGGAAAATGGATCGGTCATCGATTTCCTCGAAGGGGTCGGCAAACGAACCCCCTCGGGTGAATCCGTGCCTGTGGTGGCGGTGCCCACCACTTCGGGGACCGGCAGCGAGGCCACCAAGAACGCGGTCATATCCCGGGTGGGAAACGGTGGATTCAAGAAATCCCTGCGGCACGACAACTATATCCCGCGGCTGGCCATTCTGGATCCGACGCTATGTGTGTCTGCCCCGCCGTCGGTGACCGCGGCCTGCGGAATGGATGCCCTGACCCAACTGATCGAATCCTATGTCTCCGCCCAGGCCTCGCCATTGACTGACGCGCTGGCCATGGACGGCATGTGTTACCTGATCCCTGCACTTCCCGATGCCTGTGGAAATGGCGCTGCCGATATCGGCTGCCGCGGTCTCGTGGCCTACGGGGCATTTCTCTCCGGCGTCACGCTGGCCAATGCGGGATTGGGCGTGGTGCACGGCGTGGCCGGGCTCATGGGTGGCATCTTGTCCATCCCCCACGGTATCGCCTGCGCCAATCTGTTGCCCTATGCGGTGAAGGCCACCGTCGGCAATCTGACCGCTGTGCATACCCAACGCGCCGACGCCGCCATCGACAAATTCGCCCGCATCGGCAAACTATTCGGAGCCACGCATGAAAACCGCCTGGATTGCTGTCGTCATCTGGTGGACGGCCTGTACCGATGGCTCGATCAGCTGGACATCCCCCGGTTGGGGGAGTTCGGACTGACCCTTGCCCATGTCGATTTTTTGGCGCACGCGGCTTCCAATAAGAATAATCCACTGCCACTGTCCACCGTTCAGATTGGCCAGATGATTCAGGACCGGTGTTGAACGGTGGTTCAGGGGTTCAGAGGTTAAGGGTGCGCCGAAAACCTCAGCCAGAGTGAACCCAGAACGGTGAACACTGAACCTGTGAACGCTTACCAAAAACAAAAGCCCTTTTCTCTTGAAGAGGAAAGGGCTTTTGTTTTTACCTCCAGAAAAGATGAGTTCGGATGGTTAGATATGGTAATTTTAGATGCAATCGCTAAAAGTGAAGCCGGTAGCCACTGATTATACGGATACCTGTACTTGACCAGCAGCCGTGACATCCAACCCGCTATTCGATGATTTCAAGAACCGTGCGTTTTTTAACCTTTGAAGAGACGGCGCCCAGAATGGTTCGCATGGCCTGGGCGGTTCGGCCTTGCTTGCCGATGACTTTCCCCAAATCCTCTTTGGCCACCGTGAGTTCTAAAACGGTGGTCTGATTTCCTTCCACTTCCGCTACAGAAACCTGCTCGGGTTTGTCCACCAGTGACCGTGCGATATAGGTGACTAATTCTTTCATCGTATTTCCCTTTCAGTGAATCTCGCCGTTGTGTTCAATTGCGTTCTCGCGCCTTTTCAATAGGGTATAAAAATCCATTCCCGTTACCATGCGGAGACCTGTTCCAATCGATTTGTCATTTTGAATCAAAGAATATGATGCAGTCAGATAAATTATATATGAGTTATAGCAAATCACAATACTAAAAAAATTCGTAAAAACTACTTTGTTAAAGAAAGTGGTTTATGAAAAATGGGGCCGTGGAAAACCGTCTTCAGCCAGGCAACGATCTGGAAAACTGCCGACCCGTCGATTTCTATCGGTGGCTGGATTCTGCACACCGGTTGGTTTGCGCTTGTTTCCAGCCATCCATGGTGATAATTTGGTCCATTGCAGCAATGGCAATAGATCGTCCCCCGAGCCTGTGAACGGCTTGTCAGGGACGCGAAACTGATTGAGGTGAACCGCGTCAGACCATGAAAAACGGTTACCGATACCGGCTTTTTTTACTTTTGGGGGTTTGGATATTATTTTCCTGCAGCCCCTTCAAACCGGCGGTGATGCCGGATGCGGCGGGTGAAATTCCCGATGCCTATGCACTTTACGAAGGAGAAGCAGATTACGCCTCGCCATGGTGGGAATCCATGGGATCAGCGGAGCTGAATCGATTGATCAGTGCTGCACTGTCGGATAATTTTACACTGAAAGAGGCCTGGTTTCGGCTGCAGCAGGCCAGGTCCCTGGCCGTTCAGGCCGGGGCGGAACGCTACCCAGATCTATCGGCATCCGGTGCGATCGAATTAGACCGGCGCAGAACAGAAAACACATTCGGCAGTTCCATCGGCGAAGAGAACTATGCCCTCGGTCTGGTCAGCAACTACGAGCTGGATCTGTGGGGCCGTATCCGAAGCCAGCAGAGGGCGGCCCTGCTCACCGTGGACGCGACGCAAGCGGATCTTCAGACGGCCAGTATCACCCTGGCCGCCGAGGTGGCCGATCGCTGGGTACGGATTCTTGCCCAGCAGCGGCAGAAGCAGTTGTTGGAAAAACAACTGGCTAACAACCTGATATTCTTAGAGCTGATCGAGCTGCGTTTCAGGAAAGCCATGGTCTCCGCACTGGATGTTTACCAGCAGAAGCAGGTGGTGGAGAATGTGCGGGCGCAAATTCCGTTGGTAGAGGCCGAAACCCAGCTGTTGATACATGAACTGGCTGTACTGCTTGGCAGGCCACCCCGGGCGGATCTTGGTTTGAAACAGATGAACATGCCGGCTGTCGGGCAGCTTCCGGCGCTGGGTCTGCCTGCCGACCTGCTGGCCAATCGCCCCGATGTAAGGGCCGCCGGCATGCGCTTAAAGGCCGCCGAATGGCAGGTGGCTGCCGCCCGGGCCAACCGTCTGCCGGCGATTCGGCTCACGGCCGGTGCCCAGTATGGCCGCAGCGAGCTGGACCTGCTTTTCAATACTTGGCTGCTGAGCCTGGCCGCCAATCTGACGGCACCCATCTTTGATGGTGGTCGGCGGGCGGCAGAGGTGGATCGGACGCAGGCATTGGCCGACGAAAATCTCTGGACCTACCGCCAGGCCGTGCTGACAGCGATCAAGGAAGTGGAAGACGCCCTAGAAAGCGAAACCAGTCAGTTGGAACACATCCAGAGACTGATCGCTGTGAAGGACGCCGCCCAGAAAGGTCTCCAAGAGGCCATCGGACGTTATCGAAGCGGACTCAGTGATTATCTGCCGGTGCTCACCCAGTTGCTTGTCGTTCAAGACCTGGAACGCGATCTGATCAGCCAGCAGGCCTTACTGATCCTCTATCGCATCGGACTATACCGGGCCCTCGGAGGCGACTGGCCCGCCGACGCCGGGCCCCATTAAGCGATGGTCGGTGTTACCAATCAGGAATAATGAGACCATGATACAATCGAATGAACCGAATGACGGGACAAACTACCGAAGCCGATGGCGTCGGTTGCTGACATTTGTGCTTTGTTTGTTGATAGTTGCCGCCGGTCTTGGCCTGGCGGGGTACATTAGAAAAACTGCACCCAAGGCACAACGGCGATCTCCCGAAAGAAATATACCCCGCGTGGAGACCACGGCGCTGTACCCGGGTGACCATCAGGTTTCGGTCAGTGCCATGGGGACCGTGGTTCCCGCAAGGGAGATCACATTGAAATCAAGGGTGTCTGGACAGGTTCAATCGGTTCATCCCGAATTCGTGGCGGGTGGGATCGTTGTCAGCGGCCAGCGCATGATAAAAATCGATCCACAGGATTACCGATTGGCACTGGCACGAAAAGAGAGCCAAGTGATCAATTCCCAATACGAACTCAAGGTGGAGTTGGGTTTTCAGGATGTTGCTCGCAGGGAGTGGTCCCTGCTGAACAAAGGGACGGCGACAGATGCGGCCGATGAGGAGCTGGCGCTGCGAAAACCCCACTTGGCCAAAGCACGATCCGACCTAGCGGCCGCGCAGGCGGAGCTTGAACAGGCCAAACTCAATCTCTCGCGAACCAATATCAAGGCACCGTTCAATGCCATTATCCGGACAACCTACGTAGAAAGCGGTTCCCAGGTCTCCACTCAGGATGCGTTGGCCGACCTGGTGGGTACCGATGCCTACTGGATACGCGTTTCCTTACCGGTAGAACGCCTGCGGTGGATTCGCATACCGTCCAACCGATCCGAGACCGGAGCGCCGGCAGTGGTCCATTATCGCGGGTACAAGCGCAGCGGCCGTGTCATTCGGCTGCTGGGAGACCTCGAACCCCAAGGTCGTATGGCCCGTATCATGGTGTCGGTTGAGGATCCACTGGGGCGTGGTGACCGGGATCCGGGCCAACCGCTGCTGATTGGTGAGTATGTTCGGGTGGACGTCCAGGGTGAAACGCTCGCCGATGTCTACCGGATCCCACGACGTGCCCTGCGCGACAATGACACCATCTGGCTGGTCGCCGCCGACGAAACCCTGCAGATCAAGCCTGTGGTCACCGTCTGGAGTGATGATCGCCACATATTGATCCACGACCGCATCACACCAGGCGACCGTTTGGTGGTCTCGGATCTGGCCGCGCCGGTGGCTGGTATGCAGGTGGACGCCATCCGCAGTCAACCCATAGTGGATGAAAGTGCATCCGCTCCGAAAGATGCTACCAATGGCTAACGGCAGCCGTCAACATCAACGAGACAAGGATTCGGTATCCCGCGGTCCCATTGCCTGGATGGCCGGCCACAGTGTTGCCGCCAACCTGCTGATGCTCGTGTTCCTGGTGGGGGGGCTGATCTATGCCGGACAGATTAAAAAAGAGGTTTTTCCCGATTTTGAACTGGACTATGTGACGATCCGGGTTCCTTACCCCGGGGCCAGCCCGGGAGAGGTTGAACGAGGGGTGATCCTGGCGGTTGAGGAGGCGGTTCAGGGGCTGGACGGCATCAAGGAATTCACGGCAGCGGCCAACGAAGGATCCGGTACGGTTACCGTCGAAATCATCGAGGGAAAGGACATTCAGCGCCTGGCCCAGGACATCAAAGCCGAGGTGGACCGTATCACCTCTTTTCCCGATGAGGCCGAAGATCCAAAGGTGACCATTGCCCAGCGCAAGCGCTCGGTGATCTCGCTGGCCCTCTACGGAAGACAGACGGAGAAAGTACTGCGCGAGGCGGCCGAGCAGGTCAGGGACCGACTGCTGCAGTCTGCACATATTACCCAGGTGGAATTTCTCCGGTGTCCGCAACTACGAGATCGATATCTCGGTCCCCCAGGGAAAACTGCGTGCCTATGGTCTCACCTTGGATGAGATCGCTCAGGCCATCCGCAGGGCGGCGGTGGAATTGCCCGGCGGGGCCATCAAGACCGACAGCGGCGACGTATTGGTGCGCATGAATGAGCGCCGTGAATTCGGTTACGAGTTCGGTCGAATTCCCATTATTTCCAGTAACGAAGGCACCCAGGTGCTATTGTCGGATATCGCCAGCATCACCGACGGATTCGAAGATACGGACAGTTACGCCACCTACAACGGTTCGCCCGCCATATTCATCGAGGTCTACCGGGTGGGAGACCAGACCCCCATCACGGTGTCTGAAGCCGTCAGGGAGAAGATGGACGAGATCAATGCCGATCTGCCGCCGGGGCTTTTTCTGGATGCCCGTAACGATCGCTCGGAGATCTACCGGCAGCGCATGGACCTGATGCTCAGAAACGGCTATATTGGGCTTGCCCTGGTCTTCATCCTGCTGGCCATTTTTCTTGAGCCGCGCCTGGCCTTTTGGGTGAGCCTCGGCATTCCGATCTCCATCCTCGGCGCCCTGTTTTTCATTCCCATGGCCGGGGTGAGCATCAACATCATCTCCATGTTCGCCTTTATCATCACCCTGGGCATTGTCGTCGACGATGCCATTGTGGCCGGTGAAAATATGTTCCATCATCGCCAGAAAGGTGCTTCGTGGTTCAAGGCGGCGGTGGACGGAACGCGGGAAATTGCCACACCGGTGACGTTCAGCGTGCTGACCAACCTGGTGGCCTTTGCTCCCTTGCTCTTTGTTTCGGGGTTCATGGGCAAGGTGTTCAAACAGATCCCGGTGGTGGTGATTGCCGTCTTTGCCGTTTCGCTGATTGAAAGCCTGATTATTCTGCCGGCCCACATCGGCCATCAGCGCCGCAGCGCCCCCACCAGTGGCCTTTTCGGATGGCTGTTCAGCCAGCAGCGCCGTTTCAGCGACTGGTTCACCCGCATGGTGCACACCCGCTATGGTCCCTTCCTGGATCTCGTCTTGAAAAACCGCTACATCGCCATGAGCCTGGCGGTCGCCCTGCTGCTGGTCACCATCAGCTTCATCAGGAGCGGCCGCATGGGATTCGAACTGTTTCCCAAAGTGGAGTCGGATTATGCCGTGGTCAGCGCCGTCCTGCCATACGGCACGGCCGTTCAGCGGACGGTCGGCCGTGCAGCAAAAACTGGTTGAAGCAGCCCAAGGGGTAGTTGCCGAAAATGGCGGGGAAAAACTGGTTGAGGGCATTTTTGCCAGTATCAACGGCAACCAGACCAGCGTAAGGGTCTATCTCACCCCGCCGGATATTCGCCCCATCTCAACTGCTGAATTGACCGCCCTGTGGCGGGCTCGCGTTGGATCGATCACCGGCCTTGAATCCTTGAAGTTTGAATCCGATGCCGGTGGACCGGGCCGCGGCGCCGCCATTTCCGTGGAGTTGAGTCACCGCAATGTCGACATCCTGGCCCGGGCCAGTTCGGAAGTGGCCCAGGCGCTGGGCTACTTCCCCAACGCGACGGACATCGACGACGGGTACTCGCCCGGTAAGCGGCAGATCGATTTCACCATTCGTCCCGAGGCTCGCAGTTTGGGGCTTCGCGCCCAGGATGTGGCCCGCCAGGTGCGCCATGCCTATTACGGTGCTGAAGCCCTGCGGCAGCAGCGGGGCCGCAATGAGGTGCGGGTGATGGTCCGTTTGCCCAAAAACGAGCGCATCTTCGAAGAGCAGTTGGCGCAGATGATCCTGCGAACACCGACCGGTACGGAAATTCCGCTGATGGAGGCGGTCAGCATCGAGCGGGGACGGGCCTATACGACCATCAATCGACGCAACGGTCGTCGGGTGGTTACCGTGACCGCCGATGCGCGGCCGCGGAGCAAGGCCGGCCTGGTGATTCAATCGCTTACCGAGGAAACCCTGCCCGCACTTCAGACGCAATATCCCGGGCTGACTTACAGTTTCGAGGGCCGTCAGGCAGATCGCCGGGAGAGCATGCAGAGCCTGGTCAAGGGCTTGATGGTGGCCCTGCTGGTTATCTACGGCATGTTGTCCATTCCCTTCAACAGTTTCATTCAGCCCTTGATCATCATGGTGGTGATTCCCTTCGGCATTGTCGGTGCAGTCATCGGACACCTGATCATGGGTTACAGCCTCAGTCTGATGAGCATGTTCGGTGTCGTCGCCCTATCGGGCGTGGTGATCAATGACTCGCTGGTGCTGATCGATTTCGCCAACCGGCAGCGAATTCAGAAGCTGGATCGCCATGATGCCATTCATATTTCGGCCATCAACCGCTTCCGCCCCATTATGCTGACCACCCTCACGACCTTCGGCGGACTGACCCCCATGATTTTCGAGACTTCCCGGCAAGCCCGTTTTCTGATTCCCATGGCGGTCTCCCTGGGCTTCGGGATTTTATTCGCCACCTTGATCACGCTGTTTTTGGTGCCATGCCTCTTCCTGATCGTCGAAGACGCGCGGCAGGTGTCGCGGCTGTTCAGGTCGACCGGTGTCAGGGCCGGATGATTGTTCTTGCAGGCGCCGAGGCAGCGAAAAACGCCTTGACATGTTGGATGACGGGTGCCATCGGGAAGGGTATTACCAACTTTTTATACAGGTGACAAATGCGTAACCAGAACACCCATCCATGCCAACGTTGCGGCACCTGTTGTGAAAAGGGCGGGCCATCCCTGCACCAGGAGGACCGGCCCATGATAGATGACGGCCGCATTCCGGCACGATGCCTGTTTACCATTCGGCGGGGTGAGCTGGTCCGTGACAACGTCAAAGGCGCCCTGGTTCCGTTGTCCCAAGAGATCATTAAAATCAAGGGGTGTGCCGACCGATGGACGTGCCTGTTTTATGATCAAGCGACCCGAGGGTGCAATATCTATGACCATCGTCCGCTGGAATGCCGGGCGTTAAGCTGCCAGGACACCCGGCGGATCGAAGGGATTTACCAAAACACCCGGTTGACGCGGCAGGATCTGCTGTCGGGGATGAATGGCCTTTGGGAACTGATCGAAGACCATGAAGCGCACTGCAGCTATGCAGGACTTCGTGCACAGGTGGAAGCAGGGACCCACGAGGGGCGCTTGAAACAGGAAAAGACGATCCTGGAAATTCTCAGATTCGATGTCCATGTCCGTCAGCTGGCAGTGGAAAAAGGGGGGCTGGATCACCGGATGCTCGACTTTATCTTCGGGCGCCCGCTTACCGATACCATCAAGATGTTTGACATTAAATTGATTGGCTCGAACAGGAGGGATAGATGAACACCCGGCACTTTTTTACCTTGATCATTGCCCTGACACTGGTTCCTGTCTTTTTCACCGGGGCCCTGGCTCAAGCGATCACCGTTTCCCAGGCCGTGGTCTGCCAGGAGATCGTGGACCGGATGCCTGTGGGATTCGGTGACGTGATCCCTGCCGGGACAGAGCGGGTCTATTGCTTTACCCGGATCGACGGCGCCCAAGGGGAGACCGAGGTCACCCACAATTGGTATTACCAGGGTGCCCTGAAGGCGTCGGTGGTGCTGCCGGTGCGCACGAGTGAATGGCGAACATGGAGTTCAAAAACACTGCTTCCGGAATGGACGGGTGATTGGATGGTGGAAGTACTTTCTAAAGACGGCACACCCTTGGAGAGTCTTATTTTCTTCGTTCAGTAGCTCCTGCTTTTTCCTTACGGCGTTGCGCATTACGGCCAATGCTTCAACCCGTCCTCATTCGTCAAGGTCGGTCAGCGTCGGTGCCTGGTTGTAAATCCCGGGGCGCCGGTTGGGCAAGAAGTACCGCATCCGATGGCTGCGGACATGGCCGAGTTGATCGGCCGTCAAATCGGCCACCAACATTCCCGAGTCGCCTGACAGGCGGGTTTCGATGATCTCGCCGGACGGTGAAAAGGCCACGGCATTGCCTGGGAAAACCAGGCCGTTTTCGTTGTTTCCGATCTGGTTGCAGGCAACCACAAAGAGGCCGTTGTCAAATGCCCGGGCGGGCAGGTGACGCATCCACGACTGATGCTTGTCCATTGCCTGGCCACGCGGTGAGGCATGGGGCATGAAGATCATGTCGGCATCGGCTTCTGCCATGCGTGTGGAAAGCTCGGGAAAATGGGCATCGTAGCACAGCTGAATGCCGAAACGAACCCCTGACCAGTGGAATACCGGCAGGGTTTCACCGGGGCTGAATTGATCGGCTTCCGGCGGGGCCAGGTGGAGTTTCCGGTAGACACCGGCCCGACCCTGTGGGGTGATCGCCATGTGGCTGGCGAAAATCCGTCCATCTTGGGCTTTTTCAGCAAACCCCACAAGCAGCGCGACCTGCTGATCAACGGATAGACGAACCAGGCTATCGATCTCCGGTCCCTGAGCAGAAATGGCATGATCGGCGATTTCTTCCCGGTTGCTGTAACCGGTGAGATTGAGCTCGGGGAAGCAGATCAGGGCGGCTCCCTTTTTTTTGGCTCGCAAAGTCCAGTATCGGGTCCGCTCCAGATTTTGTTTGACCTGACCCACCGGACATCGGCAGACCACTGCCGCGATGCGGATGTCTCTCATTATGCCCGAATCAGCCGGATGTCCAGCTTGCGGGTCCGGGGCCCGTCAAACTCACAAAAAAAGATGCCCTGCCAGGTACCCAGCACCAGGCGGCCATTTTCGATGGCAATGGTTTCCGATGATCCGATGATTGCGGTCTTCAGGTGGGCGGGGGAGTTGCCTTCCATGTGGCGGTAGGCTTCTTTCCACGGTACAATTTTGTTTAGCACCATCAGGATGTCCCGAGCCACGGCCGGATCGGCACTTTCGTTGATGGTGACGGCAGCCGTGGTGTGGGGGACGAAGACCATGCAAAGGCCGCTTTCCATTCCGCTTTCGTTCACCTGCTGCTGAACCAGGGGGGTGACGTCGATCATTTCCGTCTGTGAATGGGTTTTTACGGACAGGCGCATGGTTTCGTCCATAAAAAAAGGCCCCGCTTGGTTCAAAGCGGCGCCTTTCTTTAATAAACTGGGTTCGGTGTGATTAGACACAACCCGTGGGTTTCGGAAGCCCCGCCATCTTACAAGCTCCCTTTCCGGGTCCTGAAGGGAACAGCTCATAGATGTGCTTCAGTTTGAAGCCGGTCACCTTGGAAAGCACGCGGACCATGGGGGCGATACCGTTCTTTTCGTAGTATTCGCGAAGTACGTCAACGACTTTCTTGTGCTCGTCGTTCAGTTCATCGATTCCTTCTTCTTTTTTTACGTACTGCACCCATTCTTGTGACCAGTTGGTGTAGTCATCAATGAAACCGTCTTCATCTACCGTGAAGCTTTTCCCACCAAATTCGATAGTCGGCATGTTACTCAATCCTCCCTTTACAGATTTGTTAGTATTTCCGGCACACTGCCGTTTAAGTTCTCTTAAATAATCTAAGCTTAGTAACGGATTAAGCCCTTTATGTCAATACGAAATCCAAAAATTAGCCAGGTGAAAAATAACTTGAATCCACCTTTACCGCCGATGGTTGGTTAATATTCCCTGGGTGTTTTATTGATCTGATCCAGGGTAAACACCGGCCCGTCCTTGCAGACCAGCTCTTTGCCGATGCCGCAGCGACCGCACATGCCGAATCCGCATTTCATGCGGTTTTCAAGGCTCATGATAATGTGGTCGTGGGCGTAGCCCAGCTTTTCGAGCACCGGTTGGGTAAACTTGATCATGATGGGGGGGCCGCAAACGATGGCATAGGTGTCGTCGCCTCCCTGAGGCGCCTTTTGCTCGGTGATGGGGGGAACGAAGCCCACGTTGTACTTCCAGTCGGGATCGTCGGTGGCATCTACGGTGATGTGCATATTGATGTCATCGCGCTTCTCCCATTCCACCAACTCGTCTTTGTACAGCAGCATGCCCGGTGATCGGGCGCCGTAGACCACGTCGATGTTGCCGAATTTGGGCCGGTTGGACGGATCCAGCATAAAGACGATGGACGAGCGCAGGGTGGTGAAAGCGAATCCACCGCCCACGATGAGGACGTTCTTGCCCTCCAACCCTTCCCAGGGGTACCAGTTGCCCAGTGGTCCCCGCAGCCCCATGATATCCCCCACCTTCATGTTGTGAAGATGGGTGGTGACCACACCGGCCCGGTTGACGGTGAATTTGACGAACCCTTTCTCAACGGGGGAGGAGGCGATGCCGATGGGGATTTCCCCCTTGCCGGGAATGGACAGCTCGGCAAATTGGCCGGCCTGGTAGGCGAACTTCTCTTCGTCACCCTCGTTGAGGAAGACGAATTTGAACGTTTTCAAGCTCTTGTCTTCGGCCTCGACCGTGATGTCGTCAATGCGGACCGGATAGGGTAAATATGGGTTTTCCAATTGTTCTTCCCTCCATGGGGTTCATCAACCCTCTGCAGCGCAGGCGTCTGCAGGTTTGAAGCTGTTCATCTGTTCGCACACCCGGCGGATGTCGATATTTACTGGGCACTGGCGAATGCACCGGCCGCAGCCCACACACATGATGCCCGCTTCGTACTTGTCCACGAAGTATTTGAGCTTATGCATGAAGCGCTGGCGGACCCGCTGGGTTTTTGTGTCCCGGGGATTGTGACCGGTGGTGTGGACGGTGAAGATGGGGAACATGCAGCTGTCCCAGTTTTTCATGCGCACACCGGACTTGCCGTGAACCTCGTCCTGGATGTCGAAACACCAGCAGGTGGGGCAGGAGAAGGTGCAGGTGCCACAGTTGATACAGCTAAAGGCGATATCGTCCCAAAAAGGCGCCCCATGCAGCTCCAGAAGGTCGGTGCCTGCCAGGTCGTCGGTCTTGACGGTCGACACGATACGCTCCTCCGCCGCTTTCCTGCCGGCATCGAATGCCGCCGAATCGTCAGCAGTTTCTGACCAGCCGGCGGCGGCGGCGAAGGCCTTGCCCTTGTCCGTGAGCAGCTTGGCCAGGTAGGCGTCGCCCTGGTTCATGACGAGCATATCCAGCCCTTCCTCATGGTATGGACCGCAGCCGGCGGTGGTGCAGAAGCAGGTGGACAGGGGCGTATCGCAGGCCATGCCGATGAAGGTGGTGGCCTGGTAGGCGTTTAGCCAGTAAGGGTCCTTCACGTCCGGTGTGTCAAAGTTCAGCTTCCAGCCGGGCGGTACCAGCAGGGTCGATTTGGCATCGCAGGGCCGGATACCAACCACGGCGCGAGGCGTGTCGTCCGTGGCGACCGCTTTCATGATGTGGTGGTCGTCACGGGACTCGTCCAATGAGTATTCAAGCATCTCTTCGGATTGGGGAAACAGCAGGGCCTTAGGCGACAGGCGGGTGTTGACCATGTCAAAATCCGGCATTTCGCCCTTTTCCAGTGCCTTGAACTGGTGGTAGTCCTTCTCCTTGACCGGCCCATACAGCCGGTAGGCGTCGGCGGCGGCCGTCAATCCTTCGGCCCAGTTTTTCTTTTCGATTTTAACGAGCGTCATAGCGATAACCTTTACAGCCTTAAAGAAAGTTGCAGCAGACGGGGAAACGACATCCCCCGTGACCCGGGTCTTCATCTACTTGATAAAGGCATCCGGATCATTGGCCTGGTAAGCAACCAGTGCCGGAGGCTGATCCAGGGACAGCCCGGCTTCCCATCCAAACTGGTCCTGGCAGTCCTTTTCCAGCTTGCGCGTGAGCAACCGCATGTTGATGCCAACCGGGCAGGCCCGTTCGCAGGCACCACAGTCGGTGCAACGACCGGCGCAATGGTACGCCCGCAAAAAGTGAAAGGTGCGCACGTCGATGGGGTCCTGGCCTTTGCCCACCCACTGGGGTTTGGACTCATCCACGAAACAGGTGGGGCAGTAGCACAGCGGACAGGCATTGCGGCAGGCGTAGCAGCGGATACACGGGGAGAGGAGATCCTCGAAAAACTGCCATTTCTCCTCGCTGCCCATCTCTTCGATCTTCCGGATGTCGGCATTGCGATCGATGTCGGTCTGTTCCTCCACCGCTTCGGCCACCATTTCATCAAAGATCACCGGATTGCGGTGGATGCACAGGGCACAGTTCTGCTGAAGCACCTCGGTCTTGTCGAAGAGGGTTTCCGCATCGGCAGTCTTGACCTTGATGGTGTTTTCGGTTTCAGAGACCTCCAGGATCTCGCCCGCCACCATACCCGATATCTTGCGTTTGTCGATCATTCCGGTGCAGGGGACACCGATGATGGTGACCTGATCGCGCTTGATCTTGTTTTCGATGATGTGGGTGACGATGTTGCGCGAATCGCAGCCCTTGGCGAAAACGGCGATCTTCTCCTTGCGGTTGGTCAGGTAGTTCGCCAGGTTGATGCCGCAGTTACTGTCCCATACCAGCAATTGGATATCTTCGGGCTTGGTGACAAAGCAGGGTTCGTTCATCATGGGCATGGTTCCTTTGCGAAAGCCGATGACCATGTCCACGGTGCATTCTTTGAGGAGACGACCGGCGATGTCCCTCATTTTCTCGGTGTATCCAAACATATCACGCTACCTTAGCTTTTTCTTTGACAAAATGTTGGTTGGGCCCCAAGGCCCGGACCGCTTCCGTCACCCGGGTCACGACATCGATGAACTTGGTTGGCTTCGGCCGAAGACACCCATGACATGTGCAGGCGATCGCGCTCGATACCCATGTACTCCATGAGGTTGCTGAACAGAACAAATTTTCGTCGGGCGTAGTAATTACCTTCCAGGTAATGGCAGTCGCCGGGATGTCACCCACTCACCCACACCCCGTCGGCGCCGTTTCGTAGTGCCGCCAGTGCGAATTTCGGGCTCATGCGACCTGTACAGGGGATACGGATGACCCGGATATTGGGTGGATACTGCATCCGGCTGACACCGGCCAGATCCGCTGCGCCATAGCTGCACCAGTTGCACAGAAAGGCCACAATTTTCGGTTCCCATTCAGACATTTAGTTTCTCCTTCATTCAGGCCCGGCCGGCAACGGCAGGCGGCTTCCGCGCATTTTGTCGCCGACCCGTTTTCAATTAGATGGCATTGAGCATGGCAAAAATTTGGTTGTTGTCAAACCCCTTGAGGTGGATGGCGCCGGACCGGCACGAGGCCACGCAAAGTCCGCATCCCTTGCACAGGGCAGGATTGATTTGGGCCTTTCCGGCATGCATGCGGGCTTCGGCGTCGATAAACGATGGTGCCGAGTAGGGGCAT
Organism: uncultured delta proteobacterium; assembly: GCA_963716825.1. GTDB lineage: Bacteria > Desulfobacterota > Desulfobacteria > Desulfobacterales > Desulfosarcinaceae > Desulfosarcina. The sequence continues at coordinate 230,104 of CAVQUU010000015.1, forward strand.
ATGGAGACACAGACCCCGCAGCTGCTGCAGATGGCAGGTTCGGTCTCGGCCACTTCGCCACTGGTAAAGATATTTTCCTGGGCCAGCAGGGTGACAGCCCGCGATGCCGCCGCCTTGCCCTGGGAGATGGCCTCATCGATGGATTTGGGGTAATGGGCCAAACCGCAGAGGAAAACGCCGTCGGTGGCAAATTCGCACGGTCCGAGCTTGGCGTGTTTCTCAACGAAAAAGCCGTCGTCGTTAAGTGGGATTTTGAAAAACTGGGCAAGCTGTTCGTCGGCATAAGGCACAATGGCCGCGGCCAGCGTCACCAGATCCGTGGTGATTTCAATGGGCCGGCCCAGTATATGGTCGGTGACATGTACCGTCAGCCGTTTCCCATCGCATACCACCTGGGGCTTGTTTTCCAGTGCGTAGCGGATGAAGATCACACCGGCCACACGCGCTTTTTTATACAGCGTTTCCCGCTCACCATAGGTACGGATGTCGCGGTAGAGGATGTAGACATTTGCCTCCGGATTGCGTGCCTTGATGGCCAGGGCGCTTTCGATGGAATGGGTGCAGCAGACCCGCGAACAATAGGGGCGTTGGGGTTCACGGGAACCCACACACTGAATGAACACCGCTGAGTCGATCTCGTTGAGCATGGCATCGTCGGCCACCATCTTGCGATCCAGCTCCAGGCTGGTCATCACCCGCGGGTCTTTGCCGTAAAGGTATTCACTGGGCTCGGATTCGCTGGCCCCGGTGGCCACGATCGTCACGCCATGTTCAATGGTGGTTTCTGTAGCTTTGTTTATAAGGACCGTCTTGAAGTTTCCCACAAAACCATCCACGCTGGCCAGTTGGGTGTCCAGGTGCACTTGGAGCCGGTCTTCGGCATTCACCCGGGCGACCAGTTCCGCCAGATGGGCCTGAATATCCTCTCCCTTCCACGTCCGGTAGAGGCTGTTGGCCTGGCCGCCCAGTTGGTCGGACCGTTCCACCAGATGGGTGTCGTACCCCTGGTGGGCCAGGCTCAGGGCCGCCGTCATGCCGGCGATACCACCGCCGATGACAAGGGTGGACTGGTCGACGTTGAGTTCGGTTTCGGCCAGCGGCTCTTTCAGGGCGACCTTGTGGATGGCCATGCGGACGAGATCCTTGGCTTTTTCGGTGGCGATGTCGGGATTGTTTCTGTGGACCCAGGAGTCCTGGTTGCGGATGTTGACCATCTCGAACAGGTATTTGTTCAGGCCGGCATTGATCAGGGTCTCCTGGAACAGCGGCTCGTGGGTTTTGGGCGTACAGGCCGCCACCACGATCCGGTTGAGCTGTTTTTCGCGGATGATGTCGGTCATGCTCTCCTGGGTGTCCTGGGAGCAGGAGTACATGTTGTCGGTCACGTATTCCACATAGGGCAGGGTCGCGGCGTAGTCACGCACCGCGGGCACGTCCACCACCCCGGCGATGTTGATGCCGCAGTTGCACACAAAGACGCCGATCCGGGGACGGTCGCCGGTCACATTTGTTTCGGGAATCACTTCGGCCGTGCGGGTCAGGGTGTTCCTCGCCGGACTGAGCCGCTTCGCCGGCGGCTGCCGCCGCGGCACTGGCATCCACGACGGACTGGGGGATATCCTTGGGGCCCTGGAACGCACCGCAGACATAAACGCCGGCACGGTTGGTGCTCACCGGTTCAAAGGTGTTGGTCTTGCAGAAGTTGCCCGGTGTGAGGTCCACACCCAGCGACTCGGCCATGTCGACCATCTCGGGGGAGGTTTCCAGGCCCACGGAAAGGACCACCATGTCAAATACTTCGGTCTGCATCTCACCATTTTCGGTCACATAGCGGATCGACAGATCGTCGCTGCCCGTTACGGGATCGATGGTATGCACCTTGGAGCGCAAGAAACGGATGCCCTGGGATTTTGCCCCTTCGTAGTAGCGTTCGAAGTCTTTGCCGTAGGTGCGCATGTCCATGAAAAAGACCGTGCAATCCAATTCATCGCCGGCGTGCTCCTTGGCGATGACGGCCTCCTTGATGGCGTACATGCAGCACACCGACGAGCAGTATTCATGGTTGCAGCGGTTCTGATCGCGGGAGCCGACACACTGAAACCAGGCAATCCTTTTGGGCTCCTTGTGATCCGAAGGCCGGACCACGTGGCCTTCGGAAGGGCCGGAGGCGGACAATATCCGCTCGAACTGCATGGAGGTGATCACGTTGGGGAGCTTGCCATATCCGTAAAAATCGAGTTCGCACGGGATCGAACGGGGTAAAGCCCGGTGCCAGGATCACCGACCCCACTTGGAGATTGCAGCCGTTCACGTTGCTCCTGGGCATGGGTGGCCAGCGTGACGGCTTCGGCCCCGCAGGCATCGACGCACTGGTAACATTCGCAGCAAAAGCCGCAGTTGAGACAGCGGTGCGCTTCGGATCGGCCCGCTGTTTCGTCGAAGACCCAGTTCCACTTCATCGAAATTGCCCCGGCGCTGGCCTCGGCGGCAGTTGGGGCATTTTGGCGCGTGCCGCGACCGCTTCGTCGGCGGGAATCGGCCGGTAGTTCGGGTTCTCCACGTTCGATGGGCTCGCGACCCTCGGCCATGTCGACACCGTCCAGATAGCGCACGATGGACTCGGCCGCTTCCTTGCCGGCAGCGACGGCACCGATGGCCACCCAGGGACCGGTCTGCAGATCGCCGCCGGCAAAGACGCCTTCCCGTCCGGTGGCGTAGGTGATCGGGATCGACTTCGGCGGTGCTCCACCGGCTGAAATCCAATCCTTCGACATCTTCAATGGCGGACAGGTCCGGCCGTTGACCGATGGCCGGGATCAACTGGTCGATGTCGAGGTCGTATTCGCTGCCCGGCACCGGCACGGGACGACGGCGTCCGGAGGAGTCCGGTTCGCCCAGTTCCATGCGGATGCAGCGCAGGCCGGTCACCTTGCCGTCTGGTCACCAGGATCTCCTGGGGGGCGGCCAGATAGGTCAACGGAGACGCCTTCGGTTTCTGCGGCCTGGATTTCTTCTTCCCAGGCCGGCATTTCCGTGCGGGTACGGCGATAGATGATCTGAACGCTTTCGGCACCCAGGCGAACGGCCGAGCGGGCCACGTCGATGGCCACGTTGCCGCCGCCGACGATGGCCACGTGTTTGCCCACCGGTGCAGTGCCGGAAAGGTTCACTTCGCGCAGAAAATCGACGCCCTGACGAACGCCATCGGCCTGTTCCCCGGGAACACCCAGGGTCGATCCCCTTGTGGGCGCCCAGGGCCAGGTAGACCGCCTTGAAGCCATGTGCTAAAAGGTTGTCTACGGTCAGGTCGGGGCCCAGCGGCGTGTTGGTCTTCAATTCAACGCCCATGTTGGTGATCAGCTCGATTTCACGATCCAGGACCTCAGGCGGCAGCCGATGATCAGGGATGCCCACGCGCAGCATGCCGCCGGCTTTGGGCAGGGCCTCGAAAATCGTGGATTTGATGCCCTTGCGGGCCAGTTGATAGGCCGCGGACAGACCCGCCGGCCCCGAACCGATAATGGCTACCTGTTCATCTCTCGGGGCAGCCCTGGGAATCTCGATCATCGCGGGGATCGAACTGATCGGCGGCCAGGCGCTTCAAATCGCGGATGGCCACCGGTTGATCCACCTCGCAGCGGCGGCAGGCGTCTTCGCAGCCGTGGGGGCAGATGCGTCCCAGCACGCCGGGCAGGGGCAGATCCTCCATGATGATCTTCAGGGCTTCTTTGTACTTGCCCTGGCCCACCATCTGCACGTAGCCCTGAACGTTGAGTCCGGCCGGACAGGCCAGGCGACAGGGAGCCTTGTCGACCTTCTGGATGGCAAATGCACCGGGAATGGCCTGGGCGTAGCGCTTGTAGGTCGCCTTGCGATCATTGAGTCCCTGGTCGTATTCGTCGGGCAGGGAGACCGGGCAGACCTCGGCGCAGTCGCCGCATGAGGTGCATTTGGCCGGGTCGATGATAACGGGGGCCTTTATCGATGGTGACGTTGAAATTACCGTCGGTTCCCTGAATCTCTTTGACTTCTGCGCAGGTGATCAGGTTGATGTTCAGATGCCGGCCGAACTCGACCAGTTTCGGGGAGATAATTCACATGGCACAGTCGTTGGTGGGAAACGTTTTGTCCAGTTCGCTCATTACCCCGCCGATGGCCGGGGATTTTTCAACCACATGAACCAGGTATCCCGAATCGGCCAGATCCAACGCGGCCTGCATGCCGGCGATGCCGCCACCCACAACCAGAACAGAACCAATTGCGTTCTTCGTCATTGTTTTGTTCTCCCGAGCGCGCTTGAAACGCATGATGATAATTCTTTAACTCTTCTAAACAATTAAGAAAAAAATAGTACGTGGTGTAAATTTTGATTGACAAACCTAACTATATGGACACGAAGGCCTTGTCAATAGAATTCGGCTTCGTTTCATTCAATTATGCGAATATGCCCAAAAAATTGATTTGAATCAAGCAAAAAACATTTTTTGGCCGCGTAAGCAACCACAAACGCCAGCCTTTGTTTTTTTATCGGACGATTTTAAAGGTTTGGCCCTCAATTTCTAATTTCCAATTCCACGTTTTCAGCCGTGAACGCATACAAAATCACCTTGATCCATCGCTCATCCCCATGCTAAATCCTGCACACATGTTCCCGCCGGTCTATTTCTGATCTGCTTCTATCACTTGGAAACAGGAGATACGCCTGATGGCCAATGATCATCCATCGGTAGCCAATATCGCCCTTATCGGCGGTGGTGAACGCTGCAGAGAAGTTTTGGAGATGACCACCGTCGACTTTTTACAGGATCAGGTCAACTCCAGAATCGTGGCCGTGGCCGAAAGCGACAGCACGGCACCCGGGGTTGCCCTGGCGCGCCGGCAGGGTATTATCACCGTTTCAGATTATCGGAAGCTATATGAACCCGGCTACCATGTGCATCTGTTTATACTGCTCGACCCCGATCCCAACTTGTTGCGCCGGATACTGGAAACCAAACCCGATCATCTGCGGGTGCTCGCCCACCAGGCGTTCGATCTGTTCTGGAAAACGTTCAAATCCAGAGAAAGGTTGCTCCAGCAACGAACCGAAGAGATGCAGACCATCCTAAACGGCATTCAGGACTTGATTCTGGTGATTACGCCGGATCAGAAAATCGTTGATGCCAACGAGGCATTTTTAAGACAGATGGGCTATAGCAAAGCGGAGGTAGTGGGAAAGAAGTGTTTCGAAATTTACCACCAGACCAACCAATCCTGCTATGGCCAACAGAGCGGGTGCCCGCTCAATACCGTAATACGAAACCGCAAAACCGCCAAAACGATTCGCACCCGAACCGACCCCCACGGCAAAACGCATTACATGGAAGTTACCATTCACCCGCTTTGGGAAAAAGACGGTAAAATTTCCCAGTTCCTGGAGATCAGCCACGATTTTACCGAACACATGTTGAAGGAGAGGGAAAACCGCCGACGCCTGGAGCAGATGGTTGAGGAGCGCACACGCCAATTGCAGGAGAGCCACGCCAAACTGCTCCACCAGGATAAGATGGCCTCTTTGGGCAAGCTATCCGCCTCGGTGGTCCATGAGATCAATAACCCCATTGCCGGCATTTTAAATTTTATCCTGCTGATGAGACGGATTTTGAAGGAAGAGACAGACGCTACCCGGGGGCTGGATTCCTTTGAGCGCTACCTGATACTGATGGAGGCCGAAACCCGCCGGATCAGCCGGATTGTCTCCAATCTGTTGACCTTTTCCCGGCAGTCCCAAATGGAATTGGGCACACAGGATGTCAACCGGCTCATCGAAAAAACCCTCTTGCTCAACGAGAACATGCTCAAGATCCACAGCGTCAAGATCTGCAAAGAACTGGATCCCGCGCTGCCGCAGGTGGTGGGGTCAGCCGATCAATTGCAGCAGGTGTTCATGAACATGCTGTCCAATGCCGCCGAAGCCATGGAGAGCAAGGGTGGCGGCAGGCTGGTCGTGAAAACCTGGTGCGGGGATGCGGCGAATGCGATCTACATCTCATTTGCCGATGACGGTGTCGGGATTTCAAAGAAGCATCTGGGCAAGCTGTACGAACCCTTTTATACGACCAAAAAAAAAGGCAAGGGGGTCGGGTTGGGGCTCAGTGTCGTGTACGGTATTATCGAGGCGCATAACGGCAGCATAACGGTAGATACCTTGCCGGGCAAGGGCGCGACCTTTACGATCCGGCTGCCGCTGTCACCGGATAAACAACCCGCCGAAACGGCCGATGCGGCGCGGAACTGAAACCGAAACGGAAACTGAATGCGGAGGGAAAATGAGCAAAACCCGGATCATTGTGGTGGACGACGAGTTGATCATCCGAGAATCACTGGCCGGGTGGCTGGAACGTGACGGCCATCATGTGGAGACCGCTGCCAGCGGGGAAGAGGCCCTGGAAAAGATCGCCGCTGCCCATTACGACATTATGCTGGTGGATATCAAGATGGAGGGGCTAAGCGGCTTGGATGTTCTCAATGCGGTCAACGAGCGCGATCTCGATACGGCGGTGGTGATGATTACGGCCTACGGTTCCATCTCGACGGCCATCGAAGCCATGAAGCGCGGGGCCGTGGAATATTTGCTCAAGCCCTTCGATCCGGAAGAGATCGGGGTGCTGATCGAAAAGATTATCGCCCAGCAGGCCCAGGCCCAAGAGAATCTGTACCTGCGCGAACAGGTGAAAGAGCGCACTCGCTTCGAAAGCATGATCGGTCAATCCCCGGCCATGCAGGAGGTGTTCGATCTCATCCAGGATGTGGCACCCATGGATTCCACCATTTTAATCACCGGTGAAACCGGTACCGGCAAGGGGCTGGCCGCCAAGGCGATCCACACCCACAGCGCGCGCTGCCAGGGACCCTTTGTGGCCGTCAATTGCGGGGCCATACCCGAACACCTGATGGAGAGCGAATTGTTCGGTCACCAGAAAGGTGCCTTCACCGACGCGCGTGAAACCAAAAAGGGCCGCCTGGAAATGGCCAACGGTGGCACCTTGTTTTTGGATGAGATCGGCGAGATCGGCATGCGCATGCAGATCGACATGCTGCGCGTGCTGGAGGACCGTGTGTTTTACCGGGTGGGGGGGACCCAGCCCCTGGAAGCCGATTTCCGGGTGATTGCCGCCACCAACCGAGATCTGAAGAAGGCCATCGCCGCCGGCGCCTTTCGCGAAGACCTATTTTACCGCCTCAACGTCATCGCTTTTGCCATGCCACCCCTGCGCGATCGCAAGGAAGATATCCCCCTGCTTTGCGACCACTTCCTGAATCGCTTCGCCCAGGAAACCAACAAGTCGATTCGAAAGGTTTCCCGGGAAGCCATGGATGAAATGATGCTTTTTGACTGGCCCGGGAATATCCGAGAGTTGGAAAACGCCATCGAAAGAGCCGTGGTGGTTGGCAAAGGCGCCCAGGTGATGCTCAATGATCTGCCGATTGTCTGCGTACCGGACATCAACAGACCCTTTGACCATAGCCTTAAAGCCATAGAGAAGAGCCATATTTTGCAGGTACTCACGGAAAACGCCTGGAACATTTCGATTTGTGCAAAAATTCTGGGGATCGATCGATCCACCTTATATAGTAAGATCAAGCGCTATGAACTGCAGAGCCCATCTTGACAGCCATCACTGAAGAGGCAATTCTGATTGCTCCCGTCGGTACGTTCGACGCCGACATTCTATCTGCCGTCGAGAAAATGATTCCGCAGATTTTCGGGATTTCATGCCGCATCGAAACGCTGCTCGACGATATCGATTTTGCCTGGAACTCAGAGCGCAGGCAGTTTAACTCCACCGCGATTCTTTCCAAACTGTCCGAAAAAACCCCCACCGATGCGTTCAAGGTCATTGCGCTGACCCACAACGATCTTTATATCCCCATTCTTACGCATGTGTATGGAGAGGCCCAGTTGGGGGGCACCAGCGCGATTATCTCCACCTGTCGTCTGGCCGGCGGGATCTCCCCGGTCGGGCAGCGGACCCTTTATCTTGAGCGCATCACCAAAGAAGCAGCCCATGAACTGGGGCACACCTTCGACCTGCGCCACTGCAAGGATCACCAGTGCCTGATGCACTACTGCCGCAGCATCGAGGATGTGGATGGAAAAACCAGCCAGTTGTGCCGTTATTGCCAGGTGCTGCTCAAGGACCATTTGAAGGCTGTCAGTTCTTGAGAAATTGCCGGGCCACCTCCGCCCAGCAGGTCGGAGGTAGTTGCCCAAGGATGTCATCGGCAAGATTACCGCCGTCTGCCGCCAGCGGCCCCAGGTGGGTTTCGACGGCCTGGCGCAAGCGCTCGATTTCGGTTTCGATATAAGCCGTGGCCTCGGTGCCCATCTGCAAGGTGGGCAGCTCTTCGCGCAGGCGATCCGGCTGAACCATCAGCAGCCAGCCATTCCCGTAGGGATCGGCCGGCAACACCGCAGGATCGTCGCTTATCTTGGGATTGAAGGCCGTGACCACACCGCTGACCGGCGCCAGCAGGCCGGTATTAAGATCGCCGCGATTCATGCGGATACCCACCTGATCGCGCTGCAACGGTTTGCCCATCAGCGGCAGGTCGATGTGGTCCATCGGCCCCAGTAGCCTGGTGGCAAAGGCGTCGAGCCCGATGCGCACCTGGCCACCGGAGGCCATTCCCACCCATGTATGACCCTGATGAAGATAGATCCCCTGGGGAATCTTGATGCCTTGTACGTCTTTCATGCCGACGGGTTTGAGCACTGCGTGGACCGCGTATTCATCCTGGAAATACTGGTCGAACTCACAGTTGCTGCACAAGTAGTCGTTGGTGCAGGCACGAAAGCCAATGCGTCTTTTGAGATGATGCAGGCAAGGGCGCCGCTGGGCGGGAAACGCCTTTAGCTTGTCGGCCCAGTAAACGATACGCCCACGCCGGCCGGGAACCGCTGCGCCTGCTGCCGATCGCTCGCGGTTTTCCTCTGCCAGGTGCCGCAGGGCTTTGTCGAACCGGCAGCCGGTGCAATCGAAGGCCTGGCGGCACATTTTTGTTTTTACCACGCCGGCCTGCATCCAAATGCAGGGGCCGGATGGTCGTGTGCGCTGTTGGTTTTTCATGGTCTCAACCCGTTTTCAAGAACGCTTGGGTCAATTTTTGCCAGTCAAGGCCGGGCAGGTTGCCATAGAGGTCCGGCCCGAAGGTACCGCCGTCAGCGGCCAGAGGGCCGGCGACCTCGGTTACCATCTCTTCCAGAACACCTACTTCGCCGTTGATCCAGTCGACACTGGCCGCATCGCTCATCAGCCGTTTGGCCGCCGCTTTGACGTCCGGGGTCCGCACCACAAAAAGCCACCCATCTCCATAGGGCTCACGGTTGGCCAGTCCGGGATTTTCCATCACCCGGGTATTGACTTCCATGATGACCCCGTCGACGGGAGCACGCACATCCGCCAGATGATCGCGACGTTTCAATCCCCAGGCGATCTGGTCATGGTTCAGTTCCTTGCCCATGAGGGGCAACTCGAACCCATCGGCCTGGCCGAAGACCTTCAGGGAAAAATCATCCAAGCCGACGCGCAAACAGCCGCCGCTTTCAATCCGCGCCCAGGTGTGGCCATTGTGGAAATGATAGTGACGGGGAACATCGAAACCCTTGACCGTTTCTACGCTGGTTGGCATGCTTTTGGTTTTGGCGGCCAGAACATCTTCAAAATATTGGTCGAAATCGCATTTGTCACAGCGAAAGTCATAGGCGCAAGAGCGATTGGCGATCCGTCGGGTCAGACTGTGCCGGCAAATGCGATCCAGTGCCGGCTGCCGACGCATGGCGTCCTGCCAACTGATCTGTTTGCCTTGGGAAACCTTGGCCCGTAAGGCGTGGTCATACTTGCAAGTGGTGCAATCGTAAAAATTGTTGCAGCTTTTGTACTTGACCGCCCCGGCCTGCATCCACAGACAAGGATTGTCGGCCTGGGCCTTTTTATCAGGTTTGACGACCCATACCTGGCCCCCGAGCACGGACCCGATCCCGGATTCCTGTCCTATTTCATGGCGATCCCCGCGATGATAAGACGATCCGTAACCGATGTGGCTTCTTGGATGTCCGTTACTTTTTTCAGTCATTTTGGCTCTCCTTTGCTGGTGTTTTTGTATATGCTTGATCTTGTGTTAACGCGTTGTCTTGATTCGGATCAACCAGGTGTGGTAAAACCGCGCCACATGGGCTGTCTGCCTTGTTCGTCAATGTTACAGCAAACAACGTGCCATAAACTTAACCCATCGTTTTTAAAGTTAAAAAAAATATATGGCAGCGTTTAATGCAAAAAGAACCGGGAAAAGTGTAGTAATTTCCAACAAAGCCACCAGGCAAATCCACATTTTGGAGATTGAATAGACAAAATAATATATTATTACAGATAGCTATAAGAATGTAGGATTTTTCTACACCCAGAGTCGGAAAATCCCACAGTCGAGAACCATGAAATTGATTCGGTCCATGAGGGCCTAACAACTTGAAAGGAAAGAAAGGACCATACCAGATGGATTTTCAAAACCTGGAAGCGCTGATCGCTTTCGCCATTGAAAACGAGAAGGAAGCCGCGAATTTTTACGAAGAGAACAGCGAATCCGAAATGATGTCCGGCAAGCGGCAGATGCTCAAGGAGTTTGCCGCCGAGGAGCGCAAGCACCAGAAGATGCTGGAAGATTACTTGGCAACCGGTGTGGTCGGCAGACTCGACGATTACCGGTTTAAATGGATAGTCGACATCAAGCGCAGCGATTATGTGGACGCCGTGGCATACAAACCGGGCATGGCCTACAATGAACTGCTCATGCTGGCAATGAAGCGTGAAGAGGCGGCGCTCAAGCTTTACAACCAACTGCAGGACAAAGCGGACAGCGATGGCGCCAAAAAGCTCTTCAAGATGCTTTGCCAGGAGGAGGCCAAGCATAAGCTCGCCCTGGAAACCATGTATGACGACTACATGGCCAAGATGGGTGACTGAGCGTTGGTTCAGCCTTCGCCCAAAAACAAGCTTGTCGTTGTTTGTGGACCCACCGGCTCGGGTAAGACCGGCTTTGCCATCAAGCTGGCCCGGCAGTTCAACGCCGAGATCATCGGTGCCGACTCCATTCAGATCTACCGCCATATGGATATCGGTACGGCCAAACCGACCCCTGCGGAGCAGGCGGCGGCCCCCCACCACATGATCGACATCGTCGATCCTGACGAGGATTTCGATGCCGCCGCCTATGCAAACATGGCCACCGGCATTATCCGACAGACGATCGACCGGGGGCGCGCTGTTTTTGTGGTGGGGGGCACCGGGTTTTATATCAAGGCGCTGATTCATGGCCTTTTCGAGAAAGGACCATCGGATCCGGCGGTTCGCCGGCGTCTCAAGCGGCAGTTGGAATCAGAGGGGGCCGCCGTCCTGGCCCGTCGTCTGAAAGCGATCGACAGGTCTGCGGCCGAAAGGATCCACCCCAATGATACTTATCGCATCATCCGGGCGTTGGAGGTGTTCGAGGTCACCGGCGAACCGTTAACGGTTTTTCACCAGCGTCACGGGTTCCGTGAAAAGCGCTTCAATACCCTGGAATTTGGCCTCTCCTGGCCCCGGCCGGTTCTCTACGAACGTATCAACCGGCGGGTTGACGCCATGATGGCCCAAGGCTTTCTGGATGAGGTGCGGCAGTTGATGGCCAGCGGGTACGGCAGTGACCTCAAATCCATGCAGAGCCTGGGATATCGGCACCTGGCTCGGGTGGTCGGCGGCGATAACAGCCTGGCGGAGGCGGTGACGATGTTGAAGCGGGATCACCGCCGCTATGCGAAACGACAGTTGACCTGGTTCGCTGCCCGCCAGTCGGTCCACTGGTTGACCCCGGATCAAACGGAGTCGGCGGCTGAACGGATCCGAACATTCCTTTCATGACCGCCGGACACCGTTTTAAACGCAATTTCCACGGGCGATGGTTGTTTCAGGCTTCATTTCAGGGGGGTGTTTCGGAATTCGGACCCTGAAGACAGACCCCTCGCCCGGTTTGCTGGCCACCGTAATCTTACCCCCGTGCTGGCCGATGACACGATTGGCGATAAACAATCCCAAACCGGTACCCCTTCTCCCCTTGGTAGAGTAAAAAAGGCTGAAAATCCGGTCGCAACTATCCCTATCCATACCGATGCCGTCGTCAGCAATGGAAAAAACGATTTCATCGCCCGGTTCGGTGATGCTGAAATCGATTCGGTGGGTTGGCATGCGGTGGTCTTTCAGACAGGCGTCCACGGCATTTTCCATAATGTTGACCAGGGCTGCCTGCAGGTAATCGGCATCCACCTGCATGGTGCCTGTGGTGTTCTCAAAATGGCAGGCCAGCCGGATACCGCAGCCGTCAATGCGGGGCTGGATGACTCGAACCAGATCCTCGGCAAAGTCTGCGATCCGGACCGAAACTCGCTTCAGTTCCCGTTCCTTGGCATAGTATAGGACATCCAGCACCATCTTGCGGATGCGTTGGACTGTCTCCTGGGCAGCCTGGCAGCCCTCTTCCACGCGCCTGAAGTCTTTTTTCTTCAACCCCGATGACACCAGGTAGAGGCCGCCGTCCAGGCTGGTGAGCAGCCCTTTCATGCCGTGGGAGACGGACCCGATCATCAGGCCCAGGGAGGCCAGGTGATCCTGGAGCTCGGTTTTCTCTTTCACCAACTGCTCCAGGTTCCGGGTGTAGTCCTGCAGCTTCCGGCGTATGGCGATCTTTTCCCGGGCCCGGCGCAGGGCAATTTCCAGGGCATCCACATTGATGGGTTTAGTGATAAAATCGGTGGCCTCGTATTTCAGGCTTCGGATGGCCAGATTCATGTCCCCGTGGCCGGTAATCATGATCACTTCGGTTTCCGGATTTTGGTGTTTGATTTTGCGCAGCAGTTCGATGCCGTCACCCCCGGGCATCTTGATGTCGGTGACCACGATCTGGGGCTTTTCTTTTTGAAAGCGGTCGAAGGCCGTTGCGGCGTTTTCCGCCTCCACGGTGCGGTAGCCCATGTCTTCCAGGGAGATGGCCAGGACCTCCCGGATATCCGGTTCGTCGTCGACGATCAGGATGGTTTTGCCGTCGGTATCATTCATGGGAGGTCTCCGTCTTGCCGTCAGCGGGAGCGCTTGTGGCATCCGTTGCATCGATCAGCGGGAAACGCAGGACGAAGCAGGTGCCATGGGGCGTGTCGGGCACTGCCTCGATGGTGCCGCCACACTCCTTGACGATGCCGTAGCTGATGGAAAGCCCCAGCCCCGTGCCTTTGCCAACTTCCTTGGTGGTGAAAAAAGGCTCGAAAACCTTCTCCACCAGGTTGTCCGGGATGCCCGTGCCCGTATCGCAAACCCGGCATGCCACCCACGGGCCCTCGATGCCCGTCCACAACCGGATGGCCTTTTCCCCGTCGGCATCACCCGCCGGCTGGTTTTCGCATCTGGATTCGATGGCATCCCGGGCATTGAGCAACAGGTTGATGAACACCTGTTCCAGCCGGCTGGGATCGGCATGGATGCGTGGCAGCGTTTCCCGGATTTCCCATACCACCTGAATACCCCGCACCTTGAGCTGCTGGCTGAAAATTTCAAAGGCGCTTTTCAACACATCATTGAGCTGAACCATGACCATTTCCATGTCCGATTTCCTGGCAAACTGGCGCATGTGGTTGATGATCCTGGCGGCCCGGTCGACGTTGCCGTCCACCTTGACCAGCATGGCCGAGAGAATGTCCGGGGCGATCGTTTCAGACCCGTTGAGCTTTTTTATGAAAAAACTGCTGACTGTTTTAATCACAGACAGTGGCTGGTTCAGTTCGTGGGCCACACCGGTGGCCATCTCGCCCAGTGTGGCCATCTTGCTGGCCTGGATGAGCTGTTGTTCGGTCTCAAGACGCTTGGTGATGTCGCTGGTGGTCACCAGGAGCACCTTCTGACCGGAGTATTCCGACGGCGAGATGCGGATGTTGACAAACAGCCCCTTGCCGTCACGATGCAGATGGCGAGCCTGGTTGATGACCGAACAGGTTACGACCTTGAAGGCATAGTGGTCCTGTTCGTCAGGGGCGAACAGGGTCATGAAGGAACGGCCGATCATCTCCTCGACGGTGAACCCATAAACGGCGGTGACGCTTTGGTTGCAGTCCACGACCTGCAGGGTTTCCACATCCAGCACGAATACCGGATTGGGGATGTTGCTGAAGATGGCGTGATACTTCTTCTCGGATTTTTGCAGATCCACTTCCAGTTGCCGGCGCTGGGTGATGTCCAGGGAGATCTCCATGGCGGCGACGATCTTGCCGTTGCCGTCCTTGATGGGTGACGTGCGTACCAGCCAGTGCTTGGGCGAGCCGTCCTTGTCCACGCCGCTCTCTTCGGTCTGGTGGGACAGGCCATCGGCAAAGGTTTTATCCACCGGGCAGGAAACGCACCGCTCCCTTCTTCCCTTGTAAGCGTGGTAGCAGTAGTCGCCGGGTTCGGGGGCAAAACGCTGATAGAACTCCCGGTTGAAGCGCAGCAGCCGGTAGTTGCGGTCTTGCACGGTGATCAGGCAGGGGACCCGTTCAAAGAGGTTCTGGTACTCGTCCCGCTGCTTGTTCAACTCCTTCTGGCTGGAGGCGATCTCGTCGGACATCTGGTTGATCGCTACCGCCAGTTGACCCAGTTCGTCGGCCTGAGGCATGCTTACTTTGCTGGCGTAGTCGCCCCGGGCGATGAGACGCGTGCCGTCGATGAGGCGCTTGATCGGGTAGTTGACGAAGCGCAGAACGAACAAGAAGATGATGGCCGCGGTGATGAGAAAAACAAAACCGGCCAGGCCAATAATTCCCCGCTCTTCCATCAGGATCTTGCGGTCGGTGTTTTCCAGGGAGATGACCACGTCCAGTGCGCCGAGGATTTTCTTGTCTTCGGGGTGAACGTGGCAGTCACCGGTGCTGCACCCGGGTTCGTTGGAGATGGGGCTGATGATGCCTAGGAGCCGGTAGCCAGCCGGGGACAAAAAGATGCGGGTTCGCTCTTCCAGGGGGACCACCGCCATGGGTGGATCGGTGCGATGGCAGATGTGGCAGGCTTCGGCCTTGATGTTGGTCGTCTGCTCCACCTCGTCAGGGTTGTTGGAGTATTTGATCTCCCCATCCTTGTTGTAGATACGGATGTTCTCGATCTCCGGCTGGCGGCCGATGTTGTTGATGATCTGGTTGATTTCGTCCCGGGCGTTGAGCATCATGGCGTAGTGGGTACCCAGCCGGATGGTGGTGGTGAGGCGGTCTGTGCCGGCCAGCATGTTTTTGACCATCTTCTCTTTCTGATAACGGATGTTGAAAAAGGCCCAGGTGGCGATGGTGACCAGCAGTACGATGCCCACAGTGAGGATGAGTTTGGCGGCCAGGCTGTTGCGTAGTTGTTGGATCAGACGAATCATGTTGTCTTTCATTAATACCCGTACACCGTTTTATTTCGCTATTTTTTCCCGAAAACCATCCAGAACAGCCAAATTCAAATCGAGGCCGAGTTCACCACTGTCCAGTCCCATGGCCAGCCCCAGCAACTGTGGCAGATAGAGCACGGTGATGGAGAGATCCTCTCCGGCCATTCGGGATGCTTTGGCCTGCCAAGCGTCAAGGTTCATCTGGCACATGGGGCAGACGGTGACGATGAGGTCCGCACCCCTTGCGGCCTTCAGGATGGCGCAGACCCGCTTGAGTCCGGCTTCCGGCTGGGTGCTCACCAGTGATGCCCCGCAGCAGCGGCCGCCCATTTCCCAGACGTGAACGGCGGCGCCGGTGGCCTCGATCAGGGGCTCCATGGAGACCGGTCGCTCCGGGTCATCGAATTCCCGGTAGGGCCTCAGGCACTGGCACCCGTAGTAGGGGGCCACGCTCAGGCCGGACAGGGAACGGGTCACGAGGGGGGCCAAACCCGCGGCACCCAGGTCCACGGCCAGCATGTCCAACAGGTGGCGGACCCGGACACTGCCGGTGGCATTAAGGTTAACGGCCGCCAGGGCGTCGTTGATCGTCGTCCGGCTCGCGGCATTGTTTCGCAACGCCTCGTGGGCCTTTTTCAGGTTCAGGTAGCAGGCGCTGCACGGCACAAGGACCTGACCGCCCGCGGCCGTCTGCTCGGCCAGGGCCAGGTTGCGGGCGCTCAGGGAGAGGGAGAGCAACTGGCTGATTGGGGCAGCCGCACTGGCACCGCAACAGGTCCAGCCGTCAATTTCCGTCAGGTTCGCGCCGACAGCCGTCATCAGCGCGCGCGTGGCCAGGTCGTATTCACGGGCCGAGGCGGTGAGGCTGCATCCCGGGTAGTAGAGGTAGTTCATGCGTGGCTTTCCTTCTCAAGGGGTGCGGCCGCTGTCCGCTCTATGTCCGCCACTTTATCGAACAGGGCACCCAGGGGCGTTGCGGCCGATTTACCGAAACCCATCTCCACCTTGCCTTTGCCCATCAGTTTCATGCCCAGCGGTGCGAAGCGCAAAGGCGCCAGGGGACTTTTCATAGCCGTGAAATAGCCGGTCATGAAGGCCATTTCGCGGAGACGGCCGTGACGTCGCACGGTGTGCATGAATTTTTCATAGAACAGACGACTGCTGCGGTGGCGCGCTTCGTGTCGGGCAAAGGCGATGCCTTTGAGGGTCTCCATGGCTTCGGTCAAGGGCAGTCCCCGCGGACAACGCAGGGTACAGGTGTAACAGTCCGAGCAGAGGATGAAAGTCCTGCTGGCCATGACGTCGGCAAGACGTCCCATGATCACAAGCCGCCACATTTTCCTCGGGGTCAGGTCCATTTCCAGCGTGTTGGGGCACGAACCTGTGCACGTGCCGCATTGGATACAGGCGCTGACCATGTTGCGGACGTGATCCAGGGCGGCGCTGCCGTCATCGGGCCTTGGAGACCCGGTCGTGGGGTGTGGCTGCATAGATAATTACCTGTATTAATTTAGTATGTTTGTCAATTTTTTACATGGTCATCGCTCCGTCAATTGACCCGAACAGGCTCCGATGGGAGAATCCCTCCACGATGGATGCGCTGTTCGGGCACACCGTGGCACAGTCGCCGCACCCCTGGCACATGGCCGTGTTGACCTCTACCCGCTGCCCGGTTTCGTTAAGGAAGCGGGCGCCATAGGGACACGTATCGATGCAGCGCAGGCACAGGGTGCAGAGGCTGTGGCGTACGCTGGCCGTGACGCGTGCAGCCGGCAGCCGTTCGGCCATCAATAATGCCAGGGCGCGCCCGGCGGCGGCTTCGGCCGTGGCCACGGCTTCGGGAATGGAACGTGGTGACAGGGTGATGCCGCAGCCGAAGACGCCGGCCTTCAACGCCTCCACCGGGCGCCACTTGGAATCCGCCTCCTGAAAAAAGCCGTCCCGGTCCCGCTCGACGCCGTAGGCCTGGGCCAGCGTTTCGGGCAGGTGGGGTGCAATACCGGTGGCGAGGACCAGCAGGTCAGCGTCAATTTTCACCGGTGCGTCCAGAATGGGGTCTTGGAGCCTCACCGTAACCGGCATGTCTTCATTGGCATCGATGCTGACTTCCGGCTTGCGGTTCGGCTCGTATTGGAAGAAGAGCACGCCTTGCTTGCGCGCCTCGGTGTACCAGGCTTCGTTCAGGCCACAGGTCATCATGTCCCGGTAAAGGATGTAGACTTGGAGATCGGGGCTGCGGCTTTTCATCCAAAGGGCCTGTTTCAAGGCCGTGGGGCAGCAGACGCGGCTGCAGTAGTTTCTCGGTTCCTCACGGGAGCCCACGCATTGGATCATCGCCACGGATGTCATCCCATCCGTGTTCAGTTGGTTCTCATGGATGCGGATTTCCAGTTCCCGCTGGGTGACCACGGCCTGGTTGGTGCCGTACCCGTAGGCATCGGTGGGTGCCTCGATGCCGCCGGTGGCAAGGATCACGGCCCCGTGTTCCACGGTCATGGTCGGCGCGCCAGCAGTTTCGATGGTGGAGAAAAAGTGCCCGGCCTGCCCGAAGGCACCCACCACGCGGCTGTCGGTCATTACCTCGATCTTGGGATGTTTTTCGATCTGACTGATGGTGTTCTCCAGGAGAGGTGCGATGGGCGTCCCGTCGATGGTCTGATGAAGCCAGGAGAGATTGCCGCCCAGCCCTTCGGATGCCTCCACCAGGGTGATGTCTACACCGTGGTCGGCGATGGCCAGGGCCGCATGCATACCGGCGATGCCGCCGCCCACCACCAGGGCCCGGTTGACTACGGCAATGCCTTGATTTTTTTCCATGGAAACATTTTTCAAGCGGGAGATGCCGGCCATGATCGTGGCGACGGTGGCCGGTCCGCCCAAACCCTGGTGGTGGTCCATGGCCACCGTTTCGATCAGCGCCGGATCCAGACCGAAGGCCGTGGTTAGGCCATGGGCTTTTTTGCCGTAGGCAAAGGTACGGCAGGCACCTACCAACACCCGATTGACATCGGTGGTATCCGTTTGCGTCAAGGCGTTCCAGCCGTCGGCTGTGCAGATGCGGTCCAGGTTCACCACCCGGGCCACCGCCGGGTCCTGCTTCAGTCGTGCGGACCAGGCTTTCAGGTCCATCTCTTGTGCCGGTATCGCAGCGGCAGAGCACTGCCAGGATGCGGGGCGGCTCCCGGGATACATCCCGGGCGGTTTTGGGGGCAGCCGTTTTATCGGCCAAACCGCCCCCGGCCCGGTGGATCGTCCGGGAGGCGTTGACGGCTGCCGAGGAGGCGCGGATGACTGACTCGGCGATATCGCTGGGACCGGAAAGGGTCCCCCCGGCAAAGATTCCGGCTCGCCCGGTGCGGGTGTCGGAAAAAGGGGCGGTTTTCAAGAAGCCGAAGCCGTCGCAGGCGACCTCCAGCCGCTCGGCCATCGATGCCGTCTGGGCGTTGGGCCGCTGGCCGACGGAAAGCACCACCAGATCGAAGCGCTCCTCGTGGATTTCTCCGCTCGCGGATGTCCAGCGTATGGCCACATCGTCACTGCCGGGGGTGGGGGCGATGGAGTGGACCCGGCCCCGTTCCAAACGGACGCCTTGGGTGGATTCGGTGTGTTGGCCATAGCGCTCGAAAGATTTGCCGAAGGTGCGCATGTCCATGTAAATGATGGTGGCCTGAAAATCATCGCCGGCGACCGTTTTGGCCACCGCCGCCTCCTTGAGGGCGAACATGCAGCAGACCGTGCTGCAGAAATCGGCGCCGGACTGCAGGTCTCGGGAGCCCACACACTGGATCCAGGCGGCTTTTTTCACCGGCTGCTTGTCGGATGGGCGCAACAGGCGGCCGCCGTCAGGCCCGGTGCCGCTGAGCATGCGTTCGAACGCCAGGCTGGTGACCACGTTGGGCACGACACCGTATCCCATGGGGTTTTTGCCGACAGACGGGTCAAAGCAGGTGGTGCCGGTGGCCAGGACGATAGCCCCCACCGTCTCTTTGCGGTAGCCGGCTTCTCGAAAAGCCTCATACACGGCCGTGACCTTGGGAATCAGGGCGTCGGGCTCGAAGGGCTTGATCAGGTAGTCCATCGCCCCTATTTTCATGGCCTCCACGGCGGTTTCTACGGTGGCGTAGGCGGTCATCATCAGCACCTGAAGATCCGGCTGGATGACCTTGGCTTTTTCCAGTACCGTCACGCCGTCCATACCCGGCATCTTGATGTCCAGAAGCATGAGATGAAAAGGGGCTGCCGCGATTTTTTCCAGGGCTTCGGCGCCCGATGCCGCCATTGTGACGCGGTAGCCCTCCTCATCCCCCAGCCAGGCATCCAGCGACTGTCGAATGATGGACTCGTCGTCCACCACCAGGATATGAAAGGCCTGGCGGCCCATGGCCGACAGGTGAATGGCTCCGGTGGGGCAGACGGGTTCACAGGCCCCGCAGCGGGTGCAGGCCACCGGGTCGATGGCGTAGGTGTTGGGGATGTTGTGGGGTACCGGCAGATAGACCGCCTTGCGCTGGGTGAGACCGGCGTTGAAGGCGTCGGGGACCGTCACCGGACAGACCTCGCTGCATCGGTCGCAGCCAATGCATCGTTCGGGATCGATGGGGCTGGAAAGCTGGTTCAGGGTTACCTCAAATTTGCCCGCTTCGCCCGCCACCGATGCCAGGGTCGTGCCCAGCAGGATATCGATATTTTCGTGAAAAAGTCCTTTGCGCAGGCAGGTCTGGGTGCTGGCATTCCGGTCCACCATGGGCAGCATCCGGCACATACCGCAGTGGTCGGTTGGAAACTGGTAGTCCAACTGGCTCAGGATACCACCCATGTGAGGCGCCTGGTCGGCCAAGGTCACCCCGTATCCCATCTGGGCCAGGTCGATGGACGCCCGAATACCGCTGATCCCGGCGCCGACTACGAGGGCGCTGCCGATTTTCCGATCCATATGTTTCTCCCATTCATCTTACTGGAAACCACAAACCAGAGCATGATAGCTGATAAGCTCATAAGCTGGTGAGCTGATATGCTCGAAGCTCGAAGCTCAAAGCGATAACCCCGAACCCAGAACCCAGAACCCCAAACTAATCCATCCCCACCACCTCGCTATACTCCTCCTCCTCAAAGCCGCACATGGGCGGCCGTTGGGACAGATCCAGACCGGCCCCGTAGCCGAAGGCTCCCTGGGTGTGATGGGCCACCATCGTGAACAGGTCGGACAAGGGGATGTCGTTGGGACAGGCATTGGTGCACTGGCCGCATCCCACGCAAGCGGTGCTGATGTGGGCCATGCGGGTCAGGTGAAAAAAAAGCGTGTCCGTGGGCATCTTGACGCCTCCCTTGCGGCGGGCCCATTGCAGGTATTGAAACGGTTCGTGACGAAACGTGTCGGTGGTAAAGACACAGGTGGTGCAGTAGCACACCGGACAGGCAGCGCGGCAGTTATAGCAGTTGACACAGTCCGCCAAGTAGGTGGAAAGCCCCTGGATGCTGCCGGTGGCCTCCGCCACTGCGCTAAACATCTGTTCTCGGTATTGTTTGCGCTGTTCCAGGGTGGCAGCAATCATGGTTTTGCGTTGCGCTGGCGGCGCCTCCGCTGGCGGGAGGTCCAGGCCCGTGAGCACCCCTTCCCCCGTTTTGGTGAGGGCCCTGGCCGTAAGCCCCTTGGTCGGGTTGCTGCCGAAAAGTTCAACGGCGATGTCGGCACCGTCGGGGATCGGATGGTTGCAGGCCTGGCAGGCGCTGGTGAAAGCCAAGGCTCCATGGTCCGTCTCACCGGAGAAAACCGCCGTGCAAAAGGCCTGGGTGGCGACATCCGGTGTTTCGTGTTGATCCGCAAAGGTCCTGAAATCGGTATTGGACAGGGCACCCGGGCAGTCGAAGCCAACGATGACGATGTCATCCCGCTTCCCCTGATTCAGCTTGACCAGTTCGTTGAAGGCGCGAATTTCACAGGGGCGCAGGACGGCAGCCAATTTGCTGCCTGCCGGCAGTCGCGTGAGCCGGGCCAGCTGTTGGGCCCCGTTCACCGGAAAGGCCGGCGAGAGCGGGTCGGCTTCTGCCAGCCGTGTCGGATCCGACACCAGCATGGGCATGATCCGGTTCTTCATGGCCAGACGGGTAGGGACGAGCATGGCGTCGATGCCCGCCTTTTCCATGATCGTGACCAAAAAGGATCGAATA
The DNA here is from genome assembly GCA_963716825.1 of uncultured delta proteobacterium. Taxonomy (GTDB): domain Bacteria; phylum Desulfobacterota; class Desulfobacteria; order Desulfobacterales; family Desulfosarcinaceae; genus Desulfosarcina. The sequence goes on from CAVQUU010000015.1 coordinate 251,725, forward strand.
CCGGAAAGCCGGTCTTGGTTGTCGATGTCGATGCGAATTGCCTGTGTCATAACTCCTCCAGAATTAGATCACCATCTTCAGGTCGGGAAGCGTCGGCCCCAGCTCGCGGGTCTGGGCCACCAGATCCCCCATGATGCCGGCGAACTGGATGCCGTCGCTGGCACCGATCCAAGTCAGCCGCAGCCGACGGCTGTCGATGCCGAACTGGGGCAGGATCTCCTTGAGCAGTTTGACCCGCCGGCGGGCCTTGAAATTGCCGTTGATGTAGTGGCAGTCACCGGGGTGACACCCGCTGATCAGCACTGCGTCGGCCCCTTCCAAAAAAGCCTTGATGACGTACTGGGGATCCACCATCCCCGTGCACATCACTCGGATCAGCCGGATGTTCTTGGGATAGGAGAGCCGGGAGGTGCCGGCCAGGTCGGCGGCCGTGTAGGTGCACCAGTTGCAGACAAAGGCGATAATTGCAGGTTCGAAGGTGTTCATAGAAAGCTCTGATTCCTAACGATTTTAAGTTTTTACAATCAATCTCGATTAGCCAGAAAATCTCAAATCACAATGTTCAAATTACAATTACCCGACCGCCGCCAAGGCATCCAAAATTCCATCCAATTCGGCAAAAATCTGTCTTCCCTGGAAGTGCCGGACCTGGGCCGCATTGGCCGGGCAGGCCGTGCTGCAGCTGCCACACCCTTTGCACAGGGCGCCGTTGACCACACTGATCTGGCGCCGGGCGTCGAACGTTATGGCACCATAGGCGCACAGGTCGATGCAGGTTTGGCAGCCGGAGCAGATCTCCGGGTCGATCCAGCTGATGGCCGACGGCACTGCCACCACCCCCCGGGTGGCCAGGGAGAGCGACTTGGCTGCCGCCCCGGAGGCCTGGGCCACGGTGTCCGGAATGTCCTTGGGCCCCTGACAGGCGCCGGCCAGAAAGACTCCGTCCGTGGCCGTGTTCAGGGGGCCCAGCTTGGGATGTTCTTCCAGAAAGAACCCGTCCGCGCCCGGGTTGACCCCGAACAGCCGCCCCACCTCCGTGGTGTCGGCGCGTGCCTGCATGGCACTGCACAGCACGACCATGTCCACGGGTACCCGCACCTGTTCGCCAAGCAGGGTGTCTTCGGCGATGGCCACCAGTTTGCCGGCCTCGGCTTCGGATTGCCCCTGATCGGTAATTTCGGCCACCTTGCCGCGGATAAAAACCGTGCCCTCTTCCTGGCAGCGGCGGTAGAACTCCTCGTAGCCTTTGCCGAAGCAGCGCTGGTCGATGTAAAAATCGTAGACCTGAGCATGATGGCCAACCTTCTCCTTGATCAGGTGGCTGTACTTGAGGGCGTACATGCAGCAGACCCGGGAACAATAGGGGTGGTAGTTGACGTCCCGGCTGCCAACGCAGTGAACCAGGGCCACGCTTTGGGGCGGATCGGTAAACCCACCGGCATCGTCGCGCATGAGAATACGACCGCCGGTGGGACCGGTGGCGTTGCTCAGGCGCTCGAACTCCAGGCTGTTGAAGACGTTGGCATAACGGCCGTAGCCCAAGGGTTTGATGGGGGTGGGATCCAGCAGGTCGTATCCCGTGGCCAGGATGATGCTGCCCACCTGGAGCGTCTCTTGGGTCGCCGTCATGGTGTGGTCGATGGCCTTGGCCTCGCAGACCGACACGCAGGCCATACACTCGCTGCACACCCCGCAGTTCAGGCAGCGCGCTGCTTCCTGGTGGGCGTCCTGCTCGCTCATGCCCGGATCCACCTCGTCAAAGGTGAGCGCCCGGGTAGCATCGAAGGTGTGGGCGGGCTGCACCCGGGGCAAAGGAGAGATGCCCTCGGGGATGTCGGCCCAGTCGCTTCCCGTCGCGGGCTGGGTCGCCAGACCACGTGCGAATTCCTCCAGATCTTCCTCGTCGAAGAAGCGTTGGATGGCTGCCACGGCCTTGTGCCCGGCCGCCACCGCCTCGATGACTGTGGCCGGTCCGCTGACCGCATCGCCGGCGGCAAACACATGGGGGATGGATGTCTGCATGGTCTGGGGATTCACGGCAAGGGTGTTGCGGCGGGTCAGGTTCAGGGCAGGCACCTTTTCCGCCCAGGCCACGTCGGTTTTCTGGCCGATGGCCGGGATCACCGCATCGCAGTCGATGACGAATTCGGACCCTTCCACGGGCACCGGTCGCCGTCGGCCGCTGTTGTCCGGCGGGCCCAATTCCGTGCGCATACATTCGAATCCGCTGACCCGGCCGGCCGTGGCCAGGATGCGCACCGGCGCCGTGAGATAGGCGATCTCGATACCCTCATCCCTGGCGCCCTGGATCTCGTCGGCATAGGCCGGCATCTCCTGCTCGGAGCGACGGTAGACCACGGTGACCTTGCCGGCGCCAAGCCGCTTGGCCACCCGGGCAGCGTCGATGGCCACGTTGCCGCCGCCCACCACCGCGATCCGTTCACCGGGCAGCTTTCGGCCGCCCTGGTTGATCTCCCGTAAAAAGGCCATGGCGTCGACTACGCCCAGGGGGGTCTCTTCACCGGGAATGCCCAGCTTCAGGGAGGCGTGGGCGCCGATGGCCAAAAAGACGGCCCCATATCCCTGGTCCCTCAGGTCGGTCAGATCGAAATCCGTGCCGAAGCATTTGCCGGTGCGGGTTTCGATGCCGTGGCGCAGCAGGTAATCGATTTCACCATCCAGAATGTCCGGAGGCAGCCGATAGTCGGGGATGCCCACACGCAGCAAGCCGCCAAGTTGGGGAAGGGCCTCGAAAAGGGTGACCTGATAGCCCTGCAGCCGCAGATAATAGGCGACCGTCAGTCCGGCGGGGCCAGAGCCCACCACGGCCACTTTTTCGGGCCGGTCCTGGATGGCCGGAATCGGCAGGTCGTTGGGGCTGACCTGATCGGCGGCAAAGCGTTTCAGGTCCCGGATGGCTATGGCTGCGTCCACCTCTTGGCGCCGGCATTGGGATTCGCAGGGATGCGGACAGACCCGTCCCAATACCCCGGGCAGAGGCAGGCGTTTTTGAATCAGTTCAACGGCCTCCTTATACTTACCCTGGCCGATCAGTTGCACGTAGCCCTGGACGTTGATGCCGGCCGGACAGGTGGTGGTGCAGGGTGCGCGGTCTTTCTTGTCGATGGTGAAGCTGATCGGCACCGCCTGGGGAAAGGCCCGGTAGATGGCCTTGCGGTCGGCCAACCCCTCGTCCCACTCGCTGGGCAGGGAGACCGGGCACACCTTGGCACACTCGCCGCAGCCGGTGCAGACGCCCTCTTTGATGTACCGCGGTTTGCGGGTGACGGTGACCTCGTAGTTGCCGATGTAGCCGGAGACATCGTTTACGTCGCTGTAGGTCAGCAGCCGGATGTTGGGATTCTGGGCCACCTCCACCATTTTGGGTGTACCGATGCAGGCCGCGCAGTCCAGGGTGGGGAAGGTTTTGTCGAACTGGAGCATGTGACCGCCCACGGTGGTCTGCCGCTCCACCAGATAGACCGTGTGGCCGGCGTTGCCGATGTCCAGGGCGGCCTGCATGCCGGCAATGCCGCCGCCCACCACCAGGACGTCGGGGTGGACGCTGACAGACCGCGCTTCCAGCATCTGGTGAAAGTTCACCCGGTTGACGGCGCCGGCGGCCAGGGTCTTGGCCTTGTCTGTCGCTTCGTCTTCATCGCTGGTGACCCAGGAGACCTGTTCGCGCACCGAGGCCATCTGGAACAGATAGGGGTTCAACCCGGCCCGTTGGCAGGCATTCTGGAAGGTCTTCTCGTGGAGCCGGGGCGAGCAGGAGGCCACCACCACGCGATTGAGGCCGTAGTTGCCGATGTCGTTTTCGATCATCTCCTGGCCGGGGTCGGAGCACATGAACTTGTAGTCACGGGAGACGACGACGTTTTTCAGGCCGCGGGCGAAGTCGGCCACCTCGGTCACCCTTACCCGGTGGGCGATGTTGATGCCGCAGTGGCAGATGTAGAATCCGATTTTGATGGTCATTCGTAAAATCCCCTCAATTCCCTGATCCGGACAAACCGGAAACAACAAATTTCAAGCACCCAATCTTAAATAAATAACAAAACACAAATCCCAAATCCCAAATAAATTCCAAATTAAAATATCCAAATCTCAAACAAAGGCAAAAAACCAACGGTTAATCATCATTCTTTTCTCCAAATATTGATCTTTAATCCATATTTGTTGAACATTCGGCACACAGTCGGTTGACCACGGCCAGCAGCTCGTCAGCCTCCGGCGGTTTTTGCAGATAAGCCTCGGGCTCAGGAAGCTGATGGCCGGAAGGCGACCGTTTGGCCCCGGGACAGCGGTAAAAGGTACTACTGTCTAAAGTAGATAACATGACGACCGGTATATGGCACAGCCGGTGGTTGGTCCGAAGGTGCTGGTAAAGGCGGATGCCCGCTTCGCCGGGCAGCATGGCATTGATGATGATAAGGTCGGGACACCCGTCCAGCGCCTTTTTGAGACCTTCGGTCAGAGATCCGGCACAGACCGGGCAGAAGCCGTTGGCGCTGAGCAGGTTCGACAGGAAAATGCTCATGTCCGGTTCGTCTTCCACCACAAGAATCGTTTTGGCGGGCCTATCCGGAGTCACCAATACCTCCGCTTCTGTCATTAAATCGGATCGCCTGTGAAAAATCCCGCGGCATGCTAGAAAAACGGTTTACCATCGGGTGTCGGCTTTTTTAGCGGCGTTCGTCACCTCGGCCGCCTGCAGTTGAGTATGTTTTTGTAGATGGTGCGTTGCCGGTGAAATGCCCACTGAGAAGCATGGAATGTGCCACCCACCAAAAAGGTTTGTAACCAATAGAAATAAATATGAAAATAGAGTTATCGGTCGATTCAAGGGTGACGGCACAAACGTTGCGTTGCATTGCTTGCAACATTTTGTGCGCCGGCAATGAAGCGCTTGAAAAACAAAAATATATAATAATAAATTTGTGTTATGTAATGGTTCGTTTAGTGTTGCAGGATGTTGCGCAACGTTTGTTGCATTAGGGGCAGGGGCAACGGTCCGGGATCGGCCAGGTTTGATCACCGATGCAAATGCTTAATCCGTCCGCTTTATCTTCCAGGTAGGGGCTAATGGCCAGCAGCGCACGGTCGGTGAACTTGATGCGCGCATCGCCGCTTTTGTGGTAAAGTTGATCGGAGTCGACGAACAGCGCCGCCGGATCGAGTAAAATGGTTTCGCCGGTGTTGAGGTCGAGCCGAAGAGGAATTTCCGGGCTGACCTGGACGATGAACAGCGGGGTGTCTTCATAAGGAAAATAGACTTTTTCAATAACATCACCACGCACCTGGGTGACAAAATAGCCATCCTTGTCCCGCCGGATCGAGCGGTTGAAATGGTCGATGATGCGCTTGTGCTCGAAGCGGCCGTGGCGATTCTGCCAGCGGCCCCGGCCGTCCATCCAGAAGACGGCATTCTCTTTGGGGATGACCACTTCGGTCAGGCGGGCATCCTGGGTTGACGGGGCGTTTTTTTCCATTGGATGAGATACTATCTCAATCGTCACGGCTTTTCAAGGAGATGCGGCCGGTTCGGGTCTGTTTTGGCAACACTGGCGGTCATCGGTGATGCAAAAGGCTACTCTTAATTAAGCTATTGACATTTATATAAAAAATATCGATTCCGCTGACGGGACGACAATGGATAGTAGCCGTTTTAATCGCTTTTGATGGTGATCTTCAAGAAGGGAGGCACTCCAAACGGAGTTGGGTTTTATTCAATTGGTAATAATTTCAATAGGTAAATCAGATTCTTCAATGTTGGGAACAACTTGGCAGGCACTTTGCTTTTTAGCGGTGGTGAATACCCCATGAACAAAGGAGGGCATTGCCATGAAGGCCACGAAAAAGAGAAAACCGGTTTCGCCCAATAAACGAGCGGTCTGTTTCAACATTCTCGAGGACCGCTGCATCTGGATGAAGGCCGGTGTCATCAATTACCGTATCTGCGACAACGCCTTTGACTGCAACGCATGCGCCTTTGACAAAGCCATTCGTCAGGCCATGAAGGTCGACCCCCTGGTCGACAGCCAAACGCTTGCCCCCAAATGGGTGGCGCATCTAATCGAACGGTATGACGGCGCCAATCGCCCCTGCCGGCATGCATTGACCGGTCGGATCGCCGCGCCCAAAACCTGCCCCTACAACTACGAGTGTTATCATTGCGCCTTTGACCAGATGCTGGACGAGGTGGATCTGGCTGCCGATTTGGGGATACCGGTCTGCAAGGAGGTGTCCGGATTTAAAGTCGCCGACGACTATTACTATCATATGGGCCACAGTTGGGCCCGTTTTGAGCATGGGGGGCGAGTCAGGATTGGCCTGGACGATTTTACCGCGCGGGTTTTCGGTGATCTGGACAGCCTCGACCTTCCCCCTTTGGGCGCCGGGGTTCTGCAGGACCGGGTCGGGTGGACATTCGGGCGGGCCGAGCACCGGGCCGCGGTGCTGTCTCCCGTTACGGGAACCGTGCTGGCGGTCAATCATCCTGCTCGAGAGCATCCGCAGCTCGTCAATGAGGATCCCTACGGCCGCGGGTGGCTCTTCATCGTGGAACCGGACGTTCCCAAACGCAATCTGAAACGATTGTTCTTCGGCAAGGAGAGCGTCCAGTGGATGGATCAGGAAAGCCGGAAACTGCTCGGCCTGATGGGGCCGTCCTACGCAAGCCTGGCCGCCACCGGAGGAACTGTCGTCAGGGATATTTTCGGCACCTTCGACCAGCTCCAATGGGATACGCTGGTCTCCCAGTTCCTCCACACCACCCGAAAACAGCCGTGACCCTGACGCAATTGTCGGGTTGCCTGTGGGAGCGGCTTCCAGCCGCGATAAATGGGCTTTGGAAGTCGGTGTATCGCGGCAAGATGCCGCTCTTATCAGTCGATCCCAAGGCGATTTCATTCGAAAATCGAAAATTGGATCAAGGTGGTTTGGTAACGGGGCCACCTTGCCGCAGGGCACGGTGCAGGGCGGTACGGCAGTAGCGGCAGAAATTAAAAGTTGTTTGATCCAGTGTGTCCACGCCGCCGGAAAAATGCATGAGGCAGCGGTCATCGTCGCAGTGCAGCAGATTCAGCAGATGCCCCAGTTCATGCAGAGCGATTTTGGCCACCCGCTCCAGAACCCGGTCGGAGGGCGGTGAGGAACCGTCCGCGTGGCTTTCCAGGCGAAAAAGGGAGACTATCGCCACCCGTCCGTTTTGACGGGCCTCACCAAAGACGTGCGTGAAAAGGGGGATGAACAGGTCCACATCAAACAGGGCGATGACCTTGAAATAGTTCTTCAAGGGGATGGCTTCAATGGCCTGGATGAGGCTGGCGGCATTGTACTGCAGCCGTCCTGGGTCCAGGGTGTCGGGGGGGATTGTTCTGGGAGGCAGTGTTTCCGCCGCAAGGTTCAGGTAACCGGAAACATGCGCGGCGATGACCTTGGCGGCGGTGGTCGGGACACGCTCGAAAGGGACCACGGCGACAACGGGCGTCGCCCGATTCGGGTTCGTGGTTCCAGTCATGTTCTACCGTTTTTCGCCGTCATCGGGTTTCAACTGGTATCGCCTGATTTTTTTATGCAGGGTGACGCGGTTGATTTCCAGGGCTTTGGCCGCCTGGGTGACATTCCATCCATGCTGGTCCAGAATCCTGCAGATATGATATTTTTCCATCTCACGCAAGGATGGCCCGGGGGGGGCGGCCGCTGGGGGGGGCCGCAGGAAGGCGAAATCCGACTCGTTCAGGATACGTGATTTGGCGAGCACCACGGCCCGTTCGATGGCGTTTTCCAATTCCCGTACATTGCCCGGCCAGTCATAGGCGTTTAGGATTCTGGATGCATGGGGCGAGATGCGATCCACCCGTTTGGTGGTCTCGTGGCAGAATTTTTTCAAAAAGTGCTCCGCCAGCAGCTGGATATCCTCCCTGCGCTGCCGCAAGGGGGGGATCTCAATCTGAATCACATTGATGCGGTAGTAGAAATCCTCCCGGAAGTCGCCGGCATTGATCTGTGCTTCCAGGTTCCGACTGGTTGCCGTAATAAGTCTGAAATCCACCGTCACCGGTTGGCGGCTGCCCACTTGGGTGATCTTTTTCTCTTCCAGGACCCGCAAGAGGTCCACCTGCATTTTCGGACTGATTTCACCCACCTCGTCCAGAAAGAGCGTTCCGCCGTTGACCACCTCAAAAAATCCCTTTCGCTCCTGCACCGCACCGGTGTAGGCGCCCTTCTGGTGACCGAACAGTTCACTCTCCAGCAGTGTGTCAGGTATGGCGCCGCAGTTGATGGCAATAAATGGGAGGTTGGCCCTCGGGCTCTTGGCATGGATCGCCTTGGCGATCAGTTCCTTGCCCGTACCGGTCTCCCCCACGAGAAGCACTGATGCATCCGTGCCGGCCACCTCGGAGATCATTTCAAAAATAGCCGTCATGGCCGAGGACTGCCCGATGATGTTGTCAAATCGGGTAATTTTTTCCAGGCGGCCCTTCAGGTAATTGTATTCAGATTGCCTTTTCTGCTGCTGGACCACCTTTTCCATCACCAGGGACAGTTGATCCGGTTTGAAGGGCTTCAGCAGGTAATCGGTCGCTCCGATCCGCATGGCCTGAACGGCGGATTCGATGGATCCGTAAGCGGTGATGATGATGACCATGGTTTCCGGGTAGGTCTCCTTCACCGCTGCCAGCAGTTCAATGCCATCCATGCCGGGCATTTTAATGTCCACGAAAAGCAGGTCGAAGGGGGTTTCCCCCAGTTTTTCCAAGGCCTTGCTGCCGGAGGCTGCCGTCGCCACCTTGTGCCCGCTTTTTTGAAACCAGTGGAAAAAGGATTCTCGGATAATTCTTTCGTCGTCGACAATCATAATCTGCATACGGTTCCCCCCTATTGCCCATGCCCGTTCGTCGAGGATGCAAGTGGAAACTGGATGGTAAACGTCGTGCCTTTCCCCACATCGCTGTGAACCTTGATCTCCCCTTGATGGCTTTTGACGACGCCGTAAACAATGGACAAGCCAATCCCGGTCCCTTCACCCATGGCTCTGGTGGTGAAGAAGGGATCATAAATGTGGTCCAGATGCTTTCGGGGAATGCCGTGGCCGGTGTCCCGAATTTTCACTTCGGCGATCCGTTCAACGGTCTTACAGGCCGAAACGATCTCCAGCTGGCCGCCGGGTCCCATGGCCTCGATGGCGTTGAACACCAGATTGAGAAAACATTGTTGCAGGCGGTTCATGTCGCCATGGACGAAAAGCGGCTCATGGGTCAGATCCAGCCGGAAAGTCAGGTCCTGCAGTTCGATTCGGTGACGGATCAGATTTGCCACGGTTGATATCACCTCATTGAGACTAATGTCTTTGAAGGCATTGTGTGTTTCCCGTGAAAAGGAGAGCAGGCCGCTGATGATTTTCCCGCAACGTTCCAGTTCATCGGCCATGATTCCGGTAAATGCCCGCAGCTCGGCAACCTCCGCGTCTGCCAAGTCGTCGGTCACCAGCATCTCCTTCATCAGGTGGCTGAACGTCAACAACCCCTGAATGGGATTGTTGATTTCATGAACGCAACTGGCCACCAGTTTTCCCAGTGAGATCAGGCGGTCTTCCTGGATCAGCTTGTTCAAATCCGATTTCAGTTCCCGTTCGCGCTTTTCCCAGCGGGAAGAGAACTTATGTTCGATATCCATCCAGATTTCGATGACCCGAACGATTCTGCCTTTAGAATTCCGCACCGGATAAGTCACAATATCATGGAATGTCGATGCCTTTTCCGCCATGGCCACCGAATGAATCCCCCTGGCCGATCCACCGGTTCGCAACGTCTCCAGCATCGGGCAGACCATGCCATTGCGCAGGGTGTCACAGGGGGCATCCAGTCCACGAATGACTCGGTAGCAGTGGGCGCCAATCACCTCGTCGCGATTTTTTTCAGTGGTTTTCAAGTATGCGTCATTGACCGCTTGAATGGTAAAATCGGTGTTGATGACCACGACGCACTGCTGGTTCTGCTGGATGAGAAAATCGCGAATCGCCTTTTCAAAAACGATCTGCTGTTCGGCGGATCTGAGCTTTTGATCCACCATAAATAAATTCCTGAGCAATCGGCCGATATTGTGTTCTACAATCCCGATGCGGGGAGGGCGGAGTTGAATCAGCTCCACAAGAACGTCCCGATTGTTGGTCAGTTCGATGATGCCGTCCAGGTCCTTGAGCGCAAAGAGATCCTTAAAATCGGTCGTGGTGTATATCCCCCGTTGCCGTGCCATGCGGAATCCTTCAGCCGTGGGGTTGATGTCGCATACACCGATGATGTCGATCTTCAGGTAAGGCAGGGTTCCCATACTGAGCAGTTTCAGGAAGAATTTACAGGCCCGCCCACCGCCAACAATGGCCAGTTTCAGTGTCATTTTCCCGGTCGGCCGTTGGTTCATCGTTCTTGTCCTTGGGCCAGCGTAAAGGGGTGGACGATATTACGATCAGTTGGGCGAATGGGCGATTCCGCTTCGGGGAGAAGATACGTCGAACCGGCCATCGTTGGTCTTTCCAGCAAACGATGGTCCCGGCCCGGATGGTGATAAGGAATCACAACGTGTTCAGCGCAAAAGGAATTGTCATCATACGGGTTATTGGTATATGCTAAATTCTATTTCCCTCGGGGGTAAATGTCAAGCAACCCCGTACCCACCCCATGCGATTGAAAATGCAACATGTTATGCCGGGTTCCGGTTGCCAGCGATCTGATGGGAATCGTCGCGGCCTGATGATCAGTTTATTTTTCTGCCTGGGTTCTGGTATAGTCCATGGAGTGATAATATCTGTGGTTCTCGCATTCGGCATGATTATTAAAGCGCAAGGGAAAGGAACAAATCATGGACGCAGAAAAAGAAACGGCCCAGGGATTCTATGACCGATTGCGCCGGCTCTACCAGGAACGGCTGCCTTTCAACCGGCTGCTGGGCCTGAGCGTCACTTCGCTGAATTCAGACGGCGGAGCGATGGGGTTTTCCATGCGTGAGGATCTCATCGGCAATGTGTTTCACCGCACCCTTCACGGCGGCGTCATCTCCTCGGTGCTGGATGCCGTGGGCGGCCTGACGGCCTCGGCCAGCTTGATGGTGCGTGCCGCCGGCCTTTCCGGGGAAAAGGTCAAGGCGATGTTTGCCCAGGTGGGGACCATCGACCTTAGGGTGGATTACCTGCGGCCCGGCAGGGGCGAGCGGTTTACGGCCAGTGGACGGATCATGCGCTCCGGCCGCAAGGTGGCCGTGGTTCGCATGGAAATGCACAACGAGGATGCGTTGTTGGTGGCCGTGGGAACCGGCACCTACATGGTGGGATGAAACTAACCCCTACCGGTTGTTGTCCAGGCCTCGGGTGCAACATATATATTGAGATTAAAACCATTTTATGCCTAGGGACGACTCCATCATGAAGCAATATGTGATTGATGAAATCCGCCCCCATGATTTTGAAAAAATCAAAGGTTACCTGGATAACGCTTATGGCGACGCAGGCGTGGATGGCCTTTACTGGGTGCCGGTGGACGAGGCATTGCTTTCCGGTGTGCAGCAGGCCCATACCGATTGTGCGCCTTTTTTCATGGCCATGGAACTGGGGCCGGATTGCTTGGTCGCCGAGTTGCTGGTGCGAACCCGCAGCCGTGTGCGCTGTGACTGTATCCACTATGCCGACGAGCGGCAGCGCAACTGGCTTGTCCAGACCGTGGATGCCATTTTCGGCAAACTGGAAATCATCACCTGATCGGACGGGACGCCACCGGCAATGCTGAAATCACTTCTATATACACTGCAGACCCTGGTCATTGTTGTCTGGTTCATCCTGGTGACAGCGGTTATCAGCACTT
>CAVQUU010000016.1:0-52964 GCA_963716825.1 uncultured delta proteobacterium
CAGTTCCGCTTCTTGCGGAAAGATCGGCAGGTAGCGGTAGGAGATCATAATCAAAATGACGCCGTAGGCTACCGGCAGGATGGTGGTAGCCACCTCCTGCCAGCTGGGATAGTACAGGGCCCAGTTGTCGAAGGGCATGATGGGTACGGCCATGACCTGCAGCACCATGACCCATCGGTTCAGCGAGACGCCCATGACGCCGAGGATAAAGGCCGTGACCCGCCAAGCCTGTTTCTTTCGCAGCGGTGGGCTGATCAGGATGACAGCCGGCACCACGCCGCCCAGAATGAGCTCGGCAAACAGGATCCAGTAGCCGTAAAAGTCGTTGCCGGTGTAAAAGTCGGCCAGGGTCTGGCCAAGTCCCGGCGCCGTGATAAATGCCCAGCGACTCGTGTCGGCCAACTTGACGATGATGTAGGTGAAGATCATCCATCCGGAAATTTTGGCCAGCAGGTCGACCACGTTGTCTTTGACCAGCTTCTTGCCGGCCACTTTTTCGGTAATCCAGGTGATCAGCAGGGTGAAGCTGGGGCCGTAAGCCGCGGCAGACCAGGTGAACAGGAAGAAGGTCCAGGGCCAGATCAACAGGCCTTCCCGGAAGGCGAAGGGCCGTCCGAAAAGCACGCCGGCCACACCGCCCAATGAACCTTGATGAAAGAAGGAGAGGAAGGCGCCGGTGGCGGCGAAAACCGCCATGGTTTCGTGCATGTTGTGGCTCAGGTTGTGAAAAAAAGGCACCTTGTCCAGCTGGCGGTTTTCCAGGATCAACGGGATGTACTCGATGGTCAGCACGGCAAAGTAGGCCGACAGGCAGAAGGCCACCTCGGTGAGCATGGAGTGCACGTTGGCGTGCCAGAAGATGAACCACCCACGCAGGGGCTGGCCGATGTCGATGGCCAGGATCAACAATGCCGAGCTGTAGCAGATAAAGCCGATGAGTACCGCATAATTGATTATGTGCTTCAACTCATCTTTGCCGATAATGTACTTGAGCAGGCCGCTGAAGAAGGCACCGCCACCCAAAGCGATGACGGCCAGGTCGGCCCAGATCCACAGGGCGAAGCCGTAATAGTCGTTCATGTTGGTCTGGTTCAGCCCCTTGAACCAGCACAGCAGCATGGCATATACGCCCCACGCAAGGACAGCGCCCACAATGCCCAGTCCCAGGAGGAACTGCCACATGGGGCAACGCTTGACGCCTTTGGGTATTAACGCAGAATCCATAGGGTAAGTACTCCTTGATCTTTACGGTTTGCCGTTCTTATGCGATCACCTTTACCGCACAATCGATTTTAATGGTGCGGTTTGGATACCTGTCCGGTCATTTCGTGGGCGAGGTAGTTGTCACCGGCCCGCCGGACCCATTCCCGGTTGGACAGGTAGTAGACCTTGGTGTTGGTGCCCGTTCGCTCAAGGAGCCGGAATGCCCTTGGGTTCCTGGAGCGGTTGCCGTTATCGGGGTCCGGTTTGACAATCTGGTGGACCTGGTGCTCCGGATTGTTGAGATCGCCGAAAACGATGGCGCCGGCCGGACATGCCTGGGTGCAGGCGGTCTGGTAGGCCGCCTCGGGCACCCGGCGTTCTCCGTCAAGATAGGCTTTGTTCTTGGCCAGCTGGTAGCGGTGGAAGCAGAAACTGCATTTTTCAACCACGCCGCGCATGCGCGGCGATACGTTGGGGCTCAGGTATTTTTCCATGCCATCGGGCCAGACCGGATCCCACCAGTTGAAGTAACGGGCGTGATAGGGGCAGGCACCCATGCAGTAGCGGCAGCCGAAGCAGCGGGTAACGATCTGGCTGACGATGCCCGTTTCCCGGCTGTAGTCGGTGGCGGTTGCCGGACAGACCGACACGCATGGGCTGTGGCCCCCGTGGCCTTCGCAGTGCTGGCAGGGGCGCGGCAGATAACAGATATCCGTATCCGGAAATGATTTGCCGTTGCTCAGCTTGAAAATGCGCATCCAGGTGATGCTGACCAATTTGTCTGACTCATCTTCCTTGAAGGGAATGTTGTTTTCGGACATGCAGGCGACCATGCAGGCGCCGCAGCCGGTGCATTTGTCGAGATCGATGGCCATGCCGAACTTCATCACAGGGGGTGTGTCGTTGTGCTCGTTTTTCATCAGAACCTCATGTCAGGTGGTTAGGCTTTGGACAGCGTGGCCCGGATTCCCCAGGCGGCATCGTGACCGGAAGACGGATCCTCGACCGGGCCGATGAGTGTGTTGATGTTGACGCCCTTGCCTGCCAGGAAGGCGTCATAGGCGGTATGCCCCAGCCCCCTGGCCATGGCCAGTACACCGGGCTGTATGCCTTCGAACAGGTGGATTTTTACCCGGGCTTCACCCCGGGGGGTGGTCAGCGTTGCCATGTCACCTTGGCCGAGACCGGCGGCACGTGCGGTTTGCGGATTGACTTCAACGAAACCATCGTTGCCTTTGATGACCGTGTCGGCAACGGTCTTGATCATGAAGGGGGCCTCGCCGATGTATCCACTGGTGAGCCGAATGGTGTCATAGGGCAACAGCAGCAGCGGGAAGCTGTTCACATCGCCTTCGGCCTGAACGGCTTCTGCATCCATCCCGGCCAGTTGAAGCGTGTCGCCAACGGGGTCGATATCGGCCTGAACCCATACCCCATCTTCCATGAGGGTGTCCCATTTTTCCGCCAGGGTCTCCTCCAGGCAGGTTTCATAGTCGTCCCAGGGAAACGCATCGGCCATGGGTTCGCCCATGGCCTTGGCCGCCGTGATCAGGGTTTCGCCCAGGTGGCGGGTGTTGAACTGGGGTGATACCACCGGCCTGCTCAATCCAATCATCTGCTGGGCGAGGCCGGCACCCACCGGGACATCCTCGTAACGCTCCAGATAGACGTGATCGGGCAGCAGCAGATCGGCCATGGCGGCCGTTTCATCGTGAAAAGACGAGAAACTGACAATGAACGGGATGCGAGCGAAGGCCTCCTTTACGCGTTGGGTGTCGGGCAGATCGTGGCAGGGATTGGCGCTGGCCACCAGCAGGACCTGCAGTGGATAAGGTCCATTGCCGTTGACCGCGTCGGCCAGCCGGCTGGCCAGGTAGCGGGCCTGGGCATACTTTCCGGCACCGGCACCGTCGATGCGTGGTTGGCTGAGGCCGGCTGAGGCCAGGTTGTCGGTGGCCACATTGGGCCACTGGATATAGTCCGCTTCCGGAATAGGCCACATGCCCCCTTTCTGGTTGATGTTTCCCGCCAGGGCGTTGAGCGCGTAGACCGCGGCGATATCTCGCAGGCTTCCGGCTGTCTGCGCCTTGCCCCGTCCGCAAAGCGCCAATGGTCGATTGGCACCGGCAAAGTCCTTGGCCAGTTCGGCGATGACCTCGGCAGCCACGCCGGTCGTCTGTGATACTTTTTCCGTAGCGTACTCGGCCAGCAGATCGCTTTTCCAACTGCTCAACCCTGAGACGGTGCCCGTATCTATCATGTTCCGAGACACCATAACGGCGGCAATCCCCAGCGCCAGGTCGGCTTCGGTGCCGGGGTTGACCGGGACCCATCGGGTGGCCTTGGCCGCGCTATTGGACAGACGGGGTTCCACCTGGACCACGGTGGTTTTCTTGTCTTTCCAGAGGCTGGACGCCCTGAACATGCGAACGGGAGATCCCCAGCCGTCTACGATGCCGCTGCCGAAGCTGAGAATGTAATCGGCATTCTCCACATCGAAACCGGTCCGGCCCTGATCGCCGAACAGGGTGTTCACGGCCAACTCATCGGCATCCCGGCCAGACGGTGTGCGCATGAAATTGGGGGATCCGTAGGCGGTCATAAACCGCTGGATCAAGGCGGGCACCGTGCCGCTGTCCGACCCGGCGATGGCGGCCACGGTATGGGCCTCGCCCTTGTCGCGGATGTCGATCAGTTTTTCGGTCAGGATGGCAATGGCCTCATCCCAGGAGATCTTCTGCCATTGGCCGTCGCCTCGTTCGCCGATGCGCTTCATGGGCGATTTGACGCGTGTGGGGCCATAGAGCATCTGAAGTCCGGACAGCCCCAGGATACAGATGCCGCCGTCATTGATGGGGTGGCCCTGTTTGCCTTCGATTTTAACGGCCCGGTTGTCGACCTTGCGCACGGAGATGCCGCATCCGCCCGGGCACAGGGTGCAGGTAGAGTCTTCGTAAACCACCTCACCGTCCGGCGGCACCGGCGTCCAGGGCCACATCTGCGACCAGATGGAAGAGTCATCCATCAGTTTCCACGGCAATGGCGACAGGGCTGTGCCTGCTGCGCCGCCGATCACAAACGACAAGAAACTTCTTCGGTCAACTTTCATCTTATCCCTCACCTTAAATATGCAAATCAGAAGCTGAAAGCGCTAACTGGGGCATGTAGTTTATTTATTTGTGACACACAAAGCAGGCGTCACGCTCGGTCTGAACGCTGGAGGTGTGAATCACGCCCGCCTCCTTATGGCATCGGGCGCAGTCATTCATTTTCATGCGATCCCAACTGTTTTTCGCAAAGCCGGCAATGTTATGTCCCCAGATGTCCCGGCTGTAGGTGGTGATCCGGTTGTATTCATAGGGGCGGGAGACCTCCGATTCACCGATATGACCGTGGCAGACCACGCAGTCCATTTTGGCGCCGATCACGTGGGCGGCATGCGAAAAGAACACACAGTCCGGCTGGCGGGAGTAGGCGAGCCAGGGCACTTCGCGTTCCCTGGCCACATATTGCTCGACGAAGATGGCTTCATCTTCGGTGTCACCCATGGGCTCTTCATGGCATTCCGTGCATTGGGCCAGCTTGGGAATGCCTGAAAAGCTGCCGTCTTCTCTGAAGTAATGGCAGCTTTCGCAGCCTTCATCCACCTCATCCACATGCAGGGCGTGATTGAAGCTGAAGGGCTGCTGCTTTTGGGAGTATAGGAGTTTGGGAAAGATAACCCACCCCAACACCATGCTGGCTGCAAAACCGATGATGAAGAACAGGATGATAAAACCGCCGGCACCGCTCTCTTTGCCGTCGCTGCCATGTGCCGCATGATCATCCATCCCCGCTTTGGCATTTTCGTCTAAGGTGCTCATGGAATCTCCGTCAACCGCTGTGTATGATTTCTGCTGTGAAACCGACCATTCCTGAAATCCCGGTGCCGGCCGCCGCATCAACCGATAGCCCATTCCGTTCTAATTTCGAACGCGCCGGCTTCGTTACCGATGGTTTCATGTCTATATAATTCAGGCGGGATGCAATCCCGCCTTCGGGTGTAAAAAACACGGGAGGTGGAGCTTGCGACTTTCTATCGGCAGTCGGTCGTTTTGTCAAGAAAAAATCCTTGAAAACAGGCCGTTGACCGAACTCCGTTGGCCTGTTGCAAACAGGGGCGGCGTGTCGATTTGCCGAGTGTGTGCGCCACTTGGTCGGCCTATCCTGGGACCACCGTGGAGCATCCCGTGCCGTGATACACGGGTGGAGTGATGCGGGAAGAACGGACTTGACATGTGCGCATCCAATATTATTTTTTTCCAGTTTTGCAGTCCGCTTTTTCGACAGCCAGGTGAGGATGCCTGATACCATCAGACCTGGCATCACCCTGCAACGCACCACCCGCCACCCTTTGGCTGGGCCTTTAGCGTCCGTCTGCGCCGGAGGGGGCAACGGCGGCGGCCGGGTGTTGCCTTATTGAACCCGTCAATTCGAAAGCCAAGGAGACCGCACATCCATGATTGAAGTAAGGCGTCTGACCAAGCAGTTCGGCAATCATCCGGCGGTGGACAACATCTCCTTTACCGCGGAAAAAGGGGAAATCCTGGGTTTTTTGGGCCCCAACGGCGCGGGAAAGTCCACCACCATGCGGATGATCACCGGCTTTTTCCCGCCCACCAGCGGTACGGTGATCGTCGGTGGCAGTGATATTTTGACCCAATCCCTTGCCGCCCGCAGAAAGATTGGTTACCTACCTGAAAACGCACCGGTATATCCGGACATGACCGTCAGCCGCTATCTGGATTTCTGTGCCGAGATTCGCGGATTCGGCGGAGCCGCCAAGAGGCAGCGGGTGGGCGAGACCCTGGAGCGATGTTTTCTTGCCGGTGTCCGTCATCAGGTGGTGAACACCCTCTCCAAGGGCTACAAACAGCGGGTCTGCTTTGCCCAGAGCATTCTGCATGACCCCGAATACCTGATCCTCGACGAACCCACCGACGGCCTGGACCCCAACCAGAAGCACGAAGTACGCCTGATGATCCGGGAGATGAGCGCCACCAAGGCCATCATCTTTTCCACCCATATACTCGACGAAGTCGATTCTGTTTGCAGCCGGGCCATTATTATTGCCGACGGGAAGGTGGTGGCTGACGACACGCCCGACGGTCTCAGGCGACGGTCTATTTCTCATGGATCCGTTGTCCTGACCGTCACGGGCGTGGCGACGGATGGCATACAGAAACGAATTGCGGAACTGGACGGGGTGGCATCGGTTTCGGTTGTGGACGCCGATGGCGAGCGGACGACCTTACGCATTTTTCCCGACGATCCGGCGGTGCCCGTTGCCGATCGGGTGATCGCTTCGGCAAATCAGGACGGGGTTCGCCTCACCGCGATTTTTGTTGAGCAGGGCCGGTTGGACGATGTGTTTCGCGATATCACCACCGATATAAGACCTTAACATTCAATGGAGTGGCCCATGCAAAGCGGTAATTTTTTAAGAAACATATGGATCATCATGAAACGTGAATTCGCCGGATACTTCGGTTCGCCGGTGGCCTACGTATTCATCGTGATCTTTCTTCTCCTGACCGGTTTTTTCACCTTTTACATCAGCCATTTTTTCGAGGCGGGGCAGGCCGACTTGAAAGGTTTCTTCCAGTGGCATCCGTGGCTGTTCATGTTTCTGGTGCCGGCCGTTGCCATGCGGCTGTGGGCCGAGGAGCGCCGCCTGGGGACGATCGAACTGCTCCTGACCATGCCGGTGACCGTCACCGACGTGGTTCTGGGGAAATTCCTGGCCGCCTGGTGTTTCATCGGCATCGCCCTGGCCCTGACCTTTCCGTTGGTCCTGACCACCATGTATCTGGGCCGTCCGGATTTGGGAGTTATTTTTTGTGCCTATCTGGGCTCCTTTCTCATGGCCGGCACCTTTTTGAGTGTGGGCAGCATGACCTCGGCCCTCACCCGCAGCCAGGTGGTCAGCTTCATCCTGGCCGTGGTGGCCTGCTTGTTTCTCATACTGGCCGGTTTTGCACCGGTGACAGCCGTGCTGTCCGGATGGGCACCCATGTGGCTGGTGGACCTGGTCTCTTCGACCAGCGTTCTATCCCATTTCGCCTCTATTGCCAGAGGCGTGCTGGACGTGAGGGATCTGCTCTACTACCTGTCGGTGATGGTCTTCATGATCTTTGTCAACGGTGTTATCCTGCAAAATAGGGAATCGGCATAAAGGAGGCCTGAATCCATGAGCAATGCAAAAAGACGCATTGGAAAAACCGCATTCTCGGCCGGCGGCGCCCTGCTGGTGCTCGTCATCGTGGTGCTGGTGAACATATTGTTGTCCCGTACCACCTTGCGCTGGGATGCCACCGAAGACAACCTGTACTCTTTGTCCCCGGGCACCCGGACCATTCTTGCTGAACTGGATCAAGAGGTGGTGGTCAAGGTGTTTTACAGCAAACACGTGGTCAACACGCCCTCCCATATCAAGACCTTTGCCCAGCGGGTGATCGATTTTCTTTCCGAGTACGAACAATACGGAAAGGGCCGCATCTCAATCGAAATTTACGACCCCAAACCCGATTCCGAAGAAGAGGAGTGGGCCATCAAATACGGCATGAAAAGCATCAGTCTGCCGACCGGTGAGCAGGTATATCTGGGGCTCGTCGCCCTGGCCGCCGATCAGGAGGCGGCTATTGCGTTCATCGACCCCACCCAGGAGACGCGGCTGGAGTATGACCTGACCCGCATCATCACCCGGGTGCAGACGACGAATCGGATGAAGATCGCCGTGTTCAGCAGCCTGCCGGTGTTTGGCGCAGCGCCCGTGAACATGGGTATGGCCGGGCCCCAACCCGGCTCGGAGCCTTGGTTTTTCATTCAGGAACTGGCAAAAACCTACGACCTGACGAAAGTGCAGCCCGATGCCGACCGCATCGATCCGACGGCGGATTTACTGGTGCTGTTTCATCCCAGAAATATGTCCGATACGATCGCTTTTGCCGTGGATCAATACATTCTGGGCGGCGGCAACGCCATCATTTTCGCGGATCCGCTTTCCCTGATGGACGATCCGCGCATGGGACCCGGCGGGTCCATTCCCGAGCGGCTGTTCAAGGCCTGGGGCATCACCATGGAAACCGGAAAGGCCGTTGTCGACTACACCTACGCCACCCAGTTGAGGAACCGAAACAACCAGGTGGAGTCCAATCCCATGTGGCTTTCTGCGCCGGCCAGCGCATTTTTCGCGGGAAACCTGATCACCGCCAACCTGGAATCCATGCTGTTGCCTGTTGCCGGTGCTATCGAGAAACTGCCGGACAGCGTCTACACCGTCGAGCCCCTGGTTCAATCCAGCACGAACAGCGTGAAGGTGGACGCCTTCTCCCACAACATGAATGTGAATGCCATTCGTCGGGATTTTAAACCGTCGGGTACGATCCACAATCTGGCGGTGCGCATCTCAGGCACGTTCAAAACGGCCTTTCCGGACGGAAAGCCGGAAGCTGAAGCCAAAGCCGGGGAACCGGCATCAGAGACAGACGCCAAGGTTGCGGAAGCACCCCTGAAGGAGGGAAAGGCAACCTCGGTCATCGTCGTGGTGGCTGACAGTGATCTGCTGTATGACGGATATTACCTGAGTCAGCAGAACCTGCTGGGCTTTACGATTTCCAACATCTTCAACGATAACCTGAATTTCATGCTCAATGCCAGTGAGATGCTGACCGGCAATCCTGCCCTGATCAGTATCCGTTCACGGGGCACTTTCGAACGACCGTTTACCCGGGTGCAGGAATTGGAGCGCAAGGCTCAGGACCGCTGGTTGGACCAGGAGCAGGTGCTGGTTCGCCAGGTGGAGGAAACCAACCAGAAGCTTCGCATGCTCGAGCAGCAAAAAGATGCCACCCAGCGTGCGATCCTCAGCGAGGAGCAGGAGCAGGAGATCGCCCGCTTTCAGGAAGAGAAACTCAAGATCAACAAAGAACTCAAGACGGTTCGGCGCAACCTGCGTGCCGAGATCGAACAGCTGGGAACCACGGTCAAGTTCGTGAACATCTTTCTCGTTCCCCTGCTCATCGGCATCGGTGGGATCATTTATGCAATCACTCGAAGAAGAAAGGCATAGTTGATGAAGGGTAAGACATTTCTGATACTGCTGGTGGCGACAGGCCTTCTGCTGGCCCTCTGGTTTTTCCGTTTCGGGGACGATGAGCCCACCGGCAAGGTGAAAATGGGAGATAAACTGTTTGCCGACCTACCGGTGAACGCGGTGACTACCGTGGCTATCGCCGATTCGGAAAACAGGGTGGTCCTGGCCAAGGGCGACAAGGTGTGGCAGGTCGACGGGCGCAGCGGTTATCCGGCCGATTTCGATCAACTCAGAGAGTTGGTGGTCAAGCTCTCCCGGCTGAAAATCGGCCGCAGTTTTCCCGCTTCGACCGAAAGCCTGACCCGCCTCTCGCTGATGGCCCCTTCCACCACGGACACGTCGTCCACAGGCAAGCAGATCACCTTAACAGACGCGTCGGGGAAGATCCTCGCCGATGTCATCCTGGGTCAGAGTCGTGAGACCGACAGCGGGGAGGGTGGTGGGCAGTACCTGAAAAAAGTCGATGCCGACACCGTCTTTCTAGTGGACGGCAGTTTCCGGTTCCTTAAAACATCACCAGCCCAGTGGTTGAACAAAGAGATCCTGGATGTCAAGGCCGAGGACGTGAAATCGGTGACCTGTTATGTCGGCGATGCCCGGACCCCGATTTATACCCTGTTGCGGCCGGAGAAGGGAGAAATGGCCAGAATGTCGCCCGTCCCATCGGGAAGAACTGCCGATCCGGCTAAAATTGACCAGGTTTTCGACGCCCTGGCGCCGCTGACATTGGATGATGTGAAAGCCGCCGACGGGCCGCCGCCGGTGCCGGAATCAGGGAAGCCCCGCCTGGTCTACCAGCTCTATGACGGCCGGCAGGTTTCCCTATTTCCCTATTCTGATGACAAAGGCGGCTTCACGTTGCGGGTGACGGCTGAGGATTCAACAGCGGAAACGCAGGCTGTCGGTGCACCCGATCCGCAACCCATGGATGAAAAAACACAAGCGGAAGAGATGGCCACGCCAACCCCAAAGACGGCCCGGCAGCTCAACGAGGAGCTGAGCCCGTGGGTATTTTCAATCAAGAAGTGGCAGTTCGACAGCTTCATTACCCAGCCTGACTCCCTGCTGGAAGAAGTTAAAGAAGCGGGGGAGGGTACTTCCTGATTTACACGCAAACTGAGCGATTCACCTTTCTCGAACAAGGTCGATGGGTAACGATCACGGTGGGGTAGCATCGATGGTTGTATTCAAAAGGTGAAACCTATTGGGTTTGCCGATCTCACCCCATCTTCGGCGTTAGATATCGCCGCGCATAGTCCACTATAGCGCGACGACATCTGCCTTGAATCTACGGCAAGCTCGACAATCGCTCAGATTGGGTTACAAAATCTGAGGTCCGAAGACAGAGGCCTGAAGACGGAGGACCAAGGACCAAGGACAAAGGTCAGATGACCGACGTTGGAAAAAGGAAAATTTTGGGATTCGGTAATAAAGGTCTTCAGGAATTGAAGCAGCGGTTGTGGGCGGCAAGCAATTGGCTGAAAGACCATTTATCGTGCACATGGCCGGGCATTGCCACTGTCCTTTGTGTTTAATTGCTATCAGGAAGAGCGATTGAACGGTGACGCACTTCTATCCATCTTGATCCACTTTATTGAGAAAATCGAGAAATGAGTTGGAATCTCGTTTGACAGAATGGTATCAAAACATTGCCAACTGCATTGATATCTGCAGGATTGTTGGAGATATCGGCAACGATTGCCATCAATTTTTCCTTGTGATAGCAAATTGAAAGTCAACTAATCATCGAGAAAGGCCGACTACCAGATATAGTGGTCGGCTATTTTTTTATCTGGGCGGTATTTAATAGCAGTAGCCTGCAATATGAGAGTGAGTGTGATTTGATATGGCTATTTGTAAAGATAGATGGCCGACGATAATGTGAAAAATAGATTTGAGTAAAGTTTATAATTGGCTTATCTTTAGGTTTTTATTAGGGAGCAGTTTCGTGTTTACGAAGATCCTTTAATTTGACACCTTAGTATAGTAAATTTGCCGCTGATCTAAAATATTACCACTGTTGTCAGTAATCAGTTTTATACATTTTCTACGGGCTTCGTTTGTAACTAAAAGCTCAGTATATTGTCTACTGTTGTTAATGGCTACAGCCACCATCCGGGCGGCCAGGTTCAATAATTCAAGGTCGTCGTTTGTAAAGTTCCCGCTTTTCTTGTTTAATGATTGAAGTGTGCCTAAACAATGATCCTTGTAATCAAGCAAGGGGGTGCAAATCAGATTGTGTGTTTGAAAACCCGTCATCTCATCTACCTCTTTATAAAAACGGCTGTCTTCATATGCATTATTAACGACTGTAGGCTGACGGTTTACAAACACCCATCCAGCCACACCGCAAGATTTTGGAATACGGATTTCATGCTTCTCCAGATCGAGGGATGAAAAGATAGTAAGTTGTTGATTCCAGTCTTGAAATAAAAATATCGATGACCTTTCGGAATCCATAAACTGGTTGAGGTAGTACATGGAAGCTGAAAGCAATGTATCAATTTTGCAATTCAAGTCGAAAAGCTTTGCCAGTTCTTTTGATAGACGATAAGGGCGAGTCATGCTTTCTTTCATATTTCTTTCCTCGCTGAAATAGTTACAAATATAAACATGGGTTCATAACTATTTATTTCATGCTATTAGAAATCACAGCGAAGGCCCATATCAAAGCCTGTGATCATGCCATTCTTGCCGTCGATGGCGCAGGTCTGGTCCGGGTTAGAATAGACGGCACTTACCTTCATGCAGCGATTTTTTTTTGCAATTGGAGAAATTAAATTTTTTTTATGAGCGGTCATTTTGAGATGCATCCGTGTTTTTCTCTTCCAGCCTGAGACCCGGTACAATGTTGTCTTTTCCCTGAATGATCTCAGCTGTGCTTCGATCTGAATCAACAGACGTGATTTGAACGATGACATCAGTATCAACACCTTTAAAATACTGCCCCTTTTGAAGGCCTACATTTTGACCGATATCCAAGACGATTTGCCGTGCCGTTGATTTCTGAAACCCTGCTTCTAAGTGGAAATGCCGCCATCAATTCCTTGGTAATTCTCATGGCCATATCTTGGGCAATTTCCACTGAGGTCTGTGAGCTGTTGTATGTACCCACGACCGAGGCGCTGATTAGACCGGTCTCACATTCAATCGCACGAATCGAGACGAGTGCCTGCCCGCCCTCATATTGGATCTGGCCTGGCAGGAGAACGCGGGTAGCCATCAATCGGCCAATGGAAAGCGCTGTTTGGCGTTCAGCCAATTGGGAGGAACCCAAATGCAGTTCGGTCAGCAGTTTGTCTAAAACGGCCCGCTCAACCATCTTGACCCTTGGATTTTTGGTCAGCAGGTCTCGAATTAAAATATGGACGGTGCGCCCCTGCCCCTCTTGTAGGCCGAAACCCGCTTCTTCGAAATCCATCAGCCAGACGGACAAGGGTTTGGATGTCCATCGATTCTCATCGGCAACGGAAGCCATGGTTTGCCGGTCACGTTCCAGGAGGTCTTTGACAAGCTGATCAATGCGGGATTGCTTTGCCTGATCCTGCTGCCATGACAGGCGTTCTCGGATATCCTGAGCGGCCACTTGGACCCCACGATCATCTGGGAAACCGCTCCAACGCCTGCTGATACAAGCGGAGCGCTTCCGCGTCGCGATTCTGGCGTTCCAATATAATGGCTTGCGCGGTAAGCGCCCGGGCACTTTGCGGATCGACTGCGGCCGCACGTTGATACAATTGCAGCGCCTGTTGGGGTTCGTGCACCATGGATGATAGACGGGCCAATCCCATCAGCGCTTCGGATTGGATTTTTTTCGAACCCTTACCGGAGTCCGCCGCAGATTGAAAATATCTCTTGGCGACGTCTCTGTCACCGCGACTGAGATAGATGTTGCCTAAAATCAGGCTGCTGATGGGGCTGCCAGGGATCTTCTTTTGCACCTGTTCGAGATAACTCCGCAGCGGCATCAAAGTCCCCGGAAAGATAAAAGGCCATCGCCTGTTGCTCAATCTTTTCAACACCGCGGTTCACATACCATGGCCATCCAAACAACCATAAGCCGGCAGCCAGCAGGACGACCAACGCCAGGGCCATCCATCGGGTTGCCGGATGTCGCGTTTTGCCTTCGGAAAAATCGATCACTTCTTCACGGGTCCGGTCCTTTTTAAATGGCTTGATCCGTTCCGGGGCGCCAGTGCTTTGAGCCGATGCGGATTCCGTTCGAAGGTGGGCCATGTAATCAAATGTGGGGTCACCATACAGGACGTAACTGGCCCAGACGATGGTCTCTTCACCATACAGCTCGATCAACGCCTGGCGGGCTTTGCGAAGGGCCTCGCCAACGCTGAGGTCAGCGAAGAGGTGTTTGTAAAATTCAATGGCGAAGCGGCTGCTGGGTTTATCCGGGACCTCCCAGAAAGTGCCGATGTAGTGGGTGACGCCGGCCACCAGAAACGCATTGGCCAAACCAAAGATCTTGCTCTCGAAAGAGGCTTCCAGCGTCCACTGGTCGGCGCGGGCCGATTGACAGGCATTGGCGAAGATCATTGCCGGCATGGTCGCACTGCCGGCCATTTTGGTGATGTCGCCTGTGCAAAGGCTGCCCCCATGCAGTCGCCATCCGCTGGTATCCGGGCAATTGATGTCGTAGTCCGAATGACCCGCGAAGTGAATGATATCAAAGTTGCGCAATTTGGTCTTGATGCTTTCCGCGGTGGCGTCACTTGACCTCAGCGAAACGTTGATCAGATCGGGACTCTGGTCCATAAAATCCCGGATCTGCATCCCCTCGGCATAGGCCCCTTTCAGATCGCCGGTGGGATCGGCCAAAATCAGCATGCCCAGCGGCTGTTCCAATTTTCGGTGAATTGCACTGGCAACGGTTTGACGGGTCTTGACCACGCGCCCCATATTAAAACGCAGGCACAAAAACTGTCGGCCATCGTAGAGAAGTTCCCAGGGAATATGGACCAGCTGGTCATCGATCTTGATGATCAAGCGTGTCCGACCGGCTGCTACGCAAAATCTCTTTGACATTGAATGTCAGCAATTCATCATATAGGACTTGGCCAATTTCACGCAGTTTGACCAGCACCTGGCGCGATACCCGTCCCCGGCGATTGGCCTTGTTCAGGGTGTCCACCAGCTGTCGGCAGCGCGTGTCGATATCATCGAGGGAAATCGGTATGGTTTCGTAGCGGCTGATTGTACTCTTTTCGCCTACTCGCGCTTCATTGACGCTGACCTTTAATTGATGGCCTTCTATATTGAGATCCAAATTAATGATGGTTGTGATGCGTTTGGCCGGACTTGAATCGTCCGGATGCATGCGAACGTTGGCCGCGGAATCAAATACAGTTTCATCATCTTTCCAGATGAGCCTGTAAATGGGCATGTCTCCGGTTTTGCCCTTCACCTGGACGTTGGCATGAAAGCGAATAAGGAAGTCATTGCAGCTGCGGACTTGTTCATAAACGGATCGAGAGAGCAGAATCTGATCCTTTTGGGCCTGGCTTTGAATTCGGGCCGCGACATTGGCCACGTCGCCGGTTAAGCTCTGATAGGCGGCGCCTTCATCCATCAATGCGTCACCGCTATTGAGTCCGATTTTGACATGAATCTGATCATCGACTGCCGTTTGATCGTTATAGGTCTTCAGTTTTTTCTGGACTTCAATGGCGGCTTTGCCGGCATCGACAGGGTCATCAAAAGCGGCCATGATGCCGTCACCGATGATCTCAACAACCTTGCCATTGTGCATTTCGATGGCCGGCAGAACAATACGGTTGTGTTTTAGCAGCAAGGTCCTGCTTTGAATGTCACCTCTTTTATCCGTGTATTGGGTATAGCCGCATAGATCTGAAAAGAGAATGGTCACCATTTTGCGGAAACGGTCTTTCAGGACCTGATCCAGGCGTTCCCGCTCAAGCAGGATCTCCTCCATCGGACTGGTGTGGCGACCGTCATCGGCCGTTTTATTGGCTGCCATTGCCGGTCTCCTTTATTTGAAATGAATAGCGGCCGATCAAGGTACTATTGTGGGTGAACATCAAGGCGTAATGACCGAATGTCACGGACTCGAAATGGGCATCCCCCTTGTCCATCAAGTAGGATGCGACCTCTCGATCATCAGCCATCAGGCTGACCCGCACAGGGGTTTTTTCAGGATTGGCTTTACGAATGGCAACACTCACATTGGCCAACTGGTGATCAATCTTTTCAACGCTAATTTCCGTTTCGAGATCGGAAAAGGTTTTTTGCAATAACACCAGATCATCTGCAACCAGGGTCTTGTTGCCACGTATCGGCGCCAGGGCTGCAAAACCCAGTTTGCCATTTTGTTCAAGAAAGCGCTGCCATTGAAGAGATAATGCTCTAGCACGACCTGCCAGCTTATCCAGCAGGCTGCCCTCGTCCAGACGGTCAAGTCCTCCGATGACCCGTTTCGTCAGCAGCTGTCGGTGCGATGGCGGCTTGATTGATGGAAAAGGCCGAGCCGATGCGCCGGCAAATGTGGACATATTCCAGGCATTGATCACAGAGGGAGAGATGGCGTTCTACCTGCCTGCGCTGCCTGGGAGAGAGCCGCCCCTCCATATAATCCGTCAAGTGTTCATCGCTTAAGCACATCGTTTTCATTGCTTTCTCTTCCTAATTGGGGTCCGATTACCGTTAGCTATAATCATAGACGGTAACCGGCCATTTTTCTTGCAGGGGGGATATTTTTCAAAACGCTTTTATCAATTTATTCTATCTCTCGGTCTGGATGGTTGCAGTGCAGCTTTCAAACGATTCAGGGCCCGATGTTTGATGCTATAGGCATTGTTTTCGGAGACACCCAAAATACCGGCAACCTCCTGAATCGACAGCTCCTTGAGGCAATGCAGCTTGATGAAGAGACGATCGCGGGGCACCAGCGACTGCAATCCTTGATGCACCCTGTCCATCTGTTGGGCACGGTCCAGCACGTTTACGGGGTCGATCAGTTCGGCCCGCAGATTGTTCAAGAAGGAGGAGGTATCCAAGGTGCTGGCATGGGCCAGCGCGTCTTTTCGGCTGCGCAGGTGGTCGATTACGGTGTGCACGGTGATCATGCGAACCCATGAACGCAGGCTGCATCCGTTTCTGCCTCGAAACTGGCGCAGCCGCCGGCAACGTTTTTCCAGTAAGCGCATAAAAACCGTCTGGTGCAGGTCTTCAACATCTTGGGTTTGCCAATCAGCGGATTTTGCCTTTAGGGTATTCAGCACCGTATGGTAAACCAGATCGGAGAAGCGCGTTACAAAATCACCTTGCGCGTACCGGTCTCCATTGAAGCATCCGATGAGGAGATCTTTTTCATCCTCGGTCATATTCAAGGGCCTGCTCTGCTTGTCTACTCAGTGATCACTTTGTGAAGTTCTCGCACTTTATCGGATGTTTCTTGCAACAGGTCCGCTTTGGAAATCTCGGCATCCACCATGGTTACCCTGGCCCGGCATAGGATTTCTTTGTCTACGCCCAGAACCTTGCCGCTGACCGGGTGGTGGATCGGCGACTCTTTATAGACCAGGATGCGCCGCTGCAGCTTGATCTTCTGTTCACCCAGATCCGTTATGATACTTTTCCCTTTTTTGCTGACCACGATCCCGCCGACCAAAGGAAAATCACGGTGATACTTAATCGCCATGCCATTGGCGAGGGTTTGCATGGATTGTCTGTCTTTGGTTTCACTGTAGACATCCTCCAATGCCAGGATGTCGGAGGTTTCCGTATCAATCATGCGCGATACGATTTCGATACCCTGGCGGGTCTCGATGATGTCGCCGGCGATGATCGACTGGGCCGCGGCAAGACGGCCGACACGCAAGGCTGTCTTTTGATCCATCAATGCGGTTTGGCTGAGTTTCTGTTCCTGCAGGATCACATCCAACACATTGCGTTCGACCAGCCGGAATCGGTTCTGGCGGTAGAAGGCATCCAGCATATGGGTCTGAAAGGAAACACTGGCCGCCGATAGGTCACCCTGCTTTTCAAAAGGCAGCACGGTCACCTTCAGGCGGGCATCCAAAGTCAATGCTTCAGGTATTTTTCGAATAATGGTGATGCGTTTCTCGGATTGGTTACCGTTAGTGTCCGTGGCCTTGACGGAGATGGTGTTGCTACCCTCGACAAGAGGTATGATATGGTTGAAATAGGCGATCTTGGCCGGCCTGTTTAAGAGCGGCGAATTATTGATGGTCAGTTGAACCACCGCACCCGGGTCGCTGACCACGCCGTCAAGGTAAATTTTTTCCAAATAAACGGTTTGCTCGTCCTGCCAATCCTTGAGTTCGATTTCAGGCGGTTGATGATCTTTCCCGCCGAATAGTGAAGCCAGGATCCAATGGTTTTCTGTGCCACCGGCCATGGCCAGCAGTATCGGTTGGGATACCAGTGACAGGCTTTTCTGGATCTCGAAATCAGCTGTCGTGCCGCTGCCCAGTCGGTCGACGGCTTCGATACGGATTCGTTTTTCGCTGACTGGCAGACGGTATTGGAAAGGTACTTCAGGTGCACTTTGAATAGGTGCGGGGGTATCGTTCAGGCTTACTTTCGAAACACCCGCGGCATCCGTGATCCGGCCGCGAATATCATAAACTCACCTTGCCCGGATTCTTTCCGCATGATCTGTTCCACGGCAATCAGTGGACCGTGCCGGTCCACGTTGATTGTCACGGCGCGTTGGGTGGTTAGGCCCATTAAATTGGCCGCTTCCACGACAATTTCATGGCGGCCTTCGGGCAAATGCATCAACGATTGAAACGGAAGGTTTTTTTGTGAGCCTGCTTCCAAATAGAGCGGATCCGCATTGATGGACACCCCGCTGACGAAATGGTCATCCCAGGCCGTGCCTTGGATGACAATAGGGTCTTCGCGGGTCCAGATCTCCTGGGTCGTGAAGCTCAGTTCCAGATGGGGCGGTGCAACGGATTGTCCTGTTTTTTTGATGATGGCCCGACGGACTTGATCCAGGTAGAAAAGCGCCTTGGCCGACGGGTAGCTTGCTATGGATCGTTCCAGCACCTCTTGGGCATCCTCATAGCGCCCGGTTTCAAAATAAAGAATCCCCAACTCCCTGGACGGGAAGTAATCGATGAAATGCATGCCATAGGTACGCGCCATGCGCTGATCCCCATCCCGCTGATCGATGGCGGCGGAAAAATCAGCAAGCGCCTGGGTCCATTGGCGATCGTCGGCATAGGAGATTCCGCGTTGATAGTAATTCCACCAGCGGTGGCGAAAAAACGTGCTGCCGGACTGTGCCTTGGCAGATAATTCTTGTACACCTTCCGAACGCCCCGGCGATGTCGACTGGGACGACGCAGCCATGCAGGGTCAAAATCCAGAAAACCAAGATAACCCGGATAATGATAAATCGAAGATCGCTTCATGGTGTGCTCATCAGATCATAGTAAACTAGGCGACAAGGGTATGCGTTCATGATTTCCTAAAAATATAGACGTGTGCGGAATAAAAATCTTGCACCCATGGGCGATCGTGATGGAATATGGGCAGCGTCTCATTTCAACGGTCGGCACTCGATCGGGTGAAAAATGATACTTGCGAAGAAACTGCAGGATGATAATCTGAATATTCTAAAAATAGATAGATTACCGAGGCCATCAACGTATGCTGCGTGATATCGGCCTCGGAACCGGCGATTAAATTGCCTGAATCGGCATCCTTGGCCCAGCGCAGCTGATAGGCCATGTCCAGGCTGCAGCGCTCAAAGGTAAGCCCGGTACCCAATGCGAAACCAAAAACATCATTGGGAGAGCCTTCGCTGGGCTCCGGATCGTAAAACAGGCCGGCCCGTAACGGGACCGCCATTTGGTGCTGCGGCATCAGGAATAAGATATTCGGCACCGATCCGGACGTGGGTGGTGGCGTCCACATTGGATTGCCCCTTGGGCCGGCCGTCGATGGGGCTGAATTCTTCACCCTGACCGTTGGTCAGGGTATAATCCCCCCACTCGGTTCGATAAATGTCGATGCCCAGGGTAAAAAGGTCCCGAAAACGCCGTGACCAACCCAACCCGTACGAAATTGGCATGTCGAGATCGACTTCCTCTTCAACGGTGATCGGACCAGTGGCATTCTCCGAGTTGATTGGATTACCGAAAGTCGTGGTTTGGTTGAAATTGAATCGATGCTGGATGGTGGCGGTAAAGGGCGTCTTGACAACGACACCGACAGTGCCCCATTGCCCCGTGTCCCACAGCAGGCCCAGGTTGAAGTTGATGCCGCGGAACTGTTCGTAGCGGTCCTGGATGGTGGTGTTGATGGTCACCGGCACCCCCGATTGGCTGCCCACGGCGACTTCGCTGTAATTTTCAGTCCATCCGTTGTCGTAGCCCATCTGGTCGGTCCAGACGTTGACCGTCGCGCCCAGCGAAACGTTGGTGTGATCTCTATGGCGCCGGCGATAGCCGATGGCGCTCACATAACCGTCCTGGTCGTAGCGTGATCTGTTGATTCAGATCCACGCCGGGCGCGGTGAGATGGCGCTGGTATTGGAATTCGCGCTTAAAATCGAAAAGGCGCTGGTAATTGAGCGAGACGACCAGGTTTTTGTGCCAGTGAAAGGGAAGCGTGGCGCTGGCGTAGTTGATATCGCTGTAGGATACGTCTCCCGTGTTGTTGATTTCCGGGTTGGTAGTCCGAGGAAAATTCTTCCTTTCGGTCCACATAGGCACCGACCAGGGAAATCTCCGGTTTTTCCACCTGAATCAACCCGGCCGGATTCCAGGATGCTGCCGTGGCATCATCGGCAACGGCGATGAAGGCACCGCCCATGCCTTGGGCACGCGCGCCGGAACCGACCGGCAGGGGGGCGGAGGCCAGACCGACCTGTTCAAAAATGGTAAAACTGTGGGCCGGCCCTGAAAAACCAATCAAAAAAAAAGCGGATAGACAGACCATTAAAAAGTGCCTTGGGTTGCCTGATCAAGATAACCAGTGCACCCAGCGCTCCTGCCACGCACAAGCACAGCCAGAGCAACCCATCCGTCGCAGTCGAGGCCTCCGTGACGGTCTGGACAAAGCAATAACTGCCGCTCCCCGTACTGCCCGACGGGTTGGTAGTTGTCGCAATGGCGGGCCGACCACCCCGGAAGCCATCTCGAAATCGACCCAGGTCACATCGGCGCCGAAAACGGTTACATCCTCGGCAGCGGCCATGCCATAATTGTCGGCGGTGGCATACAAATCGTAATTGCCGGCAGGCACCACCATCATGTAGAGACCGTCGATGGTGCGGTTCTGGATACCCAGATCGGTGGTCACCGGGGCGTCGTCAAGCATGGCACCGGAGTGTCGGTCATAGACTTCGCCGGCCAGCACGCCGGTGCCGGTCAACTGATAGAGTCCACCGCTGGTGGCGGCATAGAGTGAACCTGCCGAGATGGCATTGACAGCCAGAGCCGGAGTGCCCAGATTGAGCCACTGGCCGGCCTGGTTGGGGGATATGAATACACCCGCCTGATAGGTGCTGGCGTAAAGAATGTCTGGGTTCTGGCGGTTGAAGGCCAGGTCGGTGACCGAGCGAAAGCGACTGCCGGCAGGACGCAAGACTTCCCATTGAACACCATCATAACGATAGATGCCGCCATTGTCCTCCACAACAAAAACAGACCCGTTGGGAAGCCCCCAAATTCCGTTAGGGTCCTTGGCATTTGGAATTGTCGAAGCAGTCCATGCAGTGCCGTCATAGTGCAGGATCAGACCTTTATATTCGACCACGGCATAGACATCATCGGCACCGGTACCCCACAAATTCCGGATGTAATACGTTCGTGCCGCTGCTCATGTGCGACCAGGCATGGCCGTTGTAATAGATCAGCGTGCCGTCATCCCCACCGGCAAAAACGGCATCCGCCGACGCGGCCCATAGGGCCGCCAAACGATTTGTGGTGGGACTGACAGCTGAAGACCAGGTAATACCGTCATAATGCAAAATGGTGCCCTCGTCGCCCACCGCATAGACATTGTCGCTGGCGGTTCCGAACACTTTCCACAAGGTCGAGGTTGTGCCACTGGCCATGGCGCTCCAGGCCATGCCGTCAAAATGTAGGATGGTTCCGTTGCCGCCCACTGCAAAAAGATCATCTGGTGCAGCTCCCCAGATGCTGAAAAGGTAATCGGTCGTGCCGCTTGGCATGTGACTCCATGTGTCGCCGTCCCATTGTAAAATGGTTCCGTCTGCCCCCACGGCATAGACATGTGAGGCGTCGATGCCGAAGATGCCTTCAAGGTGTGCGGTTTGTTCGGCCTCCTGATTAACAGAACTTCTCTACGGTATTGCCGTCGAAATTTAATATTTCTTCGTTGCCGCCGGCTGCATAGACGTTGATTGCTGATTCCGCCCAAACCTCCTCCAATTAATGAATCTCATCGGTAGACCATTTTCTGCAGGAATCCAGGTCACTCCGGCATCGGTGCTTTTGTAAATAGGAGTGTAAAGGAATGCCACCGCTGTACCCGCAACCGGCATACATTATGTTAGGATCTAGGATCAACGGCAACCTTATTTACGATTACATTGGTCAATCCGGTACGCTGCCACGTGTCGCCGCCGTCCATGCTTTCCCATAGATCGCCCACCACTTTTGGAGAAGTAAAATTGCCACCGCCGGCGTAAATATGGTGGGGTCGATGGATCAATGGCCAGCGTGTTCATAATATGGTTTTCGCCGGCCTGGTTCCGGCCTTCCAGCACCGGTTCGAAGGCGTCGCCGCCATCGGTGCTGCGGCGCACATGGCTGCGGTCGGCGATGAACACGGTTTGGGAATCCACCGGATCGATGGCGATGTCCTCGATCCAACCGTTGGCTACCCCAGAGCTTAAGGTCCAGATTGACGCCGCCATCTGGCGGTCTTGGCCAAATCACCCCACAAGCCTGCAAAAAAAGCATCGCTCGAACCGGGAACAAATTGAACGCTATATGCCCAATCGGGCAACCGGCGCTACCAGGTGGTGTCCGTGCGTTCGAATACTCCCCCGCTGGTAGCGGCGATCAAGTGGGCTGTGTCGTTGGCATCCACGGCCACGTCATTGACCACGATACCGTTGAGACCCGTGTTGACCGGGACCCAGGTCTGGCCATTGTCCGCGCTTTTTAAGACGCCGCCGCCGCTGTCACCCAGATAGACGATGTCCGGGTCGGTGGGGTGAACGGCCAACGTTCTGCTCAGAAAGATGGCTGGATCTACGGTGTAGGTCTCCCAGTCGACCCGCCGTCCTCACTGCGGGAGACTCTGGGAATTCCGTCCCCGCCCGATTCCAGCCTACGTAGACGATATTGGCATCCGAAGGGGCAAACACCAACCCATAAGCCTTTGACACCCATCAATCGGGTAGGAAAAGCTCCAGCCAGTGCCATCGAAGACCCCCCGTGCCACACCGCCGCCACCGGCAACGAAGACCACATTGGCATCGGTAGGATGAGGTGTAATCGTTTCAAGCCGCTGCCGATAAAAGGTTGTGGGTCTATGGGCGTCCAATTCTGCCCACCGTCTGATGCTGCGGTAAACGGATCCGTCCCACACACCGTCAAATCCGAAAGTGGTGGTGGCCGCCCAGACGACCTGAGGCCGTTTGGATCGACGGCCAAGGAGGTGACCACATGATCCAGGTTGGTCCCCTGGTTGAGTTTTTCCCAGGTTTTACCCCCGTCAACCGTTTTGTACACGGCCCCTTCGGAGTAAGTAGACCAAGCACCGGCCGTACCCAAATAGACGCTATCCGTATCGTTGGGATCGCTGGCCAGAGCATAGCAGAACCGAAAGTTGTCATTACAGCCGCCGCAATTAAGACAGTCTCGCTGAACCGTACTGTTTAGTATATGCGTCCAGGTGTCACCACCATCCTCGCTTCTGGCCACCCAGTAGTTGTGGGCCGCCCAAACCACATTGGGTTGGACGGTGATATGGAAAGGGCCAGCAGCGCTTGATTCTCAAATGTGTCTTCCCCGATCGCAAGCTCTCCATTTTCAACGCCTGCCACGTGGTGGCACCATCAACACTCCGATAGAGCCCTTCACCGAACCATATGCCGGCGAAAACCCGTTCGGGATCGGATGGATCGACGGCAACAACCTGGACGCTTCCACCACCGAGTTCTATATCAGTCCAAACTTCCAAAGCTTCGCACCTTGACATGGTCCAAAATAGACAGATGGCGAAAAATAATCGCTATCTTTCCCCAAAACCGCAAATTGTTCATCATATCCCTCCTCTTATGCTTAGCGGTGGTTGAGATGCTGCCTCAGATTGGACTGAATATCCTTTTTTGCTTATATATAACCCTACAACGTTACTTAATGATCTTTGAGAATTTCACGCATGCGTCTTTTTCGATGTGACAAGTAGGCACGATGATTCCGGGCCTGTATCCAAGCGACCTGTTCGAGCAGGCTTTCAAACGTGTGCCGTTTCATTGGTAAAATGAGTTTGAGAAGGATTTTAAGCTGCGACAGCGTAATAGATGGCGCTTTTTTTTCCCATCCTGATTTTCAGGTGCCAGAGGAAAAAATGGGCCAGCATGCACGTCAGCATGTGGTGCTGCCATCCAGGAAACTTGCGCACCTCGTAGTGATCCATGCCCAACTCGGTTTTGGCCTCCTCAAAACACTGTTCGATTGCCCAACGCAGGCCGCTGAGCCATACGAGTGTTTTCAGCCTCGTGCTCGATGACGCATTGCTTATGAAATAACTGTATTGCGGATCATCGCCAAGGCTACGTCGGATTAGCAGCCAGACGGTTTTCTGAGGAAGCCCTTCAGCGGACAGGATGACCCGGCGACGGGTAAACTCATAAACGATGGGTCCTTTGGTGCCTTCGGATACCTGCCGACGATACCAAAAATAATCGTTGACGTTCTGAGCCAGTTCTTCCACGGTAAGCGGTTTGCTGTCGGGATCGACCAAAAGCGTCTTGGTCCGGGTTTTCCCACCCCAGCGATACGATCGGGTAATGGTCATCGGTCGTTTCAGCCAGCATCGCGTATCTTTGGGAACCGATACGAGGTAGGTTTTGTCCGGCAAGGACTCAACCGCGGCGATAAAATCAGGGCTGATCCCGTATATGGAATCGCCAAGCACATACTTGAAAGGCAGGACGTTTTTCTTGATTGACAGCGTTGAGCATCTCAACAGCCAGTTGGGGTTTGGTCCGGAAAACCGTGTCTTCAGGCAGATTGCACTTTTTCCGGCGCTCGATGTAATCGTCGGCGAACCATTTCTCAGGGATGAATAGTCGCTTGTCAATCATTGCATATCCGTTTTCCGATACATAGGCGGCGAATACGCCAACCTGGCAGTTTTCGACTTTTCCGATGGTTCCGCAGTATTGTTTGGCGACGCCGATAGAGTCCTGGCCCTTTTTGACAAAGCTGCTTTCGTCGAAGATCAAGGCACCGTCAGGACTACCAAGGTCATCGTTAACAAAACTACGATACTTGGTTAAGATTTTATCGTCGTCCCATGGCGCATCGCTGACGAAACGTTGCATCGCCCTGACATTGCCATCTTTCACGGCCAGCGCGATGGGCTCGATGGATTTACGCTCAACGGACTGAATTGTCCGGCCATGAATTTTAAAAGTGATCTCTGGATTCACTGCGTTGAAAACAATCGTAGAACTGTTCGTGAAATCCTTTGAGTTCATTCATAAAATCTTTAACATCGCCTTTGCCAAGATCGAATTTGGGAACCGGGTAAAGGTGTTCGTCGCACCGAGTGACTGGTAGCATGGCCTGCCTCCTTTTTTAAAGGGTTGTTGCGTAGTATGGCAGACCTTGAGAAAAATTACAAATTAAATATTAATAAGTAACGTTGTAGGGCTAAAGACTAAATTGGTCGGTTGATGGAACACCAGTCTGTGTCATCCCGGAAGCAGCGAAGCGGATATCCGGGATCCAGAAAGCCGATTGAGCATAGTGGATAGCACTAATTCTTCACGGTGTGCCCCACCTTTGCGGGAATGACACCATACACTAAACCAGTTGGAAGAATAATAACTCCGGTCGATAAGTTCCTGAGCTCAAGAGTGCATTTGAGCTTTATAGAGAAACGGAAGATCAAAAATGAGATGGAAAGAAATTTTCCTATAATTCTGAAATTTAAGGCTAATAAAGAATTAAGAAAGTGTCAACACTGATCTTTCATTTATATAACAATGAATACAAATCAGGGATTTAGGAGTTTATCCCAAGAGCAGCACTTTGATTTTACAAGTTGGTCGGTCCAGTTTGAATACCTGAAACTGATGCATTTGCACCGTTAACCCCTTAACTGCGAAAAAACAGCGGTTGCTCTTATTTCCGAACATCCTCCAACGGTCTTACTCGAACGTTTGATAGACAGGCTCGGGGCCAGTGAAGTAATAATAGATGACCATGCAAGTACGCTATGGCTATCCCACAAAAACAGATCCCATCGTTTCGTGTGGTGCTCTTGCCAGTTTCTGGAAATGGAGCTAATTCCATACTCCACTACATCTTGTGGTCAGACGAAATTTTGGGTGGGTGGTGATTACACACCAGTCAATGAATATATCTGACAAATTGGTCGTGTGGTGATGTATTGAGATAATGATGTGTCTGACCAATTTGCAGATACCATCATTCTTGGCTGTCAGGTCATGCTATTCAAACGATTTATTAAGGTCAAGCGAACCTAATCTTTTGACATCTCAATCTGACTTCAGAGCTCAGACTTCAGTCCTCTGACTTCGGTCTTGGTTGAATGATGATGGCCGCCGCCCGCTCATCGACTAAATAGGTAGCCGCCAGCGTGGCAAGGTCGTCGACGGTCACCCGGGCATAATCTTCCTGGAAGCTCCTGGCCCATTCGAATTGCTGGGGATGCCGTTCCGAGCCGGTCATCACGCTGTTGAGCCAATATCCGTTGGTCTGTCGCAACTCCTTGATCGAGGTGATAATCGGGTCGATCGCCCGGGCCAGTTCATCAATCGCAATTCGATTTCGGGCCAGGCCGTCGGCAATGGTTTTGACTTCGGACAGCACGATGTCGGTCTGATCCGGCGCCACATTGACATAGGCTTGAAATATACCGTAGCCCTTAAAGGCTCGACTGGCTCGGTTAAAGGCATATGGAGAATAGGACACCCCCAGTTTTTCCCGTATCCGTTGTCTGAGGCGTTCGGAAAAAACATCGGCGAGAACAGCGAGCCGTCGGGTCCGGCTGATGTCCCAGAAGTCTCCCGTCTGCCAGGCGGCAACGACCATGGCCTTTGGAATCTGGGTGTCGACATCGATTCGGTTGACGGTTCTTGTGGGCAGGTAGGGCAAATCGACTCTGGGGTTCTCCGGTTCGCGATCTCGGTTGGACAATGATCCCAAGTAGCGCCGGGCCAGTTGGATGACTTCATTTTCGTCAAAGTCACCGACAACGGAGAGTTCCAACGGGGAGTTGTCCAACTGGGGCGCGATCCAGTTCCGAATGTCATCTATGCGAATGGCTTCGATTTGCTCATACGGCGGCATGCCAAAGCGGCTGTCACCCCCGGCCAATATCCGTAATCCATTCGTTCTCATCATGCCCTCGATCGATCGGGAGAATGACTGATAATCCTGCCGCAACCGTTCGCGGGCCAACACCATGGCGTCAGCGCGAAAACCGGGATCGATGATGTGTGCGTAAAACAACTGGAAAAGCAGCGGTAACTCACCGGAGACGGTTTGCCCGAATAATTTGAAATGAGTTTCGGTAACTCTGAAATCCACGGTGGTGCTTTTGCCGGCCAGGGCTCGCTCCAGTTCGTTGGTATCCATGGCTCCCAGGCCGCTTTCATTGACCGTTGCTTCAGCCAGCAGGGAGATGCCTGGAAGGGATTCAGGCTCGGCGGATATGCCGTGGCCGAAAATCAGATTGGCCAGGACCTCGTTGGTTTGGTAACTGGTGCGTTTCAAATTGATCTGGATACCGTTGCTAAGCCGAATGCGAGTGATGCCCAGGTCTTCCACGGCTTCCCGGGAGGCGATTGCGCCGGTGTTTTCCGGTTCCGTTAAATAGGGAAATGAGCCGATGGCCTCGACCGTGGGCCGCCGGACCATGGTGCTTGCCGATGCCAGGTAGACATCGCGAATAAGCGATTCCGGAACTTTCGGTGAAAACTGCTTCAAATCGGTGTTGCCCGTGACCTGGATCAGTCGGTGGTCATCCGGCCAGTTCTCCACAAAGGCCTGGTGGACGTCAGCCAAGCTAACGGCCCTTACCATAGGGGCTAAATTGCTTTTTTCCTGATTGGGGGATTGGATGACCCGGTCGTCGGCAAGATGTCGGACCAGGGTTCTGGCCAACGCCGTGCTGTTTCGGGTGGGCGCTTCCCTGACCGCGTTTTCCAACATCTTCAGCGTATCCTTCCTCACCCGCGCCAGTTCGGATTCGGTAAAACCATAATGCCTGGCCCGTCGCAACTCCTGTTCCAAGACCGCAAGGGTCTGTTGCCAGTTTTCCGTGCTGCTGTCGGCAGAGATTTCTGCGTAACGGATGCGGTTCAGGTAGATGCCGCTGCCGACCGTTGCCGACGTAAAGGGTGCTTCCGGGGCTTTCAGCCGCGCGTCCAGGCGATTCTGAACGATCCGGTCGGCCATGTCTTCCAGCATGTGGCGTTGCCGCAGGGCCATCGAATCCGTTAAGTGATCAGTGGTACGGATGGTTTGGATGCTGACCGTCGTTCCTCCGGCCTCGGGTTCATGGTGGTAAAAAATCTCCAGCCCATTGTGATCGATGGTGCCGAGGGCCGGCAGGGCAGGGGGTGATGCGCGCGATGTGAACTCCCTGAATTGGCCCGTGATGAGCCGCTCGGCCAAGGGGATGGCAAAGTCTCCTACCATGACCAGCACCATGTTGTCCGGCCGATACCAGGCATCATAAAAATCTTTGAGCATTTCCCGGTCCGCTTTTTTGATGATTGCCGCCTTGCCGATGGGCAGCCGTTCGGACACCAGAAGGTCGGGCAGTTCAAATTTGAGTGTGGCTTTAAAGGTTCGGTAATTGGATGAATCCCGGGCGCGCATTTCTGCGAGAATAACGCCACTTTCCCGTTTGACCTCCTCTTCCAGCAACAGTGCACCCGTGGCATAATCGTGCATCACCAGCAGGCCCTTTTTCAGGTTTTCCTCATCTCCTGCAGGAAGGATGATGTCGTATACGGTTTCGTCGAATCCCGTATGGGCGTTGGCGTCGTTGCCGAACTGCATGCCAATACTCTGGAAATAGCGAACCAGTTCACCCGGTGGGAAATGGGTGGACCCATTGAACAACATATGTTCCAGAAAGTGGGCCACGCCCTGCTGTGCATCCGTTTCGTTCAAACTGCCGGCCCGGATGTAAAGGTGAACACTGACCCGGTTCTCTGGGCGCTTGTTCTCCATCAGGACATATCGAAACCCATTGGAAAGTCGCCCGAAAGTAACGGCGGGATCCGGGGGCAAATCACTTTTTTCGTGTGGCCATGGCGGGTATGGCTGCCCCCCGCTTTCCTGCTGTCCCGCAACGGCAGGCGACGGAGACGGTGTAGATGCGGACAGGCCTGTGCTCGTGGACGGTCCCACCCATCCCATCAGCACCAATGTCACCGCCATGGCGGCAATGGTCAGCCGTGCGCTTGCTCTTTTTACTCTGACCCCGCGGATGTGAATCATTTGCATCCTTTTTTGTTTGGTCGATTCTTTTTAACGCGCCTGTTTCATGAACAACATTCAGATAGTAATACAGCGCAGGAGAAAGGCAATGCATGACACGACCCGGAAAGAGAAAAGCCTTCTGGTTCCATCTGTCTGATGGCACAACCGGAAGGCTTTTTCTGTACCGATACGGGTGGGTTGTCGTTAGCGTCGTTTTCGACGGGTGACTATTTTTCCTTTTTAACGTAAAGGCCGCGGGAGAGGGTCTCGATTTTGCCTTTTTGGGTCAGCTTATACAGTGCATTGCTCACCTGACGAGCCTCAAGGCCTGCTCTT
This sequence comes from uncultured delta proteobacterium, assembly GCA_963716825.1. Taxonomy (GTDB): domain Bacteria; phylum Desulfobacterota; class Desulfobacteria; order Desulfobacterales; family Desulfosarcinaceae; genus Desulfosarcina. The sequence continues at coordinate 29,347 of CAVQUU010000016.1, forward strand.
TTCTTAAGCTGCTCTACGGTGATGCCACTCCGGCTTCTGCTGATCATCCCGAAGATGCTGTCGAGCATGGTCTTACCTCCCGCGGCAGCGGGGGCGTCAGCTTTGGCTGGGGCCGGCGCTGCTTTTTTGGCTGCTTTTTTTTTCGGTGCCCTCTTGGTTTTTTTCGCCGCCGCTTTGGCCTTCTTAGCAGGTGCTTTTGCTTTTTTTACTGCTTTTGCTTTTTTCGCCGGTGCCGCCTTTTCGCTTTCTTTTTCAATGGCCTTAGCCATTTTCTCTACCTGTTGAACCAGAGAAGACAGCTTAGTGGAAATTGCCATTAGTTTCTTTTGAACATCTTTCATCAGCTCGAGCCTCCTTGTTAAAGCGGTTTTGGCTAAGAATTTAGCTAGTTATTCTGAGCCCTAATATATTTCTCATTTATTGTCAACCCCGTTTTGCCGTGTTTTGAGAAATTCTTCTTCAACCGGCGAAGATGAGGATGACCAATCGATCAGTCTCCCGAAAACATCTTTTCTGCCAGCATAGAAGGAAGCCCGCATCGAAACCCTTTTTTTGATCTTACGCGATGATGACGGCAGGGGAGCAGGGGATGGCGCTGAAACACGGCTGGGGGGAGTGGTGCAACGATCTTGAGGACACTGCAGGAGAAGTTAAACTATCCAGCAGAAAAGAGCCGGTCAGGCTCGCTCTCAAGGCTCCCTGATAAACGCCCACCAGACATAGAGGAAGAAAAATATCCATGCGGCGATGGCTATCGAATATGCTTTCCAATCCGTTTTTCGTGAAGCCATGCCATTTTTGTTTATCTTCCCGACGGGGAGTTTGCACGACGGACAGACGTCCACGCTCAGGGGCATATACTCCATGCATTCCGGGCATTTTTTAGAAATATAACCGGTAGGATTGCCGGAATCAAACGAGGCGTGTGGTGTTTTCATATCAACCTCATCTTATCTTGAGTAACGCAGGATAATGTTTTTGCCGACCCGCTATTCCAGATACTCTTTTTCGATGGTAACCTGGCTGTCCGATTTCCGTGCATCGATCCAATCCTGGATCACTGTTCTTTGCTTCTGGCGAAGGAGCATGCTGCTGATGCCGTCTTTCTCAGGCTCAAAACCGTCGGCTGCAGGTGCTTTTCGCTCTGATAGCCGCAGCAGGTAAAAACCCGCGCTTCCTTGAACCGGCCCATCGCTTGTGTCTCCGGCGAAAGACAACTGAAAGGCCGCTTCAGTGAATTTCGGGTCCGAACCTATCTCGGGTATGGTTGCATTGCGTGTAAACAAGCCGGTTTGCTTTACACCCACGCCATGACCGGCAGCGCTCTCTTCGAACGTTTTTCCCGCACGTAGATCCGCTGACATGGCCTCGGCATCCGAACGGGCCTTGTCAGTCTGCATTTTCTTGATCAGGTCATCTTCTACCCTGGCTTTAACTGCTTCCATCTCAGGAATGGCGGCTTCGATGGTTTCGGTGGGCTGAATGAGGTAATACCGGCCCCCGATATCCTGAATGTCGCTGATTTCATCGGTCTGGAGGGCAAAGGCGGCGGTTGCGAATGTGCCTTTGTCGCTGCCCAATGCGTCCGGCCCCTGGCGGCTGAAGGACCCGGTTTCCATCACGGCCAGATCAAGGGCCTTTGCATTGTTGACCAGGTCGTCCTTTTCAAAACACCTCTCATAGAACTGCTCGGCCTTGTCGTAAGCCAGATTTCGTGTTTTCCTGAGGGTCAGGGTGTCGATTATCTGTTCTCTGCTTTGTTCAATCGTTTTCGTGGATGCTTCTTCCACAGACTCAACCTTGATGACATGCCACCCGAATTGAGTTTTTACCGGTTCGCTGATCTCGCCGGCAGCCATGGAAAATGCCTTGTCGGCAAAAGGCTTGACCATCTGTGATTGCTGGAACTTGCCCAGATAGCCGCCCCGGTCTTTGGTAGGGCCTTCAGAATAGGTTTTTGCCAGTTCGGCAAAGTCCTGGCCGCCTTTGGCCATCTTTGAGATCTCTTCCGCCCTGGTCTTGGCCGCCAGGTCGGCTTCTTCGTTGGCTTCCGGATCCAGTTTGATCAGAATATGGCGTGCTTCTACGCTTTTTTCGGTTTTAAAATCGTTGATGTTGGAATCATAGTAGTCCGTGATCTCTTCTTCATCAACGGTAACCTGATCCTTATAGGCATCCGGGTCGAAAACCACGTATCGGACGTTTACCATGGGGTCGGTTTTGTAGCTTTCTTTCTGGTCTGTAAAATAGGCGGCCATCTCTTCCGCCGAAGGTTTGATGTCCCGGTAGCGGGCCGGTTCAAACATGACGTAATCGATGTTCACCGAGGTGTTTTGCCAGTCATACCACTGGCGTGCCTCCGCTTCGGAGACCTTTGCGGCACCCATGATGATCCGGGTGAGTTTCTCCCCCAGTAAAACGTTTTTCTGATCCGCTTCAAACTCTTCTGGGGAGAGGTGAACTTGGGCAAGGATACTTTGATAGCGGCGGTTGTCGAAGGATCCGTTGTTCTGAAAGATTGCGGTTCCCATGATCGATTCGGCAATCTCGGCATCCGAAACCCGCAGATCAAGCTTTTTTGCCTCCTGCAGGAGAACGGTGCGGTCGATCAGCTGGTCCAGGGCTTGCTTTTTAATATTGAGCATTTCAATCATGCCATCATTCAAGCTGGAGCCGAATCGCTGACGATATTGATCGATAAGGTTGTTGTAAGCGCGTCGGTATTCAGCTACGGAGATAATTTCATCGTTGACGACGGCAACCTTGGTTGCCTCTTGGGTACGGAAACTACCCACGCCCCAGAATACGAACACGATTACGATTGCGAACAGGATTACTTTGATCATCCAACTGCCAGCTTGTTTCCGCATCACATTGAGCATTCACAACCTCTTCTTTAGACTATTTTACCGGGATCCATGCCGATCCCTGAATTTTAATGTTGTTTCGATCTTGTTCGGTCATCTCTCGGAACCGTCGAAAAGACGCATTCTGTCACAGGCATTGCCAATCGCTGCCATGGGGATGCCACTGGAGACTAAAATGTCTCATCTTTTCAAACGATTGACATTAAGTGTTGCCGCGCATTTTGTCAACAGTTTACCGCTTGCGAGTGCTCGTATGCAAAAACAGCGGCGGCGTATGCAGCGACTGTTGGTGTCCGGTAAACCCATCGACGGACGAATAGGAAATGGCCATTGAAATTAAAAAATGGCATTGACATGGAAAACCGATTTTGTTAGGTTGCGTTTTTGTTTTTGGGGCTGTAGCTCAGCTGGGAGAGCGCATGACTGGCAGTCATGAGGTCAGGGGTTCGATCCCCCTCAGCTCCACCAAAACAAACAAGAAAGGGGCCAGCTTTATCGAGCGGCTCCTTTTTTATTGGTTCAAAGCCCTGTCATTGAAGGGTGTGGGTCATGATGTTGATGGTGTCCATGTAGATGGCCGGATCATGGCTGGCCCGGGGGCCGGCCACGTTGAGGGTTTCGATCCGGTTCATTTCGATCCAGGAGGCGACCAGCGAGCCCGCATCCGATGGCCGCTGGCCCAGGGACAGGTCGATGTGCAGCAGTTGTTTGCCGTGCTTCAATGCCATCTTACGGGTATAGTCGGTGCCGCCTGTGGGGCTGCCGCGGGAGATGATCAGGGTGCCGTCTGAATCGAGCACATTTTTTTCCGTGCGAGCCTCATAGTCATCCGAGGCGGTTTCCTGCAACTGATAGTGGGCGGGCACGGTACCGTCTTCGGCCAGCCGACCCTTTGGAACCCACCCGCCGTGGGCGATGCCCAAGCGCATGGCCACATCCAGGGCCGCCCGATCCACGCCGGTCTGTCCACCGGAAATAATCTTTTTCAACATTGTCACGATATCCTTTAGTGTTTTCGGTTAACGGTTGCCGGACGGGGGCGCCACCGATCCCCTGATTATCATCCATCATGCAATGTGCATTCAGGAGGTCGGTTGGGTGTCTATTGCACGGCTCAGGGCCGCTTTGATCTCCTCCATGGTGGCAGGTTTGCCGATTGCGCCGTCGAACCCGGCCCGCTCCAGCCGCTCGGAACTGTAAAGGTGCGCATGGCCGGAAAAGGCGTAAACGCAGACGTCTGGCCGAACCTGCTTGATCTGCTCGCAAAGGTCCGTTCCGTCGATCTCAGACATGATGAGATCAATAAAAATCAGGCTGAATGCGTGATTCTCCACCATTTCCAGTGCCTGTTGCGGATTGTCGGTGGTCTTTGCATCGAAGCCGATCCGCCCGAGGACCTCCTGCATCATTTCCAGCTGATCGGACTCGTTGTCCACCACCAGGATGCTTCCTTTTTCGGCCATCTCACGTCCTTTTCAGTGTCACCAGCGTCGCTCCCCACCCCCCGGCGTCGACCGGTGCGTCTTCAAACCCATGAACACGCGCAATCGTTTTTCAGCCACGCGTGCACGCGGGAACGCATCACCCCACTGCCCTTGCCGTGAATGATACGCAGGTCATAGATATCGGATTCCAGGCAGGCATCGATATAGTCTTGCATCAGCCCGTTGAGTTCGCCGGGGGCGAAGGTGTGAAGGTCAAGGACACCGTCGATGGGGACGACTACCGGATCCATGATGGTCTCGCAGTTGCTGATTGAATGCGTCAGTGTTGCTAGTTACCACCTAGCGGATTGAGCTAAGCATAACCCAAACCGGGGCGGGGGGCAAGCCACGAAGTTGACCCCATCGATTCAAAAAAACACAACAAAACCCGTTTGCCAACTGGTTTTCTGTCGGTTTCTCATCTGACGGGACAGGGGGGATGGGTTTGTTAATGGCTTTGATGGTTTGGCTTTTCCATCTGATTTGACTGTGGTATGAGACATGCTATCAAATGAGACGCATTGTGCCCGTGTCCACGCCCGGGTTTGTCAGCGACCCTAAAGACATTAAACGGTGGTGAGGTTATGAAAAAGTTGTTGGTTCGAGCGGCCTCCGGTTCCTCCCAGATTCTGGTCGGGGAGTCGATTGACAACCTGAAACAGTATCTGGATGTGCGGCGCACGGTGATCATTACCGACAGCACGGTTGCCAGGCTTTACCAAAAACAGTTTCCCGCCTGCCCGATTATTTCCATCGATTCGGGTGAGCAGATCAAAACCCTGGAGACGGTAGCGACCATTTTCAGTCAGCTGGTGGAGATGGAGGCGGACCGATCCTCTGTCATCCTGGGCATCGGCGGCGGCATCGTCTGCGATATCGCCGGATTCGTCGCCTCTACCTACATGCGGGGCATACCCTTTGGTTTTGTCTCTACCACGTTGCTGTCGCAGGTCGATGCCAGCGTAGGAGGCAAAAATGGTGTGAACTTCGGTGGGTATAAGAATATGGTGGGGGTGTTCAATCAGCCCGAGTTCGTCGTCTGCGACATGATGCTGCTCAAAACCCTGCCCTTCCGGGAGATCCAATGTGGCTTTGCGGAGATTATCAAGCACGGGGCAATCGCGGATGGTCGCATGTTGGATTTTATAGAAAACCACCGGGATGCCGCCCTGGATTTGGATAGCGCCATTATCGAGCATCTGGTATATCGGTCGGTGGAGATCAAGGCCGGCGTGGTCACCCGTGACGAACGGGAGCAAGGGGAGCGGCGAAAGCTGAACTTCGGGCACACCTTCGGTCACGCCATAGAAAAACTAACGGGCATCCCCCACGGCGAGGCCGTGGGCATCGGCATGGTTCTGGCCGCCAGATTATCCGTACAACAAGGACTGCTGCCGCCCACTGATGCGAGGCGCCTCGAACGGATCGTCGAAAGCTACGGGTTGCCCGTTCGGCCACCGGTGGACGCCCAGTCCATGCTCGCGGCGATGCGCAAGGACAAGAAGCGTGAAGGGGGCCGAATTCATTTTGTATTCCTCGACGCGTTGGGCAGTGCCCGCGTGGAAGAGATGCCTTTCGATGAACTCCATCGACTGGTCGCTGCGGTGAAGATGGGGTAAGTGGGGGCATCGCATGCGTTTTCTCTTTCTGGAATCCTTTTACGGCGGCTCTCATCGAGACTTTGCAAAAGGCCTTGCGGCCCATTCCCGCCATGACATCCATTTGGCGACCTTACCGGCGCGATTCTGGAAGTGGCGCATGCGCGGCGCGGCCCTTTATTTTGTTCAAACCATCGGCGACCTGGCACCGTTTGACGGAATCATCACCACCGGACTGATGAGCCTGGCGGATTTCACGGCGCTTTGCGGTGAATGCCGTCCCCCGACGATGGTTTATTTTCACGAAAACCAGCTCACCTATCCGCTGGCCCCCGGTGAACCGATGGACCTGCAGTTCGGTTTCACCGACATCACGACAGCCCTTTGTGCGGATCGGGTTCTGTTCAATTCACAATTTCATTTCGATCAATTCTTCTCCATCCTTCCCGGGTTTATCGGCCAAATGCCGGAGTTCAAACCCCGGTGGGCCGTTGACGCCATCCGGAATAAAGCCCGCGTTCTCCACCCGGGATGCCGTTTTGATTCAGTTTCGCTGGAACCGGCGCCGTTGCATCCGGGGCCACCGCTGGTCGTTTGGAACCACCGCTGGGAGTTTGACAAGAATCCGAAGGCATTCTTTGACGCCCTTGACCGGGTGGATCGAATGGGGATTGAATTCAGACTGGCCCTTTTGGGTGAGAATTATCAGGCGGAACCAAAGGCGTTTGTTGAGGCAAAATCCCGTTTTGGCGACAAGATCGTCCAATACGGGTTTGCGCCATCGAAGGAGGCGTATGTGGGTTGGCTCAGGAAGGGGTTCGTCGCCGTGAGCACGGCCATCCAGGAGAACTTCGGCATCGCCATGGTTGAAGCCATGCGACAGGGCTGCCTGCCGCTGCTGCCTCATCGGCTTTCCTACCCGGAAATCCTTCCCAAAGAGTTTCACGGCGCCTTCATGTATCGTGACGATGATGACCTGGTGGTTAAACTGGCCGACATGTTGCGCCACCCAGAACGTTATACCGTGCACCGGCCGGTGCTGGCCGACATGATGGTGCGGCATGCCTGGTCCTCAGTCATTGATCGATACGACCGGGAACTGGAATTACTGACGCAGGCCGGGAGACGGAGGTTCGATGTCCGATGACAGACGTCCGATGCCGGACGACTGAAGTCTGTGGCTACCAATATTTATTCTGCCCTCTGACTTTTGCTTGACATTGACACCACAGGTGGAGGCTCCTATATTGTCCGCATTGCCAAGCAAACTGCTCCACGCCACCCTGAGGCGTGTTTTTTCATTTCATGCACAAGGAGAAATCGATGTCGAACCAGAAGGAAAGTTACAAAGAAGAAATCGATCGGGCCACGGCTGTATTCGAGACCAACATGGGCACTTTCGAGGCTGAACTATACGCCAAGGAGTGCCCCGAGACCGTATGGAATTTTATCAATCTGGCCGAAGGCCGGCAGGAGACTGCCAGGGGGGGGAACTATTTTGATGGTCTTGGCTTTCATCGGGTCATCGAGGGGTTCGTTATCCAGGGCGGCTGCCCCTTCGGCAACGGCACCGGCGGTCCGGGCTACCAGTTCAACGATGAATTTGACCCCACCCTCAGGCACGATGGCGCCGGTGTGCTGTCCATGGCCAATGCCGGACCGGGCACCAACGGCAGCCAGTTCTTTGTGACGCTGGCCCCCACGCCTCATCTTAACGACCGCCACTCGGTGTTTGGCAAAGTGACCGAAGGGCTTGACGTCGTGATGAAAATCGGCGCCGTGACCACGGGTCCCATGGACAAGCCCAAAGAACCAGTCATCATGAAGAAGATCACCATACGGCGATCGTGAATCGCTGATTCAGGAATAACCGCCGGCCCCATCAGGGCAATTCAATGCCTGCCCCGTCTACCAAGAAAGGCAGGCCGAAAAGAGGCCATGCATGCTTGAAGTCAAAGCCGTCAATTTAAAACGCGTGAAGGTGGACACCCTGGTGGTGCCCGTATGTGAAGATCGCGACATTCACACCGACAAGTTGTTGACCTCACTTGTCGCTGCTGCAAAATCATTTGCAGAGTTCAAGGGGAAAAAGGGTGATGTGATCACCTTGTTCCAACCTGCTGAAACCCGCATTACCCGCGCTGTTTTTTTCGGGCTTGGAAAAGCCGGAACGTTGAACGGCGAATCCTTCAGAGCGTTTGCCGGAAACGCAGTGAAGTTCTGCATCAATGCCGGCCTGTCCGCCATGACGCTTGCTACGCCGTCTGCCACGGAGTTGACCGTCAATGCCGAAACCCTTTTCGGATCATTGATGGAAGGGTCCTGTCTGGGCAACCACATCTTCGACCGATACAAGATGGAAAAAGAGAAAACACCGGTCAAAAAGGTGGTTCTTATGGCCACTGCCGCCCAGAAAAAGGCTTATTCCAGCCTGGTCAAATCTGTGGCAGCCGTTTGTGGCGCCAGTCTAAAGGCCAGGGAGTGGGTGACGACGCCATCCAACGACAAGCGGCCGGAAGCCTTCGCCGACATGATCCGGAACGCCGCCCGCGAGGTGGGGTTGAAGACCCGCATCATGGACGACCGGTGGCTGGAAAAGCAGCAATTCGGCGCCATGCTGGCGGTGGGTCAGGGCAGCAGCGCCAAGCCTCGTCTCGTTGTCATGGAATATTCACCCAAGGCAGCAAAGAAGACGATTGTCCTGGTCGGCAAGGGGGTCACCTTCGATTCGGGTGGGATCAACTTAAAGCCTTCTGGCAGTATCGAAACCATGAAAATGGACATGTCCGGCGCCGCCGCTGTCGCCGGCACCATGCTGGCCGTGGCCCACCTCAAACCGGACGTCAAGGTGGTGGGCGTCATGCCTATCGTGGAAAACATGCCATCGGGGACGGCCATCCGGCCAGGGGATATCATCCGGTCCTATGCGGGCAAGACCATTGAAATCGGCAACACCGATGCCGAAGGGCGGTTGATTCTGATTGACGCCATGGCCTGGGCCATCCGGCATTACCAGCCGGACACCCTGATCGATCTGGCAACCCTCACCGGCGCCTGCGTCGTCGCCCTGGGTGAGAAAATCGCCGGTGTATTCTCCAAAGACCCGGATCTTGCCGCAACCATCGTTGCTTCCGGGGAAAAGACGCACGAGCGATGCTGGCAACTGCCCTTGCCCGAGGACTACAAGGAACTGCTGAAGAACGATTTTGCCGACTTGAACAACGTCAGCAATGGCCGCTGGGGCGGTGCCATTACCGCGGCGCTGTTTCTCTCTGAATTTGTCGGCGACACCCGCTGGGCGCACATCGACATTGCCGGGCCGGTCTGGGCCAAAAAGGCGTCGGATTACTGCGGGGCTGGCGGCACCGGTTTTGGTGTGAGGTTGCTGTGCGACCTGATCGGGAAGATCTGAGATCGGATGGCAGAGGTCTGCGGGCCACGCTCAGAATTCTGGCGGAGGGCGGATGTGTTCTGCTATTTCATTTCCAACGGCACATGCACCTTGGTGTCAATCATGAAAATACTTTCGCATTTTCCAACTTGATTTCAAGTTCGGCCATATCGACTTCAGAGAGTTCAAAATAATCGGCTTCAGGGGTGACCACAAGGACACACGGCTCAACCCCTTTAAGACCGATGCCCATGCTGTTGGTTGTCTTGTTGGCCAGCCTGACCATCATCATCAGATCGTCATTTTTTTTCAGGTCTGCCTTGTGGTGGTCGCGGGCAATGCTGCAATAGTGGTCTGGCAGGTTCCAGGTTCGAAGTAGTGCATAGCCGTAAACGGTATGGTAATTATCCATCACTTCCTTTATGAGATCGCCAGAAGGGTGTTGCTTAATTGTGCCAGCGCGGATTATCTCATCGGTGGCAGTTAGAATGAGTAGTTTGCCAATGTCGTGAAGCAAGCCGGCCGTGAAGGCCTCCTGGGCCTTGGCTGTTAATCCAGAACGGTTGGCGATCCATTGTGCACTAACTGCGCATCCCACCGAATGGCGCCACAGGTTCTGCATCATTTTATTGATGTAGGGGTCTTTGGACTGGAACGGCCTTTTTTGGGTCACCAGGATGGCAATGTTGGCAACTTCTTGGCTGCCCAAACGGACGATAGCTGCTCGTACCGTAGAAACCTGATTGATCCCCTTGTAATAGGCGGAGTTGGCGATGCGTAAAACATGACCGGTTAGTGATGGATCACAGGTAATCATTTTTTCGATTGCGTTCGTGTCTGGCTCGTCTTTGGATGCCTCCTGCTGAATCTTAAGGCCGGTGGCATCGAAAGCAGGTAATACGGCTTTTTTGCTAGTCAGGTAGGATTTGAAGATCTTAAGAAATGAAGTTGGTTCGGATGCCGGCGCTTCGATGATTTTACCCGGGTTTTCACGTTCCAAGGCAATGCGGTAGATCCTGACTGGCTCTGCAATGTTTTTCACCGCGTGCGCCCCCATGTACTCAAAATCATGGGCCACTTTATTTTTGACCTGATTGTAAACGTCTCCGGAAATGCTGATGCCACCTGGGTCGGCAAGGCTTTCAATCCGCGCGGCGATGTTGACACCTTCGCCATAAATACGGCCGTCCTTATGAATGATGTCCCCTAAATTTATTCCGATACGAAAAAACATCTGCCTGTTTTTTGGGAGCTTAGCATTTTGCGTTCCCAAGGCAGCCTGGATTTCAATTGCACTGGTGACGGCATTCAGGGCACTGTTGAAGTCAGCCAGGATATTGTCGCCGGGGGAATCAACGACACGCCCCTGGTTTTTTTCAACCACCGCCGTGAAGATTTTCCTATAGGCGGTAATGGTGTTGACCGTATGTTCCTCATCAGCACCCATGAGCGTACTGTAGCCTTTGACATCTGCGCTTAAGACCGCTGTCAATTTACGTTGTGTTCTATCTACAGCCATCGGGCACCTCAAGGACATTCAATTATGCAGTCAATGGCGAGACCCTTATCAGCAGTGGTCTGACAGCCATCAACGGGTGTAAGTATCGGGTTATAGTGGTGATAGCGAGCTATATCTATAAAAGCAGGAGAATGATGTTCAAACACCGATTTCATTAACTAAAATTTTTCGTTGCGGTGGTCAAGCAAGATTTCCGGATAATTCTTTCGATATGATTTCGGTGAACAATAAAATTGTATAGCGCATGGCTTTTTTGATAAGATCAAATTAAAAACCGACGTGGAAAAATTAATTGATTATGAAATTAGGTGCTTAACATGGCTACAAATCCCATCGCCGAGACCATTGGTACCGTGAAGCAAGCGGTAAAAAGCAATTCAAAACCGAAAAATAAGGAGATAACATCGGACTACGGTAAAATAATTGCGCTTCTGATAGACGTCGGTCTGCTAACCAAAACCCAGGTTCAGTACGCAAGCCGCGTCCAATCTAAGCTACGAACCGAAAAACCCCTGCTCGAGATCATCAAGGAACTTAACTACCTGACGGAAGGCCAGCTTCGGAAAGCGCTAAGTGAAAATCCCCTTTCCATACACATCGGTGAATTCTTGGTGGAATTAGGCCTGATCACAAACCGGGATCTGGATCTGGTCCTCCAACTGCAAAAGAAGGAGACGCCCATGCGCAAGCTGGGCGAAGTCTTGGTTGCGCATAATCTGATTGAGGAGCGCAAATTGATTGCCGAACTTTCTCTTCTTCTCGGGTTCCCCTTTATCGAACCCGACGTTCTTAAAATCGACCCTAACTTGTTTAAACGCGGCTCTATCACCCAATACCAGGCCCACAGCTTTTTCCCTGTCCGGCTTGAAGGCGAGAAGATAATCGTGGCCTTTGCCGATCCCATGGATCCACGGGATATCGATGCAGCAACCGAGGCCATGGGCATGCCGGTCATTCCGGCCATCACCACTAAACTGTCCATCAATTCGGCCATTGCGCATCTCGAGAACGACAAGAAGGTCGGCACACAGATCGCTGCGGAAACGGGTGAATCGGTGGTGAGCATCGTAAATACAATCATTGTGAATGCCATCGAAGCGGCGGATGTCAGCGACATTCATATCGATCCGATGGTCGACCGGCTGCGCGTCAGATTCCGGATAGACGGCGTTTTGGCGCTGCACAAGGATTACCCCATGAGTATTGCCCAGGCACTATCCAACCGGCTCCAGGTATTGTGCCGAGGCGATATTGCCGACCGGCGTTGTCACCATGGCGGCCGGATCCGCTTCGATCACGGCGGCCATCAAATGGACATCCGGGTCTCCTTCTATGCTACCGTAAGGGGCGAGAAGATCGTCATGCGGCTCCTGAAGAGGCAGATGGAGCTCTTTAGCCTTGACGAAATCGGCATGTCCAATCGGGTGATACACCGTTTTCGGGAGGGTGCCCTTGATCGCCCCGGTGGCCTCATCCTGGTCACCGGCCCTACCGAATCCGGAAAGACCACGACCCTATACAGCTGCATCAACCACCTGAATGCCATGGAAATCAGCATCATCACGGCTGAAGATCCGGTAGAATATGTTATCGACGGCATCAGTCAATGCGCCATCGACACGAAGAGCAACCTCTCCTTCGAGGACGCCATCAAGCATATGGCGCGGCAGGATCCTGACGTTATCGTCATCGGCGAAATTAGGGACACTTTCTCGGCGGGAGCAGCCGTCCAGGCGGCGCTGACCGGCCACAAGGTGCTCACCACGTTTCATGCCGAAGACAGCATCAGTGGCGTGTTGCGGCTCTTTAACATGGACATCGATGGATATCTGACCGCTTCTACGGTGTCTTGTGTGGTGGCGCAACGACTGCTGCGACGGGTATGCGTCAACTGCGCACGCCCTTACGAACTCACCCCCATGGATCTGCGGCGCATTGGATGCGAATTCGACCAGATGGCGGGGGCTGCCTTCTCTAAGGGGCAGGGATGCAGCCACTGCCGGTACACGGGTTACCGCAAGCGAGTGGCGGCATTCGAGGTGCTGGTACTCAACGATCCGGTCAGAGATGGGCTAATCGAGGGCAAGACCAGCCATCAGATCCGTCGAGTTTGCAAGGAAACGACGGGATTGGTGACATTGTTCGAAGACGGTTTCTATAAAGCCGCCCTGGGTATCACCACCGTCGAGGAGATCTTGCGGTGCCTGCCTATATTCCATAAACCACGATCGTTCGGAGAGTTGGCGCGACTGCTGGGAAAGTAATCCATCCGCTCATTTCTCTTCTCGGACCGCTTTGTTCGGCCATCCAACCTCGCGCCTGAGACCATCGGTCCGTTGACGCTGGCTTCAGCTGTGGCGTGCCACCATCGCTTCGGCCAGCTTTTCCGCCGATTGGCCGAACAGGTCGTCAACGGCCACTTCGTTCAGGTAGTCGTCGACCCAGGGGACGCTGTTTTCCTGGACGATGTTCTTGATGTGATCGTATTTACCACCCAGCGCCTTGATTTTCTTCTCCAGCGGTATCGATTTTTTAAACCCGATGTTCAACAGCAGCAGATAACGGATGCGGCTGCCGTCCGCGGAATCATTGGAGGTGGCCGGAATCACCACAATGCTGCGCCCGTCTTTTCTCCCCTTGCCGATATAGATGTTACCCTGGCCGACGATGATCCGTTTGGTGCCTTTCAGCACAGGGTCTTTTTCCACCCGGGAGGGCAGCTGAGCGAGAATGCCCGTTTTGTTCAGGATGGCAATGGTGGTCTGATCCGTGGGGTCGCCCAGCAGGCCCAGACCATCGATGCGGTAAAGGATGCTGCCCTTGACGTGGTCGATCACGCCCTGGATGTTTTTCATGACGATGACGTTACGGTTGATGACTTGTGAGATGTCCAATTCGTGGTCGGTCAAGGTGTCGAACAGGATGCCCTCCACCCGTTCGCTGATGCGGCTGGTGCCAACGGTGACGGTTTTGGCCTGATGCTTGATGGCGTCCACCGGGCGGGACATGAGGTTGATTGACTCGCCCAGCACGCGGAACAAGGTGTCGAATATATTTTTGGCTGTGCCCTTGAGGCCGAAATCCATCTCGAAATCGGACAGCGGCAGCCGGCCCGACAGGTATTTGAACAGCAGCGTCAAATCCGATGCATGGGTGATGGCCGCAGGAAATTGCTTGGCCTTGCGCTTGTTGCGAAAGGCCTGGTAAAAGCCGGCGATTTTTTCACGAAAGGTTTTTTCCAGGACCACCTCATAGATGTCCAGGCCCTGTTCGGCAAGATCGTCAAGGGTTTGGTAGATGGATTCACGGATGTCATGCAAGAACCGGGAGCCCTCGTGGATCGCCAGGGCGGCGTGGTAGCCCCAGATGTGACCCACCAGGGTGTTAAGAATGGGTGCAAGCTGGGGGCTCACCTGGGGAACGTGAAAGACATCTTCGGCATAGGGCCCGAAACGCTCCTCACCCTCGTCGGCGATAACCACCGGGGCGGCCTTGTGGGCTTTGAAGATGGCGGTGTCTTTGATGATGTCCCCGATGACAGTGCCCTTGGACCCGGCGGCGCAGACGATGATCAGCGGCTCGGAGGAGAGGTCGATGTGTTTCTTGTCTTCCACATAATCCGAGGAGATCGTCTTGTAGCACAATTCGCTGAGCTTGATGCGGATCTCGTCCGCCGAGGACTTGTTGGGACCGCTGCCCACCGCGGCCCAGTAAGTTTTGGTGGCCGCCAGACGCCGGGCCGATGCCTGGATTGGTTTTCCCATGGCCAGAACTGTGCGCATGTGATCGGGGATCCGCAGCAGTTCGGCGATCTGGTCCGAGAGAAACTCAGTGGACCGGCGTCTCTTGATGCTGGCAACTTTCAGGCCCAGCAGGGCCCCGGCAACGATCTGAGAGTAAAAGGCCTTGGTGGAGGCCACGCTCATTTCGATATCCCGGCCGCTGGAGGTATACAAGACCCCGTCCACCTTGAAGGTGATGTCCGAATCCCGGCGGTTCACGATGGCCAGGGTATGAGCCCCCCGGGCCTTGACCATGTCCACGGTTCGGTTGGTGTCGGTGGTGGTTCCAGACTGGCTGATGGCGACCACCAGGGCGTCGGCCATGCTGGTGGCGCTGTCCCCTTCGTTCAATTCGAAACCGCTGAGTTCAGAAGCCTTGAGGGCGCGCAGTTGGATGGCGGGATCGGCCAGATAGGATTTCAGGATGTCGGCACAGGCCTGGGCGGCGACACCCGCGGTGCCTTGTCCCACGAAAAAGATCCGCCGGATCCGATCTTCCGCCAAGGCCGCCTCCAGCGAACGGGGGAAGGACCGTTGGTCGAGATGGATGACGTAATGGCGGCCGTTATCGTCGTCGGCGATCTTCCAGCGATTGAGCAGGGTGCGTTCCACCGATTGAGGCGCTTCGGAGATCTCCTTTAAAAAGTAGTGGGGAAAGCCCTGCCGATCGATATCCCTCGAGGTGATTTCCGTGTGCTTGACATCGTCGTCGGTGAGCGTGATGGGGGTGCCGTCGTAGTACATGGCCGTGATGCCGGCGAGCCCGCCGGGAGATTGTTGATCCAGGATGAAGATCTGGCCCTGGGTGTTGCCCTTCTTTCCTTTGACCACCTGTTCACCGTTCATCTTCAAGAAGTGGGATGTCTCCTCGATGAAGCCATAGACCTCGGACGCCGGCATATAGTGGTCTTCGGCCAGTCCGACGAAAACGGCCTGGCCGCTGCCCTTTTGGGCCAGGAAGAATTTCCCTGGGGCCAGGTCGGTGTGCATGGAGATGGCGTGGGATCCCTGGAAATCACCCACTGCCAGACGGAAGGCTTCGGCCACGTCGACGCCAGACCGCAGGTAATGCTCGATCTGCAGGGGAATGATCTTGGTATCCGTGGTGATGGGATCGGGAATGGTGCGCCCGGATGCTTCCATTGCCGCTTTGAGTTCCAGGTAGTTGTCGATATCCCCGTTGAGGCAGGCGTGGATGATGGGACGGTCCTTCAAGGTGGCGCCGGTCACGGTGTTGTCCACCGGGTGGCAGTTGGGTTCGGTAATCGCGCCCACCGACGCCCAGCGTGTATGGGACGATACGGTGTGAAAGCGGTGGGGTGCGGCGGCGATCAGCTGCAGGATCTCATCCTGTTGAATTTGCTGGCGCAGGTAGCGAATATTGTCTCCCAGGCTGCCGATTTCGGCGGCAACTTTATAGACTGCCGTCAAGGCCACGATCGACTGCCCATCGTCGGAGGCCGACCGATTCAGGCTGATGCTGGTGTTTTTCAGCACGTCACGATCCATGCGGCGCTCGAAATCCGAGGTGAGGCCCTTGCGATCCAATGCGGCTGAAATGGCTTCATAGGCCTCAGCCGGTATGATGAACAAAATAGAAATTCCCGCCGAATCCCGTCCCCGGACTTCAAGCCGGTCGATGCTGTTGAGCACAGCGTTGATCTGTCGAAAGACGGTGATGCGGCTGTCGGGCCCGGGGTCGGCGCTGCCGGGCATGAGCGACCGGATGCGTCCGATGTTACCGGCCAGTTCCACGTCCAGGCACCAGCGCATGTCCTTGAGGGTTTCGATACGCGTGGAGAGGATATCCACCACATGGGTTTCCAGGCTGCCCACCAGTTTGGCCAGTCGTGCCTGCTCACGTTGCAGAAGGGTCGACAGTCGAACGGACAGATCGGCGACCGTCTTCTGAGCGGTCGGATCTTTGAACAGGGTGAGAAACGGTCCTTCCTGCTTGAGGGTTCGGATTTCTGCCAGCAGGCTGTCCAGCGTTGCCTGTCCAGTCGGATATTCACCGGTGACCGCATCTGTCTGCAGGGACGGCGTTCCCTGCAAACCCGCCTCGACGCTGTCGACGAGCGCTACCAAAGCGGTAAGGTCAATCGGAATGTTGCGGCCCGTTTTTCCCTTGACTGCGATGATGCCGGCCAGACCACAGCAAAGGCGGTTGGCCGAGCAGGGGAAGAGGATCACCGCCGGCCCGGCCACCAACGCAGGAACGCGCCCCCAATGAATGGCCGGCAGGTGTGAAATCCGACGTCGTATGTTGTGAATCAGACGAACCGTCGGTTCGACGATGCACGCGGTATACTTGGCCACGGTAACGATAAGATATCGAGTCATAGGGGTCCTTTATCGATTTTGAGCGCTGGGGAGCCGGATTGGCGATTACATGTTTAAATAGAGTTCCCTGATTTTTTCACGGGTCATGATCATTTTCCAGTCTTTACCCAATGCATTCTCCCACAAGGGCTCCAGCACCAGTGACACATCCACCATTTTTTCCATCTGAGCATCGGTGATACCGGCTGTCAGATTGCGTGGCAGATCAATGCCGATTCGTGCCATCATCTGTCTAAATTCCCGAACCCCTTCAGGATAATAGTCCTCGAGGGTGTCAAAGACCACACAGTTGCCGATGCCGTGGTGCAACCCCAGCACAAAGGCGAGGCCGTAGGAGAGGGCGTGGCAGATGCCCACCTGGGAGTAAGCGATGCTCATGCCGCCGCAATAGGAGGCCATCATCAGCCGGTCATCGGCGTCCTCGGGTTCGTCCAAAAAGACCTCCCGGCAAAGGTCCAAGGCCTTTTCGCCGTAGGCCTGGGAGAAACTGTTGAGATAGGTGCCCGTCAACGATTCCACGCAGTGGATGTAGCAGTCCATGCCGGTATAGAAGCGCTGCGGGTTGGGGGCATTGGCGATCATCTCCGGGTCCAGGACGATCTGGTCAAAAACGGTGTGATCTGAATTGATGCCCAGCTTTTTCTGTGGGCCGGTGAGCACCGTGGTGCGGGATACTTCGGCGCCGGTTCCGGAAAGGGTTGGCACGGCGGCGTGGTAAACGGCCGGTTTTTTAATCAGGTCCCATCCCTGGTAGTCGGCGGAAGACCCGGCGTTGGTGAGCATGAGGGAGACGGCTTTGGCCAGATCCATGGTGCTGCCACCGCCGATACCGATCACCCCCGAAGGGTGGCGGTCCTGTTTGCCGACCATGTGTTTTTTGACCTGCGTGGTGAGCTGGTCCACATAGCTGGTTTTGGGTTCATCGTCCACATTGACCCAGACCATCAGATCGTCGGCATGGACGGGAAGACGATTTTCTATCGTGCCGGTTTTAAAGACGTCGTCCACCAGAAAGATCATCACCGCTTTTCTGCTCCGGCGCTGTTCGTTGAGGATATCCCCCAGTTGTGATGTGCAGCCCCGACCAAAGACCACCTTGGAGACCATTTTAAAATTACGAAACATGTTAATATCCTTTTCGGTTAGGCTTCAGTTATCTTGAACCGTGGAAGGCCTATTTAAACGTTTTCAACGCCTTTACCGTTGCCTGGATGCGCTGATCCAGCTGTTCCGGTGTCCATCCCAGCTTGATCTGCATGGAAATGGCCCGCTGCATGATGGCGTCGGACCCGGGCATGGCGATGCTGCTGTAGTCCGGGCAATTGGACAGTGTCTGAACGGGCAGGCGGGCGGCGACCTGCATGGTGTGGAAATGGTTCCATTTCCGGATGTAGTGCCATTTGTTGTCATACCAGTGAAAACAGCCGTCCACACCAGCCGCGGCCAGCGCCTTGACCGCCTGCCGGGCGGTTTCCAGGTCAGGCATGAAAAAAGAGAGAAAGGTTGCCGAGTCCCCGTCGGGGTCCGGCAACTGACGGAAATCGATCCCGGGGATCGCTGCCATGGCCGCTTTGATGGCCGCTTTATTGCGCCGCTGGACGTCCAGGATCCAGTCCAGTTTTCTCAGCTGAGCCACCCCCACGGCGGCGTTGAGTTCACTGATCCGATGGTTGGCGCCGATGATCAGGTGGTCTTCGGCCCCCCGGTCGTTGCCGAGGTGGTCATGGCCGTGGTCGGCGTAGGCATCGGCGGCGATATAGACATTTCTGTCGTTCGTGACCATGGCGCCGCCTTCGCCGCAGGTGATGGTCTTGACCGGATCGAAAGAAAAACAACCGGCCTTGCCGAAGCTGCCCAGGGCTTTGCCCTTGTAGGTGGCTCCTAAACTCTGGCAGGCGTCTTCCAGGAGCGTCAGCCCCTTTTTATCGCAGATCTCCTTGATTTCGTCGATGCGGGCCATGGCCCCGCACATGTGAACGGGAACGACGGCTTTGGTGGCCGGGGTCAGGGCCGACGCCAGCCCTTCCGGCGAGAGACACAGCGTCTCGTCGACATCTGCAAACACCGGTACCGCCCCGGCCATGAGCACCGACTCGACGGTGGCCACGAAGGTGAAGGGGGGAACGATCACTTCATCACCGGCGCCAACGCCGCAGGCGGCCATGGCTGTGGACAGGGCCGCCGTGCCGCTGGCGCACAAATGGGCGTATTCGACGCCTACTCGTCGGGCCAGTTCAGCTTCAAAGGTTTTGGCTTTCCAGTGACCCTTGCGGGCCCCATCGAAGCCATAGCGGAACAGGACCCCTGTTTCCAACACATCGTTGACCTGCTTGCGTTCTTCGTCGCCGAATATCTCAAAACCGGGCATAAATGCCTCCTTATCCGCTGGAATCCTTTTTTTTGCCTGCGCTTTTTTGGCAAAATAGTCCTTGAAATAGTGTTCGATGGTCATGCGGGCATATTGTCCGGCCCGGGTGCCGATATAATCTTCATGGGCCACCATTACCGCCACCACCATTTTTTCGGGCCCCTTTTTTTCCGTGGCAAATCCCACGAACCAGTCGAAGCGGGCATCATGGGCCCGGTTGTAGATAGAGCCGGTTTTGCCCCCCAGCTTCAGGCGCGACAGCACCTTGCTGCGGCTGTGTCCGCGAAATATTTTTTTTGCGGTGCCTGCGGTTACGGTGGCGATCATGAGCTGGTTCAGCACGTCGGCGGTTTCCGGGGATACCGCGGCCGTCAAAAATTGAGGCTCGGTCCGATAGACGGACTCGCCGTTATCATTGGTGATTCGGTCCACCAGGGTCGGCTCCACCGGCTTGCCGCCGTTGACCACCGCCGACACGATCACCGCCGCATGGAGGGGGGAAAGCGTGGTCTGACGGTTGAACCCGCTGGCAATTTCCGCCCGGTGGTAGGACTCGTCTTTTACCGCGAGTTGGCTGGTGGGCCATTGGAGTTCGAAATCCACCGGCCGGTTGAAAGCGAAGGCATCCCCGTATGCTTCCAGGGTTTCCCGGTCAAGGACCAGGGCACCGATCTTTCCAAAAACCGGATTGACGGACTGGGCAAAGGAATCCTGCAGGGAGATGGAATTGGTGTAACGGTTGGTCTTGTCCGTCAACTGGCGCTTGTAAAGGGTGTGTTTGTAGCCGTTGAATTTGAACCGGGAACCGGCCGTGTAGCCTTTTTCTTCAACCGCCGCTGCCGCCGTGACGATCTTGAAGAGGCTGGCTGCCGGGTATTCGGCCATCCGGCATGGATCCCGGTCGGGGTCGATTTTGTTGAATCCCGCCATGGCCAGGATTTGGCCCGTGTCCGGTGCCATGGCCACGATGCCGATATAGCGTGAATTGACCCGGTCCATGCGCTTGAGCAGATACCGCTGAAGTCCCAGATCCAAGCTGGTGCTTACCTGGTAGGATCGGCCGTCGAAGTCCACCTTTATCGGATTGGCCTCCAGGTTGATCAGACGGGTTTTGCCCAACAGGATATGGACATCTGCTTTTTCGATCAGTTCCGGGGCCTTTTGCGTCTTCTGCGCAGGGATTGAATCCGCAACAGCCGCATCCGTCTGTGTGTTGATGCCTGCGGTGAACACCCACCCGATCCCTGCAAATGCCAGAAGCAACAGCCCCACGACCAACCACGGCCTGCTGCGGTCCAGCCGGGTGCGTCTGGTGGGGAAGTACTGACGCCTCAGGCTTTCCTGATAGGCTTTCCAGCTGGGCTGGGGTAACGAATGCGTGTCACGTTTGAAAAAACGGGTCATTTCCGAAAATTAAACCCCCGGCAACGGTCAGCTTAACGGCGTTCCGGGCGTGACCGAATGATCCAGTGTCGCCACGGTGACGCCGTCTTCGTCCGTTGCAGCAATGAGCATGCCTTTGGACAGCACGCCCATGAGTTTGGCTGGTTTGAGGTTGGCCACAACGATGACCTGTTTGCCCACCAGATCCTCGGGGGTGTAGCTGCCGGCGATGCCGGAGACGATGGTTCGCGTTTCGCCCAGGTTCACCTCCAGTTGAAGCAGCTTTTTGGCCCGGGGGACTGCCTGGACAGACACGACGGTGGCCACACGCAGGTCTATCTTGGCAAAATCCTCGATGGTGATTTCGGGTTTGATGGGTTTTTCCATAATTGGGTATGCGGCCTTTTCCACGGGTTGGAGTTGCTTTTTTTCCAGGTCGATGCGGGGAAACAGGGATATGGATTTTCTCAGTTTTACCCCGGGCTTCACCCCTGTCCATGTGGTGAGCCGGTCCAGCTTGTAAAAATCGTCATCGCCGTTAAATCCCAAGTGTATTTGCATGTTGACGGCGGTGTCGGGCATCACCGGATAGATCAGGCCGGAGATGATGCGAAGCCCTTCCAGCAGATTGTAGATTACCGTTTCCAGCTGTTTCCGGGTGGCCTTTTTTTTGGCCAGCACCCACGGGGCGGTTACGTCCACATACTTGTTCATGTGGGTGATGAACGCCCAAACCGCTGACAGGCCCTTGTGAAAGGCAAACTCACCCATGCTGGCCGTATAGGCCTGGATGGCTACCCGGGAATTGCTTTCCAGCCCGAGGGCCATTTCCTTTTCCATGTCCGGGTCCGGCTCGGGAACCACCCCGTCGAAATACTTATGGGTCATGGAGAGCACCCGGGAAAAGAGATTGCCCAGGTCATTGGCCAGGTCGGCGTTGATTCGTTGGACCAGCGCCTCTTCGTTAAAGTTGGAATCCAGGCCGAAAGCCATGTCCCGCATGAGAAAAAAACGGAAGGCGTCCAGACCATACACGTCTTTCATCTCAAGGGGTTCCACCACATTGCCGATACTTTTGGACATCTTGCTCTGGTCCACGTTCCAGTATCCGTGAACATTCAGGTGCTGGTAAACGGGTATCCCGGCCGCTTTGAGCATGATCGGCCAATAGATACCGTGGGGCTTGAGGATATCCTTGGCCACGATGTGCTGGGCCACGGGCCAATAGGTTTTGTACAATTCGCCATCCGGGTAGCCCAGCGCCGACACATAGTTGAGCAGGGCGTCGAACCACACATAGGTTACGTAGTCGGCGTCAAACGGTAGGTTGATACCCCACTTGATACGGGATTTAGGCCGCGAGATGCACAAGTCTTCCAGTGGTTCGCGCAAAAATGCCAGCACTTCGTTCCGGTACCGTTCGGGGCGAATAAAGTCGGGATGTTGATTGATGTGGTCGATCAACCATTGCTGATACCGGCTCATCTTGAAAAAATAGTTGGATTCCTTGATGGTTTCCGGCGGTGTCTGGTGGTCCGGGCAACAGCCGTCGACGAGCTCCCGTTCGGTGTAAAAGCGTTCGCACCCAAAGCAGTAAAGTCCCTCGTATTCGCTGAAATAGATGTCGCCGGCATCGTAGATGCGCTGGAGGATGGTTTCAACCACGGCCATATGGGCCGGGTCCGTGGTGCGGATAAAGTAATCGTTGGAAATGTTGAGTTCGGGCCACAACTTTCTGAAAAGGCCGCTGATCTGATCCACGTACTCCCGCGGGGTCCGCTTTTCTTTTTTGGCGGCACGGACAATTTTGTCACCATGTTCGTCCGTACCGGTGAGAAAATAGGTCTGGTCGCTGGACATGGCGTGAAACCGCCTGGCCACATCCGCTGCAATGGTGGTGTAGGCATGGCCCAGGTGGGGTCGGGCGTTCACATAGTATATGGGCGTGGTTATGTAAAACGGCGAGGCCATGGGTTTATCTCCTGTCATTGACAATGTCATCAAGGCTGATCTCTACATCACCGCCTTCTTGCAGCCGCACCGTCAGGCGGTTGCAGATGACGTTGTGGCGGGTTACTTTTCCCGGGCCGTTCTTGGTGGTCACGACCTTCCCAATTTTGGGGAAGCCCTGTTTCAGTTTTCGGTATGTCTCATTTTCAAAGGTCAGGCAGCACATGAGCCTGCCGCATTGACCCGAAATTTTGGTGGGGTTCAGGGAGAGTCCCTGCTGCTTGGCCATGCGGATGGATACCGGCTCGAACTTTTCCATGAAAGATGAGCAGCAGAAGGCTCTACCACAGCGTCCAAGGCCGCCGCACATCTTGGCCTGGTTACGAATGCCCACCTGCCGCATTTCGATGCGGACCCTGAACTGATTGACCAGAATCTTGACCAGCTGCCGGAAATCCACCCGCGCATCGGCCGTGAAAAAGAAGGTGAGTCGGCTGGCGTCGAAGGTGCTCTCCACTGAAAACAGGTTCATCTTCAGCCCAAGTTCCTTGATTCTTTTCATGCAGAAAGCGTGTGCTTCGCGCTCTAAAGCCATGTTTTGTTGGACCTGGCTCAAGTCCTTTTCATTGGCTTTGCGAAATACATTTTTCAAGGGCCTGCCGGTTTTGCCAGTCTCGTCTACCAGTTCGGGCGGTGTCTCCACTGTCCCTAAGCCCAGACCTTTTTCCGATTCCACGATCACCTGGTCGCCCACGTTGAGGACAAAGGCCCCGCAGCTGAAATCATATATCTTACCGCCGGTTTTGAACCGGATTCCCACTTTTTTTTTCATGGTGTCTCTTTTATCTGCGGCAGGCGCCTGCCATCTGCAGGGCCATGGCGTCCAGTGTCAATCTTGCGTTCGTATTGGATCGCAGCGCTGTCAACGCGCGA
>CAVQUU010000017.1:0-20802 GCA_963716825.1 uncultured delta proteobacterium
TCGAAAATGGGCTCGATAATCAGCAATACAGCGGCCTGCACCACCCGATCCCGTATCGTCGGGACAGTCAAAGTTAACTGCACTTGATCACAGTCCGCATTTGGGATGGGCAGATATCACCCACCCTTTTCATCCCCTTCATGGCCGACGCTATCAAATCTTAAAATCCAGACGAGTTTCCGGTAAAGACACCCTGATCCTTAAGGACCCCGGAGGTGGCACTTTTGCGGTTGACCGTGATTGGACCAATCTGGCCGATTTTAGTGCTTCCAACGTACAGGGCCAATCTCCACTCATCCTGGATTACACGGCTTTGCTAAAACTTGTAAATCTACTAGTGGAACTCAGTAACCACACAACTAAAGCCAAATAGAACCGTCAGAAAGGAACACAAAAAAAAAGATTCAACGATGCAAATAACTCTGGACATCTAACTGCGATCTGTGTATATTACAATCGAATGATTCCATATGGGAGCCCATATGCCTGGCCCGGATGGTATGACATTTAGCGGTCGCTGCTTTGCCAAGGATGAGATTGCCCAAATCTCAGAAATTATAGTCACTTGCTCGGGCCTTAGTCGCACTGAACTGGCCAGCACCATTTGCGAACTGTTTTCATGGAAAAGGCCCAGTGGAAAGCTCAAGACCGTCGAGTGTCGTCAGTTCCTTGAATATCTTGATCATAAAGGGACCATTCGATTACCCCAGCGTAGATCCCGGCGCCCCCTTGAAACAAAAGCCATAAAATCCCATTTGCCCAATGTCCAGAGCGTTATCTCCACCAGCCTGAGCGAGCTTGGCCCTGTTTATCTGAGTCGGATCCAGACGAAAGAACAAAGACAGCGGTTCTACGAATATGTGGAACAGTATCACTACCTTGGCTATAAGCAGCCCTTTGGCGCCCAGCTGCGGTACTTTATCGTGGCCGGCAAAGAAAAAACGCAGCTGTTAGGCTGCTTACAGTTTTCATCACCGGCATGGACAATCGCCCCGAGGGACCGTTGGATCGCGTGGGATAATGCGCAAAGAAAACGCAATTTACAAAAGATCGTTAGCAATAGCCGTTTTTTACTTTTACCCTGGGTTAAAGTAAAAAATCTTGCCAGCCATGTGCTTGCCTTGGCGGCAAAGGTGGCCCCCGTGGACTGGGCTGCATGCTACGGCTATCGTCCCGCATTATTTGAGACCTTCGTCGATTCAACCCGATTTAACGGCACGTGTTACCAAGCGGCAAATTGGATCCATGTTGGCACGACCACCGGCCGAGGGCGGATGGATCACAAAAACCAACGCCAGGGGATCCTTCCCAAGGAGATTTATCTCTATCCGCTCACGGCCCGATTTCGTCAGGAACTGCTGAGTTTGTAAAAACTCGGGTAGTGTTGAGCCTCCAGACTGTAAGGGAAAACCGTGTTTGCATCACCGACACCCGAAGGCGTGTGCCAGTTCGACATCACTCGGGCGTCAATTTTGCTGTCAAACATGCTTAAAGCCCATTGCGAGCAAATCTCTACCAGGGAGGCCAACGATGATCTCAAAGATACAAGATCGCCACCGGCAAAAACCTGCTTACGTTTACATCAGACAATCGACCATAGCCCAAGTCAGGCACCACCAAGAGAGTACCGAACGCCAGTATGCGCTGAAGAACAAAGCCCTGGATCTGGGCTGGAGTCCGGCGGCCATCCGCATCCTGGATGGGGATCTTGGCAAATCGGCAAGCCGAATCTCTGGCCGCAAGGACTTCAAGACCCTGGTGGCCGATGTTTCGATGGGCCAGGTTGGCGCTCTATTTGCCCTGGAGGCATCACGGCTGGCGCGTTCCTGTCTGGACTGGCAGCGATTGTTGGAACTGTGTGCGCTGACCGACACGATGGTAATCGACGAAGATGGCTGCTACGATCCATCGGACTTCAACGACAGCCTTCTACTGGGCCTAAAGGGTACCATTGCCCAGGCAGAGCTTCACTTCATTCGCGTTCGCCTCCAGGGCGGCAAACGCAATAAGGCGAAAAAGGGTCAGCTGCGATTTCCTTTGCCCGTGGGGCTCTGCTATGATGATCGAGGCTGTATTGTCCTTGACCCGGACCAGCAGGTCCAGGGTGCGGTGCGAATGGTCTTTTCCAGTTTTCGCAAAACCGGCAGCGCTTACGGAGTTGCCCAAACGTTTGCGCAACAAGGTTTGTTGTTCCCCAAACGGTCCTATGGCGGCGTATGGGACGGCAAACTAATTTGGGGTCGTCTGAGCCATGGCCGGGTGCTGGGCGTCCTGAAAAATCCATCCTATGCCGGCACCTATGTATTTGGACGCTACCGCAGCATCAAAGAGATATCTGCCGAGGGAGAGGTTAACTTACGCAACCGCTTGATGCCCATGGACGAGTGGTTGGTTACGATCAAAAATCATCATGAGTCCTATATCAGCTGGAAAGAATATCAGAAAAATCAACGCGCTCTTGAGCGCAACCGTACCAATGCAGAAGGAACCCTTTTGGCAGGTCCGGCAAGAGAAGGCATAGCTTTACTCCAAGGGCTGCTGGTCTGTTCGGTTTGCGGTCATAGGCTTACGGTGCGCTATAAGGGTAATGGCGGTCTCTACCCACTTTACGAGTGTAACTGGCGCAAACGAGAGGCCCTGTCATCCACAGGCTGCATGAGTGTGCGTTGCGATCTTCTCGATACGGCGGTAGCCAGGCGCGTCTTGCAGGTGATCGAGCCAAAGCAGATCGAGATGGCCTATCGGGCGGTAAAAGCGCTTGAAAAGTCAGATAAAGCAGTTTGCCGGCAATGGGAGATGCGAATCGAAAAATGCCGTTATGAAGCCCAGTTGGCCGAAAGGCGCTACCTGGAGGTGGATCCCTCCAATCGTCTGGTCGCAGCAACGCTTGAACGCCGCTGGAACGACGCCATCGTCCAGTTGGAAGAAATAAAGCAGCAATACAGTCAATTTCAATCCAAGCAATTAAATGCTACGACTAAAGAGCAAAAAGAAAAGGTCTTGGCCTTGGCCAAGGATTTTCCCAGGCTGTGGCATGCGCGTACCACAAACCCCAGGGATAAAAAACGCATGCTGCGGCTTCTCATCAAAGATATCACCGTGGAAAGACTTGCTGGAATCTGGCAGGCCATATTGCACCTTCGCTGGCAGGGCGGGGCCTGCGAAGACATTCGCGTTGATCTGCCGATGAGAATACAGGATCGCATTCGCTATTCTGATGCATTTGTCGAAAGAATCCGTAAGCTGGCAAAAACACTTTCGGACAAGCAGATCGTGGCCATCTTAAACCAGGAAAACCAGCGTAGTGCAACAGGAAAGCCTTTCAGTTCATCGATGATACAACTGGCTCCGCTATAAGCACAAAATTCCTGCATACCCGCAAAGGCAACCTGGTGAGCTGACTGTCAGGCAGGTTGCAGAGAAATTCGATATTAGCACCAATGTCGTGTATTACTGGATTAGTCGGGGGATTATTACGCCTCGCAGGGTTCACAGTAGCTCACCCTACTGGATACGTATCAACCCAGAACAGGAGCAAGAACTTTTAAATCGAGTGGCAAATTCTTCAAGGATCCAGAAACAAAGATCACAGATTAATTCCAAAACGCAATTGTAGGAGGTGCATTATGAACAAACCGTCGGAATTCCCAGCGGACGGGTTTTGCCCGGTCCTTTGGGGATCTCCACGCGCTTGACTGGCTGAGGTCGATAGGTACCCGATTTCAGGGCCTCCGACAACTCCTGCAGGTACTCCGTCGCCCGCTTACCAAACCGTTTGACACTCTGACCATCCACACCTGCCGAACCCTTATTCGCGGCAACCTTCTGCCACGCGATTTCAAGCGTTTGCAGGCGTGTGACCTTGTCGATCAGGCTAAACCATTTGCCTCCTTTGACGCCGTTTTCCAGCGCCGCCAACATGCGCTCTGTCCAGATCGAGGCTTCCACCCAACTTCCGGTTTCTGTGCCTTGTTTAGCCGTTGCCGGCACTGGCGACACGTAGCTTATGCATTGCCTTTTACTGGATTTCACGCATCCACCTTCCTGCCTCCCTTCCCTCGGCGCGGGTTTGCTCTCCACGCTTTCCACGGCCATCGCCGCATCAGTACTATGAAGGCTCTGACTCCTGCCCGCGTCACCTCGCGGACAGGTCTCCCTGCTTATCCCGCCATACCGTCCCGGCGTTCCGTCTCCAACCACGTGATGCGCTCCGGTATCGCTTTATCCGCCAACTTTCAGCGTACCGGACGATTTTCGGACTTCGCCATGAATGAGAAGGCTCGTCGCTACATCCCGCCGAATCGAGTTCGTCATCCTACGGACCGCTGGTTCACTTCCGGTTGCTCTCCACCCCGCCTCACGGCGACGCAGTTACCTTCTGTTACGGGGTCTTGGCTTGCCCCGACACGGACTTGCACCGTGCTGTTATGGCGTCTTCACAGGCGCACTCGTCCCCGCGAAAGCGGGGATCCAGTGTTATCAGATAGTTATAGATAGCGCTGAAGCTTCACTGCGTGCCCCGCCTTCGCGGGAACGACACGACAGGGGGCTTTTTACGGGTTCATCAAATTAGGTGATAAAACGAAATCGATTCGTTACGATTGATTTGTCGTTACATCAGCGTCTCCATCAACTCTTTCGTCCGTTCTTCAAACGCATCGTCGTCAAAACAATACTTGATGTCCAGAAATTGCTGTCGCAACCGGGAAACTGCTTCCTTCACCGGCTTATCATCCATAACGACATCCCGCACCAGTTGGGCCAGTTGCTCAAATCCCTGTGGCCCCATGCCGAAGCGGGTCATTTCCGACACCCCCATGCGCAGCATGCCCGAAGCGGAAAAGCTCTCGTCTTCGGGTCCCGCCTGATAGTTGCAGATGATGTCGTTGGCTTCCAGGCGCCGGGCGATCTGCGGGCCTCTGGCATACCCGACATCCACCAAGACCTGGTGGGTTTCCGTGTAACCCACGGCAGGGTCTCCGGCCACGTTCAACCCGCTATCGGTCAATGCCCGTGCGAATGCCTTTGCATTCGAGATGACAGCAGACTGGTACGCGTCCTTGAAATAATTCATTTCATAGGCGGCAAACAGCAGGCCCACCATCGTCCCCAAGTGGTGGTTGGACACCGATCCGGGAAACGTTCGCCGCTCGATGGCCTCCCAGAGGGCATAACGCTCATCGGCCGCCTCATAGCGACTGGCCACGAGGCCCCGCTGCGTGCCGAAAAAAGTCTTGTGCGTGGATCCGGTGACCAGGTCGGCACCTTCCATGAATGGATCCTGAAAATGCGGGCCCACCAGCCCCAGCACGTGAGCCATGTCGTACATCACCAGCGTGTCGATGCCCTGCTGGTCCAGAAAGGCCCTGACTTGCGCGACCGGCTCCTTGCTGATCACCATGCTCTTGCCGAAGATAATCAACTCGGGCCGATACCGGTCGATCAGCTTCAACGTGGCCGGTACGTCGATGCGAAAGGGATTGTCCGCCAGGACCGGGAAGTTGACCACTGCCGGCCGTTCCGTGGCAGGATCCCGAGCCACGAAATCCCTGAGGGCACCCATGGGCTGTGCGCTGAGGTGACCGCCTTTGCCGATATGGTTGTTCATCACCTTGCGCATCCGCCGGGGCTCGACCTTACGGTCGGCCCGGTTGATATAGTCCAGCATGGCGCTGTATACGGCAGTGTTGGCCATCTGCCCGCTGATCACGCGGGTTTCCACCTCGGCGCATCCGAAGTAACGCTTCATTTCCTCGACCAGCAGAGCTTCGACCTCATCGATGAAATCGCAGCCCTGGTAGTAGAACACCTCGGCATCGTAATAGGCCTTGAGTTTGCGGTGCTCGGCGTAACGGAAAGACGGGTCCGTGATTGAAAGCATGCGCACCAGGGGAGAGGTTGTCATCTCTGAAGGGATCAGATTGATACACGCCTGCTGCCGCCAGTGGTGGTTGGCCGTGGCCATCTTCAACAGGCGCAGGGCGTCGGTTTGGGTGGTATCCGATTCAACGGCTTTTCGCGCACGACCATGGTCATATAAAATGGGCCGGGTATACGGTGGCGATTCGCTGCGCATGTGATAGGGCACTGCCATGGCTGCCACTTGTTTCCCGCGGATTTCCACAGATAGCGGTGCTTCGTCGAGGATGTCGCTGTTAAGATAGCCCAGACAGATGGAACGCCGCTGATTCGTATCAGCCAGGCCGTCATGAACGCGTTGGCCTTCCACTTCCCAATAGGGCACCATGGTGCCGCTGGTGATGGTCCCCACGAGCTTATCGCCGTCAAAAACCCTGGCTCCCTGGCGGGCGATCCCGCGCCCGGCCAATACCAGCGGGCGGATCATCCGGGGCAAATCCACCATGGTCGAGAAATCCCGAAAGAGAATTTTCCGGAACGCCTCGTGCTGGCGCGCCAGGGGCCGGCGTCCCATAAAATCGCCCTTCAACGGAGAAAAACTGACGCCGAATTTGGCCAGCGGGCAGGCAAAGATGGGAATTTCCATCCCATCGGCATCCGTGCCCAATTCATGACCGTAAAGAGGAAGCGCCGCTTCCAGCCGCAAGGTGTCCCGGGCGCCCAGCCCCACGGGCGTGGCCCCTTTTTCCACCAGCAGATTCCAGACGTCAGCCGCCGCATCTCGGGGAATGAACAACTCGAACCCCAGGGGTTCACCGGTGTATCCGGTGCGGGCCAGCAGAACCGTGGCACCAGCAATCGTCACCGTACTCAGTGCGTTTCTTACCGGCGCCGGCAGATGTCCGGCCGCGATGATTGCAGTCACCATCGAACGGGATGTCGGCCCTTGTACCGACACCATGGCCAGATCCTCACTGTGATCATTGAGTTCGACATGATCGAATTTTTTCAGCAGTTCCTGGAAGTGCTGCCAGTCCTTGTCGCGGTTGCCGGCATTGACCACCAGCAGATATTCATCGTCCACGAACCGGTAAAGGTAGGCATCGTCCACCGCCGTGCCGGCTGCGGTGGGGATAAATGTATATTGGGCACCCCTGTCGAGGCTATCCAGCGCCTCGGCGTTGTTGGTCAGCGCATATTGCAAAAATTCTAGCGCCCGTGAGCCCCGAAATACAAAACGGCCCATGTGGGAGACATCGAACAACCCGGCACCCTTGCGGGTGGCCAGATGTTCGGCCAGAATCCCCCCACCGTACATCACCGGCATGTCCCAGCCGCCGAAAGGCACCATCTGGGCGCCTGACTTGACATGACAGTCATATAAAATTGTGCGCTTGAGTTCGCTCATGATATGTCTCCTTGAGTTATTTTTATCATCCTATGAGATGGTCGTTAGGCTGTGTCCACCCGCAAATGGTAGATTTTGGTTCAGGCTAAGGCCGCAGCGATTTTGGGACCGCAGGCGTAGCAGCGCTACGTTGAGGATCACAAAATCGGGAGAACGCCAGCCTGGGCCGAAAGATGCCATTTGTGGGCGGACACTATAGATCTTCCGGCGTAAACGCAACCACCTCGTCGATGGATGCCGCGTCGGTGAAAAGCATCACGAGCCGGTCAAGTCCCAACGCATTTCCGGCAGCCGGCGGCATGCTTGCCAGGGCCTGGAGAAACGGTTCGGCAATGGGATAGACGGTTTTTCCATTTTCCCCGCGGACGCGGTTCTCGGCGTCGAAACGGGCACGCTGCGCCAAGGGTTCGGTGAGTTCGCTGAAGGCGTTGCACAGTTCCATGCCGGCAATATAGAGTTCGAAACGCTCGGCGACCGAGGAGTCAGCCAGCTTGAGTCGGGCCAGGGCACCACAGCGGGCCGGGTAGTCGTAGAGAAACAGAGGACGCTCAATTCCGAGTTGTGGCTCGATGTCGAGGCCCATGATCTCGTCGAAGCATTCTTGTTCCAGTGCTTGCTCAGCCGTCATCCCACCGAACCGCTCGAAAGCCTCGGCCACCGTCAACCGATCCCAGGGTGGTGTCAGGTCAACCGTGTGCCCCTGGTAAACCAGCTGCCGGCCCATGTCCATTCGGGCGGCCACAAAGCCGATCAACTCCTCACACTGAATCATCAGGTCCAGATAATCAAGGCCTGCTGCATACCACTCTAGCAAGGTCATTTCCGGCACGTGGCGGCCACCGCGCTCGCCTTTGCGGAAGCACCGGCAGATCTGGAAGATCTTCTCATAACCGGCGGCCAAAAGCCGTTTCATGCAGAGCTCCGGTGACGTCTGCAAAAACCAATCTCCCGATTCCTGGGCATCGATATGGATCTCCGGCGCCGGTGCCGGGATGCGCACCGGTGTTTCAATTTCCAGAAATCCCGATGTGGAAAAGAAGGCACGGGTGGCATTGATTACCCGGGTGCGTCGTTCCAGGTTGGATCGAATGGCGGCTTGTCGGCCAAAATGCATGGGATCTCGTCGGTATGAAGTGAGTCAGGACGGTTGGGTCTTCTCTTTAATTACATCACCGGAACGATCCTGAAGATAAACCTTATCGTACTGGGTCGTGTCGGCCGAATCATACCACTGGTAGCCCTGTTTGCGGCAGTTCTCGCAGACGTTGCGCGGGATGTGCACCGCCAGGATATGCTTCATCCCCCGGGCAGCGGAATCGATTTTCAGTGCACCCCCGCAGCTGTCGCAGACCCGGACGGTCTCCTGCTGGTGCTCATGGATATTGTCCGTGTCGTAGTAAATGTCGCGGTCCCGGTTCATGAGCAGGTAATCATCCCGGTATTTCTCTGCCAGGTACCGTCGCTGATGCCAGTTCTCCAGCACCTTGTCGCAGGTTTTGAGCACCCAGCGGGATACCTCCGGGCTCTGCCGGATCTTCACGGGGTCAAAATCGGGTTCCTGAAGGTGGCTGTAATCCATGCCGGCCATGGCCAGAATGATACCGGCATTCACATACGGAAGCGCCCCCTCGATGGCATA
Organism: uncultured delta proteobacterium; assembly: GCA_963716825.1. GTDB lineage: Bacteria > Desulfobacterota > Desulfobacteria > Desulfobacterales > Desulfosarcinaceae > Desulfosarcina. Next base: position 8,907 of record CAVQUU010000017.1, read on the forward strand.
GCCGCCTTCCAGAACGGCGATGTCGGGTTTGAGAAGGGTCGTCAGTTCGGCATACCCCTGGGCCGAAAAATTCATATTGGTGATGGGATCCGAATAGTGGTTGTCCTGTCCGGCAGAGTTGACGACAATTTCCGGCTGAAATTCTTTCAGAATGGGAAGCACGACTTCCCGAATGGCATGCAGGATACCCTCCCCGGAGGTATTGGGCGGCAACGGGATGTTGATGGTGCTGCCCACGGCGTTGGGCCCGCCCAGTTCACTCAAGAACCCCGAGCCGGGGTAGAGGGTGCGGCCGTCCTGGTGGATGGAGATGAAGAGGGTGTCCGGATCGTGCCAGTAGATGTCCTGGGTCCCGTCGCCGTGGTGGCAGTCGGTGTCCACGATGGCCACCCGGTTGACCCCGTATGCCTGGCGGATATATTCGATCATGATGGCTTCGATGTTGACGTTGCAAAAGCCTCTGGCGCCGTGGACCACCCGGTTGGCATGGTGCCCCGGCGGCCGTACCAGGGCGAATCCGCGCTCAACCTGTTTATCCATCACCGCCATGGCGATGGTCTTGGCGCCGCCGGCACTGATGAAATGGGACTCGGTCATCACGGCCCACAGATCCGGCACGCAAAAGTGGACCCGCTGGACATCCTTTTTGGTGACCAGGTCGGGTTTGTATTCGATGATGCCCTCGATGTCGAGAATTCCCTCTTCGAACACCTGGTCCTGGGTGTAGAGCAGCCGCTCTTCACGCTCCGGATGGGTGGGGCTGATGGCCCAGTCGAAAGCGGGAAAAAAGACCAGGCCGGTTTTATGTTTGGCGCGCAGCATGGCGGGCTCCATTCGTGTCCATGATCTTTTCCGCAATCGGGTCGTAGCCGTGGATCAGCCCGGGTTTGACCTGGGCCGTAACCCGGATGTTCCTGCCGGCGGTATAAAATCCGCGGACCATATTGAATGACATGGCCTCGATGACTTCCAGTTCCAGGTGTTCGGGATTGGCGCCCCGGGCGATGGCTTTGCGGCGAAGCAGATCCAGGGTAGCATTAATGGCGTCTTCCTTGGTGTAGGTCGACGGAATCACCGTGGTAAAAGTCTCCTCCGGTGCAGTGGCGATTTCCCGCTCCGTATCGGCAAAAAAGGTCACCTCGCAGGTGGTGCGGGCCAGACCGGCGCCGATGGCATTGGCCACCGCCCACCGGGGAACCACCGTCACCCGGCTCTCGCTCAAGCGTTCCAACCCCGTGGCAAACCAGGGAGCCGGGCCGCCCAGCACCAGAATCTGACGGGGCTGCAGGCGATGGCCCTCCCACAACTCGTGGACCGTGTAGACCGGTTTGGCGTTGATCCGGTCGATCATCGATCCAGCCTCATCCAGAATCGTCCGGCAGGCCTGCTCAACAATCCGATTGGCTGCATCCTGAAGATCGGTTCCCAGGGCATCGGCCACCGACTGGATTGCCTCTCTTGCTTTTTCCGGATCGCCCCCTTCTCCGATGCCCAGCATAAAAATGGCGTCCGTGGGGGTGGGCACCGGCCCGCCGTAGGCCATGGCCATGCCCAGCCGGTCAGGACCGATATGAATCCTTCCGTCCACCACCCGCACGACGCTGTCGCCACCGACACCGATGGAAACGGTTTCCAAGGAGCGGATCAACGTCTTGTGATCACCGATGCGGATGCCCATCGGATCCAGCAGCGGCACGCCGTTGACCAGCACGGCCATGTCCGTCGTGGTGCCGCCGATGTCCAGCACCAGGCAGGCTTCATCCTTGGGCGCAAAGGCCACAGAGCCCATGACACTGGCCGCCGGCCCGGACAGGATGGTCTGGGCCGGATGGTCGATGGAGGCATCGAAACGCATGTTCCCGCCATCGGGTTTAAGGATGCGGATGGGCACACTGAGCCCTTTTTTGGCCAGCGAATTGACCACTGCCTCGAAAAATTCCTTGTGAATGGGGTAGACCGAGGCATTCAGAAAAGTGGTGGCAATGCGGCGCGGAAAGTTAAGGCGTCCCGCAACCCGGTGGCCCAGGAACACCTTCTCGAAGCGATCGCCGAGAAGATCATGGATAGCTATTTCGTGGGCAGCGTTTCTAACTGAAAATTTGGAGACGACCCCCAGGAAGCCGATACCACTTTTTTCCAAGCTCTCGGCGGCCTTCAACACCTGGCCCTCATCGATAGGAGAGATCTCCCGCCCCCGGTGATCGATGGCCCCGGCCACACAGTGATAATGCGGGCCGGTCCGAAACAGTTCGGGATCCATTCCCGGACCGGCGGAAACGATCATCCCCACCTGGGGGATCCGACCCTGCACGATCCGATTGGTGGCCAGGGTGGTGGATAGTACCGCCCGACTGATACGGGCGGGATCGATGCCTTCGGTGATCTTTTCCAGGCTCGTGAGCACGGTGGCAAACAGGTCCGACGGATTGGTAGGCACCTTGATCTGTCTGACCAGGCCCTCTTGACTCAAAAGGACCACATCCGTGTGGGTACCGCCGACATCCAGACCGATGATCATGGTGCCATCCTGATGGTGGTTGGTATTTGGCCGCTGTGGGAGAAAAAATCACGGTATCCAAAATCAGCACCCCTGTCAACAATGGGCCACAGGCCGCAAGACCTCAATTGCCGCCAATTTACTTTAATCTAAAATGAGCGATTGCCAATTGCCGTTCGGGCTGTTAATTCGAACCATCATCCCAACCCAACCATTAGCCTGCGGCAACGAAACAGCCATGGACGACCTTTTGCGAACATATCTGACAACCCATCAACGTCAGATGTTTGCCCTGTTGAAAAAAATGGTCGGCATCAACAGCGGCAGCCATAACAAAAACGGTGTGGATGCGGTAGGCCGCGTGGTCACCGATGCACTGGCCGGATGTGGCTTGACAGTAGACGTGATCGAGGAGGAACGCGTCGGCAACCAGTTGGTTGTCCGATCTATATGCCCGCCGACCGATACCGGCCAAGTGCTTTTGGTTGGGCATATGGACACGGTCTTTGCCGCAGACACGGATTTTACCGCGTACCGGGAAGATGACACCCAGGCATACGGCCCCGGGGTCATTGATATGAAAGGGGGACTGGTGGCGGGGATCTTTGCCCTCAAGGCCCTTTCGGCCGTTGATCTGTTAAAACGCATCCCGCTGGTCTTCGTATTTAACAGCGATGAAGAGATCGGCTCCAGACGGTCTAAGGCCTTGATCCGCAACGAGGCAGGCAAAAGCGCCTGCGCCTTTGTACTGGAAGCCGGAGGCCTCAACGGTGAAGTGGTTACCGCGAGAAAGGGCAACCTGTCCGCCAGGCTCACCGTCAACGGTCGGGCCGGCCACGCCGCCTTTGCCGGGGCCGACAAAGCCAGCGCCATCCTGGAAATGGCCCATAAGACCCTGGCCATCGAGGCGCTCAACGACCCGGCAAAGGGTGTTTCCGCCAATGTGGGAACGGTGACCGGCGGCATCGGCCCCAACTCCGTGGCCGACCACGCCGAGGCCCGGCTGGACTTCCGGTTCAACCGGCCTGAAGATGGCGATACGCTGAAAGACCACCTTACCCGGATCGCCGCCGACACGCTGATTGCAGGCACCGCCGCCACCCTGGAAATCATTGCCGGTCGGCCGCCCATGCCCGCCAGCGATCACAATCGGCGCCTTTACACCCGCGTCGAAAAAATCGCCGGGCGCTTAGGTATTGCCGTCAGCCCGGAATGTCGCCCGGGCGTGTCCGACGCCAACCAGATCGCCCAGGCCGGCACCCCGGTGATCGACGGCATGGGGCCCATCGGCGCCAGAGACCACAGCCCCGACGAATACATGCTCAAATCCAGCCTGCCCCAACGCACCCTGCTGCTGGCCTGCATCCTTGCCGATTTTTCATGCGCCTAAATGTGCCCGCATCATCCACGGCAAAATAGGGTTGACTACCCGGGAGAGCCTGGGATAAATATTCGGGTTTACGCGTAAACGTTCGCAGGCAGACTGCAGCAACACTTTATTGAGGGATTGCGCGCTGCCCGAAAGGTATTGTTTAACCGATGAGCCAGCCAAGTATACAACTGATCAGAGGATTCAAGGACATTCTGCCGGGTGAAACCGAGCTGTGGCAGCATATCGAACGCACCGCCAGCGCCCTGTTCGAAGACTTCGGCTACCGGGAAATCCGCATTCCCATCATGGAAAAGACCGAACTGTTCGCGCGAAGCATCGGTGAAGACACGGATATCGTGGAAAAGGAGATGTACACCTTTGCGGACCGCAAAGGTGACCTGCTGACCCTGCGGCCCGAGGCCACCGCATCCATCTGCCGCGCCTACATCCAGCACAAGATGTACGCCCAGGACCCCGTTCGAAAATTCTACACCATCGGCCCCATGTTCCGCCGGGAACGGCCCCAGAAAGGCCGCTACCGCCAGTTCTACCAGATCGATGCGGAAATTTTCGGCGTGGCGGCGCCTTACGCGGATGTGGAACTGATTTTTCTGCTGCGCACCCTGTTCGACCGCCTGAACGTGACCGACACCACGGCCCACGTCAACTCTTTGGGCTGCCCCGTCTGCCGGCCCCGGTTCAAGGAGGCCCTGTCCGCACTGCTGGCCGCGGCGGCCTCATCCCTGTGCAGCGACTGCCTGCGCAGGAAAGACCGCAATCCCTTGCGGGTGATGGACTGCAAGGTTCCCGGCTGCAGGGAGGCCATGACCGGTGCCCCGGCCATCATCGACTACCTGTGCGACGACTGCAGCAGCCACTTTTCGACGGTCACCGATATCGCTGACCCAACTGGGCGTTCCCTTCAAGGTGGACAAACAGCTGGTGCGCGGGCTGGATTACTACACCCGCACCGCCTTCGAGATCCAGACCGGCGCGCTGGGCGCCCAGAGTGCCATAGCGGGCGGTGGGCGCTACGATGGACTGGTCGGCTCCCTGGGCGGGCCTGAGGTCCCGGCCATCGGCTTTGCCATCGGTTTCGACCGCCTGGCGGAAATCGTCGCGATGAACGCCCCGGCGGCCATTCGACCGCCTGACCTGTATATCGCCGCCCTGGGTGATCCGGCCAAGAAACTCGCCTTTGAATGGTCGACTGCCCTGGGGCTCAAAGGCATCGGCGCCGCCATGGAATATGGGGACAAGAGCCTGAAGGCCCAGATGAAGCAGGCCAATCGCGCGGGTGTCGGTCGGGTGCTCATCGTGGGAGAGAGTGAACTGGCATCGGGAACGGTGGTGCTTCGAAACATGGCCACCAAAACCCAAAGAGAGATCCCCGTGGGTGTGATTGTAGACACGTTGATCGAAACATTTTCCAAAAAGGAGCATTCTATTGGCTGAGATCCTCGGCGACATGAGAAGAACCCATCACTGCAACGCCCTGAGTGCCCGGGATATGGGCAAGGAAGTCATTCTGATGGGCTGGGTCCTGCGACGGCGGGATCACGGCGGCGTGATTTTCATCGACCTTCGTGACCGGGAGGGGATTACCCAGGTGGTCTTCAATCCGGAGATCAATCCGGATATCCATGCCAAGGCGCACACCCTTCGCAGCGAATTCGTCATTGGCGTCCGCGGCCGGGTGGAGCCCCGGCCCGACGGCATGGTCAACACCAAGCTGCCTACCGGAGAAATCGAGGTGCTGGTGGATGAGCTGAAAATTCTCAACCCGGCCAAGACGCCGCCGTTCATGATCGAGGACAACGTGGATGTCTCCGAACCCATCCGCCTGAAAAACCGGCATCTGGACCTGCGGCGCCCACCGCTGCAGCGCAACCTCATCACCCGGCACAGGGCCGGCGCATCGGTGCGGCGCTTTTTAAACGACAACGGGTTTTTGGACATCGAGACGCCGGTGCTCACCAGAAGCACCCCGGAAGGCGCCCGGGACTATCTGGTGCCCAGCCGTGTCAATGCCGGCCAGTTCTACGCCCTGCCCCAGTCTCCCCAGTTGTTCAAGCAGCTGCTCATGATTTCCGGTTTCGACCGCTACTATCAGATCGTGCGCTGCTTCCGGGACGAGGACCTGCGGGCCGACCGTCAGCCGGAGTTCACCCAGATCGATATGGAAATGTCCTTTGTGGGCGAGGAAGACCTCATGGCCGTCAGCGAAGGCATGATGGCCAGCCTGTTCGACGAGGTCATGGGCCGGTCACTGCCCCGCCCTTTTCCCCGGCTGACCTACACCGAGGCCATGGATCGCTACGGCCTGGACAAGCCCGACACGCGCTTCGGCCTGGAACTCAAAGACATTTCCGACATCGTCGAGGGCTCCGGGTTCAAGGTCTTCGCCAACGTGGTAAAAAACGGCGGCATCGTCAAGGCCCTGAACGCCAAGGGATGCATCGACTTTTCACGAAAAGAGATCGATGACCTGACTGCATTCGTGGCCGTTTACCGGGCCAAGGGCCTGGCCTGGATCAAGGTGCGCGAGGATGCCTGGCAGTCCCCCATCGCCAAGTTCTTCACCGACGAGGAGAAGGCCCGGCTGGCCGAACGCATCGACATGGCCCCCGGCGACCTGGTCTTTTTCGTGGCCGACCAGCCCAAAGTCACCAACGAGGCCCTGGGACACCTGCGCAACCACCTGGGCAAGCAGCTGGGACTCATCGACGACAACCGGTTTGACTTTGTGTGGGTCACCCACTTCCCCATGTTCGAATACGACGAGGTGGAAAAGCGCTACCAGGCCCTGCACCACCCCTTCACCGCCCCCCTGGAAGAAGACTACGACCGGCTGGAAACCGATCCCCTGGCCGTTCGCTCACGGGCCTACGACCTGGTGCTCAACGGCTTCGAGGTGGGCGGCGGCAGCATTCGTATCCACGACATGGAACTGCAGCAGCGGGTCTTTGCAGCCCTGGGCATGCAGCCGGCGGTCTACCAGGAGAAGTTCGGCTTTCTGCTGGACGCCCTGGAGTCCGGCGCCCCGCCCCACGGGGGCATCGCCTTCGGGTTCGACCGCCTGGTGATGCTGCTTTGCGGTGAGCCTTCCATCCGCGACGTGATCGCCTTCCCCAAGACCCAGCGTGCCGCCTGCCTGCTCACCAATGCCCCGTCGGAGGCTGCCAAGGCGCAGTTGGACGAACTGTCCTCAGGATAAAGCTCACGGTCACGGAAACCCAGAATCGAAAATCACAATACCGTAGTTTGTCCATCTTTGAGATTTGGCGATTGTCAATTTGGGATTCATTTGAAATTTTGGATTTGAAATTTCGTTTTTTTCGGTTTGCCCGGCTTAAGTTCTTATCAGAATTAAACTGATCACCGCTGCCCGAGGAGCCACACATGACCGCTCAAAAACGAAGTCAATTTCACTGACCTGCGCTGTCTGTGCGACCCGTCCATGTTCAATTTTGAAACCACCGCCGACATCGAACCGCTGGACCAGGTGATCGGCCAGGAGCGGGCGGTGCGGGCCATCACCTTCGGGCTGGAGATGAAAAGCGCCGGATACCACATCTTCGTCACCGGTCCGGAAGGCACCGGCAAAACCACCATCGTCCAGGACATCATCCACAAGGCGGCCAAAGCCTTGCCCACCCCTGCGGACTGGTGCATGGTCAACAATTTCAAGGATGAATATCGCCCCCGGGCCCTGCCGGTTCAGCCTGGCCATGCCGCCCGCTTTGCCAAAAGCATCAACCGGCTGGTCAGCGACCTCAAAATCCGTTTGCCCAAAGCGTTCCAGGCGGACCCGTTTCGCGAGAAGGTCATCGAGATCCAGAAAAAATACGGCCAGCAGAAAAAAGACCACTTCGAGGCATTGGACCGGTCGGCCCAGGAAAAGCACCTGAAGATCGAGAAAACGCCGTCAGGCTACCAGACCATTGCCATGAACGGGGAAGCGCCCTATACCGAAGAGGCGTTCGAAAGCCTCTCCGATCAGGCGCGGAGTGGCATCGAAGAGACCGTCCAGGCCTTCCAGGAGGAAATCCAGACGGCCATGCGGGAAGTCAACCGGATCAACCACGCCCAGCAGAAAGAGATTCAGCAACTGGCGGGGGAATTGACCCGCTTCGTGTTAAAAAACCGGTTGGACCTGATCCGTGAGAATTACCAGGACCAAGCGACAATTCTCCAGTTCCTGGATGAACTGCAGGAAGACATGGTGGACAACGTCGGCCTCTTCCTTCCCCGGCAGCAGGAAGCGGAAGGCAATGGCGAACCGCCCGCCGACGTCATGGAACTCTCCTTGAACCGCTACCGGGTCAACGTGCTGGAAGACCGCTCGGGTATGGAGGGGGCGCCGGTGGTGTTCGAACCCAATCCCACCTACCAGAACGTGTTCGGCCGCATCGAAAAAAAAGCCTTTATGGGCACGCTGGTCACCGACTTCACCATGGTTCAGTCCGGATCTCTGCTGAAGGCCAACGGCGGCTTTCTCATCCTGGAAGTGGAGTCGGCACTTGCCCATCCCCAGGTGTGGGAGTCGCTCAAGCGCGCCCTGCAGAACAAGATGCTCTGCATCGAGGACATGGTCCACGACATGGGCCTGGGCACTGCCTCCCTGCGCCCTGCGCCGGTGCCCCTGGACGTGAAGGTGATTCTGCTGGGCGGATACGAGGCCTTCCAGATTCTCCAGAACTACGACCCCAAATTCAACAAGATCTTCCGTGTGCGGGCGGACTTCGACTATGAAGTGGCCCGCACCGACGAGACGGTCAGCCTTTACGCCCAATTCATCGCACGGGTCTGCCGGGACGAAGGCTTGCTGCCGTTTACCCCAGACGGGGTAGCGGCGGTGGTTGAGTATGGTGAAAAAGCCATCGACAGCAAAAACAAGCTGTCACTCCGTTTCGGTTCGGTGGTCGGCGTCATCAAGGAGGCCGACTACTGGGCAAGAAAGGAAAATGCCGAGCGGGTGACATCCGTCCACGTGGTCAAGGCCTTCACGGAATATCGCTTTCGCTACAATCTGTACGAAGAGAAGATCCACGAAAATTATGTGGAAGACACCATCATGATCGACGTGGCCGGGGAGGAAGTCGGCCAGGTCAATGCGCTGGCCGTCTACCAGATGGGTGAAATCGCCTTCGGCCGGCCGTCGCGCATCACCGCCGAGACATTCATGGGAAAATCCGGCGTCATCAACATCGAGCGTGAGTCCAAGCTGTCCGGAAAAACGCATGACAAGGGTGTGCTGATCCTCTCCGGCTACCTGGGGCGCACCTTTGCCCAGCGCTACCCGCTGAGCCTGTCCATCAGCCTGACCTTCGAACAGAGCTACAGCGGCATCGACGGCGACAGCGCCTCGTCCACGGAACTGTACGCCATTCTCTCCAGCCTGTCGGGGGTCCCCATCCGCCAGGGAATCGCCGTCACCGGATCGGTGAACCAGAAGGGCCAGGTCCAGGCCATCGGCGGGGTGAACCAGAAGATCGAGGGGTTCTTCGACGTCTGCAGCAGCAAGGGCCTGACCGGCAGCCAGGGCGTGATGATCCCGGCGGCCAACGTGAAGAATCTGATGCTGAAAAAAAGCGTCGTCGATGCGGTAAAGCAGGGGCGATTCACGATCTGGCAGGTCGCCACCATCGAGGCGGGCATCGAAATCCTCACCGGAATGCCGGCCGGAAGGCCGGACGCAAAGGGCCTCTTCGCGCCCGAAACGATATACGGACGGGTTCAGCAGAAGCTGGAAACCTATCTGAAGCAGAGCCTGAGACTGAAGAAGGCATACGGTTCGGACAAGTAATCGGTTTTAGAATATCATTACTTTTTTGTTTAGGGTCACGGAATTAAATAATTTTACAATATGGCGCCGACTGTGAGCTGCATTCACCAAGGCGCCTCCGTTGGTGCATATCGAGATATGCGCCGGCGGAGGGGAAACGCAGGTGATCGACCCACAGGCAAGAAAGATGTGGAATTATTTTTTTCCGGGGCCCTTACCCTCCCCTATTCTCTTCAAGTTCGTTGATGTCTTCTATAGCTGACTTTCGGGAGCAATTTTCATCAACCAGGCCTTGAAGCGCAGCCACCAACTCGTCAGCGGTTCCTTGGTTTCGACCACTTCCTGGTTGTCTATCCGGCTGTGCCATTCAAGCTTGCCCTTGTCGTTCACGAGCACCCGGTAGGTCAGCGTCGCGAGGCGCTTGATCCGTTGGGTAAATTTTCAACCATTTCCTCAGAGTCGATTAGCAGCCCCATTTCGGCATTGATCTCGATGGAACGGGGATCGAGATTCAGTGAACCGACAAACAGGTTTCTGCGGTCAATGAGAAATGCCTTTGTATGCAGGGTCAGTGTTATCCGGCATCCTCATTGCCACTCAATTCGCGCGCCGCATTGGCGCGTGCTTCGTATAGCTCCGCACCGGCTCGGATGACATCCCGACGGTAGCGCGCATAGCCGGAATGTACCGGCACATGATTGTTGGACGCCAGTGAATTGGTGAGAATGATGACGCGCACCCCCTTGGCGACAAGGTCACGAACAACTGCACACCACTGTCACCGGGCACATAGTAGGGCGAAATAAAGATGATTTCCTTTTCGGCGCTTAGAATCACCTCCCGCAGGTCTGTGGCCAGCCGCATCTGCGTTTCGTTGATTTCATTGATCAGCTTGTCGGGGCTGTCGGCCAGAACCCGTGCCTGCCGGGAAACAATGGCTGCCGATCCGCCATGAGATCCTGGAGCAGCTGGCTGTCGAGTGCCTGTTTGTAGACGGTGTCATAGATGCCATCGAATTCTTCCGCGATGTCCGCTCGAACGGTTTCCAGATCTTCTTTTTTCGATTCTTGATGAACTGCTCGATGGGCACCGCCCGCGAATGGTTCCAGTAGTCGTCGAAGGACTCGGATATTTCGGCCGCGATCGGTCCCACGGCCAAAACATCGAAGTCGACAAACACTGCATCCGTCTTTGAGCTGAAAGTACTCATCGGCGATATTGCGGCCGCCGACAACGCTGATCGAATTGTCCACCGTAAACGATTTGTTGTGCATGCGCCGGTTCGCCTGACTGAATTGGCCAACAAAGTTGAGGGCGTAGATGCCACTGCCGCGAAACGGGATTGAATATTCGGATTTCGATATTGGGGTGCTGGTTGATCAGCAGGAAACTGTCATCGGGAACGGTGGTAAACACGTCATCCAGCAGGAAACGGACCCGAACGCCCCGGTCCGCCGCTTTGAGCAGTGCGTTGGCCATCACGGCGCCGGCGGTATCGTTTTTCATTAAAAAATACTGCAGGTCGATACTTTTTTCGCGCTTTCTCGGCCAAACGGAGCCTGACACCCAATGCATCCATGCCTTGACTCAAGGGGTAGAAACCGGAGCGCCCGTCATGCTGTGCGGTCTCGTGTGCAGCGTATTTGCCCAACGCCGTATCGTCTGTGTTAGTGATCGCTGTGCTGTAGGATTTAGGTTGATCAAAGGATACCGTCGCACAACCGGCCAGAAGTCCGGTGAGAACCAATATTGCCGAAATTTTGAATAGTTTGAAAGTCGTCATCTCAAGATCTCCCATAAATAGCCGAACAATCCTAATTAAATTGCGCGAAACCTCTGCTTATGAAGGGGGTACAGGATCGCCGTCTTTTGAATTGTTGAACATTTTCATACCCATAACCCTATTGGCTGTCTAACTTCGAAGGATCAAGACTAATAGTGGCAACAATGGCCGAATGGTCTGAAGTGTATGCTGGCTGACGTCGTATGTTTCGAGTTTAAACACATTCGAAACCAAAATCCAATCCAGTCGGGTATCGATAGAAATCGAGATGCCTTGAGCTAAATCAGTTGAGGTCGTCATCCTTGAAATACGTGGTCCCTTACGACCGTCGCCGCCAACAGGTTGTATAGGTTCAACGATAACGACACATAGCCACTTTTCTACAAATTTGTAATCTCCAGGCTTGCAGAAAACTGAAAGTCGCTAACCTTGATAGACTGAAAAACAAGGTCTTTC
>CAVQUU010000018.1:0-52145 GCA_963716825.1 uncultured delta proteobacterium
GCCATTTCTTCCTCCCAGGGGCGATCATGCCTTCACTTGGCTAGTTGGTACTTAACGTAACCGCCGTCTTTTTCGGCTTCCTTGATTTCACCGTATTTTTTAAGGGCCGCCATGTACCAGAGTGTTTCCGCCGTTGAGACGCCGGTTGCCGCGGCAATGGTGGGAACCGTTTGCGCCCCATCCTTGAGTTGATCCAAAATGGCCTGAATGGTTTTTTTCTGGCGCTTCATTTTAGTTGAAGCTGCGTTGATCATGGTTTTCCGCGCTTCACGAAGCGTTTTCATGGCTGCTTTTTTGGCTTGTTTGTCCGGCTCAGGTTGACGCATTGCCTCGCCTCTTAGTTAAGGTGTTGCCTGGTTTCACGTCATATGGATTAGGGGTCAGGCCGCCACGTCGGCGACGATCCGGTCGACCATGGCCTCATACTGTTTAAGGGTCCAGCCGCTGATGTCGATGGCGTTTTGCGGGCACACCGCAACGCAGGCACCACATCCCGTACACAGCGCCGGAGTCACTTCGGCGCGCGGCACCATACGGCCATCCACCTCCGTCTCCACCATGCGCAGGGCGCCTTCCACCAGACAAGCATCCACACAGGACCCGGTTCCATTGCATTTGGCCGTATCGACTTCGGCAACGAACGGATCCAGTTCCACATAGCCTCGGCCCAGCAGCGCCGCCGCCTTGACCGCCGCCGCGCTTGCACCATTGCAGGCCTCGCCGACATCCATGGGGGCCTGGCAGGTACCGGCGAGCAAGATGCCCGCCTGGGGCAGTTCGACCGGGCGCAGCTTCGGATGGACCTCCAGAAGAAAGCGGTCCGTGCCCACCGGCAGTTTCATCATGTTCACCAATTCAGAGATGCCGGTGGGTTCCATGCCCGTGGCCAGCACCACCAAGTCCGCCGGCACGTTGACTGCTTCGCCGAAGGTCAGGGTGTCATTGACGTTGACCCGCAGCGGATAGTCACCGTCATCCGTGTTTTCAACGACCTGGGGTGGGTCTTCCGCTTCATATCGCAAAAAGACCACCTTGTTTTTGGCGGCATCGTTGTAAAGTTCTTCCTGACCACGGCCATAGGTCCGGATGTCCCGGTAGAACTCGTAGACGCTGGTGCCGGGATAGGTTTGCCGGACCATCGTGGCCGCATTGAGCGTCGCCGAACAGCAGGTACGGGAACAGTACTCGTTCAAATTTCCGGACTCGTCTTCGGGGTGAATCCCGGGAATGTGGCGGCTGCCGACGCAGTGAATCATGGCAATGCTTCTGATGGGTCTGCCGTTGACTATCAAACGGTCTCCCGCTGCGGGAGTTTCGGCCAGGGTCTGGATCAAGTCGGTCAGGGTGATGACTTCCTTAAAATCCCTGTAACCATACTCTCCGCGACGCGGGACATAGGACTTAAACCCGGTGGCCAGCACAATGACGCCGGTCTCGATGGTGAAGGCTTCGGCTTCCGCAGGAACCGGATTCGGGTAGACACCGGAAAAAGGCACATAGTCGCCCGGGTTGACCCCGTCCAGTCTTCCCCCCTTGCTTTTATCGTCTCCATGCGGGAATTTAGGTGCTTGCCTTTGGACGCCGAGCCTAAAACTCCCGACATAGCCCTCGAAGGATTCAACGGTTGCACAGGTGTGAACGGTAATTTTGGCGTCGGCCAGCACCCGTTCGGCGAGGTCCTTCACCAAATCGGCCGCATGGTCTCCGGCGGGGGCAATCCGATCGAGGCAGGCCAGCTGACCGCCAATAAACGGTGATTTTTCGATCAGGGTGACTGCGATCCCCCGATCGGCCAGATCCTTTGCCGCGCGAAGGCCGGCGATGCCGCCGCCGATAACCGTCGCGTGGGGCTTGGCATCGACACGAATCGGTTCCAGGGGTATGAGCTGCTCGGCCTTGGCAGCGGCTGCCGAAACCAGACGGATGGCCTTGTCAGTAGCCGCTTGCCCGTGATGGACCCAGCTGACATGCTCGCGAATATTGGCATGGTCGTAAATATAGGGATTCATCCCGGCACGGATGAGGGTGTTGCGAAATGTGGTTTCATGGAGACTAGGCGCACAGGAGGCCACCACAACCCGATTGACGGTGCCGTTTTTCAGGTCCTCCATGATCAACTCCTGGCCCGGGTCCGAGCACATGAACATGTTGGTCCGCGCCACGGAAACGCCGGGCAGCTTTTCCACCCGGTCACGGACCGTCTCCACATCGACGTGGTCCGATATATTTCCACCGCAGTAGCAGATGTAGACGCCTACTTTTCCCTGATCATTAGGGTTGTCGGTGTTTTTCTTCTCGTCGGTCATTCCTGCATCTCCTAAATGACTAGGCCACCGCTTTTCGGGATAGACGCGTCCGCTCCATATACTTGGCCGCTTCCATGGCCGCCGCCCCCGACTCAGTAATGGTATCGACAATATCCTTGGGTCCGGCCGCCGCACCGGCGACGAAAACCCCCTCCATGTCGGTGAGCGTGGGGGCCAGCTTAGGCCGTATGGTTTTAATGAATTGATCCGAATCCGCCGAGACCGGACAAACGCCACTCGGGTTCCATCCGGGAATCATCCCCAATGAGAGTACCACCAGGTCGTGATCCACCGTGGTAACCCCCTCGCCGTTCTGGGCCTCATAGCGCAAGGCGACTGAACCGTTCTCGCCTTGAGCGATGGAGGCAACTTTGCCTTTTACAAATTCGATGCCCATGGCCTTGGCATTCTGATAGAACTGTTCGTACCCTTTCCCAAAAGCGCGGATATCCATATAGTAAATGGTGATATCCGCCAGGGGCAGCGACCCGGAGAGGAGCATGGCCTGCTTGATGGCATACATGCAGCAGACCCGTGAACAATACGAAACACCCATACTCTTATCCCGTGAGCCGGCACACTGAATGTAGGCAATGGAATCGGGCTCCATGCCATCCGACGGCCGCAACACACGGTTATAGGGACCATGCGGGGCAAGCAGTCGCTCCATTTGCAGGGCCGTGATCACATTGGGTATGTTGCCGTTGCCGTACTGCTGCTTGTTTTCAAGCGGTGTGATTTCAAAGCCGGTGGCCAGTATCGCCGTTTTGGCCTGGATGACAAACGTCTCGGGCTGCTGGAAATAGTCGACAGCATCCGTCGGACACACCTTGGCGCACTTGCCGCAGAGCATGCAGTTTTCAACATCCAACACCGCCGTTTGCGGTATGGCGTTGGAAAAGGGAATGGAGATGGCTTTTGTGGCGGAAAAGCCGCCCTGCTCATCATCCGCCACGTAAACCGGGCAGTTGTATTCACACTGCCTGCAGCCGATGCATTTTTGCGCATCGACATAGCGGGGCCGCTGGGTGACGGCCGCCGTTATCACGCCCGTTTGACGGTCCAGGGAAGCGATATCACAATAGGTAAACAGAGAGATGTTGTCATGATGCGCCGCGGCGGCCATCTTGGGTGTGGTGATGCAGCTGGCACAATCGAGCGTTGGAAACACCTTGGACAAGCGGATCATTTTCCCACCGATGGATGCATCCTTGTCCACGATCGCCACCTGAAACCCCTGATCCGCCAAATCCAGGGCCGACTGCAGGCCCGAGATGCCGCCGCCGACAACTAGTGCGTCAAAAGATAGAACTCGGGTGGGGTCCATGCATTCCTCCTATTTAGGTGCAAACGGGTGGTCCCAGCTCATTGACCAGGTCGTTCATCAGATTGACCTCATTTAGAAAGGCCCGGTTGCAGACCGTACAGATAGCGGTCAGACGCAAACGTCGAATGTCCAACGCTTCATCTTTCATTATCTTGTAAACCCGGTCCACGCGTTGCGCGAGCGCCTTATACGCCCCGTCGTAGGGGCACTCTTCGCCGCAGGACATGATGACAATGCCGCTAATTCCTTTTCTAAAACAATCGATGTAAAACTGTTCGGGAAAAAGAACCGGTGCCCGCACCCTGAGAATGTAAGTGTTCGTGGGGTAGCTCGAATGGGACTGCCCCACGGAATCCGCACCCGGATAGGCGCAACTTTCGGTGGCCAGAATCAGTATTTTTTCCTGATTCACTCTTTTTTCATTGGCAGTGCCCATGCTTGTGCCTATTTGTTTCTTTTGACAAAGTGTTTGTCGTAGCCATCCGCTCCAAGAACGCCCAGATACTCGTGGCCGACCTTTTTCGACCAGGCCGGTATGTCGGTGCGGGTGCCGGAGTCATTGGAATAGATTTCAAGCACCTCGCCGACCTTTACCTTGCCGATGCCCTTTTTGGCCTCCAGCAACGGACCGGGACAGGCACTTCCTCTTGCATCCACGGTACTTGACACGTCCAATTTACTCAGATCAATTTCTGACATGATGGTTTCCCCTTTGTTGGTATGTGGTTAATGGTTTCTTTTTTCTCAGCCTCAACCGAGTGACCGAATCATCGCCGTCCAGGTTCTCTTTGGCGATCAGATCATAATCCGTTTGGGGCAGTATCAGCATGACGTCTCTCAAAATGGTGGCATCGATGTGGCTGACGCCTGCAAATATCTGCATCTCTTCACCTGGTTTCATTTCTCTGAACAAATTGGTGATCTGCAGCAGGGAGAAAGGAAGCAGGGTATCGCGAAGATCAACCGTTAACATGCGTGGCTCTTTTGTTTCAGAGAAAGGGTTTTAACCCGTTTGACGATGTTTTACCTTAGAGCAATGCGAATGCCATCATTAACCGAACTGGGTCAAAAAAACTGAAAAAACAATTATATCAAAGCTATAAAAATAATTCGGGTGTTTTTTTTCAAGGCAAGAAGACCTTGACCGTTTTTATGCGTTGGCAAGCGACTGTTCATGTGTTAACTTTCTGGACATGTAAACTGTTAACGAATTGAACGGGTGTCATGGTTATGGACAGTCTTGACCTGAACTATTACTGGAAATCCGTTGTGGATACGATCCAGGACGGCGTCATGGTAGTGAATCCTGAAGGCATTGTCATTTCAGTCAACCGGGCGTTCGAGGAGATCACCGGATATGGCCGGCACGAGATTGTGGGGAAACGATGCACCACGCTCAACTGCACTTCCTGCGAAATCGCGCGGCAGGAAGAGGGTTGCCACTGGTGCGTCATGTTTAGAAAAGGCCACCTCAAGAAACAGAAATGCAGCATCACCCGAAAAGACGGGCGAATCGTTCACATCCTCAAGAATGCCTCTGTACTCAGAGACAAAAGCGGCGTGGTGACAGGTGCCGTGGAGACCATGACTGATATTACCGATCTGGTGGCCAAAGAGACACAGATCGAAAGCTACCGCCGTGAACTGGATGCCGAGGACCGATTTTACGGCATGATCGGCGTCAGCGAACCCATGCAGCGCGTGTTCGAACTGATTTCCAACGCCGCCCGCTCTGATGCCCCTGTCATCGTTTATGGTGAAAGTGGTACGGGCAAGGAGATGGTGGCCAGAGCCATCCATGCCGCCGGCGCCCGTGGCAGCCGACCATACATGAAGGTCAATTGCGCGGCCCTGAACGAATCCCTGCTGGAAAGCGAGTTGTTCGGCCATGTGAAGGGCGCCTACACCGGCGCTCACAAAAGCCGCGAGGGCCGATTCGAAGCGGCCAGCGGCGGTGACATCTTCCTGGATGAAATCGGTGACCTGCCGCTATCCACACAGGTCAAACTATTGCGGGTGCTGGAAGAAAAAGTGGTGGAACGGGTGGGTGACAACCGGTCCATCACGGTCGACGTACGTATCATCTCGGCGACAAACCGCCACCTGCCGGACCTGATTGCCAAGGGGGCCTTCCGCGAGGATTTTTATTACCGGATCAACGTCATCCCCATTCGCGTCCCGCCGCTGCGGGAACGGGTCGAGGATATACCTCTGCTGGCACGGTCATTTTTCAACCGGGTCCTGCTGAAAAGCGATAAAAAACTTGATGGCATCTCGAAAACAGCCATGGACAATCTCATCGCCTACCGCTGGCCAGGAAACGCCCGGGAGCTGAAAAGCGCCTTTGAATTCGCCTTTGTCAGCTGTCCCGGCGGCATGATCGGCAATGACCACCTGCCCCCTCAGATCAGTGAGCCCCCTCCCTCTGGCAGTGCGGTTCAGGGCCCGCCCAATGAAAGCCTGGACGATGTAAAACGGCGGCGGTTGACCGAGGCCCTGAAACATGCGAACGGCAATCAATCTAAAGCCGCCCGGCTGCTGGGTATTTCCCGGACCAGCGTTTGGAATCAGATGAAAAAATTCAAGCTTCCTCGGTAACTGAACCAAACAAAACAAACGCTGGCACACTGTTTGCTTTTTTTACAGCAGAGTAGGCAATCAATACCTCCATTTTGATTCACTCAACCTTACTCTCACCTCCTGAGGCCCCGGCGCGATGAAATGCATGTCCATCGTGTCGGGGCTTCCTCCTTTTTTTTGGCACAAATGTTGTAGCATGTGGGGAAGGATGAAATCATCATGCAGCGGTTCAAGGCCGCGGGATTTAAACAAACACCCATTAAGGAGGAATCGATCCATGTCCGAGTTCGTCACCGAAATCGAAAACAACCAGTTCGACCAGCAGGTTCTCCAGCAGGCCAAACCCGTCATCGTCGACTTCTGGGCCCCCTGGTGCGGCCCCTGCAAAGCCATGGCGCCGGCATTTGCGTCCCTGGCGGAAACATACAAAAATCAAATGATTTTCACTAAATGCGATGTCGACATCAACACAACCGTCGCCGAGCAATACGGCATCAAGTCTATCCCCACCCTGATGATTTTTCAGGGGGGAAAACCCATCAATTCCATCACCGGCATGGTGTCCCAGGGCGTTCTCGAAGAGACCATCAAAAAGGCTCTTGTTGGTGAAGCGATGCCGGCGCCGTTTATTGTCAATTAGCAGCGGTTACCGGAGTTGAACAATTGCCGGGCTTACCGTAACGATGGGGAAGAAGGTGATGCGCGTTAGTCGGCAACACGCAACCCCATCGGACACCGTTGATGCGATAAGCTCGGCAAGTCCAAGGCTTTCAAACCCCCAGAGGCACCGAACTCTCCCCTAAAAAATAGCGCCCCCATCCTTCAGCGCCCCGATGGAACAAGCGTTATCGTAACGTTACCAAAAGCTGTCAAATCGTTAATGTAACGTTGCTGAACTGACCCATTTACCGGCCAGCCCTTGCCCCTGATCACTATTCAATTCCTGACATTTTTTTCCATGCAGGCGTTCATGGCCACGTCATTTCGAGAGGGATCTGTCGTCAAGCGGCTGTGCGTCTCGAGAAGGACGCCGCATGAACGCCTCCGTTGGCATAAAAATTGAGTTACACCATTGATGACTCAATGCCATGCTGGAAGATTGGGATCGCCAATAACCTATCACGTCAAAATAGGAGTGAGCGCTTCCTTCGTCGGCTTTCAACCTTACAAGGAACTGACCCAAGCACTTGAAACGGCCTTACATGCCAAAAAAGGAGACCGACCATGCAACGACTGTTTGAAACGATGGCCCTGGGAAATTTGACCTTGGCAAACCGGTTCATCTTTCCGCCGGTTAAAACGGCCTACGGCACGCCCAAGGGCAATGTGACCGATGGTCATTTGACCTACTACCGGCAAATTGCCGAAAATGGGCCGGGACTGCTGATTATTGAGCCGGTGGCGGTCACGGTGGAGGGCAAGGAACATCCCAAACAGCTGTGCATCCATTTTCCGGAAAGTGCCGACGAACTGAAAAAAATCGGTGATGTGATTCATGCCAAAAACCGGTTGGCATGCCTGCACCTCAACCACGCCGGTGCGGCGGCCAACCCCAAGGCAACCGGCGTCAGTCCCAAAGCGCCATCGGCCATGACCTGTCCGACCACCGGCGCGACATCCGACCCGTTAACCGAGGTGGAAATTGGCACCATTCTGGACGGATATCGCTCGGCAGCGGAAAAGGCCGCGCACGCCGGTTTCGACGCAATTGAAGTCCAGGGCGGCCACGGATACCTGGTGTCGCAGTTTCTCAACCGGAAAATTAACCAGCGAACCGACCGATACGGCCAAAACCGGTTGCTGTTCGCCCAGGAGGTGCTGGCGGCAGTAAACGCAGGCGCTCCCGACCTGCCCTGCATCCTGCGCATATCCGGCAGTGAAATGTCGCCGGCGTTCGGTATCCAGCCCGAGGATCTGGCGCCCCTGCTGAAATTGGCAGCTGCGACCGGCATCCGTGCCGTTCATGTGGGCATGGGGTCGGCATGCTTCAGTCCGCCATGGTATTTCCACCACGCCCGCTTGCCGGAAAAACCCCAGATGGATGCGCTGGCCTGGGTCCGCGCGCACACCGATCTGCCCCTGATTGCGGCCGGCCGGATGGGTCGCCTGGATCGCGCGATCCAGGTGATCGATGAAGGTCTGGCCAACCTTGTCGCATTGGGCCGCCCCCTGATTGCCGATCCCGACCTGATCGAGAAGTGGCAATCGGGGAAACCCGAAGAGGTGAGATATTGCGGGTACTGCCTGCAGGGATGCCTGCACCGTGTCAAAAATGGAGAGCCCATCGGTTGCAACGTCAATCCGGAGATCGGGCAGCTGGCCTTGGAAAAATCGGCTCACCCCATGAATGTTCTGGTGGCCGGTGGCGGGCCGGCCGGAATGAGCGCCGCCCTGTATCTTTCCAAACGCGGGCACCGCGTCACACTGGCCGAAAAGGAAACGCAGCTCGGCGGGCAGTTCAACCTGGCGTGGCAGGCACCGGGTAAACAGAAGATGCAGGACAGCCTGGACAACCTGGCATGCAGCGCAATCGCCAATGCCGAGGTTGTGCTGACCGGAAAAGCCGTGGACAGGGACCTGGTCGCTGACATCCGGCCGGATCTGTTGGTATGGGCTACCGGGGCACATCAGAAAATTCCTGAGATCCAGGGGCTCGACAGCCAGTACACCATGACGTCCCTAGAATACTTCAGCGGCGCGAAACCGGTCAAGGGGCCGCGGATCCTGGTGATCGGCGCCGGCCGGACCGGGCTTGAAATCGCGGAGAAACTCGGCACACAGGGCCTGGATGTGACCGCCACCAAACGCACGGACCCCATCGGCAGCATGATGGAGACCATCACCAAGAAGCTGACCCTGATGCACATCGACCAAATGAACAACGTGACCCTGATGCCTCACACGACGGTCAAGGCATTCGAAAGGGACAGGGTGGGGGTGGAAAAGGATGGCGAAACCATGGTTTTGGAACCGTTTGAGACGGTCATTTTGGCTTCGGGGATGCTTTCCGCGCCCGGGCCGGAACCGGCCATCGAACAAGCGGTGACCGCCGTTGAGGTGATCGGGGACGCTGAAAAAGTCCTGGACATTTACACGGCCGTTCATGCCGGATATGGACTGGCACTAAAATACTAGGAGGATTTCATGACAGACATATCCTTTAGAGACATTGCCATCGTTTCCTGCGGCACCCTGACCCTGGAACTGAGCCATCTCAGAGCCGAAGGGTTTCTGGATACAGCGCATTTGTTTTTCACGACACCGGGACTTCACGAAGACATCCATGAACTGGAGCGTCAACTGCTCGATCGGATCACCAAAGCCAGGGAAAAAGCGGGCAAGGTCCTGGTGGTCTACGGCGGCAAGTTTTGCTACGTCAATGCCGACGAACCAACCCGTACCATGCAGCAACTCATCACCGAGCAGGGGGCCGGTGTGGCTCGGATTCAAGCCACCCACTGCATGGACATGCTCGCCAGTGAAGCCGAACGGGAAAGGATTGCCGCCGAAGTAGCCAGTGGAGAAAAGGTCTGGTGGATGACCCCCGGCTGGATCAAGTTTCGCCACAAGGTTTTCAAGGGGTGGGACAAGGGGCTGGCCAACGAAAACTTTCCCAGGCATTCCGGCGGCGCCGTTGTTTTGGATGGAATCGGTTATCTGGACACGTATATGGCCGAACACCCGGAAGACTTTCTGGACTATTCCGACTGGATGGGCATTCCCATCATCCCCTATCCAGTCAGCCTTGACCGCTTTAAAATGCTGCTTGCCGAGCAAGCCGAAAAGCTTCACGGCAACGGCGTGCAAGGGTAGCCTAGCTGACATCCGCGAAATTGGATACCAGCAGGTTATGATCGCCCCTGTTTCCTTCCGTGTGGGGATCATTCCGGGGAGGAAAACACCATGGAGATTTTACCTGTTTTCAAACACGCCCTGATGATCAGTTTTTTTGTATTTGTGATGATGCTGATCGTTGATTTTGTCGACACGGCCAGCAAAAGACAAATCACCACGCTTATGCGAGGGGGTTTGTGGAGACAATATTTTCTGTCGGCTTTTTTAGGATCGACGCCCGGGTGTTTGGGCGCCTTCATGAATGTGAGCCTCTACGTGCATGGGATGATCAGTTTTGGGGCCATTGTGGGAGGAATGATTGCCACCTCCGGAGATGAAGCCTTCGTCATGCTATCGCAGTTTCCGTTAACGGCCATGGCCCTTTTTGTCCTGCTGTTTTTTTTGGGTATTATTTTCGCCTGGGTCAGCGACAAACTCATTATTGTATTTAAATTCACGCCCTGTGAAGCCTGCCAGGAAGTACATTGCGAGCAGTGTGAACCGGCCCCCTCCACAATAAGCCGGATGGAAGCGGGTCTGCATGTAAAAACGATTGTTCAAAATTTTCAAACGCTTTCTTTTACCCGAGTCCTCCTTCTCGCCTTGATTCTGTCTTTCCTGATCATGGTTGCAACCGGGGTTCTCGGTCCATCGGACTGGAATTGGAAACGCATCACGTTTATTTTCCTCTCCCTTTTGTCTTTGATCGTCTCGTCTGTGGTTTCAGAGCACTATCTTCACGACCATATTTGGCACCACATTATAAAAAAACACCTTTTCCGTGTTTTTCTTTGGAGTTTTGGCGCGCTTTTAATCCTGGACTGGGGGCTGTCTTCCTGGAACATGGATGTTTTCATTCAACACAACCTGGCATGGGTGATGGTCATCGGCGCGCATTCTTGGGCTCATCCCTGAATCAGGACCCCACCTGATCTTTGTCATGATGTATGCAAAAGGATTGATTCCCTTTTCCATCCTCCTGACGACATCGTTTATTCAAGATGGACACGGTATGCTGCCGATGCTCTCTTACAGCCTTAAAGATTCCCTTATGATCAAGGCCTTCAATCTTGTATTCGGGCTTGGTGTGGGGGGAACGCTTCTGGCATTGGGACTATAATTGCAGTGATCGTGAAGATACCCATCATACCGTACCCGGTGACGCTGGACTTTTTCAAATCAATGATTGCCGATGCTTAACCCCACCCCGCTTTCAAGCAAATTATTCATAACCTGATATGAAATCGCCCCGGGCAAATCCGGGAAGATATATTTTAGTCAAATGATTGAAAACTTGCTTGACATCATCTCTAAGTGGAATTAAATTATAGTCAAATGACTATTATATAGAGATGACACCATGCCGAGACCCAAAAAACCAAGATTCGTATCCGGTTATCCGACCATCGCCGCCTTTGTCCCGCAGGGTATGCCGATCACCGGGGAAGTGATGCTGACTGTCGAAGAACTGGAAGCGATACGATTGAGCGATTTCGAGCGGCTGGACCAGGAATCGGCGGCCAACCTCATGCAGGTGTCGCGACAAACCTACGGCAGGATTCTTTACACGGCCCGCGGTATCATCGGTGAAGCACTGGTTACCGGTAAAGCCCTGAAAATCGACGGCGGGAACTATGCCATGCGCGGTGGCGGCAGAAGACACCGGGGCCGGGGTCGACGGGGCGCACATGGGGGGGCAAAGAAATAGCATGATCATGCCGGCAAGGGAGCGAAACTGATCATCGGCACGAACAATTTTATATCCTAAAAAAATAACCGAGAACAGATACCGTATAACAAGAAGGGAGGTGAATAACATGCCCCAAGGAGATGGAAAAGGCCCGGATGGAAAGGGTCGACAATCAGGCAGAGGACAGGGTCCCTGCGGCCAAAATGGCCAACCGGTCCAACCGCAAGGTCAAGGAGGAAGACGCGGCGGTCGCGGTGGCGGCCAGGGTAAAGGCCGGGGTGGCGGTCGCGGACAGGGACAAGGCGGTGGCTCGGGACGCGGTCGCGGTGGCGGTCAAAACCGTTGATACTGAAACAAGCCACGCTTTACCCAGAACCCAAACAAGGAGGTTAGTATCATGCCAGGATTAGACAGAAGCGGCCCATGGGGGCCGGTCCCATGACCGGCGGTCGCAGGGGAATCTGCGGACGTGCAGGTGCCGCAACCAACCTGCCCGCTTACGGCAGCGGTTATGGCTATGGCAGAGGAATGGGATTCAGGCGCGGATACGGCAGGGGCCGTGGCTACGGCTTCGGGCCGGCCTACGGCCGAGTTCCTTATCCGCAGGCCTATGGTCACCGGGTACCCGGTAAGCAAAACCGATGAAATGGAGATGCTCCGGGCCGATGCCGACGCCATGCGCCAATCCCTTGAATCCGTCCAGCATAGAATCGCCGAACTGGAAAAGGAAGGATCCGAATAGCAACGCATCCGGGGTGCCGGCCTGACGGGATTTCGACATTAATACAGCGCCAACCCGGTACCCCACTGTCATCCCAGAAAAATGGAAAGGAGTACCAATGGCTATACAAGTGTTGATCAGACGACGGTTTATCAAGGAAAAAGAAGCTGTATTGGCCCCACTGGTCGTCCGTTTACGCTCCCTCGCCCTGGCCCAACCAGGCTATATCTCAGGTGAAACGCTAAAATGCATCGACCCTACCGGTGATGACGAATATCTGGTTAGAAGTACGTGGCGATCCGTGGACGATTGGAAAACGTGGCTTCACAGCGAAGAACGAACCGCGATCCAGAGTGAAATCGACGCCATCACCGGCGAAGCAACCGAGTACCGCATTTATGAACCGCTGGTCGGCGGTATCATTCCAAAGTATACAGACAAAGGAAACGTACCCTTAACGGAGATTCCCCTGTAACGATGATGTTCAGGGACGGACGCATCCTTTTCGATCCTGAATTGGCATTCTTTCTGCTGTCATTTTTTTATGAAAGGAAAATCGTGAATGGCGCCCATAGGTAAAAACAGAAACAATTGTGAGAATCATACGCTTCCTGTCGCCGCTCAAAAAGACCGGATTCGAAAACGACCTGTTAAAACCGGGCTGCTGAAGCGGTTTTTTGCATGGATCGCCCGAGGGACGAATCCATCCGCTATCGGTAGCACGTCCTGCCCCACCTGACGGGGCAAGCATTAGGGGCTTGCCAGGTCGGCAGGCTTTATAACCCTGCACTTCCTATTTTGTTGAAAAAAGGCTATCCTTCTGGTTGAAGAGGAATATCCCACTTTTTCATATACTTCCATATGGCTGTCCGACTCAGGCCAACGCGCCGTCCCACCTCTGCTTTGTTCCAGTCGCACTCTTCCAGAAGTGCTGTCAATGTCGCTTGGGTCAGTTTCTTGTGCGGCCTTGTCTTTACGTATGGTACATCGTAGCAGGCTTCCGAATGATCCGGATGCCGAATTTCAGCAGGAAGATCAATAGCATCGATCTCTTTTCGATTGCATAACACAAAGGCATGTTCGATGGCATTTTCCAGTTCCCGGACGTTTCCCGGCCATGGATGCTCCATGAACACACGCATGGCCGCCGTTGAAAGGCCCGTGATCGGCTTGCCCGTTTTTTTATTCATGCGTTTAATGAAATAGTCGGCGAGAATCGGAATATCCTCCCTGCGCTCGCGCAAAGGGGGCAAGTGGATGGGGAACACTTTCAACCGGTAGTACAAATCCTCCCTGAAGAGACCTTCCCGCACGCGGGCATATAAATCCTTGTGTGTGGCCGTAATAATTCGGATGTCGATCTTACGTCTCCGCGAATCGCCCACCCGTTCGACCTCTCTTTCCTGTAGCACCCGCAAGAGCTTCACCTGAATATACGGGCTCAACTCACCGATTTCATCCAGAAAGATCGTTCCGCCGGAAGCCTCTTCAAACCGCCCCATGCGATCCCGGTTGGCGCCGGTAAAAGAGCCCTTGACGTGACCGAACAGTTCGCTTTCCAGCAGGTTTTCGGACAGGGCGCTGCAGTTAACCGCGACCAGGGGGCCTTCCCGGCGGTCACTGTTGAAATGGATCGCGCCGGCAACCAGTTCTTTGCCGGTACCGCTATCCCCTTGAATCAGGATGGTTGCCTCGCTGGCGGCGGCCGCACGGATCGCCTCGAATACCTTTTGCATGGCCCGGCTTTTTCCGATGATGTTGTCCATGCGGTGGACTTCTCCCAAACGAAACACCGCATCTTCAGCCTTTTTTCGCGCCCGCATCAGTTCGGTCATGTCGGTAACCGTCTCGACGATGCCGATGACCTCGCCGTCCTCGTTTTTAACGACGCTGGCATTTTTGATCACCGACACATCATGGCCATCCTTATGCCGCACATGGCACTCCTTGGCTTCCGACTGCCCTTTTTCAACGATCCGGCATTTTTCAACGCTGGCCGGGCAATTCTTGCCAAAACAACGACTGCACTGGAGCAACTGGCAGGTTTTCCCCAAGGCCTCCTTGGCGGTATACCCGCTGATCCGCTCCATGGAAGGATTCCAGGATGAAATACGCCCACTGGCATCCATGGTGAACACCCCGTCGGCCATGGAGTCGATGATCCGGTTGACGAAACGCACATTCCAGATCTCATGGATCTTGTCGGTCATGGGAAGCTCTCTTTCAAAACTGATCTTGCGTTACGAAACGTTACTATTCGTTACTTTTTAGAAACAACTTCGTATTTGGTCAAGAAAAATCGTATTATGCAAAGACAATCAAAAATTTATCTTGGCATGATTCTTGGCGCTCATGATGAAAAGAAAGCATTGGGTTGATCCAACCACAAGCATCGAATCTAATTTCACCCGTTCGCGTTTACAGACAAGCGGCCCAACAGAGTCGGGCTGAGCGTCGTTCGCCTTAAGCGTATAGAAGAAAATGAGCTCTATACATCAGGGCTCGACGTTTTCGACGGGACCCCGCTTTTAGACATCAAGCCATATATTCAAGACCTGGACGTCAAACAAGACGCCAATTACGGCTGGCTGGAAGACCTTGAGGATCGGGATCATTTGAGCCTTCATGTGAAAGGCCTCCCCCATGACTATTGATAGAATCCCAACAAAATAATCTCGCCTTCAGAATAGGCAAAAGGTTTTCAACTCAAACGGCACTATAAATGCAGAAAACATAAACTAACCAAACCCTAAACTGAAGAGGTGCCACATGTTTGCATTGATCTTTGACACCCACGAATTGGACAAACCTCAAAAAAGAGTGATTTCCGTTCACAAAAGCCGGGAAACCGCCGAAAACGCTCTGGAAGAACGCAAGAAACGGTTGGGAAAAACGGTGGAAGAATGTGACACTCGCATTGTCTGGGTTAAACGAAAGGTAAAGCGTGAAGATGTGCTGATCGACCAAGACTTTTCAACCTGGAAGCCGGGCGAAAAGATTCCCTATGGAGAAACGCATGCGGACATGGATTGACATCGTTTCCCGGGGGGGGGGAAGATTGGTGGCGCGGCGTGTCCGGCTGGGGCACCCAGGCCGTCCGCCGCTCCATGACGCTAACACCATGCCCTTGGCTATCACCGGCTGAAGATTACGACAGCTCGCCGTTTGCAAGGATCCGTCCATGGAGATCGTAGCAAGGCACAAGGGAACCGATTTTGATGCCCTGGCATCAAGTCGTGGCGGCCCATCAACTCTATCCTGGATCGGTTTGTGTTCTTCCTGAACCGCAAAACCCGAACGTCAGGTCATTCATCTCACCGCACAAAAATCTGTTTAACGTATCCCGACCAGAAGACATCGATGTCAATCGCTTTACGCGTCTAATCGTTGTGGACACCAACCGTTGGTCCCGCTTGGGTGGATTGGATCAATTTGAAGATAAAAAAGACCCTGAAATACAGTTGTTTGATCACCACGGCAGTGATGGTTGCCTTAATCCAATGAGGAAACGTTCACGTCGGGCTGTCGGGGGTTGCCCGTTAATCGGGAAAGCACACCCTGACGATCTTTTTCAAAGGCCTCCATTACGCTACCACCGACTGGCGTGATTACCGCGATCCCTTGTTTTCCAGGCGCCAAAGCAATATAGGGCGCGATAAATCCGGCTAAAATGATCGTTGCACCCATTCCCGTTATCATGGGAATCGCCTCACAATACCAGCCCCCAGCCCGGCGGTTGCCGAGGGTCCAGCCACGGCCTCGAAAGACATGTCTTCACGATCGATGACCAACAAACAAAGGCTGTGCCCAACCGGTTCTCGACGCTGGCCCCAAGATCCGTTGGATTGGCCGGAATCGCTATTTTCATTTTGTTCCATCGCTGACGCTATTGCAGTTACCCATTTTTAAACGGTTAGGTTTGAATCAGTTGAGCACCCGGGCTGCGCAAAAACAACGAGCATCGCTTTAAATGATGACCGGCAGCAACCCATCCGGGTTGAATGGAGATCAATTGGGTTAGCCGTGACAAGGAGGGTCAAAAATGAAGCCGTTCCCCCTTTTTCAATCCTAATTTTGTAGCCTGCCTTCAAGGTCAATGGCGGGCATCAGGAAACCAAATCATTTAGTTTTAAGTTATTTATCAGGGCATTATCTTTGGAACGGCAAAACGTTACCACTTGGCACTTATGTTGCTGTTAGACCACTACAGTGAGTTTCCCACTTCTCGTTTAGATCCGTCGTTTGCCCTGAACGCACGCGAAAAATCCGCTTCTGGACGGATACCAATTTGTGGGCTGAACACAACAGCGAACATCAGATGTCTTGAGAGTATTTCCAAAACGGCGTGATACGTTCAATTTCAGACGTCATTTTTTATAAGGAGGTGATGCCATTTTTTTTCGACTTTAAGTCTAAAAGGCGATGGGCACGCACTTTCAAAACTAAAGGAGGAAAAAATGCCAAGTTTTGTCATCGATGAAAAATGTGACGGGTGTAAGGGCGGGGACAAAACTGCATGTATGTACATCTGCCCCAATGATCTGATGGTGCTGGATGCGGACCGGATGAAAGCGTACAACTGCGAGCCGGATATGTGCTGGGAGTGCTACAACTGCGTCAAAATCTGTCCGACCCAGGCGATCGAAGTCCGGGGGTACGCTGATTTTACGCCACTGGGCGCCAGCGTTGTCCCCATGCGGGGATCCGAAGACATCATGTGGACCGTCAAATTCAGGGGCGGGACGATCAAGCGGTTCAAATTCCCCATCAGGACCACGACGGAAGGCGAGGCCAAACCGGACGGCGGCTTCGGCATAGGACCGGGCACGCTGGAAGATCAGCTCCTGTTTACGGAACCGGCATCGTTGAAAGCCGATAAACTCTGGACACTCGGAGACTAAGGGGGGTGATGACTATGCAGGAATTCAAGACCGTCGAGGTAACCACCGATCTTTTGATTATCGGTCCAGGGATGGCTGGCGCCGGGGCATGCGTAGAAGGCGCCCACTGGGCCAAAGAAAACAATGTTAAAATCACCGTGGTCGACAAGGCTGCCATGGAGCGAAGCGGGGCCGTGGGCATGGGCCTTTCGGCCATCAATCAGTACCAGGGTGAAAACACCCCAGTCGATTACCTCAGCTATGTCCGCCAGGACCTCATGGGCCTTTGCCGGGACGACCTGGTTATGGATATATCCAGGCACGTCAACGGATCGGTCCACATGTTCGAAAAATTCGGACTCCCGATCTGGACGGACCCGGACGGGAACTATGTCCATGAAGGCCGCTGGCAGTTGATGATCAATGGTGAATCCTACAAGGCCATCGTGGCCGAAGCCGGCAAGAATGCGGTCGGCATTGATAACCTCATTGAACGGGTCTTCATCGCTCGTCTGCTGCTGGACAAGAACGATAAAAACAAGGTGGCGGGGGCCATTGGCTTCAGTGTGAGGGATCCTGAAATCTATGTGTTCAAATTTAAGGCGTGCATTGTCAGCGCCGGCGGCGCCGTTCACGTTTTCAAGCCGCGGTCCACCGGTGAAGGTCTCGGCAGGGCCTGGTATCCGCCGTGGAACGCCGGATCGAGTTCTTATCTGACCACCACGGCCGGCGCCGAGATGACCTCCCAGGAAGTCGTCTTTATTCCGGGACGATTCAAGGACGGCTACGGTCCGGTTGGGGCATGGTTCCTCCTGTTCAAAGCCTCGGCAACCTCGGCCACCGGATTCAATTACATGGCCGAAGGGTTGGCCGAAGGGTGGCGAACTTCACAACTGGCCCCCCTATGGCGAAGTAAAACCGATTCCCACCTGTCTCCGGAACCACCTGATGATGATTGAAATGTATCAGAAAGGAGATGGGCCCATCTTTATCCATACGGACAAGGCCATAGCCAAAATTGCCGAAAAGGCACCGGACGAAAAAGCTTACAAAAAAGAACTCAAGAAGCTGGAGGCCGAGGCGTGGGAGGATTTTCTCGACATGACCATCAGCCAGGCGGTTCTCTGGGCGGCAAAGGATGTCTTTCCTGAAGAAGGCCCATCGGAGATCATGCCTTCCGAACCTTACTTTATCGGCTCCCACTCCGGCGCCTCCGGGGCATGGACCAGCGGTCCTGAAGACATTCAGACCGATGCCTCCAAAAATGAGTATTTCTGGGGCTATAACCGGATGACAACGGTCAAGGGCCTTTTTGCGGCCGGGGACGGGGTCGGCGTGTCGAGCCATAAATTCTCTTCAGGATCGTTTACCGAAGGGCGGATTGCGGCCAAAGCGGCAGTAAAATACTGTGTGGACAACCCCGATATGCCTGAATTCGACGAGGCCGCGGTGGAGAAACTCAAGCAACAGATCGTAGTGCCGCTCAACCACTATGAAAAACATAAAGCCTACACCACGCTGGGGACGACCAACAAGAAGTATGACCTGCCGGTGGAAGAGGTCAATCCAAATTATATTACTCCCAAGATGGCCATCTTCCGCCTCAACAAGATCATGGATGAATATGTGGCCGGTTGGGGTTCCCAGTATAACTGCAGCGCGATTACGCTGAATATCGCCCTGGATCTGCTCAAGCTGCTTAAAGAGGATCTGTCCAAACTTGCCGCACGAAACCTCCATGAACTGATGCGCTGCTGGGAAAACGTTCACCGGGTCCAGATCGCCGAGGCCCATACCCGTCACAAATTGTACCGCGAGGAAACCCGCTGGCCGGGTTATTACTATCGGTCGGATTTCAAAAAAATGGACGAGGACAAATGGGGCAAGGTGTTTGTCAACTCCGTCTACGATGCAGAAAAGGATGAATTCACCATGCTCACCCGCCCCATCATACACCAGGTGGAAATTAAAGAAGTCGTTGGTATGTAGGCCACGTGCGCTGCCCCCGGGACCAATATCAGGTGCCCGGGGCGGTAACGCTCTTGATTACGGGTGATTTCAGATCGTCAGACCCACATTAAAGGAGTTAAAAATGCTGGGCCCGGACAGGCACGAGAAAATGGTTGAACGGGTGACGGAGATCTACGTGGCGGTTTTTCCCGCACCAATCAGCGAAGGCCGGATGGCGGAAGTGATTTTGGCCGGCTATCAAAAAGGGTCGGCCCGTCCGAACATGTCCCTGGTTCGCGCCACTGTTGAAACCCATGTAGAAGCAGTTCCGGATCTGGTAAAACTCTGCGATGAGATCGTTGAACAACAAGAAGAAATCGGATCTTATCGATTATTGAGGTTCAATAAAAACGGGATACAGATCCTGAACCCTGGTGATTTCCGGATGCTGGCGCATCAGAACGCCAATGTCCAGTGAAGGCGCTGTTGATATTAATTCCGCCCTGAAAAGATACCTGGGCAATGCCATACAGGTATCCTCCTGCGGCAGCCGCAAGAGCCTGGTCCTCTCGCGCGGCTGTCGTTCGTCTGGGGTACATCTTTTGGCAGCCGGCCATAGATTGCTTCAGGTCGGGCATTTGGAAACCATCGAGGATATCCGATCCGTATTCCGGAGGGACTGAACATGACCGGAAAGTTACACAATGGCGAGACTGCAAACTGGTTCGACCGGGGCTACCAGAAGGGCACCGGGTTCGCCAGGCATGAAGCGGACTATGATGAATTGGCGGCCGTTTACCGGGCCGGAGGGATTCCGACGAATTGGGATCTTTATCGCGCCGAGATCCTGAATCGACACATGGGGGACAAGGGTTTCGATTTTCAGGCTTACGCTGCCGGCTTTGCCCGGGCGTGCATCGAATTTTTCGAGAGGGTTTAGGTTTTAACCATCATTCACTGAAAGAGACCATCCATGATCGATGATAACAGCGTGAAATTCGATGCCATGTCCGAAGCGGATCTCGAACCCGTTTTGGAACTCCTTCAGGGAGGGAATCCGGATGCGATTGCCCGAAAGGCTGGCATCGCCAAAGAACTCCTTTTGCGGACCCGGGATGATCTGTTGGTACAGGTTGAACGTGAACGGGCCAGGGCGACGGATGCACCGCCAAGAAAAATCGGCAGAAACGCCCCTTGCCCATGCGGCTCGGGGAAAAAATACAAGCATTGCTGTCTGGGTCAGCAGACGGTGGCCGGACATGCTGAACAGACCGCCAAAGCCAAAACGCGCTCGGCACGAAAAGCAGAGCAAGCCCAGCTGATCAAAGGTATCGAAAAAGCGTTCACCCTGTTGCATTCCGGCCAATATACCGAAGCGATCGAACGGGCCTCAACGTTGATCATCCGGTATCCGAATGAGGACAGACTCCACGATATCGTGGCGACCGGTCATCTATATACCGGCAAATTCAAGGCAGCGATCGATATCTGCCGGCACCGGTTGACTGTTGCCGAATCGGAAAAAGCCTACTTTATCGAGCAGGGACGGTACCGGGATTCAGAGATCGACCAACCGGCCTTGTCTTATTACTATCCGCCGCTGACCTGGCTTCAGAAACACTGGGTCGCCTTGAAGTCAAAAGAATATCATGCCCTGCGGCCGTTGTATGAAAATGCTGGGATCATCGAGCTAGTCAAAGCCCTTAAAACCATGGATGATATAAACCGGTTTCCTAAAAATCGGGAACAGGGCTCCGATCAGCGACGCAACGCCTTGAAAGCGCCCCTGGAAAATCTCAAGACCATCGGACCCGAGGTGATCCCGTACCTTCTCCCTCTGGCCGGCAAATACTCGTGGGCAGGTCTTTTTGTTCCTGAAATTCTATCGGTCTACCCAACCGCCACGGCCACCCGCGCCCTAATTGATATCTCCATGTTCGGGTTTGACTATGCTTCCGGGGCCAGCCTCCATTATCTGGAAAAACGGGGGGCTCGCGTCATGCCAGAGATACAGGCAGCGTTTTCAAGAGATAAAGAATTCGACCCGATTAAAACCGGTATCGTATCGGTTCTTGGAAATCTTCAGACACCGGCCGCGTATGAATTATTGTTGGTCCTTCTGACCCATGAGAGCCCTCACATCGTCAATTGGGCCGGTGATGCGCTGGGAAAATTCGAGAACGTCGAAGTGCTGTCGGCAATGGAGGCCGCAAGCGAAAAAATCGGGAGGGAACAGATGATCGAAGCAGCCATCCGGCGGCTCAGGGATCTGGGAAAACCGTCGTAACCGATTGCTGCTTGACGCGACCTTTGTTTTCGCGAATCCGACGGCCATTAACGTTCCCCGGCAAGCTTGGCTTTAAAACCTGAAAATTGGGAAGATTTCCGGATGTAATGCCGAACCCGATCCAGGGTCGCTTCATCCTGACAGATAATCAGGTAGCAGCGGCATTCTCTCCGGCACTTCTCGCAATGATAATCGTCATTAAGGCTGTTACCGCATGCACAATAGGGCTTCATCACCAGCGAGCCGTTTTCCAGGGTCGCTTCATAGTAATCGCGGGGAATGTTTCCTTTTTCAACGATCTGGGTCATGTGCCCCCCTTTTTTTCCTATGACAGGTTGATTTGGCTCATCCGAACCCGGACAAACCGGATGGGTATGAATGATTAAAGAAACGAGATAAAGCGATGACCGATCAGAATGTCCCGCACTGTCCCCACTGCGACCGGGAGATGAAAAAATGGCGGGTTCCCCTGGCCTCCACCTGGCCCAATGAATTCTTTTATGTCTGCTTTAACGACGATTGCCCTTACTATGTTCAGGGATGGCAACGGTTATGGGAAAAACAAGCCACACGGGCATCGTATCGCTGCCGCCTGAACCCGGATAGCGGTACCTTTGCACCCCTGCCGGTTTGGTCCGTTGACGCCCTGAAAGATGATATTATCGCAGACGACGGTTGAGCTGAAGGGTCATTTCCCCGAACAGGGAAAAGTTGAGCCATCGATAGGCAATCGCTGTCAGTTCTGCATCGTCCGTCCGGATGCGGCGTTGTATCCTTTCTTCGATATCAAACCGATCCAAAAAAGAGCTTTCAAAGACAAAGCGCCGGAACGCATCCAGGTCGTAGCAGGCCATGTAAACCATCTTTATCTGCGCGTTGCTGAGCTTTCTAAGGGTTTTCGGCGGTCGCCCGGTGACGATATCCATGAAGCTGTCGTTCATGGTATTGTATTCATCCAGCCCCTGGTCCGTCAGCCACGCTTGAATGGTCCACTCTTTTTCTTCCTTCCACCCGAGGCAGTGCGCTTCTTTGACCGTAAAGTAATATTCCCCCGAACGGCTTTTGGAAAGCTTCGAGGCGGCGCGGCCCAGGGGATAAAGACGGCAGGCACCGGGTCGATCCGCATAGATGACACAGCCTGTTGGATTCACAAATGGACACCGCCGTGTTTCATCGTCCTGCATCTTGAGTTTAACCACTGGAAGTCCGGAAATCCGATCGGCGGAGACGGTGGTGTGTTGGTCAAGAAATGCCCCCGAGGAAAGATGCAACCGGTTCTTCAGACGAATGATATCATAGGGTGTCAGCACCAGCTCAAGGTCCGTGCAGCATCTCGTAAAACAGGGCAACGCGTTGTGACAGGCGAAGCGAAATTTTCTGCCCGGCACAGGCTGTATTTCAGATGTCTCGATCATTCAATCCCCAGTTCCTGCTTTTTTGCCGCCATGGCTTCCGGTTTGACCTTGAGTACATGCTGGGCGAGAAGACCGTATTCAAGCCATTGGATGGCAAACCGGAAGAGGGCCACATCGTCCGTCTGGATCTGGTCAACCGCTTCCGGCCCAATTTCGAAGCGTTCCAGAAAGGTACTTTCCAGCACAAACCGTCGGAACCGATCCAGATCATAGCAGGCCATGTAAACCATTTCCTGGATATTCTTATTCGTGATCTTCTCTTTCGTCAGGCGTTCGTTGGTGGTAATCTTCTTAAACAGCGCCTCCATTTCATGGTAGACGGGGATACCCTGTTCCTCGATCCAATCGAACAGCGACACAATCCTGCCCGACAGAAGTCCGCGACAAAAGGGAACGTCCATCACCGAATAATATGCCTTGCCGGCCTTTTCAGTAAGGGTGGTGCTTTCGGGCTGCAAGGGGTATATGCGACAGGCCCAGGGGCGGTCCGGATAAAGGGTGCATCCGCTGCTTGTGAGAAACGGGCAGCGTTTCTCGTCGTCCTCGCGCATTTTTAAAACGACCACCGGAAGGCCTGTGTCGCCGATCATGGTCACCGTATACGTGGTTAAAAAGTCTCCGGAGGAGAAGCCCAGTGCATTTTTCATCCGAAGGACATCATACGGGGTCAGAAAGATGGTGATATCCCGGCAGCATCGCGTGAAACAATCCAGGCCCTGGTGGCATTCAAACCGGAAGACATCGTCCGGGCCCAGAACGGTTAACGCTCTCTTTTCCATGGGTTCGATTTTTTTCGTCATACGTTATCCTTTGCACCTTCCCCTCGATACCGTATCCGACGAGCTTGCGGCGTAGGGTGTTTTTGTTGATTCCAAGCTCGCGCGCGGTAACCAGTTTTTTCCCGTTGTTCCGCCGCAGGGCATTGAGAATGGCGTTTTTTTCTATATCCTTCAACGTCCTTGGGTTATTGGCAAAAGCCGCATTAATTTCTGTCAGCAGTTTATTGGGCAAATGCCGTAACCCGATCAGTTCTTCCTTGCAGAGAAGAAACGCGTGTTCGATGGCATGCTCAAGCTCCCGGATGTTGCCGGGCCAGTCATAGAGCATCAATGCCGCCATCGCCTCATGGGTAAGGCCAATAATCTTTTTCTTGTTTTTTTGACCGAATCGATCGATGAAATGGTCCACCAACAGGGGAATATCCTCTTTTCGGTTAACGAGTTTCGGCAGGGAAAATTTTATAACATTAACCCGATAATAAAGGTCTTCTCTGAATTTTTTTTCTTCAACCAGTTTGTCCAGACGGCGATGGGAAGCAACGACGACCCGGGCATTGGTCGTGGCGGATTTGACAGCCCCCAAGGGTTCATAACTCCCATCCTCTAAAACGCGCAATAAACGAACCTGCAGAGCATGCGGGATATCCCCGATCTCATCGAGAAAAATAGTCCCGTTCTGGGCGCGCTCGAAACGCCCGGGCTTGTCGCTTTTGGCGTCCGTAAATGCCCCGGCCTTGTATCCGAAAAGCTCTGATTCGATGAGCGTATCGGGCAGGGCCCCGCAATTAACCGGTACAAACGGCCCATTTTTTTTTGGGCTGTTATTGTGAACGGCCTTGGCAAGCAGTTCTTTTCCGGTACCGGTTGCCCCCTCGATCAAAACGATGCAGTCGCTGTCGGCAATTAGCTTAAGTGTCGAAAAAATTTCGAGCATCTTTTGATCTTTGCTCACCATATTTTCAAAAAAGTGGTGCCTGTAAAAAGATTTTCGCAGTTTGCTCAGGCTGGATAAATCCCGGAAGGTCTCGACGCCACCGATCATTTGGCCCTTATGATCCCTCAACACCGTGGCATTGAGCGCAACGGGAATACGCTTTGAATCCGAGCGGATCATGTATGCCGGCAAATTGAAAACCGGTTGGTTATTCTCCAGGGCTTTGCGAAGGGCACAATTGGATTGACAGATATTGGTGTTGAATACCTGCGCGCATGGCCGACCGATGGCCTCTTTTCTGGAAACCCCAGTAATTTTTTCCGCCGCCCGATTAAACGACGTAATCCGATATTTCAGATCGACGGTAAAAACACCCTCCTCGATACTGTCAAAGACGTCATGGCAGCTTTGTTCTATATATTTCTGAGATTGGCCCATTGATGACTCGAAAGCGCGACAGCGAGAAATATAAAAACCGAGGGAACCTGATCAGCGAGGCAGCCCGGCTGCCAGCCGCTGAATGAAATACCATCTTGAGTCATGTATAGAACTGTCACCGGTTCATCATCGGCAGGATCATCTTTTTCAGAACCGGGATACGGTGATTATATGCAAGGAAGGTGCCTGTCTCCAAAAGGAAACGAGGTTAGATCGAACGGAATCCCTTCGACAGGGAAAGTGAAAGCGGGCACAAAACAGCGAGCGGTATCGTTGGAACGACCATCCGGCCATGGAATCGATAATCCGGTTGATGAATCGAACATTCCAGATCTCGTGACTTTTATTGTTTATGAATTGCTCCTGTTCGGCACACTGCGTTACAAGTGCGTTAAAAACGTTACCATTCGTTACTCTTTCAATAATAGCAACCCGTGGCATGGGTAAAGACAAAAGTCCACAGCGCAAAAAGACCAACCTGCTGACGAACAACTTTGGCAGATGATTGGCATTCAATGTGCATTACTTTTAGGGACAACCCCTAACCCGAGGAGGTGGCATATGTTTGCATTAATCTATGACACCCATGAATTGGACAAGCCCTTCAAAAGGGTGCTTTCCATGCACAAATCCAGGGAAACCGCTGAACGTGCATTGAAAAAACGAATGGCCCGGTTAGGTAAAAAAAAGGTGTGGGAGTGCGACACGCGCATCGTCTGGCTCAAAGAAAAAATAAAACCTGGATATGGGGTCACGGAGAATGCCTTTTCGACTTGGCGTCCGGGAGAAAAGATTCCCTACGGAGAGACGCATCCAGACGGCGATTAACGCAGCTTGCCCGGTGGTGGATGTTGTCACAACGCCCGGTCACGAAGCATCCGCCCTTGGAAAGACGTCGCGCCAACGCCCCCTGTTCAATCGGTATTTTACCAATTTTTGAACGTTGCATCCGCCCACTGTTTATGATGGCCGCCCCATGGAGATCGTGACCACACACAAGGGAACAGATTTTGACGCATTGGCTTGTGTTGTGGCGGCCACACTTCTATTTCCAAAAGCAGTTGCCTGCCTGCCAAAAACACTGAATCCGAACGTCCGATCGTTTCTTTCCTTGCACAAAGACCATTTTCCATTCTTACATCCAACGGATGTTGACCTCCATCACGTTACCCGTCTGATTGTGGTAGACACCAACGCTTGGCATCGCCTGGATGGGTTTCAGGCGCTGGAAGATAAAAAAGGACTTGAGATCTATCTGTACGATCACCATGAGAACGATGGTGATATCCAGCCAGTCTGGCAATGCCGCCAGACCGTCGGTGCGGCGATCACCTTGATGCTGCGGGACTTGAAAGCACAAGGGAAAACCATATCTCCGATCCATGCCAGCCTTTTTCTGGCGGGGCTCTACGAAGATACAGGCAACCTGACCTTTACCTCCACAACTGCCGAAGACGCGCATGCTGCCGCCTATCTTCTTGAAGCAGGAGCAGATCTGAAGATCCTTTCCGCATTTGTCAACCCCGCCTATGACCGAAAACAAAAGGATCTGCTGTTCGGGATGCTCCAAAAAACCGAAATATCGAATCTAAACGGGTCGTGGGTCAGTATCATCCAGATAAGGGTCGACGGATATGTTGAGAACCTGGCAGTCCTTGTGCAGACGATCCGTCAGATATTGAATGTAGATGCGGCATTCGGTATCTTTTCAGTATCCGGCAACCGATGCCTGGTCATCGGACGCAGCATCGCCGATTCAATCAATGTCGGTGCAATGATGCGCTGCATGGGTGGCGGCGGCCACCCTGGCGCCGGATCCACCATGGCCAAAGCCATCAATCCCGGTGTGTTGGCAGCCTGGATTCGGATCTTGATCAGCGGCAAAGGTCATACCTCTGGAAAGGTTAGGGATTTAATGACCACTCCCGTTTTTACCGTGTCACCGGAAAGCACCATGGGAGCCGCCGCTATTGCCCTTAGAAATCGCGCGTTTCATGGCGCACCGGTGGTCAAACAAGGTCAAATGTTGGGGGTAATCTCACTTCGGGATTTAAGGCGACTGAAAAGAAAAAATCAACACCAGCTACCGGTAAAGGCATTCATGAGCAGCCCGGTTCATACGATCGAACCGTGGAAAAACCCGGCGGTAGCGACCCACCTCATGGTAAAGCACGATATCGGGCGATTGCCGGTAGTAGAAAGTGGGCAACTTGTTGGTATCATATCGCGATCCGATGCAATGAACCACTTTTACGGCCTTTGTCCCCTTGATAGCCATCTTGACCCGGCCGGCATTAGGAATTAAACCTTAGGCTGCGAATGGGCTGAACCAGCAATTCATGTTAAACGCGATATAAAAATGGAGATGCATTAATGGAGATGATGATCAATTTTCCAGGCGACAAACGCGTGAACTCCACCTACAAAGGCTTCACCGTAAAAACGGATCAACCGAAAAGCGAAGGCGGCGATGACTCCGCACCTGAACCCTATGATCTGTTTCTTTCATCCATCGGCACGTGCGCCGGGGTGTATATCGTCTATTTCTGTGAAAGCCGCGACATTCCCACCAACGATATTACCATGACCCTTCATTTTGAAAGAAACGAAACATCCCATCTGATGGAAAAGATCAATATCGATATCCATTTGCCGCCTGATTTTCCACAAAAATATCGCAAAGCCGTGATCCGTGCGGCGCAGATGTGCACCGTCAAACGCAACCTGATCCAGCCGCCGGAAATTCTGGTAACGACCAATGGTGAATTATGAAATTCGTGATCATCGGAGGAGATGCAGCCGGCATGAGTGCCGCCAGCCGGGCCAAAAGAATCAGGCCGGAGATGGAGGTCATCGTTTTGGAAAAAACCGAAGACGTCTCCTACAGCGCCTGCGGCATGCCCTATAACATTGCGGATTCAGCACGTGACATCAACGATCTCGTGGTCAGGACTGCCGACGTGTTTCGCAGCAAGCAGGGAATTGATCTGTTTACCGGCTGTTGCGCTGAAGCCATCGACGTAAAAAATTGCTCTGTCACCGGGACAATAGACAATAACGAGTCGTTTCGGTTTTTTTATGACCGCTTGTTAATCGCCACGGGTGGGCGGCCGATCCTTCCGGATCTGCCCGGATTCGATCAACCCGGTGTGGTGGCCTTGAAAAGCCTTGCCGATGGCAGACGCATCAAAGACCATGTCAAAGACAACCACGTCAAAAAAGCAGTCATTATCGGCATGGGATATGTCGGGTTGGAAATGGCTGAAGCGCTTCTGGCCAGAGGCATCGAGGTCGAGATGGTCAAACCCGGCCCAGACCTGTTGCCATGGATGCCGCGTGAACTGGCCGCAGAAGTCAAGCGGGAACTGGACGCCAACCAGGTCCGGTTGCACCTCGGCTGTGAAATAAAAGGGATCGACAAAACCGCCGACCAGCTTCACATCGTCTGCAATGACCGGACCCTTCCGGCAGATATGGTGCTGGTTGCTATCGGCATCGAACCGAACAGCGAACTGGCCGCCGATGCAGGCATTGAGACGGGGGTCGGCAACGCCATCGCCGTAAACCACCAGTTGCAAACCTCGAACGAGGCGGTTTATGCGGCGGGTGATTGTGCGGACGCCTATCACGTGGTCACCGGCCAAAAGATCTGGATTCCACTGGCGCTGCGTGCCAACCGGGCCGGGTGGGCCGTGGCGGACAATGTCTGCGGCAAAGAAACACAGCTTGAGGGTGTTGCCGGCACGGCCGTATTCAAGGTATTTAACCTGGAAGTGGCCCGCACCGGACTGTCACATAAAGAATCGCAGCAATACGGATTTGAGCCGGTGGATGTAACGATCAAGAGCCGATCCCGCGCCCATGCCCACCCCGGGGCCGAAACGATTTGGGTGAATTTGCTTGGTGACATAAAAAGTGGGAGGCTGCTGGGCGCCCAAATGGTCGGCCACGAAGGGGTCGCCCACCGCATCAATGCCGCCGCCGTGGCTTTGCACGCGGCAATGTCGGTGGCATCATTTTCTCAAACCGATCTGGCCTATGCACCGCCCTTTGGACCGGTATGGGATCCGTTGCTCACCGCCGCCAACCAATTACTCAAGAAAATGTAGCCGTGCAGTTCCCGTGACCCCTTGGCCAAAAGACCGCCCCCCCATTATTTGAAACAAGACGACCAAAGGGTGTTGTACCGTCAACATCGTTAGACGACAACACCGTTACCGTTGCGTTACTTTCGGCCCGTTTAAAGAAAAGTAACGCTAAAAACAGCCTCGATTTTCGATCCTGCCCTCACTTCTCGCCTGTCATTGTTTTCAACCAACCGTTTTACTAAATAATTTATAAAACTCAACCTGCCGTATCACCATGGCATGAATATTGATAATCTCCCGGTATGCCTTAGGACATCAATCACAATATTATTCTATTTTAAAAGGAGTTTAGTATGTGGCGTGTGCTATCGTTTCTGCAGAAAAATCTGGTGTGGTCAATTCCCATATCCATGACCATCGGCTTGCTTTACGGGTATTTCTTTGATGCCCGTCCCCTCAAGCAGTTAATCATCCCGGTGACCTTCATCATGGTTTATCCCATGATGGTGACCCTGAATGTAAAAACCATCTTTAAAGGCCAGGACTATAAACTCCAAATTACCACGCAGATCATCAACTTCGTCCTCGTACCGTTGCTGGCCTTTTATACCGGCCGACTGTTTTTCGCCGGCGGCCCGGAAAAATATGGCCTGTGGGCCGTCGGGCTGTTTCTCATCGGCGTGTTGCCCACGTCAGGCATGACCATCTCCTGGACCGGCTTCGCCCGGGGCAACAAGGAAGCCGCCATCAAAATGGTTGTCTTCGGGTTGGTGCTCGGTGCGCTGGCGGCACCGATATATACCAAGGTCTTCATGGGCGCCACCATCGATGTGGATATGCTTCACATGTTCAAGCAGATCGCCCTGTTTGTCTTTGCACCGCTTTTCGCAGGCCTGCTGACCCAGACCCTGGCCATTAAAAACGTCGGCCACCAGACCTGGAACGATCGCATCAAACCCAAGTTTCCCCCATTTTCAGCCCTGGGTGTCATCCTGATCGCCTTCGTGGCCATGTCGCTGAAAGCCAAAAGCATCATCGCCAACCCGGCTGATATTCTCACCATCCTGGTTCCCCTGGCGGTTTTTTATCTGGTTACCTACGGGTTGCTCTCTGTTGCCGGGCGGCTATTCTTCAAGCGCGAGGATGCCATCGCCATGGTTTTCGGGGTGGTCATGCGTGATCTGTCCATCGCCCTGGCCATCGCCATGACCGCCTTTGGCAAACAAGGACTCACCATCGCTCTGCTGGTCGCCCTGGCCTATGTAATCCAGATCCAGACGGCCGCCTGGTATGTCCGTTTAGTCGGAAAAATCTTCGACGATGCCCAAAAACTGCCCCTGCCGCAGGTCAATCGGCTCGCCCCTGAAAAGCTTGCCACGGTCACCAAACTTCCCCGCCGACTATCGACGGTGGAAAAGCCGATGGTTCCGTCGATTCAGAAGATCCTGTATGCAACCGATCTTTCCGATACGGCCCGCCATGCGGTCCAATACGCCTGCAGCATCGGCAGCACGGCCAGCGATGTCATTCGTCTGAGTTATGTCCCGGTGACGGTCATTCGCCTTCCCGAGAAAGGGCCTATGGCAACCCATCGAACAGGGCATGAAAAGGAAATGTCTGAAAAGCCGATGAGATCAGCCGGCAAAAACCATGAAAGCTTCATTTAAAGGAGAAACCCCCTATGCTTAGTGTAACAGAATCGGCAACGGCCAAACGCACAGAATATTTTCAGGACAATGCCATCACCCCCCTGCGTATTTTTTATAACGCCGGCGGCTGAGGACCGCCATCGCTGGCGTTGGCTCTGGATGAGCCAAAAGATACGGATGAACGGTTAATCGTCGATGGCTTTCAATACATCGTCGACAAGGATCTGCTTGCTATGGCCAAACCGATTAATATCGATTTCACCCCTGTGGGGTTTCATGTCGCAGGAAGCTTGAATACCACAAAAAGCGCCGATGGATGTGGAACTTGTGGATAAGAGAATGAATGGTTTCACGACCACGATCCAAGTGAAGAATCCCCGCGGCAAGCCGCGGGGATTCTTCACCGAAAGGATCACCGTACAAACGTTACCTAACGTTAACCCAAAGCATTTCTGTCTGGAAGTAACGGTGCCAATTTTCTTTTACACCCCATGTGGATATTTAAAGGAACTGAATCCTTGAGCAAATAACTACGTAACCAATAGGTTTTTAATGTTTTACAATATTTTCTATGTTTTTTATCGTTTTACCGTTGTGGCACAAAAGTTGATAATACCTAATTGTAGTTGTTGTGTTCTTATATAATGAATTCGTTTGTTTTGAACTGATTCCACTAAACAAGGAAAAGCTTTTTGGCTTAAGTTAAGGACATTGCCAGCAAGACAACACAAACCACATTAAAAGGAGGACGCCGTCATGATCATGAAAGCCTTAAACTGCTGCAAAACCATGGAAATGGAACTCACCGGCTGGAAGGCCATCGTCTATGACATCACGCGTAAAATGGAAGCCCTTCCCGGTGGCGAAAAAGCAAGGGTTCTGCCCAACATCGAGG
The DNA here is from genome assembly GCA_963716825.1 of uncultured delta proteobacterium. Lineage (GTDB taxonomy): Bacteria > Desulfobacterota > Desulfobacteria > Desulfobacterales > Desulfosarcinaceae > Desulfosarcina. The sequence goes on from CAVQUU010000018.1 coordinate 31,774, forward strand.
ACCTGCACATGCTCATTGCAGAAATGGACGACCGAATCGATCAGATCCGGGAAAACTGCAAGCCTGAAACCTGCATAGACGATATTCAAACTGAGCGAGCTGCCTTTAACGCCTCCCTGTCTACGCTTCGGGTAACCACGGAAGAGGCCATGCAGGGATTGGGAGGGGGAAATTTTGGCGGTTAACTGCCGCATCCATGCGGGTGCTTCAATTGTCGGAGAGGGCGGCAATAATCCTGGTTGCCGCCCTCAGTTTACCAATGGAATCAGGAGAACAGCAATGGCTGCGAGTGGGCGATTTACTCAGAAAAAATTTGAGCAGTCGATCCTGCACGGCGTGACAATGGTTGATTTTGATGCACCGTGGTGCGGACCCTGCCGCAATCAAAAACCAATCATCGATGCATTGAAAAAGAACTACCGTGGCAAGGCAACTGTCCAAAAAATAAATATCGATGAAAACCAAGACATCGCGATGCATCTCGGTATTCAGAGCATTCCCACCATCATACTCTACAAAGACGGTAAAGAGATGAACCGCTTTATTGGTGTTCAAAACGCTCGGACGCTTACCCGGGCTTTGAAAAATCTAATTGACCGACCAAGCCCCTTTAAGTGACCGCACCGTATCCCACCATGTTATAAAAACCGGCGTTGACATTTGCTCTATGATTTCATGCTGTTTGCGTGGGCTCTATTTTATGCTATGGTCCATCGCGACTGAGAAATAAACTCGCCGATCCGACGGCGGTAAAGGAGAATGCTGTATCATGGGAATGTGTATCAACCATCCGGATCGTGAGACCCCATACATCTGCATGAAGCATCAAATCTACTTATGTGAGGATTGTCTGGAATGCAGAGACCCAAAGATCTATTGTAAACACCGATCCGCCTGCCCCATCTGGTTCATGAGCAAGCGCAAGGCGGGCTGGGAAGCCGAAGACAGGCAGGCTCAAAGAATTGGTCACGGACATCGATCCCATGCTTCAGCAGATCCCCTTGACTCTGGAACCACCCACGCTTGAGGACTCGGTCAGCGACCTGGACCGTCTCAATCGGGGCCTGAAAAAGACGGCGTCAAGAAACTCAGTCGCATGGCCCTATCCACCATCAACAGCCGCATCGGCGAAGCCCGGGACAGCGCCGGCGCCAAGGCGGAAGCCATCCGCAACGGGGTCGTCTCCGGCAACACCACCATGGCTCACCTGCTGCTGACAATCGAACCCCGCTACCTCCGCAGAGACCCCTACATTCGACTATCGGCAGGAAGCCCGGAAGATCTTCAGCAACATGACCTACGTCGATTTTTCCAGCAATCCAAAGTAGATGGACGAATTCACCTCGGCCCTGTTCCTGCCCCACACGGGTCTGAATGCTTTTCCCAGTGTAACCGCAGCGGCACATTCGGCAATCTAAGTTATTACTCAAAATACGTGCCGGCCTAAAACACAAACTTCGTTGGAAAGCGGTACTATTTGATACCCGCATACATGAACGACTGCACAAACTGCCGCTGAAAAAGGAGAAAGGCAACCAGCAGCGGAGCCACCGAGAGCAGGGTGGCTGCGGAGATGACGGACCAGTTCACACCGGATTCAGGCGCTCCGAAGATTCCCAGGCCAACGGTAAGCGGACGGGTTTCCACCGAATTGGTGACGATCAGGGGCCAGAGGAAGTTGTTCCAGTGATGACTGATGGAGACCAACGCATAAGCCAAATAAGTGGGGCGGGCCAGGGGCACATATACCCGCCACAGAACACCCATGCTCCCGCACCCTTCCAGGCGGGCAGCCTCTTCCAGTTCCTTGGGGGTTGATTTGAAGGCCTGTCGCAAAAGAAAAATCCCGAAGGCACTGGCCATGTATGGCAGGCCGATGCCAAGGATCGTGTCCACCAGGCTGAACCGTGCCAGCGTGCTGTAGTTTTCGACAATCAGAATTTCCGGGGTGATCATCAGCTGGACCAGCACCAGGGCAAAGGCGATTTTATGGCCGCGGAACTGATACCGTGCAAAGGCATAGGCGGCCAGGGTACACAATACCAGCTGGGCAACCAGAATCGTGCTGACCAGAATGAAGGTGTTCAAGGCGTAGCGTGGGAACGGCGCCTGGGAAAGCGCTTCACGGAAATTGTCCAGAGTCAGTGGCGCCAGCAGATTAAAATTGACTGCATATTCACCGGGATGAAAGGCCGCCCAGAAGGCGTATACCAGGGGCGAAATCCATAGTGCCGCCAGCAGCCAGGCGGCGCCGGTCTCCAACGATGATTGAAACACGTCGGAAATGGATCTTGACCGTTTCATCGGTAATGCACCCGTTTGTCCAATAAAAAAAACTGCAGCAGCGCCATGACGGATAACAAAATCAGCAGCACCACCGTCAGCGCGGCGGCAAAATGCGTTTCAAAATATGAAAAGGCGGTTTCAAAGATGTAATATAGCAGCAGGTTGCTGGCATTGTCCGGCCCGCCCTTGGTGAGCACGAACAAATGATCCACCAGCTTGAACGAATTGAGCACCGCATTGACCAGGACAAACAGGGTTGTGGGCATGAGCAGGGGGAACATCACCCGGCGGAAGTAATACCATCGCGTGGCCCCTTCCAACTGGGACGCCTCCTCAAGCTCCGGCGGGATGTTCTGCATGGACGCCAGATAGAAAATCATGAAAAAACCGGCTTCTTTCCAGATCGTCATTACCATGATGGCCGGCAGCACCGTTGTCGGATCCCCCAGCCAGTTGTGCCCGGAAAAGCCGAACCAAGTTGAAATCTGATCGATCAGCCCGATATCCGGCGTATAAAAAAACAACCAGATGTTGGCCACGGCGATCATCGGTAAAATGGTAGGCGTGAAATAGGCCATACGCACCAGCGATCGACCCGGAATGGAGCGGTTCACAAAAAGCGCCATGAGGATGGCCAAGGCGATGGAGGTAGGGATGGTTCCCAGGGCAAACCAGGCGTTGTTGGCCAGCACTTTCCAGAAAATGGGGTCGTCCAGCATGCGCTGATAGTTCAGCACGCCCACAAAGCGGGAAGGCCGGATTGCCGTCGCCTTGGAAAAAAGACTGTCGATCACCGTCGCCACGGTCGGATAGTGGGTAAAGGCAATCAGCAGAATGGCGGCAGGCATCAGCAGGAGCCAGCCATGCACATTTCTTGAAGCGGTTGCTCGCATTAGGTTTCGGGAGGTGAAGAACCGCAGCGAGCCACGGGAAAGCGGTCGTCGTCCGCTCGCTGCGGTTCTGCTTTATTATTAGCGGTACTGCTTCAATAACCGGTCAGCCTGCACCTGAGCTTCCTTGAGCGCCGCCGCCGGCGTCTTGGACCCGGTCAGGACAGCCTGGATGGCATCATCGAGCCCTTTTCGCACACGGCCGGTCTGGTAGGTGGACAGCTCGGCGGTGGCATACTGGAGCTGGTCTCGAGCCACGGCGGCATAGGGGAAGCCCTTGACATAATCCTTCAGCTTCTGCGTTTCGTAGGCTGCCGGGCTGACGCCCATGTAGCCGGTCTTCATGGACCATTCGGCAGCGTTTTCCGGGTTGGTCATGAATTTGATCAGGCGCATGGCCGCCTTGCGTTCTGCCGGATTCGTTTTTTTGAAAATGTAGAAATTACCGCCGCCGGTGGGGGTGCCCCGGCGCTTGCTGGCCGGCAGCATGGCCACGCCGAAATCGAACTTGGCGTTGTCTTTAACTGCCGTCAGGTTGCCGGTGGAGTGCCACATGATGGCGGTTTTACCTTCGAGGAAATTCTGTCGCAAGGTTCCCCACTCAATGGTTCCCTTGGGCATAATCCGGTGCTTCTCGCCCAGGTCCTTCCAGAACTGCAGCGCACCGACCACTGCCGGGTCATCGAAATAGGTGGTGTCGCCATTACTATTCATCAGCACCTGGCCGTTCTGCATGGCCAGGGCGCCGAACATCCAGTAAGGATACCCCGTGGAGGGAATCATGGCGCCCCACTGGGAACCGTCGGGTTTGGTCAGTTTTTTACCCATGGCGACCAGTTCATCCCAGGTTGCCGGCGGCTGCTCCGGGTCCAGCCCCGCGGCACGAAATGCGTCTTTGTTATAGTACATAACGATGGTGGAGCGCTGAAAAGGAATGCCCCAGGTCTTTCCCGCAGTGCGCCCGTTTTCCATGAGGGTGGGGTAGAACGAATCCAGCCAGGCCTTTTCTTCGTCGGTCTCCACCACATCATCGAAGGCAACGATCGCGTCCTGTTCGATCAACTCGTAGATGTCGATGGAAAACATCACCGACAGCTGGGCCGGCTGACCGCTCTTCAGGGCGGCCAGCGCTTTGATACGCGCATCATTATAATTTCCCGCATAGATGGCCTTAACCGTGATATCCGGGTTTTCCTTCATGAAATCGTCCACGATGCCGTCAACGACCGACGTCAGCGGGCCGCCAACGGCCACCGGGTAATACATGGTCAGATCCGTGGCTGAGCCAGCCGTAACGGTCGCAATCAACAACGCCGTCGCCATCACCCCAATGCGAAACCATTTGATTCCTTTGAACATAATGCTCCTCCTCTTTTTCGATCGGGTTCGATTGGTTGCCCACCGGAAGGCGGACAAGGTTGCTGTTTTTCAGGGCACAATTGAACCCTCCGCGGCACTGGCAACCAACCGCAAGCGCGAGGAATGCGCTCGCTACCGCGGTTCAAAGGGATTCCTCTTGTGGGTCTTCGATTCGGATGCCATCGGCACCAAATCGGTGAACTGCCTCTTCAGACCAACTGACATGCAGCTGTTCGCCGGGGTTATAACGACGGTGGCCATCGATCTTGCCAAACAGGGTCTGTCCGCCATGGACTAATCGCAAGCACGGTTTCCGCGCCCAGGTAATCGGTCGCGGAAACGCGCACCGGCAGGCCGCTTGGCCCCACCTGAACATGTTCGGGCCGCACCCCGATATACCCGTCGGTCAGCCGATCCGCCGGCAAGGATGCCGCCGCAGGCAGCGGCCAGTGCGGATTGCTCTTCAATCAGATCGAGTTTCAACAGGTTCATGGGAGGCGACCCCATGAATTGGGCGACAAAGGTCGTTTGGGGACGCTCGTATAGTTCGTGGGGACGTCCGGTCTGTTCAACGCGTCCATTTTTTAGACAGCACCACCTGGTCGGCCATGGTCATGGCCTCCACCTGGTCGTGGGTGACATATACCATGGTGAGGCCCAGCTTTTGCTGCAGGGAGCGGATCTCGTCACGCATTTCCGCCCGGAGCTTGGCATCCAGGTTGGACAGCGGCTCATCCATGAGACAGACCCGCCGCCGCGACACGATGGATCGCGCCAGCGCCACCCGTTGCCGCTGACCGCCGGAAAGCTGGGCCGGCTTGCGGTTTAACAAGTTCTTCGAGGCCGACCATGTGCGCGGCTTCCTCGAGTCGGGAACGCCGTTCAGACTGAGAAATTTTCCGCACATTCAGCCCAAAAAGGATATTTTCGCGGACATTGAGATGGGGGAAGAGGGCATAGGACTGAAAAACCATGGAGACACCGCGCTTGGCCGGGTCCATGTGGGTCACGTCGGTTCCGCCGATGGCGATGGATCCCGAGGTAATATTTTCCAGGCCGGCAATGAGGCGCAGGATGGTGGACTTGCCACAGCCGGAAGGACCCAGCAGCACCGTCAGGCTGCCTTCGGCAACCGTAAAGGAAACCTGGTCAACCGCAATGATCGGCACCCCATTGCTTGGCCAGTTCACGGATATCGATGCGGCTCATGGCGACAGATCTCCTTTGCAGACGATCAGCTGGGAATCGGAATTTTCCAGAAACAAAGCCTCCATACCGGCGCCAATGACGTCCCGATCTTCGTTGCGCAGCCGCCCGCCGGCCACAGTCGCCTCGAAGGTGGGATTGGTGCAGGCCAGCATGGCGATGTTGAGGTTGTTGGTAAACATCCTTAGCCGTTGGTGATCTAAAAGGGCCTTGGAAACGATTCTAGCAATCTGTGCCTGGCGCTCGGAAAGAAGCATCGATTGGGTAGGGGGCAACGGGTTTTGATTTTCGGTTTTCATTCGAACTTGTATTTGAAACTATAACAATATTATACCGCTAATCAAACTATATTTTGCTTGTTGATTTTTCATTAGCATTTTATCTGTTTTCAATTAGCGTTCAAATGAAAATCCTCGGTGACAGCGCCGACTTGCTGAATCGCTATAAAAGCATGTCGAGTGCAACAACAACGATGCACCCTTGAAATGATTCGGGCATAACCGGGTCAGGACCACGCCATCATCAACGCCGTTACAACTATTCAAGACAAAGCGTATTATACGCTAACTGCACGATAGTGTCCCGCGGGTTGAAACACCCAGGCAAACTAATTTCAGCATCATTTCAGGTGGACCTTTTTTTGCATGTCATTAAGGTGTGGGAAGCTTTCGGATTCGTCTCCGATAAGTTTGTTCATTGCTTGCACAAACCTTAAACATCAAACACGCATCATTCAAGGAGTTGACATAGCCATGCACCAACAAAGCGAATATCTCCGACTTTTGCTTGAAATTACCAAAGGAATTACCGCCTCTTTAGACCCTAAGGAAGTCTTCGATCTTATCGTCACCAAAATTCCGCAAGTGGTAAGCGTGGATGCAGCCACCATCCGCCTGCTTGATCCTTCCGGCAGAAGCTGGTCTTGGAGGCCGCATCAGGGTTGAGCGAGACCTATTTGAACCGTGGGCCCATCGATGCGGAAGCAGGTGTGTTGGCGGCCTTGGAGGGGACACCAATCGCCATTTCCGATGCAGCCGACGATTCCCGTGTCGATTATCCTGATGCCGCACGCCAGGAAGGCATCCAGAGCATCCTGGTCGCCCCTATTCCCATCCGCGGAAAAATCAACGGAATCCTTCGGCTGCTCACCCGAGCCCGGCGGGAATTCACGCCATTGGAGATTGAATTCGTCGCCGCCCTGGCAGAGCAATGCGGCATTGCCATCGAACATGCGCAGATCTATGACGAGCAGCGGCGGCAGTTGAGCTACTTCAAGGCTGTCTGTGAAATCAGCCGGGTCATCGGGGAAACGCGGCAATTGAACACGATTCTCGACCTGATTGTTACCCGGCTGCCTGAAGTCATGAATCTGAAAGCGTGCACCATCCGCCTCATCGAATCGACGAAAGGGCAGCTGGAACTCAAGGCCGCTTATGGATTGACCCGGAACTATCTGGAGCGGGGGCCGTTGGACGATGAAATGGCTACCTATTTTATCCTCAAGGGAGAACCGGTGGTCATTCCGGACGCCACGACCGACATCCATACGCTCTATCACAAGGAGGCAGCAACCGAAGGTGTCGGCAGCATCCTTGCTGTACCCATTTCGGTACAGGGGGAAACCATCGGCATGCTGAGACTGCTCACGGCTGAAGTCCGTTTTTTCTCCAGCGCCGATATCAACTTCGCCATGGCCGTTGCCGAGCAAGGAGGCGTGGCCATACAAAATGCCATGGACTACCAAAAGATGCAGGACCTGCTCAACGAATGCAAGACATCCAAACCACCCCGATCATGAACCACCACCGATTCCCCTCCGCCTGCCGTGGTGAACCGCGATAGCGAGCGCATTCCTCGCCGCTTGCGGCGGGGTTAGCGAGCGAACTGAAAATAGACTTACATCCTTACGTTGCTGCGCAGCACTGCCGGTACAGGCAGAACATTCCCCGCGGCTTGCAGCGGGGAGGGTTCAATGTAACCATTGCCGTTAGCGGCGCTCATTATCGATGGCCGAACGCGACGCAGGCATTATCGGCTTTCCGATTGGACAGGAACAACGAACTTTACAGAAGGCAATAGATCCAAAATGAAAATGCGAAAAATCACTTCGTTGACGGCCGGGCTATCCTTTCTTCTGATGGTTTTGACCAGCATTGTACTCTACATCGTACCTCAGGGGCGGGTGGCCTACTGGGCGGACTGGCGGCTGTGGGGTTTATCCAAGTCCGATTGGGGCAACATGCATATCAACATGGGTTTTGTTTTTCTTGTCGCCCTCGCTTTACCCATCTACGACAATTGGAAAGCGATCACCGCATACCTCAAAGACAGAACGCGCCGGATGAAGGTGTTTACCCCTGATTTCAACGTCGCACTGATCGTCACGCTGATTGCTGCCCTGGGCACCTATATCTGAATGCACAGGACATTGGCGCTTCAGCCGACACGTCGCTCAAACAAATCGCTGCCGATAAGGGTATCGGGCCAACCGATCTTTATGAAATCATCGAGGCGCTGGCCGCGTCGGTTTGATGCCGACCGACTGGATGCACACTGCTGCGCATCTTCCCGCTTGGCATGGCAGGTGCGGCTATGCAGCGAGCGTCAATTGAACCGGGTGACACCCGCCGTGCATTTCAGGCAGGCACCAGGGGATAGCCCGCATTGGACCAGGCGAAGACACCGCCGGCCAGTGATTTGACACGCATGTACCCCGCCTGGCGCAGAATGCTGGCGGCGATGTTGGACCGGTACCCGCTGCCGCACTGCAGCACCAGTTCTTCATCCTTTTGCGCGTCGGGAAATCGGTCGGCAAGAATATCGGACAGGGGCAAATGCTCCGCCCATTTGATTCGACTGGCGCTCCATTCGGCTGGCGTGCGGACATCGATAATGCGCAGGCCGCTGTTTTCCAAACGTGCGGCCAGCTGCTGGGCAGATATCTGCTCCAGCTGGTCCACGGCCCGACCACTCATCAACCAGGCCATGATCCCGCCGGAAAGATAGCCAAAAATCAAATCGTATCCGATGCGATGCAGTTCGGTAACCATGCGATCGTAATCCTCGCGATCATCCACCACCAACAGAAGTTCCGCCGCGGGGTCCACCACCATGCCGACCCAGTTGGCCAATTGTTTTTCGAATCCGATATTGATGCTGCCAGGGATATGAAAACCACCGTAGGCGGCCGAGTCGCGAGCATCGATGATGACAGCCCCGTCAGCAACCATCTCTTCGAATTGCTTCGGGGTCAGGCTTTTGTCAATGGGGCAAGCGTCCAGAGTTGCCGCACCGTTGAGGTTGGTCTGGATGATGTGCGAAAAACTTTTCGGCCGGACCGGAAACGCCGACATCACCTCCTTTTTGAATTTCTCGAAAGACTCGAACTGCAGCATGGGGTTGGCCCGGCGCTCGTAACCGAGCGTCGAACTTTTCTTGGCGCTCATGCCGCGCCCGCAAAGCGACCCCTCGCCGTGGGCAGGGAAGATCTCCAGATGGTCCGGGTAGTCGGCGAGTTTGAGGTACAGGCTGTTGTAGAGATTCTCTACCTGCTCGTCGAGAATTTCCGCGCCGGGCAGGTCCGGGCGACCGATGTCGCCGACGAAAAGCAGGTCGCCGGTGAGCAGCATCTGGGGCTCCTCGGATCGCGCTTTATCGGTGACCAGCAGGGAGACGGCGTTGGGGGTGTGTCCCGGGGTATGCAGGACTTCAATTTTTGCAGCCCCGAGCTCGAACACCTCTCCTTCTTTGAGATCCTTGTGTCGATACTCCACCGGCGCACTTTCGTGGATGTAAATGTCGGCACCCGTGGCCAACCGCAGCTCCTGATCGCCGCTGACATGATCGGCGTGAACATGCGTGTTGATGACATGGGTGATTTGCATCCCCTCTTCCCGGGCAATCGTCAGATAGTCCTGCACATCGCGTTTTGGATCCACGACGGCCATGGTCTTGGCACGGGGGCAGCCGATGACATAGGAAAGACAACCTAAGCCGGGTACGGCAATTTGATTGAAATACATGCAAGACTCCTTTTGTTCATGGTAACCGTTTATAGGGCTGGGCCGGCTTGACCAGCCGTAGGAGATCAGCCCGCTCCCGGTAGATCCGTGCGGTCTGATCCCCAACCAAATTTACGCGGGGGTGGTTAGTCGAAGGCCATATCTGTTTTCCACACTTTCCAGACGTTACCGACCAGGTCCGGTCCCGGTTTGAGGGTCAGCTTCCCGGGCCGCCAGCCGGACGGCGTTGCTTCGGCCCCTTTGGTTTTTCTGACCAGCTGGAAGGCCTGAACCTGACGGAGTGATTCCTGAACGTTGGAAGTCGTTCAGCGGAACATGAGCGCGAGCTCATCGAGTACGGCTACCGGTACGCCCAACGTGGAGACGCGACTGCCCGTGCCCGCCGACTTCGCCCCGCCTCCGGATGGCCCGGCTCGCGCCAGGTGGCGGGAGGCCGAGCGCGCCCTCCGGCCCGGGCGCCTCGCCCGGCTGCGAGCACGCATGGCCGCCGAGGGAGTCGACGCCTACTTCGGCGTGCGGCGGGAGCACATGCGGTGGCTCACCGGCTTCACCCTGGCCGAGGGTGAGGACAGGGTCGCGGGGCATTCCGGTCAGCTGCTGGTGGGGCCGGACGACGTCCTGGTCGTGACCGACTCCCGCTACACGCTCCAGGCGCGGCGCGAGGCCCCGGACACGATCGTCGAGGAGATCGGCTATGACCTGCCCGAGCACTGGGCGCGGCTGGTCGAGCGTGCCGGCGCGCGGCGGGTCGCGGTCGAGGCCTCGGCCGTCTCGCATGCCCTGTGGACCCGGCTGGCCGCCGCGGCCCCGGGCGTGGAGCTCGTCCCGGTGGAGGGCTGGGTCGAGGCGATGCGGGCGACGAAGACCCCCGACGAGGTCGAGCGGATCGAGGCCGCGTGCGCCGTGGCCGACCGGGCGCTCGCGGCGCTGCTCCCGGAGATCCGGCCCGGCGTGACCGAGCACGACCTTGCCCTCCGGCTCGAATGGCTGATGCGCACCGGCGGCGCCGAGGCCCTGGCGTTCGACGTTGCCTGCCTGGCGGGCCCGGAGGCCGCCCTCCCGCACGGGTCGCCGGGCGACCGGCCGGTGGTGGCCGGCGAGGTGCTCCTGTTCGACTTCGGCGCCCAGGTGGAGGGCTACCGGAGCGACATGACGCGGACCCTGTTCGTGGGCGAGCCGCGTGCCCGGGACCTCGAGATCTACGACCTGGTCGCGCGGGCCCAGCAGGCCTCGATCGATGCCATCTCTGCGTCGGTTGGGCGGTCGTCCGCATCGGGCTCTCCGTGGATCAGCGGCCGGGCCGCAGACCTGGCTGCGCGCGACCTGATCACCCGGGCCGGCCACGGGGAGCGGTTCGGCCACGGGACCGGGCATGGGATCGGCCTCGCGACCCACGAGGAGCCCTCCCTGTCCCGCCGCGGGACCGAGGATCCGCTGCCCAGCCCCACGGTGTTCTCGGTGGAGCCCGGCGTGTACCTCGATGGCGAGACCGGCGTCCGGATCGAAGACCTGGTCCACCTCGACGCCGCCCGGGGTGTCGTGGAGCGTCTGACCCGGTTCCCGCGCGACGTGATCGCCCTTCCGGCCTGACCGCCGGACAGGCTCGGTGGCAGTGTCGCCCGGACGGCCTCTGGTAGCATCCCGGGGACATCCAACCGACCGAGCGCGGCGAGCCTGCACGCCTCCCGACCGCGCCACGCGCCACCGGAGCACCACACCGCATGATCAGCACCGGCGAGCTGCGCAAGGGCGTCGTCATCGAGCCTCGATGGCGACCTCTGGCAGATCCTCGACTACCACCACATCAAGATGGGCCGCGGCTCGGCACAGGTCCGGATCAAGTTGCGCAACGTCAAGAAGGGCAGCACGGTCGAGAAGTCGTTCCAGGCCGGTGACCGCTGGCCGCGCGCCCAGATCGACCGGCGCCCGGTCCAGTTCCTGTATCGCGACGGGGACGACCTCCACTTCATGGAGACCGAGTCCTACGAGCAGTTCAGCCTCCGGGCCGAGACCCTTGACGACGTGGTCGGCTTCCTCAAGGAAGGCATGACGCTCGACCGGACGAGCCACCAGGGCGACACGCTGGGCGTGGAGCTGCCGGTCACGGTGGACCTCCTGGTCACCGAGACCGAGCCCGGCTTCGCCGGCGACACCGCCCAGGGTGCCCGCAAGAACGCGACCATGGAGACGGGCCTCGTGGTCACGGTGCCGCTGTTCGTGAACGAGGGGGACACCCTCCGGATCGACACCCGCACCGGCGAGTACCAGACGCGCCTCTGACCCGCCCGGACGCCTGACCGATGGCCTCCGACGACGGGCGTGGTCCGATCCCGGGCGGCACCTTCGGCCTGCGCGTCCGTACCGTGTCCGAGGTCAGCCGCGCCATCCGCGAGCGCGTCCGGTCCGACGACGGGCTGCGCGACCTGTGGGTCGAGGGCGAGGTGGGCCGGGTCACCGTATCCAGCGCCGGACACGCGTACTTCACGCTCAAGGATGCCCGAGCCCAGATCCAGTGCGTCTGGTTCCGCGACGACCGGGTCCGCTCGCCGTTCCAGCCCCAGACCGGCCTCCAGGTGGTCGCGCACGGCCGCATGGACCTGTTCGAGCCGCAGGGCGCGCTCCAGCTGTACGTCGAGGCGTTGCAGCCGTCCGGGTTCGGGAACCTCACGCTGCGGTTCGAGGAGCTCAAGGCCCGGCTGGCGGAGGAGGGCCTGTTCGACGCCGCACGCAAGCGGTCCCTGCCGGATCGCCCCCGGACGATCGCGGTCATCACGTCGCCGACCGGCGCCGTCTGGCGCGACGTGTGCACGGTGCTGGCCCGCCGCTGGCCGCTGGCGCGCGTGCTCCTGGTCGCCTGCCGGGTCCAGGGCGACGGGGCGCCGCAGAGCATCGTGGCCGCCTTCCGACGGCTGGAGCGCTTCCGGGACGCCGAGGTCGCCGAGGGGCGTGCGGCCGATGCTCCCGCCGTGACGATCCTCGCCCGCGGCGGCGGTTCGCTCGAGGACCTGTGGTCGTTCAACGATGAGCGGGTCGTCCGGGCGGTTGTCGCGCACCCGGTCCCGGTCGTCACCGGGGTGGGCCACGAGGTGGACGTGACCCTCGCCGACTTCGCCGCGGATGTTCGCGCGGCGACGCCGTCGGCCGCGGCCGAGCTCGTGGTGCCAGACCGGACCGAGGCCTTCGAGCGGAGCCGCCGGGCGGGCGTGCGCGCCGACTCGGCCATCGCTCGAGTGATCGCCACCGGCCGCCGCGACCTCGACGCCGAGCGGCGGGCCCTCGTCCGCCTCGAGCCCCAAGCCCAGCTCGCGGCGTCGCGCGAGCGCGTCGGCCTGCTGCTGGACCGCGCGGTTCGCGTGCTCGCGGACCGGCTGGGGGACGCCGCGCGTGCCGGTGAGCGGCTGGCGGTGCGGTTCACCCGGCTGCTGCCGGCCCGGCTCGCGGTGGAGCGGAGTCGCCTGGACAGCCTGGCCATGCGCGCCCCCGCGAGCATGGATACCCGCCTCAGGCGTTCGCGGGCCGGCCTGGCGGCCGCCAGCGCCTCGCTCGATGCCCTCGGACCGCAGGCGACGCTCGAGCGCGGCTACGCCATCGTGCGCCGCGCCCCGGACGGGGCCATCCTCCGGGACCCGTCGATGGCCCCCGCGGGCACGTCACTCCGTCTCACCCTCGCCGGGGGCAGCCTCGAGGCCACCAGCGATGGCCCGGCTCTGGTCCCGCCCTCGGTATGATCCATCACGTCTCTCGACCCGCAGGAGCCCGCCCGTGACCGACACACCCGGACCGGAGGCGACGGCCGACGTCGGCAGCCTGGCCTATGACGATGCGTTCGCGGAGCTGCAGCGGGTGGTGACGGCCCTCGAGGCTGGGGGCGGCTCGCTCGAGGCGACCATCGCGCAGTACGAGCGAGCGGTGGCCCTGCAGCGTCATTGCGAGCGGCTGCTCGGCGAGGCCGAGCTGCGGGTCCAGCAGCTGATGGCGCGTCCCGGCGGTTCGCCGGCTGCCGTGGACGTCGTCCCGGAGGACGCCCAGGAAGCCTAGGCCAGGGCGTCACGGAAGGGGAGTGACACCCGCGTCGGGGCGGATGCAGGATCCTGCTACCATCGACTATCATATTTCCCAGCGCTCGCCTGCATCACCGAAGGCTGCGCGTGGCCGTCCAGTCGACGACGCCACGCCCGAGCACCAGGAGCCACCAGCTGTGCCGATCCTCGACCGCCTGCATGACCCCGCCGACCTTCGCGGCCTGTCCGAGGCCGAGCTGGTGGAGCTTGCCGGCGAGGTCCGCGAGACGATCATCCGCACCGTCGCGGCGACCGGCGGCCATCTCGGCTCCTCGCTGGGCGTGGTCGAGGTCACGCTCGCCCTCCACCGGCTCCTCGAGTCGCCTCGTGACCGGATCGTGTGGGACACGGGCCACCAGGCGTATGCGCACAAGCTGCTGACCGGGCGCCTGGAGCGGTTCCACACGCTCCGCCAGATCGACGGCATCGGCGGCTTCCCACGCCGGAGCGAGTCGCCCCACGACGTGATGGACGGCGGCCACGCCGGCACTGGCCTCTCGATCGCCCAGGGCCTCGCGACGGCCCGCGACCTCCGCCACTCGATGGAGCGGATCGCGGTCGTCGTGGGTGACGCGGCGCTCCTGTCCGGGCTCTCGCTGGAGGCGCTCAACGACATCGGGCATCGCCAGACGCAGCTCCTGATCGTGCTCAACGACAACGAGATGTCCATCAGCCCGTCGGTCGGGGCGCTCTCGAAGTACCTCTCCGAGATCAAGCTGAGCCAGGCCTGGCAGCAGGGGAAGGGCGCCTGGGACACGGTGACCGAGCACGTCCCCGTGGTCGGCCCCCGCCTCGTGGAGATGAGCCGCCGCTTCCGCCAGTCGGTGGTCTCGTTCGCCCAGCCGGGCCAGCTGTTCGAGGACCTCGGCATCACCTACGTCGGGGTCATGCCCGGCCACGACCGGCCGTTCCTCGAGGAGACGTTCCGTCGCGCGCTCGCGCTCAACGGACCGGTGATCGTCCACGTGCGGACCCAGAAGGGGAAGGGCTACCAGCCGGCGGAAACCGACCAGGTCAGCTTCCACGGCGCGGCGCTGCCCCCGATCGCCGTCCCTGCGACCGATTCGCACGACCGGATCGGCGGTGCCAACGGCAACGGGCACGGGGACGGCATGGCGTCGTCGGCCGCCGGCGGCTCCTCGGTGACACCGTCCCACGAGGCCGAGGAGGGCGCTCCTCCCTCCGCATCGGTCATGGCGGACCGTCGTGGTCACGACCGGGTGGCGGTCCAGCCCTCGAGGCCGGCGGAGCCGGATCCCCAGAACACCAGGAAGGTTCCCAACTACACGGCTCACTTTGCCGCCGAGCTCGTGGCCCTCGCAGCCGACGATCGGCAAATCGTCGCGATCACGGCCGGGATGCCAACCGGCACCGGCCTGTCCAGGATGCAGGCAGCGTTCCCCGAGCGGTTCATCGATGTCGGGATCGCGGAGCAGCATGCGGTCACGCTCGCCGCCGGCCTCGCGCTGGGCGGCATGCGGCCCGTGGTGGCGCTGTACTCCACGTTCCTGCAGCGGGCATTCGACCAGACCGTGCACGACGTCTGCCAGAACGACGCCCCGGTCCTGCTCGCGGTGGACCGTGCAGGACTCGTCGGGGAGGACGGCACCAGCCACCAGGGCATGTTCACCCTGCCGGCCCAGCGGATGCTGCCGAACCTCGTGATCGCCAGTCCTCGCGACGAGCAGGAGCTCCGGTCGCTGGTCCGCACCGCCCTCGCCCAGGACCATCCGTTCGCGCTGCACTATCCGCGGGATGCCGGCTTCGGGGTGCCCGAGCGCGAGCCGGAGGTGCTCCCGGTCGGCCGCGGCGAGGTCCTGCGGGAAGGCCGGGACCTGCTGTTCGTCGGGTTCGGCCCGATCACCGCCCGCGCCCTCGACGTGGCGGACGCGCTCGGGGCACGGGGCTGGTCGGTGGGAGTCATCAACGCCAGGTTCGCCAAGCCGCTCGACCGGCAGCTGATCCTCGACGCCGCCCGCGGCAAGCAGCTCGTGGTCACGTTCGAGGAGAGCGTGGTGACCGGCGGGTTCGGCGCCGGGGTGCTCGAGGCATTCGAGGAGGCGAGGCTGGCCGACCCGGCGTATCGCTCCGTGCCGGTCAAGATCCTGGGCATCCCGGGCGACCGGTTCGTCGACCACGGCTCCGTCACCGACCTCCGGCGGCTGATCCGGATCGACGTGCCCGGCCTCCTCGCGCAGGTCGAGGAGACGATGGACACCCTCGGGATCGAGAATTCCGGCCCGCGCCGGCTGACGCCTCGCACCCGCATACGTCCGGATTGGGCGGCGTGTGCCACGATAGGCGCCATGCCGGCAGCCACCACCAAGCGCCTCCGCCTCGACCAGCTGCTCGTTGATCGCGGGCTCGCGCCGACCCGCTCCCGGGCGCAGGCCCTCGTGCTCGCCGGACGGGTCCATGTCGGCGATGGCGACGGGGCGAGGCGGGACCTCAAGGCAGGCGACCTGGTGGACCGGGGCGCGAGCGTCGCCGTCGCGGGTGATCGCGAATGGGTCAGTCGTGGGGCGCACAAGCTCATCGCCGCCCTCGACGCCTTCGGGATCGATCCGGCCGGCCTCGTGGCCGTCGATGTCGGCGCCTCGACGGGCGGCTTCACGGACGTGCTGCTCGCCCGGGGGGCAGCCCGGGTCTACTCCGTGGACGTCGGTTACGGGCAGCTGGCCGAGAAGCTGCGCCTGGACCCGCGCGTCGCGTCCATGGAGCGCGTCAACGCCCGCACCCTCACCGCCTCGAGCCTGCCTGAGCCCGCCGATCTCGCCGTCATCGACGTGGCGTTCATCTCGCTGGGCCTCGTGCTGGGGCCCGTGCGGAGCGTGCTGCGCGAAGGCCGCGGGTCCATCGTGGCCCTGGTCAAGCCGCAGTTCGAGGCCGGCCGGGCGGATGCGAAGGGCGGCGTCGTGCGTGATCCCGAGGTCCATCGCCGGGTGCTCCGGGAGGCGGCCTCCGTGGCCCGGGAGCTCGGCCTCGGGACCCGAGACCTGATCGCGTCGCCCATCCGGGGGCCGGAGGGGAACCGCGAGTTCCTCGCCTGGTTCGGGGCGGGCCCCTCGTGCGCCGAGCTGGACGACCGGATCGACGCGGCCGTCGCGGCCGCCTGGGAGGATGTCACGTGACGGTCCGCCGCATGGGCTTCGCCTACAACCCGACCATCGAGGCTGCGGTCGAGCTCAGCGAGCGAGCGGCCGGCTGGTGCCGGATGCGGGGCGTGGGGCACTGGACCATCCCTGCGGGCGAGACGGCCACGCTGGTCGAGAAGCTCCCGGACACGGACGTCCTCGTCGTTCTCGGCGGCGACGGGACCTTCCTGCGCGCCGCGCAGGCGGTCGCGGAGGTTGACGTGCCCCTGCTGGGCATCAACCTGGGCAAGGTCGGGTTCCTGTCGAAGGCGGAGGCGCACCAGCTGGAGCCGGTCCTCGAGCAGCTCCAGGCGGGCGCCTACGTCATCCGCGATCGGATGGGCCTGACAGGCTCGATCCTGCCGGCCGGGCGGCCGGGTGACACCCGGTTCACGGCGCTCAACGACATCGTGGTCGCCCGCGGGTCGCTGGCCCGGGTGGTGCGGCTCGCGGTGACGATCGACGAATCGCACCTCGCCACGTTCATCGCGGACGGGCTGATCGTCGCGAGCCCCACGGGCTCAACGGGCTACTCGTTCTCGGCCGGTGGCCCGATCCTGGACCCGCACGGCCGCAACCTGGTCGTGACGCCCATCGCGGGCTATCTCTCGGCGATCCGGTCCATCGTGGTCTCGCCCGAGCAGGTGGTCCAGCCGGATCCTCGATGCCCAGGAGGCCCTCGTCTCGGTCGACGGTCGCGAGGACCACCGGGTCGAGGTCGGTGACGTCGTCGAGGTTCGGGCGCTCCAGCGGCCGATCCGGTTCGTGGAGCCGTCCGGCGCGATGCCGTTCTGGGACCTGCTCCGGACGAAGGTCCAGCTGCTGCCGTCCTGACGATGGCGAGCGACCCTGCCTCCCACCGCGCCGGCCGGTTGCTGGAGCTGGCGGTTGGCGACCTTGCCCTGATCGACCGGCTCCGGCTGCCGCTCGAGGCCGGGTTCAACGTGCTCACCGGTGAGACCGGGGCGGGCAAGAGCCTGCTGATCGACGCGCTGGGCCTCGCGACGGGCGCCCGGGCCGACACCACGCTCGTCCGCCACGGGGCGGAGAGCGCACGCGTGGAGGCCCTGTTCGACCGGCTCCCGGAGCCCATGATCGCCGTGCGCGAGATCGCGACCACCGGCCGGTCCACTGCCCGGCTCGACGATGAGACGGTGACCGCGGGACGGCTCGCGCAGGCCACAGCGGGCCTGGTGGAGATCCATGGCCAGCACGACCAGCAGCGCCTCCTCGACGAGGACTGGCAGCGGGACCTGCTGGACGCGTTCGGGGGGCACGGCGCGGCACGGGCGGCCGTGGCCATGGCCGTCGAGCGCTGGCGCTCGAACCGGGCCGCGCTCGCGGAGCTGGCGATGGACCCCCGCGAGCTGCTGCGCCGGCTCGAGATCCTGGAGCACGAGGCCGCGGAGATCGAGGCGGGAGGCCTCCGCCAGGGTGAGGCCGACGAGATCACGCGCCAGCTGGCGGCGGCCCAGCACGGGGAGACCATCGCACGGGGCGCGGAGACGGTGCGCGAGACGCTCCTCGCCGAGGGCGGCGGCGCCCGGGAGCGGGTGGCCCTCGCCGAGCACGAGCGCCGATCGCTGGCCCGTCTCGACGATCGCTGGGCACCGCTCGCGGATCGCCTGGCCGGCCTCGAGGCCGAGGTCGAGGACGTGGCGGCCGAGGTCCGGGCGCTGGCCGAGACCGTGGACCACGACCCGGACTCGCTCGCGCAGCTCGAGACACGCCTCGGGGAGATCCACCGGCTGCTGCGCCGGTTCGGGGACGACGAGGCGTCGGTGATCGCCCACGGTCAACGCGCCGCGGCCGAGGCGGGCCGCCTCGGCGGGCTGGAGGACGAGCGGGCGCGGCGAGCGGCCGAGGATGCCCGGCTGCTGCTGGCAGTCGCCGATGCGGCCGCCACGCTGTCCGTCCTCCGCCAGGCCACTGCCGGCGACCTGGGAGGGGACGTGTCGCGCGTGCTGGTCGAGCTCGGGTTCCCGGCCGAGGCGTTCAGCGTGACCATGGGGCGCCGCCCTGCCGCGCGCGACGACGCGGCGGTCGAGGTCGACGGCGACGCGGTCGCATTCGATGGCACGGGCATCGACACCGTGGTGTTCGCCTTCCGTCCCAACGCCGGCGAGCCCGCGCGGCCGCTGGCGCGGATCGCGTCCGGGGGCGAGCTGTCGCGGGTGGCCCTCGCGGTCAAGCAGGTCCTGGCGGAGGTCGACGAGACGCCGGTGCTCGTGTTCGACGAGATCGACAGCGGCATCGGCGGACGGAGCGCGGATCCGGTCGGGCGCTCCCTGTGGACGCTGGCCCGCGCGCACCAGGTGCTGTGCGTGACCCACCTGCCCCAGATCGCGGCCTACGCGGACGCGCACTACCGGATCGCCAAGCGCGAGCGCGACGGACGCACGGTGACGGAGATCACCCGGCTGGATCGGGCGGAGCAGGACGCGGAGGTCGCGCAGATGATCGGCGGGCCCACCGGCGGCGCGGCGGCGCTGGAATCCGCGCGGGACCTGCTCGACCGCGCCGAGGCCTGGCGGGCCGGACGGGTGGCCGGGGCAGCCGGATGAGCCCGGACCTCGATCGCGCGATCGAGGACTACCTGGCCTACCTGCGCGTGGAGCGAGGCGTCGCGGACGCGACCATCCGGGCCTACCGCGCCGATCTCACGGACTTCTCGATGAGCCGGGGCGCCGCCCGGGACTGGGCCGCCGGGCCGGAGGTCGCCCATCGCTATCTCGCGGCCCGGGCCCGGCGCGGACGCTCCACGACCCTGGTCTCGCGCCCACCAGCCTGCGCCGCCGGACGGCGTCGATCCGCGGCTTCTACCGGTTCGCGTTCGGGGACGGGCTGATCGCCACCGACGTCGCGGCGCACCTGGACCTGCCGAGGCAGCCCCGCCTGCTGCCGGAGACGCTCAGCGTGGACGAGGTGGAACGGCTGCTCGAAGCCGTGGGCGCGGCGCCGCCCGAGGAGGGTGCTGCGCCGAGCGCCGCGGACGGGATCGCGCTCCGCAACCGGGCGCTCGTCGAGCTGCTCTATGCCGGTGGGCTGCGGGTCTCGGAAGCGCTTGGCCTCGACCGCGACCACCTCACCGGTGACGGCTGGGTCCGCGTCATCGGCAAGGGTGACCGGGAGCGCATGGTTCCCGTCGGCGACGTGGCGCTCGAGTGGATCGGGCGCTACCTGGCGTGGCCCCGGGCGGCATGGCTGGCGGCGGCCGGCAGCGGGGAGCAGCGCCGGGACGCCGCTGTTCGTGACGCCGCGCGGCGCCCGCCTCGGCCGGCAGACGGCGTGGGCGGCGGTACGGGCGGCCGCGGCGCGGGCGGGGCTCGGTGATCGCGTGTCGCCCCACACGCTCCGCCACTCCTTGGCCACGCACCTGCTCGAGGGCGGTGCGGACCTGCGCGTGGTCCAGGA
>CAVQUU010000019.1:0-270681 GCA_963716825.1 uncultured delta proteobacterium
GCATCGGTGAAAATCATCATCCAATTTTCCTTGCGATAGCATAATGAAATCCAACTTATCAACAGAAAGGCCAACCACCAGATGTTGGGGTTGGCCTCCTTGTCTTAAGTGTCGGTTTTTGGCGTCTTAAATCAAATAGAGCCTATTATCATTTTTTCGCAAGCTTCTTTTTTTTTGAGCCGCGCTTTAAATGAATAGCGATATCTCCCTCGAAAAAGTTGCCAAATTTGAGATGTCCACTGAGCTTTAATAATAGATGATCGTTCTCTTCCTGCTGTATTTTGATCAGATCTATAAGGTCCTTTCGTGCAAAAAAGGCCGTGTACTTTTTTTTGGTTGCATAGCCCCGCAAGGCTTTAATTGGCTGACACGCTTGGCAGGAGGGGTCCGAAAGCAGCAATGAATCAGGTTCAATGTCTCTTTCTCTAAGGCCGTCAGGCAGGTCGATCGTGCATTGAATCCGTCCGCCTCTTGATTTAAGATTAAGCACCTGCGGCTTAATGGCGACATTGGCCACTGCAGACATCAAATTGAACGCTTTGGCCCCGCCAACCGGTATAGTGTCATCTCCAAATGCAAATAGTTCAAACTTGTTTTCGCCCGCACCTTCAGATGCCAGAGATAACAGAGGAGGTGCCTGGGGCTCCTCTGGATTTTGGGTGTTCGCGGGGAAAGCATAAAGCAGCTTTCCATCGATGGTGGCCTTAAACGTCCAAAAAAGTGACGCCTCATAGGAAGGTTGGCTGCAGGCCGCCTCCTTATTAGGTAGCACCTGACTGCAAGTCGGCCAAGGTATGGCCAGAGTCACGCTTTTTCCCGGTGGGACATTGGCATCGAAAGGAACCTCACCCCAAAGCTTGGGATTTTGTTCACTTCCTCCGTTCGGTTCTGTAAAGTAGAATCCAATGGTTCCCTGATCTATGGATTTCTGGAAGAAAGGTGAACCTTTGGCAATTTTATCCGTGTTATTCTGCAAGGAAATCGGAAAGGAAATATGCAACGGATAAGGAGAGAATGAGGAACGGAAAAGATAAACTGAACCATATCCAGGAGCGCCTATAAAAGTATTAATAAATCCCTCTGGAGTCCAACCAAAACCACCAGCAACCGAAAAGCCAAAATGATCTTCCGGTTCTTCACCGACAATGGTCATCCCCTCCTCACCGGCATAGATGTTCGCAAAATCGTCATTATTCATCTCCCGACCGGCAAAGACGTATGCTCTGCCTTCCAAGTCGCCTCCAAACCATAGATCCCGCGAAGCCCCAATAATTACATCATCAAAACCATCGCCATTGAAATCACCCGCTTTGGATACCGAGCGACCGAAGCGATCCATAGCGCGTTCTCCGTGTATTTGAATAACTCCAGAGGGGAAATCAAAAGGTTCGTCTGGCGACCACATTGCGAGCGCACCGGGAAGATCATCCGACACTGTTCTTCCCAGAATGATATAAGCAAGACCAACGTCCTCTTGGCCATGCTGAGAATCCATATCGGGGGCCCCCACGATCAGATCGTCGAAACCATCTTGGTTCACATCGCCCGCAGGAGCAACCGACAGACCGAAACCACCGCCGGCCTGACTCCCCCTGAAGCCAAACGTGTGATTTACTTCGTATGTACCTTGAGGATATAATGGAGTTGCAGGCTCAGGGATCAGTGAATAGACCAAAACATACCCAGCAATAAAACGATCAGGATCATCATAATTGGATAGGAGTTCAGGCAGACCCACAGCAAAATCATTATAGCCATTGTTGTCAAAATCTCCGATCCCGGCCAAACTCCATCCAAGCATTCCTGTTCCCGGAAAATCTGCTGACCAAATGTCTTCAACTCCTACAACCAGTCTATCCACTAAAGGATCAAACCCATTAATGATATATATCCTACCGTTGTACCAATCGTCCGAATGCAATGGAGCCCCGATAGCGATGTCATCCATATGGTCGTCATTTAATTTTCCCACCATGGCGACTGCAAAGCCAAACATGTCCAAATTATTTTGTCCACAAATTGTCAAATTTGCTGACGTAAATGGAATGGTTAATCGATCATC
Source organism: uncultured delta proteobacterium (assembly GCA_963716825.1). GTDB lineage: Bacteria > Desulfobacterota > Desulfobacteria > Desulfobacterales > Desulfosarcinaceae > Desulfosarcina. Next base: position 2,063 of record CAVQUU010000019.1, read on the forward strand.
ATAGCGGGAATGCTCCTGGCCGAAAAAGACATATACACAGCCCTCATAGGTTTCGTTAGAAGAGCCAGCATGGGTTGCCCCAACTATCACATCATCATATCCATCATCGTTAAAATCACCTCCACCGGCTACCGACCTTCCGAAAAGGCTCCCGACACCTATGGGGTGCGCTGAAGAGGGCCCAGTTAATACCACATTGGCATTGTGTAAAAATATTAATCTTTCCAGTACCGGATCGGACGGATCCTTTCCATAGAAAATATATGCTTGTGCTTCTTGAGGAGGCACCTCTGGTGCTCCGACAATTAAGTCGTCTATGCCGTCACCGTTAAAATCGCCGGCAGAAGAAACTGAGAATCCAAAAGCGTGACTGAATGGTGAAATGAAAACATGTTGTGATTGAGTTGCATAGAAGGCGGCGGATTCGCTGCACAGAGCAAATATCAAGGTGATAGCAAGGCAAAAGATAACTGTTAATGAATAGATACCGTTTGATTTGATTGTCTTCATGTTCACCTCCGCAATGAAAGTGGCTGATTAGATGCCCACTAGGGCCGATTATCGCTACCGCTTCAGGAAGGTGTGCCGATTGTATGCCGCGCATCGTCGCTTTGAATGCAAATACAGCCAAAATAGGCAATTGATGGTAGGAACTAAAATTTTTACCCTGATTATTACCGTAGACCTGTATGCAAAAAGTGTCAAGGTCTCAAATACATCCGGGGATTCTTGGAAGTCTAAAACAAATAGGTACAGTAAAATTTTGTGCGTATGTCAATTCGATCACATGAAAGCTTGGTAAGTGAAAATCTATATGTTGTGGTTGGTCAGAATGCATCGTGAATGGTTATATAATACCAGATAGATAGCAAATCAAATTATCCTCATGTGTTGACATAAATTGAGACGATCTTAGTAATTGGATTTTATATAAATTTTACTGATATGCTATGGTGATCCCCACGGTACCACCTGAGCACCCATTTTGGCAAAATTTGGCACGTTTCGATAATTTTCGCACATCGTTGAAAATTTCCTGAGCTGATAATTGCATGGTCGTTGGAGCTGTAGCAGTTGTGTTAGTTTCAGACTTGTAGCCGGTTTTAAAAAAGTAATCTTTAAGTTGATTTTTCGGGCAATCCGGCTTTTCGTAGAGCATTCACCTCTTGCTCTATATCTTCGCTATTTTTGTAAAGAAGCCTTTTCGCATGCGACTCGATCGAAAAATTGGGTATTATCCGAAGTACTTCTTTTGCTGCAGCATGTGCCTCTTCAATCAGATCTAATGATGCATAGCACGCTGCGAGATATCTATGAGCCATTGAAAAATTAGGGCTTACTTGAATAGCTTTATTCCATATATCTATCGATTCATTATATTGTCCTGTCATGAAATAGGCGCGACCTAAGACCGCGTATACGAACACACCGCCCCCTGTGTCAGGGTAGTTGTCACCTCTTATCGAGCTGATCGCCGAAGGGAAAGCCCCCGGGGGCTTTCCCTTCGGCGGCGGCCAAATATCTCTTTGCGAAATTCATTTTGGGGGCGCAGGAGGTTGACATGCAGTATTCCGATATGTTCAAAAATGCGATGATACAAAAAATGACCGGTCCAGCTGCCATACCCGCTACGGCTTTGTCCAAACAGGTTGACGTTCCCCAACCAACGCTTTCTAAATGGTTGCGTAGGGCCGGAGTTGATCCATCGTATGTTTTCCCGAACAATGCACATGAGTATACAAAAATGGCTAAAATATCCGATCCCAAGCGCCCCAACGATTGGCGTGCTGAAGATAAACTCAAGGTTGTCATTAAGGCATCCTCGCTTGATGATGAGCACCTTGGCGCTTTTCTTCGCAGCAAGGGATTGCATCAGACCCATCTTGAACAGTGGCGTTCGCAGATTCTAAATGGCCTGCAAAACGGTTCCTCTAAAAAGAAATCCAGACGAAAGAACGTTGATGCTAAACGCATTCAAGCCCTGGAAAAAGAACTCAATCGAAAGGACAAAGCCCTGGCAGAGACGGCGGCACTATTGGTGTTGAAAAAAAAAGTCCACGAGATCTGGGGGGACGAGGACGACCCCACAGCCCGGAGCAACGGAAAATGATCATAGATCTTATCGATAAGGCATTTGAATCCGGTGCTCGGTTGAAAAAGGCCGCAGCTATGATTGGGATCAGTGCCCGTACGATCATCAGATGGCGTCAGGAAGGTGGCGGCCAAGACCAGCGCAAGGGTCCTTTGACAGCACCTGCAAACAAGCTTAAAGAGCAAGAAAGGCAACAGATACTCGATATATCCAATAGTGCGCCGTTTCGGGATCTTTCTCCCAGGCAGATCGTACCCAAGCTTGCGGACCAAGGTGTTTATCTGGCCTGTGAGTCGACTTTCTACCGAGTTCTCAAAGAACATAAAATGCTGACCCACCGTCAGTCTTCAAAACCTGCTGTCTCTTATCGTCCAAAGGAGCATCTGGCCACCGGCCCATGCCAAGTATGGAGTTGGGACATCACGTATCTGCAGACTTCCGTTCGGGGTCTATTTTTCTACCTTTACATGGTTGTCGATGTTTGGAGCCGTAAAATTATCGCTGCCCAGATTTTTGCCGAAGAATCCATGGACCACAGCTCGATGCTATTGGCCCATGCGTGCTTGATCCACGGCGTGCAACCTGAAGAACTCGTGCTTCACTCCGATAACGGCGGACCGATGAAAGGGGCCACTATGCTGGCTACTTTACACAAACTGGGAGTCATCCCCTCCTTTTCAAGGCCCAGCGTCAGCAATGACAATCCATATTCTGAATCGCTTTTTCGAACGATGAAATATCGCCCCGAGTATCCCTCAAAACCATTTGAAAGACGTTGAGCAGGCGCAGGCATGGGTCGATGGATTCGTCTTCTGGTACAACACACAGCATCTTCACAGTTCGATTCGTTTCGTTACTCCTGATGATCGTCATTTCGGCCGCGAGAAGCACATCCTCACCAACCGACGGAAAGTGTATGAAAAAGCCCGAAGTCAGAATCCGAATCGATGGTCAAAAAATATACGCAATTGGAACCCAGTGCATCTGGTTTGGCTGAATCCTGAAAAAAAGAACGACGACGCCCAGATGCACTATTTAAAAAAGGCGGCCTAAACTATGGGTCAGGTGACAACTATCTTGACATTCGCCGCACCGGGGTATGGGTTAAGCCGCAATGCCTCTTTCCCAAACAGAACGGCCTCTTCCCATCGGCCCAAATAACTTAACGTCGAGCCCTTGATCATTTTTGCATCAGCGGCGTTTGGATTGAGTTCTATCGCTTGGTCGATCTCAGTTAGCGCCTTATCGTACTGACGTGTCGCATTGTAATAACCGGCCAATAGTGAATGGACGCCGTCATGCGATTCATCGATACTGAGAGCTCTCTGTGCCAGTTCAAATGCAGTTTTCAAGGATTCTTCACGAGACTTGCTTAAACCACGAGCACCCAGATTTAAATGCATGTAACCTAAATACACGTACGGCCATACAAAGTCGGGTTCGAGGGCAATAGCCTCCTCAAACAACGGCCGCGCTTTTTCGTAATCTTCTTTTGTATGACGGCAAAAAAAGCCCTGGGCGCGATAATGCTTTTCGAGGGCTTTGAGATTATACTCCTTTTGCGTCCAACGACGCGCCTGTTCACCTTCCGTCAGTTCCGCGACCATCGCGTTCAAGACATTGGCCGTAATTTCATCTTGCACTTGGAAAATATCGGTAAGTTGCCGATCGTATCGATCGCTCCACATATAGCTGCCCGATATTGTATCGATCAGTTGAACCGTTATCCGCACTTTATCGCTGGACTTCTGGACACCGCCCGTCAACACATAATGGACACCCAATTCTTCGGCTACCTGCCGAATTTCTACAGGTTTATCCTTGTAATGGAAGGCCGACTGGCGAGTGATCACGAAAAGACGGGGATACGTGGATAGCGACGTGATGATTTGTTCGGTCAATCCATCACCGAAATAGTCTTCATCCGGGTCGCCGCTCATGTTTTTGAATGGCAAAACCACAATGGATGGCTTGTTCGGCAAAGGATACACCATCTTGTCGATTGAAGCAGCTTGTATCTTGGCAGTTCGTGGGTAAAACAGCCATAGCGTTATCATACCGCAAATCAAGATCAACGCGATGCTGATAGCGTATGGCTTCTTTAGTTTGGTCCTCCGCTCGGCCTGTTCACCGATGAGCCTGCCTTCGAATTCGGGTTTTAACAGAATGCGGTAAATCCGAACCGGTTCCGATATGTTTTTGACCTCATGTTCGCCCATATATTCAAAACCCTGGCGGACCTTCTTTTTGACCTGATCAAACACACTTCTGGAAATGCTGATACCACCGGGATCTGCCAGGCTTTCGATTCTGGCGGCAACATTGACACCATCACCGTATATTCTGTCATCTTTGTGAAGGACATCACCAAGATTGATGCCGATGCGAAATTCCATACGCCGATTGGATGGTAATTTCCCATTTACGATTGCCAGTCTTTGCTGAATCTCAATGGCACTGTTAACCGCATTCAATGCACCGCTGAAGTCAGCAAGTATATTGTCACCGGGGGTGTCAACGACTCGCCCCTGATGATTCTTAATCAAATCAGCGATGATCCCACGATAGGCGGTGATGGTATTGACGGTGGATTCGTCATCGTCGCCCATCAGCTTGATGTAACCTTTGACATCCATACTCAGAATGGCCGTTAATTTGCGCTGGGTTGTATTCTCAGCCATGGGATTCTCCCTGAATTGTCGAAGGATGCACCGTCAAATCATCAAAATATCGGGATTACTTCTGTTTAAGGCGCTTTCCGAAAGAATTGTGGAGGTTTAGCAAATGGAGGGAGGAACGATTCACTATTCCCGATAGTTATAAATAGAATGGATTGGCGTGGAGGGTCAAGTATCGATTCAAGATCTGCCAAATGAATTGTGAACACTTTGTGTTGTGGTTGGCATTTTGGTCGCTTGAGTGGTGATTACATACCAGGTTATTTAGATATCAAGTTTTTCTGGTGGCTTTTGATTTATTGAGATCATCACCAGCTGGGTCAGATTACAGATACCATAACCTGAGGTTGTCAGGTCAAGTAAATCCTGCGATGCAATTGACCCCTGGTGGATCGGCAAGGAGGTTTGCCTACCCTTGGGTTTCAATAAAGTTTCCTCGACCATCCGGCACCATTGCCCGGATGCGAGAATCGTTAAAGGTGCAGAGCTATGCACCTTAGGATTACCTTACAGGGTGCCTAATCGGGGGTTGTTGGTTATCAACGAGCCTGACCTGTACCGGCTCATATCCAACTGTCAGCTACCCTCAGCGGCCTTTTTGGTTACCTTAACTTGTCCTGATCAACAGACACCTCCTGATTCCTGGCTAACGAGGTTTGTGGTGTGCTGGACATTAAAAATTCACGCGATGCTGTAAGGGCCTTAGATGATGACGAAAAAAGCACTATATGTTTAAACGATAGTGGTATTGGTGGCCCTGAACGCAACACTATCAATGAGTCGGGCCTGTACCGGCTGATCATAGGATCTCAGCTCCCTGACGTGGAGCCTTTCAAGGACTGGGTTTATGAGAAAGTGCTGCCCACTATCCGCAAAACAGGCTCATACAACCACGACCCTGAGCTGGCCAGGCAGCGTTGGATGCTGGAGCTGCTCAAGAACCCCGAAGACAGCCTCAAGCTGATGGCCGCGTTGACCGCCAAGGTCGCCAAACAGGATGGGACCTGGTTAGCACGATTGATTGAAAGGGATTCTGGTGGGTGATCACAGTATGTGGCAAACGGCGGATGAGCTCAAATTCATTTCAAGCCTTGGCGGGCACCGAGATAGGCCCGTCTATGTGTATCGAGCCAAGCTCCTCAACGGCTATGTCCATGGCCTGCGCCACCGCCAAGACTGGGGCTTGCTGGATCGCCTTGAGGTGCTCCATCACGCTCTCGCCGAATTGGATCTGGCCAAGAACCGATGGGCGCATATTACTAGCTGAGATTACAAGGGCTCCAACGCTTCCGATAAGGAATCTTGATGAGGAGGTAATTTACAACTCATTCTCTTCAAGGTTCATGTCGGCCACCCTCAGGATTTAAGGCTCTTACTACCCACCATCCTTCCCTGAAAAGGAGCAGAAAACTGGCCTCCTCATCGAGAATGGTTCATCCAACGCCACTAAGGCGACATCAATGAATTTCTGCTCCAACTCATACCCTATATAATGCCTTCCGAGTGCTTTGGCGGCCCTAGCCGTGGTTCCAACACCCATAAACGGATCGAGTACCACCTCCCCCTCCATAGAAAGAAACTCAATAAAGCGATAAGGGATCTCGGGTGGAAATGGGCAGGGGTGTTTCCCGTTGATGGGGAAAGAGCCAGGAACTAAATGCCATACATTGTTGGCAATTTCTTTGGTAAATAAGTCATTAATGCGAATCCGGTTTTCCTCGCACCTCAATGCCTTTTTTGTCGGGGCAGAAAGGGGTTGAAGGTTCTTTCCGAAAAACAAGCAGATAAAGGCTCCTTTTTCGTGGCCAAACAGCTCGGATTCAACCAGCTCTGAAGGGATGGCCCCACAGTTGATGGGAACAAATGGTTTGTCCTTGCGGGAGCTGGCATCGTGGATTGCGCGGGCGAACAACTCCTTGCCGGTGCCGGATTCACCCTCGATCAGCACAGGGATTGATCGTGGTGCAATGCGCCGGGCCCTAAGAATTAATCGCTGCATAACTTCGCTACGGTGGATGATGTCGTTCCCAACATTTGAGGCATACTCAGGATAAGCTGCAAAATTTGCACGGGTAATGTCGATTTCACCGATGCGGCCAAAACGCTCCAGCTTCTTAGTTTATTTAACGACTCTTTTCAGGTCGGCCATTATCTCTGCCTACAATCCTTCAGGATTCTCCTGCCATCGTTTCACCCGCGCAACAGCTTCACCGTCGAACACCATCGGCAACCTGACTTGGCTTAACCAGCGGCAGAAAGGTCTGGATGAGCTTGCTGATAGGTGTACCGTCATGGATAGGCAGGCAGATGCGGACAACTTAGCAGCCCAAGGTATTTCCTGCTACGGTGGCCGTCGATGGGTTGGAGCGCACGGGATTGACGTTTATGAGGAGCTGAGTCACTGCGTGCAGCCGACGCAGAGATCTGGCGAGCAGAACGGGAAGAGATTCTGCGGCTGTTCTATGCTTTCTGTGACGGGTGAGCTGCCTGGATCGTCGACCAAATGCGATTTTGGTTGGAGGAGGCGTTGTTAGCTGACGCGGCGCTGTGGCTCGGCGAGCTGGAGTGACGCAGAGCCTATCTCTTTCATTCCGTATTGCCTAAGTGGAGGAACGATTCTGGATGGTGTTCACGATTCTGACGGAGGCTCGGCCCCATAAATGGCAGGTGGAGTGTAGGTGCCCATATATCCGGGATCACCAGGATCAAGGACCGTGGCGGAAACCCTGTAAATCACGGGAAAGCGCAACACCTTGCTGACCTTTCTTGAGCGCGCTAATTTTTTTGTTTTATCCTGGTTTGCCCGGCCTTGGGCTTTGAATTGGATCACGATTCCCATGTGCACCGCTTAGCATTTATTACAGAAAATCCCAAGGCCATAGGTAATGCCTTTTCATACCATTGTATGTGACCGTAATTATATAGAGTTATACTGGAAAGCCGCCTCCCTCTTGAGTCATTTTTCCACCCCAGCTCAGGAGTTCCTGTTTCCAGCAAGGTCTCTGCCTGTTTACCAGCCAGATCACTCGTTTTCGTATCAATAGTCATGGCATTAATCCAAGGCTATGAAATAAATTACATGGTTTATATGAAGATCAAGTTCTCAATCGTCGTTATACACCTGCCATAACAAAATCTGATTTCCTGTAAAAAATCGACAAAAAATAACATATCAGTATGTTACGAGGCCTTCGTGCTAAATGGCACAACTATTGTAAACATCGACGTTAGTAAAAGACACTCAACTGTCGATGATTCGGGAGAAGTCCTATGCAAGCGTTGAAGAAAGCCATCTTGTTGCCACTTAGGGCCACCGCATATCGGTTGAAACTCCTGAGGCTATACTATTGGGCCGACCATGAATTGTCTGCAATGCGAGCGGTATACGTCATGCCCGGTTGGTATTACCGCGGCCTTTACCGCGCTTGCCTGTGGATAGTTAGATTCCAGACCTTCAGGCGGTTGGCTGACCGGGCGATCCACACCATCCCGTATCATGTCCGGTTTATAATGGCTTGATGGAAAGGATGTCACGTTTTATTGGCAGTACGAGGCCGCACCCGTGGTAGACGTTACACCTTACATAATAGTGGACAACCAGAGAATTTCCCCCGTTGGATGGTCTCCACGGCCCGGTTCAGCAACCACTGAACGAAAAGGGTTTGAAAATCAGACATTTGGTGTTGTCGATCGGGTCACCATTTCATCGGAGGCCCGGGAAAAATCAAAGTTGCATGAGGCCCAAGTGGCCAGTGATTCACCGACGCCCGAAGACCTTACCTACCATTTCCGCCACCACTGAAACGGAGGTCCACACATGGCACTAACGAAATTAGGCATTGTTGAACAACTGCAATCTGAATTGGGATTCCCGAAGAAAGAATCAGTTGATACCGTCGAGTCCCTGCTTGAGATCATCAAATCCACCTTGGTGTCTGGGGAGGATGTATTGGTAAGTGGGTTTGGTAAGTTCTGCGTGAAGGACAAAAAGGAACGTAAAGGACGGAATCCGGCTACTGGTGAGGATGCCATCTTGCCGGCAAGGCGGGTGGTGACGTTCAAGTGTTCCAGGACGTTAAGGTCCAAGGTGAATGGTACATGAACTCCAATCCTAATCAGCGCCAATTCCCGATACGCCCGAATGGTTGTCCGGACAGGACGTAGAGCCGGTCGAGCCTCCAGAAGAATATCAGCCCCTCCACAATCCGCCTCCCTCATGAGTCATTTTCCCGCCGTGGCCCAGGAGTTTTTGTTCACCATCGCCTTAGACGGAACCCTATTCTAAAAGGTCAACAAGAAGTAAGGTTCCTGCCGTTTTGGCGTGATCCCCCCTTGATAGCTTGGTGGGCCAGGAGGGATTCGACCCCAACACCCGGTTCCCCCGTTACCACCACCGCTGTATACAGCCAGGGAAATGATTGCCAGGCTGAGGGTAATAGGCCATGCAATGCAGGAAAAAAGGAACACCGTCAGTTCTCCGATCATGAATGCAGATGAACAAACCCCTAAAAGTGGACGGGCATGGCCAGAAACATAATACTGACCATGCCCACTTTTTTAGGGATCACATTCCAGCGTGGCGTGGAGCTGATAGCGAAAATCTGGTCAGTAGCGCGTGATCCCCCCTAAAGGATTTTATCGGCAAACGGAGGGTTGCCTTTAGGTTTTTTTTGGCTGCCGGGCTGGGGGGCTTGAGCAGGTATACCATTTCGATTGGCATAGTGGTATTTTTCAATCTCCGCTCATAGGCGCGGGGTGTAAACCACGATGTCCAGAAAGGGACCATATTTTGCCGGTCCCATTTTTACAACGCCCAATTCATCGTGTACACAAGTATGGTTTGGAAAACACCGGTTTTTGACAGGGGGCCAGACCTGGTGTACTCTCAATGTATCTGCAATGTGGTTTTCAGCTTTAGAACGATTCCCAATTATGATGTTAGGCAGGAATTAATGGAATTGACTATTTTGTGTCCCTATTGGGCGTGTTATCGAGACGGCAAATTAACATTCTTATATGGAACAAAAACGAGACGTTTATTGAATATCAATGTAAGCTGGTATTTGAAAGGATATAAGTAGGTGCCAACTTTATTCTGGTCAGGGAAACTAACATTTCCTATGAAGCTTCTAATCGAAGCAAACAATATCCTGTCCCTCATCACAGGGAGTTCAAGAGATTTGACAGGAATGAAAGATAGAGTAAAGCGGGGATATGAAGGTGAATATACCGACCATGTTCATGCTTACGATGAATATGGATTCCATCTGGAACAGGTCGGCTCGTATCCAACTTGAGCATCTATCTTAATAGAATGCCGTGATTGTTGGCTGGGAACTCTTGATGTGGCTGTACCTGAACAGGGCACAGTAGCGTTGGAGAAAATGATCTGCAGCTATGGACAGCTGACACTTATGATTGGCAGCGACAAGTCTGCCAGGATGATCATTGTATGACGTGACCTTTACCTGATGAACTCGTTATTTGTTCCATTATTTGCGATTCCTCTACTTTGGGAAGGATTGAGACACTCGCTGGATAACAAACGGTACCCTGGGCAATAGTCGACACTGCGGCCAGGCTTCTGAACTGCAAGGCTATCATCCGGAGTACGACAGCGATGCGAAAGAACTCGATTGGGCGCGGCTTTTATCCATCGTTGCGTGGCTCATCGCAGCACTGCACATTCGTCAATCTGCTCAATTCAATGTGATAAACCGCTCGACCAATTGGTCATTGATCTTGGAGGCTTCCGCATTAATGTTGCTGCTGATCAAAGGCGTAATTGTGTTTGCTGGGCTCTGAAAATTGGCGACAGCGCTTCAAGCGGCTTCTGGAAGACCGAGATATTGAACTCGACGGAGCTCACGCGTAGGTTCCAGTTTGGCGGTCGTGCCAATCCCTGGGGGATCTGTCTGAACAGCTGCATCTTTCCCTTTTTACAACAAGGGCAGACGGTAATGTCGATGCCCGTGAGTTGTCGCATCATTACTTCAACGGTAGTGACGGGTTGATCTGGCGGATCGGATAATCCCATCAACCGAATGGCGGAGTTGCTTGCGGTTTAAGCCGTACATGCGTCGAGCGCTTGAGCAGACTGTGGAGCAAGAACCTTCGGACTTGACAATGAATGAGGGGTTCGATTGATGTTGGCTCGGTTTCGGGTTGAAAAGTGGGTACCACACTTTAGTTGATGCTGGGGTCGTCAATTGCAACCCGATGGGTGCGAACGAGCCAGGTAGATGTGTTGCGATCTGTTCACCATAATTCAATCGTTGGTGCATCACGGTGTTCAGGTGGCCACAAGGGACAGGTCACCGAGGATAGGCTTATTCATCATGCCAGGACTTGATGCGACACAAGTGATCAATGGCCTTTCGGACAAATCGTTGCGATTGCAAGGTGATCTCGGGTGAATTGTTACCTGCGGGACCGACTATCCATGAGGTGAGGACTCTGGTGGTGGAAACTGACACGTAAGACCATACCAGGGTATTGGCCAATCCATTGCGCGGTGCTCCAGGATCTGAGACACTATTTGGGACAGTTCGAGTTGACATGGAATGCGACTCTCGCTTCATCCTCAAACAGGTCACGTCGGCATGTGCTAGCGTTTCGAATGGTGGCCGATCTGAGGCATGTATTTAAAGGACATGGCTCGAAGATGCCTTAGCCTCAAGGGATGTCCAGTTGAGCAAAGAGAATGAACGATTCGGCGAAGTGACAGTTTGATGATCGGGGCCGCATGGCTTCTGACCTTCTTAGCGTCCATGTATCATAGTGGTGGCTATGCGAGAATTCCCGACCGAAGAGACAAGGCAGAGGAGACTTCATGGACGGCGACACCGGAGCTGATTTCATGCGAGAACGGTCACCTGGTACTGTCAGTCGACTACTGGATGATTTCGGAGTCGTGCAGCGTACGTGTCTATAAAGATCATCGAGATTCGCAATCCTAATAGGAATGGAAGACTGACCGCTGATCACATGGTGACTAGTCACTTTGCGGACGCATAGTTAACTCGGACTGCGGTCACAGGTCAAAGTGATGGCGGACTTACGATTCCTCCAACTTATCCCACCTTTGGCCCATGTCCAGCTTTGTGCCGTCTATCGGTAGATCCGTGCTAAGCTCCAGCGCTGAGGTCATCAGGCTGTTGTGCACCAGATAGCGTGGGGTTTGACCTACAAGCCGGGCTGCCGCTCATGGGTACGGTTCGTAGCGAGTGCGAATTGAATCGACCGGGCGACTTAGCGCCTGTCTTGGCAAGATACGAAGCAAGATACGAAGCACAACCGCCGCCGCCCACCTGAAACAGGTCTCCCACCGCCGCCCAAGAAAACCTGATCACCATCGCCGCTTGATCCCCATAACTGTTTGCGCATAGCCCTGTCGGGCACAGACATCCTGGCCGCAACCATGATCGGCTGGTCTCCTGTTTTATTTTGGTGGGCTGGGAGGGACTCGAAACCCAACACCCGGATTTGGAGTTCGGTGCTTAATTTTTTGTAGCTGAAAAATGGGGTAAGGGTTAAAATTATTGGGGTAACTTTGGGGGTAACATCAAAATGTAAGATTATAAATATAATTTTTTATCAATAGGTTAAGATGTTTATTTGATAGTCCTCATCTCCACTCAGATATTAAATAACCCTTCGTTTCGACGAGGGGTTATTTATTTTTAGACCCCCTGTTTCTGTCCATTCCATCCACTGGTCCCAAAAGCTTGTCCCACTCGGGCAGAAGGAATCGGCTCCTGTTCATAAATACGGTGACGCACCGAGATGGCCGAGGCGCTTGGGCCGCAAGGCGCGTGGAACGAGAATACCTGTCATTTTTAAGCGGCGAGCAACACAGCGAGCCGGGATGCATCGGCAATCGAATGCCATCGTATTGATGAACAGGGGCACTAAGCCACTATATACAGAAAAAGCTGCTTGACAGACAACAACATCTTGTATCATATAGGCGGTATTAATATACGCTTCTACCTCAATCCTTTTTCTTACCGGAATCCTCAGTCTGACAGGATACCGGAGAAAGCGATCTTGATGGATAAATCCAAAGCGATGGTTAAGATCATGACGATACTCAACGAAGATGGCCTGATGATCCCGGGAGACCGGGCACATGCAATCGTCACGGAGTACATGAACTTCAAGATTGACCGGATGGGCCCGGATGAAGCGTTGGCGGACGTTAGGCACACCAAGGAACATCTCGTCGCTCAGATCCAACAGATGGCCATGTGATTCTGTCTGCACGCAGACACGTACCAAGCCATAATTCATAGGAAGACCGCCATTTCTGATTCTTCACGAAATGGGCTTGTCTTCATTAAAAAGGGCGTAAACCCCTCTAAAACGGGCTTTCGGGTATTGATCATCGGTTAACTACGGAGGAAGGTATTGCCGGCCATATCGCGCCGGCTTTTTCTTTTCCTGCACGGACATGATTGACACAATAGCATCTCCTTCGCATAATTGTTGGTATCAGGGCTGAATGTTGAGGCAAGAGGGAAAATACCCTCAACGGTTGAAAGGGGGTCCGGCCGCAATAAAGTCAGTCTATCCGAATAATCGATCCACCATCCACCTTCGACCGGGATAGCCGACTTAACCGCATCTTTTTTGTACGGCGTGTAACGAATGTGGACCCCAAAAGGAGACCTGCTGAAAGGAGATGGGATATGTGGAAAGCGATTGGGCTCGGCCTGTATTTTTATGGCTGGTATGCACTGTTTCGATGGGGCCGTAAGAAAGGCAAGCCGGATATCGAAACGCTGGCATGGTTGATGGGAGGGCTCTCCGTCCTGATGCTGATCTTTATGCTCCTGAACTGGGGACTCGTCGCCTTGGGATACAAATAAGGCAGGATATCATCTTTATTGACACCCAGACCGTCATCGGGCGTCAATAAATTGACACCCATCGACGCCTCCCTGCCCTAAAGAATATAAAGCACACTGAATTTATTCGACAAAATAAAAACCATGAAAAGCGGCACGGGAAATGCTTTTTAATAACCCAACGGTAAAACGTTCCTCATTCCTCCCTATAGACAAGGCCCTTTTTTGGGCCTTGTCTATTTTTGTCAGGACATCGACAACGTCGTTTTTCCCGGTAGTTGATGCAACGTTGGGGCAGATGCGAAGGAGATCGGTGATGGCATGGTTCAACCTGTTTTCAGGTCCTACTGCTGAGCGGCTCGAACATAAAGGGGATGCACTGGGTGCAGCCGGGTTTTGGGGCGCGGCCAAACTGGAGTATGAACGTGCCTATCGGAAACTGGAAGCCGCCCCTGTCCAGGATCAAGGCACTCTGTATCGGCTTGAAGAGAAGATCGCGGCCACCAGGGAGGCATTGGCCGGTGAACATCACCGGAAGGCGTCAGATCTGGCCGCAATCGGCGATTTCAAAGAAGCGTTGGACCTGGTGGAATTGGCCCTGGCCTTGACCGACGATGGTGCCTTAAAAGCAACCCTGGACCAGCAACGCCGTGAGATCGAGACGATTCAAAACGCTGAGCGCCGCCAGACGCTTTCAGCGCCGGAAGATGTATGGGACCCGGAAGAAGAAAGCGTGGGTGTTCAGTCGCCGGATGAAGCGTTCAGGGCTTTGTGTGGCACGTTGCCCGATCCGGTGCGGCGGGCCTACCTGGGGTATGGTGCCGATTTTAAAACCGGTTACCTCGCTCTGAACAACGGGGATTTCGAGACTGCCGCAGACGATCTCGCCCGTGCCCTGGAAACCCGGAATGCGGCGGACAGTTATATCCCCCTGGAACTGGCAACAGCCTGCCTGCAACTCAACCGGCCCGAGCAGGCCCGGCAGCTGCTGGAGACGCTGCTGCAACACCACCCGGATACCTTGCCGGCCTATCAGATTTTATGCGAAATCTACTGGGAACAAGGCGCCTTCGACCGGGCCGACGCACTGTTGGCTTCGATCCCCGGGGATTTGGCGACGTCTCTGGCCGTTTTTGTCCTCAAAGGTGAAACCCTTTTTCAGGCCGGCCACTTCGACGTTGCCAAAACCTTCTATCGCGATTTTTTAAGCGACCTATGGCTGGGACGAATCCATTGCCGGTGCGCTGGCCAGAACCCACGAGGCCCTGAACGAAATGGATCATGCGCGCCGAATGTATCAGGAGATCATGGGGCACTGCAACAGCTGTCATCGCCGCATCGATCCGCTGGTCAAGGAAAAGGTTGCCGATCTCTCCTTTGCCGCGGGCATCCACGACACCGCTATTTTGGAGCTCTATCTCTCATTGGCCCAGGAACGGCCCGAGAATGCCTCCGTGTACTATGCCAAGGTCGGCCGGATATACCAAAGCACAGGCAACGAGACCGAGGCTAGACGATTTCAGGCATTGGCCGACCAAACGGCCAGCAGCGCGAGGCGCCAAAGCGACCCGTCAGCGAGTTGACCCCGGGATCAATCGAGTATGGGGGAGATGACGGATCCGGAGATTCAATACTCCGCCCACTATTTACCGAATGATGACGCACCATGACGTCCATGCTGACAAGCCTGCTGCCCGGAGACCATGCGTGGATGTTTCCCGAGCCTGTCAAAGAACACCAACCCCTTGACAAGAATAGGAAATTTTGCGAACGTGGATTCATCCCACCTACAGATGGAGATTCACACATGGCACTGACGAAACATGACATCGTGGAACAGGTCTACAATGATCTCGGATTTTCCAAGAACCAATCCGTAGAAACCGTTGAAGCGCTTCTCGAATTGATTAAAGCCTCACTGGCCTCCGGTGAAGATATCCTGGTCAGTGGGTTCGGAAAATTTTGCGTGAAGAATAAAAATGAGCGGAAAGGCCGGAATCCGGCCACCGGTGAGGATGCCATCCTTCCGGCACGACGGGTGGTGACATTCAAGTGCTCTGGTAAGCTGAGGAAGACGGTAAACGGAAATTAACGAACATGGTTTTTATCCGCAATTCCTCGCAACCGGGTATCGATGATCATCGACTTGAGAGAAACCTGACGGTTTTTTGGCTTAGTCCACCGGTTCATATAACGAGCCAGCGCGGTTATTCTGCGCTGGCTCGTTATAATACGTGGGCGTGTTAATCGCCCGGCAAAAGTTCACGTTCCCGGCAATCATGAACCGGCACCTCATTTCGTTTTAAACACGAAATGGCAGTTTACAGGAGGCTATTTGTAAATTCCAGCCCCGACAAAGTATTGGGTGTCGGGCACCCGATAGATGTAGGTGCTCTTGGGCGACGGGTTTTCCTCTCCCGGTTTTGGCCACATATAGTCCACCCAGCCAGAGCCTTTGGTTCCGGCCACCTCGACGAACTCCACGAACAGGGGTTTTCCGTCGGTATCTTTTACCTCGAGCAGCGTGTCCCGCTCGGTCAGTTCCGGCTTGATGGGATGCGCGATCATTTTGCCGTCCAGATCCATTAAGAACACATAGGTGTCTTTCCAGACGAACGGCCCTTCTTTGTCTCCGATGGTCTGACTGGCCATTTCCACACCCTTTTCCTGAACCAGTTTTCCCGCCGCCTCGGTTTTGGCGATCACCTCTTCTTTCGTGGCGCCTTCGGCCCATACCAGGGCAGCAAAGCAGGTTATCAGGATAATGGCGATGGCAGTGGTTTGGATTGATCTTTTCATTGGCGCTTCTCCCTCTTGATAGGTTGTTGAGTTGCGGATCTAAACAGTAATCAAACACGACACGGAATAGTGTTTGCCGGCATCACCTCCTTTTCTCAAAGGGGTTGATTTTTCGGGTGCGGGTTAACAGCCTGTCGAGAATAGACAATTCCCGCAAGGCATCGCCTCCTCGGGCCACAGCTGATGCCCGGAGGCCAAAGGGATCGCTTTGGTTTGTGGTTGCAGCGTGTCGGAGAAGAGAAAGCCAGAAGGAGGCAATCAGCGCACTGATGAAATTCGCTGAGGGACGCTCAATTCAGATGGAGGTCCATGTCGTGAAGACACGCTATCGTTATAATTATTACTTGTCGTGAAGAAACCATCGGTTAAGAAGGGTTGACGCCCCTTCATTCGGAAACCGAATCTACTTATTCAAGCAAATAGCGTGCCCAATTTATAACTATTTGGAATAAATTAGTTTTTAAATTTTCAGGCTTGGCTTCAGGTAAAGCGGTTACGAAAATTGCACACGTGATGGCAATTTTTTGCGTGGTGAAGACGTCGCGCCGGCAGATGTTTTGGCCGATATTGCATTCAGTTGCCGTGAAGCGAAGGTGGGTTCAAATATAATTGTGTTTGAGGTTGATTCGCTTTTTTCTGATTTCGGAAGATTCGTAATAGTGGGTTTTTTTGTCGATCCACCAGCCGTTGGTCCTGTTTTCCCCGTCGAGATATCCCAGGTCATAGCCATGCTGGGCACCGGCCAGAAAGCCGGCGACGAGAAGAATGAGGATAACGGTCGCCGCGACGAGCCTGCCTTTGGTAATGAACGATCTCATGATGGTTCCCATCCTTTGGCGCTGAGTTTCAATCGTTACCTTCGGCCCTTTTGCCGGAAACTTAACCCCTTTATACCGAAGCGCTGAATTCAGATCAGGCACCTGCCGCGACCAGTAGGCTACTATTGTCTTTGTCTACGCGGGCGTCACGGCAATCGATTTGACCTTCTTTTGGCAATCGCCTATGATGCCGGCGAATTGTTTCTTTTGGCCGTTTTCGACCTGCATGGGTTCAGGAACCGGCGCAACCGAATGGGTCCATTTTATTGTGGGGAAAACCGCTTGCAGGACATCTGCATCAACGACACCCAACCGCCTGCAGGCCCATTGGCAAATGAAAGTGAACTGGATTCATGAATAAACCATCATCAACAGGTGCCACCCCTGCGGCCGGTCGGCTGGGCACGTTTGCCGGTGTATTCACCCCCAGTGTGCTGACCATATTGGGGATCATTCTCTTTTTAAGGCTCGGCTACGTGATTGGCAGCGTCGGATTGGCCCGAGGTCTGGTCATCATCGCCTTGGCCAACGCCATCAGCGTGCTCACCAGCATTTCCCTGTCTGCCGTGGCAACCAACCTCAAGGTGAAAGGCGGCGGCGATTACTACCTGATTTCGCGAACCTTGGGGCTGGAATTCGGTGGCTCCATCGGCCTGGTGCTTTTTCTGGCGCAAAGCGTGTCCATCGCTTTTTACTGCATCGGTTTCGCCGAGGCGGTGGCCGCCTTTTTTCCTCAGGTGCATCCGTTGACCGTCCAGCTGATTGCTGCCGGTGCCGTGGCGTTTCTTTTTATTTTCGCATGGCTGGGTGCGGACTGGGCCACCCGTTTCCAGTTTGTGGTCATGGCCCTGCTGATCGCCGCACTGCTCTCTTTTTTCATCGGCGGCATACGCAGCTGGGATTCGGCGTTGCTGGCTGCCAACTGGGCGGGGCCGGAAAATGGCGCCTCCTTCTGGATTCTCTTTGCCATCTTTTTTCCCGCCGTCACGGGTTTCACCCAGGGGGTGAGCATGTCCGGTGACCTGGCAGACCCTGGGAAGAGTATCCCCCTGGGAACGTTTCTGGCCGTGGGGATCTCGATTGTCGTCTATTTCGCTGTGGCAATCCTGTTTGCGGGCGCCTTGCCCAACCAGGTCCTGTCGTCGAACTACACGGCCATGAAAACCGTATCTGCCGTGGGGTTTTTCATCGATGCCGGGGTCGTTGCCGCGACCCTTTCCTCGGCGATGGCCTCATTCATGGGAGCGCCGCGAATCTTGCAGTCCCTGGCTGCCGACCGGATCTTTTCCGTGTTGACGCCTTTTGCCACGGTCAGTGAACCGTCGGGCAACCCCCGACGGGGCGTGCTGCTCTCCGCCGGTATCGCCTTTGTCACCATTGCATTAGGGCAGTTGAACCTGGTGGCCAGTGTGGTTTCCATGTTTTTTCTGATTTCATATGGGCTGCTCAACTATGCCACCTATTTCGAGGCCAGAACCCAAAGCCCCTCATTTCGACCGCGCTTTAAATGGTTTTCTCCCCCGCTGAGTTTGCTGGGTTTCCTCATCTGTGTCGGCGCCATGCTGGCCATCGACCTCAAGAGCGGGGCGGCGGCCATCGCCCTGTTGCTGGCCGTATACCAGTATCTCAAACGAACCGCCGGCCCGGCCCGTTGGGCCGACAGCGCCCGATCCCATCATCTGCAGCAGGTGCGCCATCATCTGCTTGCCGCCGGAGAGGATCCTGAGCATGCTCGAGACTGGCGTCCTCAACTACTTGTGTTTACTCAGGATTCGAAGCGTCGTGTCCCGCTGTTGGCATTTTCCGCCTGGATCGAGGGCGGCACGGGCTTTACGGAGGCGGTGCAGATAATTGAAGGTGATGGGATGGCGGCCAGAAAAGCGCAGGAATCGGCCCACCGGGTGTTGGCCGAGGCCATTGCTTCCGGCAGCCACGCCATGTTTCCCCTTACCGTTCGTGCGCCGGATTTCACCCAGGCCATGGGAATTCTCATCCAGAGTTCGGGCATCGGTCCGCTGCGCCCGAATACGGTGGTCCTCAACTGGATGGGGGAATCCGCGAAAGCCATTTCCGGCATCGGCGCCTACAACTACGTGAAAAACCTGAGGTTGATTTTCCAGCAGGGTAAAAACCTGGTGGTCTTGCGCATGGACCCGGAATCCTGGAACCGGCTGGAGGCCCAACCAAGGGAAGGCCGCCGGATCGATGTATGGTGGCAGGGCAATGCCACCAGTCGCCTGATGTTGCTGCTGGCACATCTGATGACCCGCAAGGAACCATGGGACAAAACCACGCTACGGGTGCTGACGCAGGGCGATGGTAAGCGGATTGAGCTTGAAAAGGAGAAATTGAATAAGATTATGGAGGACATTCGCATCGATGCGGCCGCCGAAATCGTTGAGGATTTCGATGCCGACACAATTGTGCAGCAGTCGGCCGATGCGACTTTTGTTTTTCTGCCCCTGCAAATCAAACAGAACCGCATTCTCGACCCGACCGGTAAATCATTCGAGCGCTCCCTGCCCCGGTTGCCGGTTTCCGCTGTGGTCATGGCCGCTGAGGACATCGATCTGGATGCGGCGCCCGAAGAGGGCCTGGCCGCCCAGATTGCCCGGGCGACCGATGATCTGGAAGCGGCCCGTAAAAAAGCCGTTGTCGCCGAAAAGGCGGCTGCCGAAAAACAGACAGCCCTGGAAAACCTCAACAGCCGGCTCAACGCGTTGGAAAATAAAGGCGTTTCCGGTGTGGTGCCCCTGGATACCCGTGAGGAACTCAAAACGGAAATCAAGGATGCCGAATCCGGCGCCGAAAAGGCTCATCGGCGGGCGATCAAGGCCAAGGTCAAGGCCGATGATGTAGCCAAGACCATTGATGCGTTGAATCCCGGGTCAACGTCTGAAAAGGAACCGTCGAAAAAGACTTGATTATTGAGGGGTTTTGAGTTGATATATAGCAGTTTATCGTTCACTGTGAAAACGCTTTACCCTGAGTAAGGGGTTCCTCGCACCCGGAGCCACGGATAGTCGATCATGATCATCTATTGTGAGGAGTGTGGTTTTAAAAACACGATTGACGAGGCGGGCGTTAAAGGCCCAAATCCTCAAATCCCCTGCGGGAAGTGCGGGGACTTCCTGCGCTTTTACGGCCTGAAGGCCAAAGCGCTCAAAACGTCCTCCTCGAGGCACCAAAAATCGCCGCGATCCTGCCTGATTCTGAAATACGGCAAAGTGGTGGTCCTTGTAAACGAAACCAACACTCGCGTGGAGATCGGTCGCCAGAAGAGCAATGACATCCAGGTGGTGAACAACCGGGTATCCCGGACGCACGCGTTGGTCGAGTACAAGGATGGGGAATATTATCTCACCGACCAAAGCTCCAATGGCACCTATCTTCTCATGGAGGGAAGCAAAGGCGTCACCGTCAAAAAAAAAGAAATCATGCTGACCGCCAAGGGCGTCATCGGCCCCGGATACAAAGTTGATTTCAAATCCCCCGATGCCATTCATCTTTTGTTCGAGCAAGCCCCCTGATTCTTATGAACCCGAAAAGACGTCCGGGTTTTCCAGCTGGATCAGCCGCTGTTTGAGATCAAGCCCACCGCCGTAGCCGGTCAACGTGCCATTTTTGCCGATGACCCGGTGGCAGGGGATAATGATGGAGATGGGGTTGCGACCGTTGGCGGCACCTACGGCCCGCACGGCACCGGGTGTACCAATACGCCTGGCAATCCATTGGTAGGAAACCACCTTGCCATAAGGAATTTCTAAAAGGGCCGACCACACCTTCATTTGAAAGGGCGTGCCTTGCGGGAGCAGATCGACGTCGAAGGTTTTGCGTTCGCCTGCAAAATAAGCGGCAAGCTGTGTTTTAAGCGTTATGAAATGGGCCGTGTCCCGCCGCCAATCCCCTTGGATGGCGACCGGATGCCGTCCGCTGATGAAATTCAGGTGCCGCAGCCCGTTGTCGTCTCCGGCCAGAACCAGGGTGCCGGCCAAATCAGTTTGAACATAATCATAGATCATTGTGCCTCCTATCCCACCCACAGGTAAATAGCCGCGTAAGCCCGCCAGGGGCGCCAGGCGTCGGCACGCGCCCTCACCTGTTTGACAGTCGGCCGGGTGCCCCCCACCTGGAGGGCCTTTATGATGCCCAGGTCCGAGGCGGGGAAGGCGTCGGGCTCCCCCAGGGCGCGCATGGCTACATAGTTCGCCGTCCAATCTCCAATGCCCGGTATGGCTGTCATGGTATCGACAAAGCGGGGCAAGTCTCCGGGCGTGTCCAGCTCCAGCGATCCCGAAACCATTTGCTGAGCAATTTGTCGAAGTGTCTCTTTTCTCCTTTGGGGCATACCGATGCTTGTCATATCGGCGGCTACCATCTCGGCCGCATCGGGAAAGAGCCATGCCAAATGGGGCTTCTCATCTCCGTCATACGGGGCGCCGGTGGTGCGGGCGATACGACCGAGCTGGGTGACGGCGCCCTTTACCGAAATCTGCTGACCCACCACCGCGCGCACCGCCGTTTCGAAGGGGTCCCATGATCCGGGCAGACGCAGTCCCGGTGTTTTGCGGATCCGTTCGGCCAACAGTGGATCTTGGCTCAGGGTCTGGTGAATGGCCCTGGGGTTGGCATCCAGGTCGAACATGCGTCGTACCCGCTCAACGACCCTCATCAGCCCCCGGCTGTCCGTCATGACCACATCAAGTTCCAAGGCGTGGCCATTTTTGGCATGTCCCACAGCGATGGTTCCGCGGGTGGCCGGCAACCGGATGGTCCGGCGGTATCGCCCGTCGCCCACCCATTCCACGCCGGGAATGGCCCGCCCCTGGAAAAAGGCCAGCATCCGGTCCCAATCGTATGGCGGCCGGTAGGGCATCGTCAGGGTGCAGCTGAATCCGGACTCAGGATGATGGCCTGCCTGCGGGCGACTTCTGCGAAGCTGGGACGGCGTGCGGCCGACGTGCTTGCGAAAAGCGGTATTGAAGCGCCGGAGGCTGCCGTAGCCGGCGGCAAAGGCCGCCTGGGTGATGGGCATGTTCGTCTCCACCACCAGCCGTTTGGCAAATAGCAGGCGCTGGTGGTCCGCAATGGCCTTGGGCGTGGCACCGATATGCTGCCGGAACAGACGGCGCAAGTGCCGGGCGCCGACACCCAGCCGTGCTGCCAGATCCTCCACGGAACCGCCATCGAGGGCACCCTGGTGAATGAGATGCATGGCCCGGGCGACAGTGGCGGATGTGCCGTTCCAGGCCGGTGTACCCGGCGCCGTCTCGGGCCGGCAGCGCAGGCATGGGCGCAGACCGGCGGCAGCGGCAGCGGCTGCCGAGGGGTAGTAGACGATGTTTTCCGGCCGGGGAGATGGGGCCGGGCAGATGGGTCGGCAATAGATGCCGGTGCTCTTGACCCCGATAAAAAAGAGGCCGTCAAAGCGCGGGTCCCGGGCCAGTCTGGCGCGGTCACAGGCATCACGATTCATGCGGGTATTCATAGGCAGCCTTTAGTCTTGGTTATGAAAATGCCGACTTTTCATCAAACGCATTTCCGTTAAGCTACTGCCTATATTCAGCTGTTTTCTGTCGTCTGACAAGTCGTTTTCGGACATGCTTATAAAAATGAGGCGTCAACACGCAGATGAGAAAGCGCATGCCAAGAATGGATGCGCCAAGGTGGCATCAGGAAGACAACTAAATTTACAAACCGTACGATTTGCGATAGACTTTTATTATCTTTCATAAAATATGGGTTCCTGGGATCATTATCGTTAACTCATCCATCCGCGTTATGTTCCCTACCCGTTTATAGGATCACCAATGTCCCGATTCACCAGGAAGTCATCAAAGAAGGCCGGCAGTTCACCCGGTACCTTGGTCCACGTGGGAGAGAGAAAAACGGATGGTGTTCATTTGGCCTTGTTGCACTATGATGCAGAAACGGTCATAGAGCGGCCGTTGGCGCTTGTTGAAGAGGTATTGCCGCTATTAAATTCCAGCGCCACCACCTGGCTCAATATCGACGGTATTCACGACATCTCACTGATGGAGCACATCGGCAGACTTTACGGCATTCATCCGCTGACCCTGGAAGATGTGCTCAACACCGCTCAGCGGCCTAAAACGGAGGCTTTCGACGATTACCTGTTTATCGTGGTAAAAATGCTCCATTACGATACGGAAAATGACCGAATCTCTTCGGAGCAGATCAGCCTGATACTGGGAAAAACGTTTCTGATCACTTTTCAGGAGGATGTCGGTGATGTTTTCACACCGGTGCGAGAGCGTATTCGCAAAGGCAAGGGAAGGATCCGCGCCGGTGGCTGCGGTTACCTGGCATACGCGCTCCTTGACGCCATTGTGGATAACTATTTTGTGATTCTGGAAAAGGTGGGCCAGCGGCTGGAAACGTTAGAAGAGACGATTGATGAAAATCCTGATGCCGGCATGCTGGAAGAGATTCATGCCATCCGTCGAGAGTTGATTTATTTGAGAAAGCAGGTCTGGCCACTGCGTGAAATCATTGCTCATTTACTCAAAGACGACGTTGATTTCATTGGTGCAGCCACCCGCCTTTTCATGCGTGACGTATACGATCACACCATCCAGACCATCGATACCATCGAGTCCTTCAGGGATATCCTCTCCGGCATACAGGATCTTTACCTGTCCATCATCAGCAACCGCATGAACGAGGTGATGAAGGTGCTGACCATCATTGCCACCATCTTCATTCCCATCACCTTTGTCGCCGGTATTTACGGCATGAACTTTATCCACATGCCCGAGCTGACTTGGCGCTGGGGCTATCTGTTTGTGTGGATCATTATCCTGGCCATTATCGCAGGCATGCTTGTCTTTTTCAGGCGCAAGAAGTGGTTGTGAATCAGAGGGGAAAAAAAATGGCCTTCCGGTTAACACGGAAGGCCATTTAAAAATTGGAAAACGAAGCGTTAGACCACAGTTACGTTTGCTGCGGCAGGCCCCTTGGGACCCTGCTCGATTTCAAAGCTAACGCGGTCTCCTTCGCTGAGAGATCTGAATCCACTGGAATTGATTGCTGAGTGATGAACGAAAACATCCGGACCGTCTTCCTGCTCGATAAAACCAAACCCCTTGCTGTCATTGAACCACTTCACGATACCATTTGCCATGCTAACTTCCTCCTACGAATAAAAAAAAATTATAATCATTGCTTCAGACTTCAGGTGCCACTTCGACAAATGGAACAACCCCTGAGAAAGAAACCGGACCGCCAACACCGGCAGTCCTTTATGACTTGGGAACCATACCATGCATAACAATAAATGCAAGTCAAATATTACGGATTCGTAAAAAGCCACAATTCAGGATTATTTTTTGGTCCGCTTCGGCCGGTAATAATGGGTGGCCGTGCCGTGGAAGATGTCGGCAGCCTCCTTGAACGTTTCGGACAGGGTGGGATGGGGATGGATCGTCAACCCCACATCAGTTGCATTGGCTCCCATCTCCAGGGCCAGGGTCGCTTCGGCGATCAACTCCCCGGCGCCGGGTCCCACGATACCTACACCCAGCAGGCGCTCGGTGTCCGGATCGATTATCAGCTTGGTGAGCCCGTCACTGCGGCCCAGTGTGGCGGCGCGGCCAGATGCCGTCCAGGGAAAGCGGGTTACAGCGACATTTAGCCCATTGGCTTTGGCAGTTCCTTCGGTAAGGCCTGCCCAGGCGACCTCCGGGTCGGTGAAGACCACTGCCGGGATGGCGGCGGGATCAGCGATCACATTTTTTCCGGCAATGTTTTCCACGGCGATGCGTGCTTCGTAGGCGGCCTTGTGAGCCAGCATGGGCTGGCCGGCCACGTCACCGATGGCAAAGATCGTTGCCGCTGTGGTTTGGCACCGGTTGTCTGTTCGGACAAACCCGTTTTCATCCAGCGATACCCCGGCTTTTTCAAGGGCAAGACCCGCGGTATTGGGCCGGCGGCCCACAGCCACGAGGACCCGCTGGAACAGTTGGGTTCGGGGCTTTTCATCCTGCCCCTGGAAGGTCACCTTGACGCCGTTTTTCTGGATTTTAACCGCTGCCACCGTGGTGTTCAGCAGGATCGCTTTGAACCGGTCCGCCAGGGTCTTGCTAAGGAAGCGCACCAAATCCCGGTCGGCACCGGCCAGCAGGTGCGGCAGCATCTCCACAACGGTCACTTCCGACCCCAATGCCGCATAGACGCTGCCCAACTCCAGGCCGATGTAGCCCCCGCCCACCACCAGCAGCGTCGTGGGAACCGATTCCAGATCGAGGGCTTTTTTCGAGTTCCAGATTCGGTCGCCGTCGGATGGGAACATCGCTATTTCTGATGAACGGGAGCCCGTGGCCAGGATGGCGTGCTCGAAACCCAGCGAGCTTTTTTTTCCGTCAACATCCGTCAGCGACAGGGTTCGGTCGTCCGAGAACATAGCAATGGAGCGGATGTGGGTAATTTTGCGCTGGACCACCAACCGTCCCAGCCCGTCGGTGAGCCCGTTGACGATATTCATTTTCCATTGCCGCATCCGGTCGATGTCTATTTTTGGTTTGCCGAAAGAGAGTCCCCAAGCATCGGCATCGGCCGCTTCGTGGATCAGACGGGCGACATGCAACAGGGCCTTGGAGGGGATGCACCCGCGGTAAAGGCAGACACCGCCGGGGTTTTCCGCCGGATCGATGAGGGTGACGGTCAGGCCCATATCCGCGGCCAGAAAGGCGGCCGCGTAACCGCCGGGGCCGGCACCGATGACCGCCACTTGTGTGTTTTTGTCAACCATGGATGATACTCACTTTCTTAAATTCAATCGAGAAAAAGGGTCATGGGCTGTTCCAGGCCATCACAGATCCAGCGCAGGAAACGCGCCGCGTCGGCCCCGTCGATGATGCGGTGGTCATAGGAGAGCGAAAGGGGCAGCACGGTTCTCGGTTCGAAGCGATCCTGCACAAAAACCGGTTTGACAACGGATCGGCTCACGCCCAGGATGGCCACCTGGGGCCACAACACGATGGGGGTAAACCCCACCCCGCCGATGCCTCCCTGGTTGGATATACTGAAGGTGCCGCCCTCCAATTCGTCAGGCTTGACCTTTTTGTTGCGGGCGCGTTGGGCCAGGTCGACGATGGCTTTGGCCAGGTCGACGATGCTTTTCTGGTCTGCATCGCGGATCACCGGCACCAACAGGCCACGCGGCGTGTCGGCAGCGATGCCGATATGCACGTATTGCTTGAGAATGATGCGTCGGTTGGCGACGTCGATACTGGCGTTGAACCGCGGAAACCGTTTCAGGGCTTCGGCGCACACGCGGGTGATGATGGCCGTTACGGTGAGCTTGGCCCCGGCCTTTTCCACTTTCGGGGCCTTTTTTTCGATGAATTCCATCACACCGGTGATGTCCGCCTCATCAAATTGGGTGACATGGGGGATGGTCGTCCAAGAGGCCGCCGTGCTCCGGGCTGTCAGCCGCCGGACCGTGTCCATCTCTTCGATGTGAACCTTCCCCCATCGGCTGAAATCGGGCATCGTCGGTGTTCCGGTCACGGAGGGGGAACCGGCAGTCAATGAATTGCCCGATTGTCGCTGACGAACATGGGTTTTGATGTCTGCTTCGGTGATGCGGCCGCCGAGACCACTTCCGCTGATCTCGACGATGTCCACGCCCAACTCCCGGGCCAGGCGCCGGATCGAGGGCGCTGCCGGTGCCGGAGGACGGCCCGGCGGTGCTTCGGAGGCTGAAGTGGGAGGCGCCGATACCAAAGAAGGTCCCTCTGCGCTGCTGTCGGTCACCGATGCAAGGTCTTTCGTCACCGTATTTGGAGCTGGCGGCGCCGGAGAGGTCTCTTCGGCGCTGTTCCCGGTCATGGATGCAGGGTCTTGCGTCGCCGTAATTGGCGCCGGCGCATCGTCCTTCGCGGTGGCCGCCTCCCCTTCGGATTCCACCCGGGCGATCACGTCGCCCACGTTTACCTGGGCACCGGCCTCGGCAAGCACTTCCGTCACCCGGCCGGCAAACGGCGATGGAATTTCTACCAGGGCTTTGTCCGTCTCCAGTTCGATCACGGTGTCGTCCACCGCTAACGTGTCTCCGGCCTTGATGTGGACGGCCACCACGACGCCCGATTCAACATTTTCGCCAATTTCGGGAACTTTGATTGCCTGTATCATGGGGTCTCCGTCTTCTATGCGAACAAAGGATTGGTGCGGTCGGGGTCGATCTTCAACGCCGTTCGGGCTTTTTTTACCGTGGCCATGGGTATCGCCTTCTCGCGGGCCAGGGCGGACAGGGCCGCAAAGGCAATGTGCCGGGCGTCCACCTCGAAAAAGTCGCGTAGGGCCTCGCGGGTTTCGCTGCGGCCATAGCCGTCGGTGCCCAACATGACCACCGGACCGGGCAGGTGGCGGGCAATCGTTTCCGGCAGGGCCTTGAGGTAGTCGCTGGCTGCAACGAATACGCCGAACGCACCGGCGGTCTGCTGCTGCAGATAGGATGCGCGGGGTTTTTTCTCCGGGTTGAGGCGGTTCCAGCGGTCGGTGTCCTGAGCATCCCAGTAGAGATTCTTGTAGCTGGTGACGCTCCACACATCGGCAGCGACACCATAGTCCGATTCCAAAAGGCTCCGGGCCTTGAGGCACTCGTTGAAAATGGCCCCGCTGCCCAGCAGGTGGGCCCTGGCTTTGGGCTTTTTGAGAGAAGATGACGAAAACTTGTAGAGGCCCTTTAAAATGCCATCTTCCGCGCCGGCGGGCATTTCGGGCATGGGGTAGAATTCGTTGGTGATGGTGAGGTAGTAGACCAGGTTCTCACCCTCCTCCAGCATCCGGCGAAGCCCCTCGCGAACGATGACGGCGATTTCAAAGGCAAATGCCGGATCGTAGGCCAACAGCGACGGGTTGGGCAGGGCCAGGATGTGGCTGTTGCCGTCCTGGTGCTGCAGCCCTTCTCCAGCCAGGGTCGTTCGTCCAGCCGTGGCACCCAGCAAAAATCCCCGGGCCTGGATGTCGCCGGCGGCCCAGATCATGTCGCCGATGCGCTGGAATCCGAACATGGAGTAAAAGAAAAAGAAGGGCACCATGTTGATGTCGAAGGTGGAGTAAGCTGTGCCGGCGGCGATGAACGAGGCCATGGATCCAGCTTCGGTGATGCCTTCCTCCAATATCTGACCATCGGTGGCCTCCTTGTAGTAAAGCAGGCTGTTGCGGTCCACCGGTTCGTAGTTCTGGCCCACATGGGAGTAGATGCCGATCTTGCGAAACAGGCTCTCCATGCCAAAGGTGCGCGCCTCGTCGGGCACGATGGGGACGATATAGCGCCCGATTTTCTTGTCCGCCAGCAGTTTGGCCAACAAGGTCACCATGACCATGGTGGTGGCCACCTCCCGTTCACCCGATCCTTTCAGGAACTCGGCGTACAGGGTTTTTGCCGGTGGCCGGAAGATGGGCACCGACACGCTGCGCGCTGGCAGGTAGCCGCCCATGGCCCGCCGCCGTTCCTTCAGGTAGCGGATCTCTTCGCTCTCTTCATCGGGCCGGTAAAAGGGCGCTTCCTGGATCTGGTCATCCGGGATGGGAATGCCGAAGCGGCTTCTGAAATGCCGCAGCTCTTGTTCGTTGAGTTTTTTCTGCTGATGGGTGACGTTGCGCCCCTCCCCCGCTTCTCCCAGACCATAGCCCTTGATGGTCTTGGCCAAGATCACCGTGGGAGCACCCTTGTGCGCCACTGCCGCCTGATAGGCCGCGTATACCTTTTGGGGGTCGTGGCCGCCGCGGCGCAGCTTCTGCAACTGCTCGTCGGTGTAGCCTTCCACCATGCGGGCCAGCTCTGGATAGCGTCCGAAGAAATCCTTGCGAATGTAGTCACCGCCGGCGACCGAGTACATCTGGTACTGACCGTCGGGCACCTCTTGCATGCGCTTGGCCAGCAGGCCCTGATCATCCTGGGCCAGCAGCGGATCCCAGTCGTTTCCCCAGATCACCTTGATGGCATTCCAGCCGGCCCCGCGAAAGGCTGCCTCCAGTTCCTGGATGATCTTGCCGTTGCCACGCACCGGCCCGTCCAGGCGCTGGAGGTTGCAGTTGATCACAAAAACCAGGTTGTCCAATCGCTCCCGGGATGCCAGCGTGATGGCGCCCAGGGTTTCCGGCTCGTCGGTCTCACCGTCTCCTAAAAAGGCCCATACCCGCCGATCGTCCGGCGGTTTAATGCCGCGGTCTTCCATGTATCGGTTGAAGCGGGCCTGGTAGATGGCCATGATCGGTGACAGGCCCATGGACACGGTGGGAAACTGCCAGAAGTCGGGCATCAGGTACGGGTGTGGATAGGAGCTCAGGCCTCCTCCTTGGGCCATCTCACGTCGGAAATTTTCCATCTGCGTTTCGCTGATGCGGCCTTCCAGAAAAGCGCGGGCGTATATGCCCGGCGCTGCGTGACCCTGGAAAAAGACCATGTCTCCGGGGTGGCCGGCGCTTTTGGCCCGGAAGAAATGGTTAAAGCCCACTTCGTAGAGGGTGGCACTGGAGGCAAACGTGGAGATGTGGCCGCCAATGCCCGCGTGCTGACGGTTGGCACGCACCACCATGGCCATGGCGTTCCAGCGGATAATGCTCTTGATGCGGCGCTCGATCTCCCGACTGCCCGGAAAGGCAGGCTGGCGGATCGCCGGTATGGTGTTGATGTAGGGCGTGTTGGCGGAAAAATGAATTTGAACGCCGCGTTGCTGGGCCCGTACCTGAAGGTGACGCAGCAGCTCGATGATGCGTGTGGGGCCCTGGTTTTCGTACACATAATCCAGGCTTTCGATCCACTCCCGGTTTTCCAAGGCGATCTCCCGGGCAATGGTGTCGGCATCTTCGTGGGGCATGCGCACGCTCCTTATCTAAAAGCGGAGATAGAAAAACTCATACTCGCCGTCGTTGATATCGATCTTCAGGTTGTAGCCCCTGGCCTCGGCAAACACAATCCAGGGTGGCCGACCGCCACCGCCGCAATCGTAATTGGGCCAGAATTCGCCGGTTTTTCCGCTGTGGTAGGACAGCATCATGGCATTGCTGTCCATGTTGCGGGCCTTTGCTTTGGCCATGGCACGGGCTGCGGTCAGGTCCAGGTCGGCATCCTCAACATTCATCGCCACCGTGTCCAGGGTATATTCATTAGATGTTGCTTGAAGCTCAGCCATCGGTGTATCCTTTCATTTCAGACTGGTGATAAAGTCAAAATAAGAAGCCTTGGGCATTTGTAAATCAAGGTCTTGTTGGTGGGGGGCGGCATTATCTTATTTTTTGACAATCGGGGCATGATTATTTTTCGAAAACCATTGATCATCCGGAAAGGAAAACATGAGCAAGATACTGGAGGCGACCAACCTGGCCGTGTTCTGCGACTTCGAAAATGTGGCCCTGGGGGTTCGGGATGCCCGCTTTGCCCAGTTCGACATCAGCAAGGTGCTCGAACGGCTGCTGCTCAAGGGCAGCATCGTGGTCAAGAAAGCCTACTGCGACTGGGAACGTTACAAGGAGTTCAAGGCGGCCATGCACGAGGCGGCCTTCGAACTCATCGAGATTCCCCATGTGCGCCAGTCGGGTAAGAACTCTGCCGACATCCGCATGGTGGTCGATGCCCTGGACCTGTGCTACACCAAATCACACGTGGATACCTTCGTGGTCGTCAGCGGGGATTCGGACTTCTCACCATTGGTCAGCAAGCTGCGTGAAAACAACAAAAACGTCATCGGCGTGGGCGTGAAGAACTCCAGTTCCGATCTGTTGATCGCCAATTGCGACGAATTCATTTATTACGACGACCTGGTCCGCAAGAAGAAAAAGGCCAAAAAACCAGCCCGCAAGCCGCCGGCCAAGGGACCCAAAACCCCGGCTCTTGGAGCAGCCCCCAAAGAGGATGCGGAGACGCTGACCCAGGAAGCGCTGGACCTGGTGATGGAGACCCTGGAGGCCCTGGCCGAAGAGCGCGGGTCTGAAGATAAAATCTGGGGGTCCATGGTCAAGCAGACACTCAAGCGCCGTCGACCGGGATTCAACGAATCCTACTATGGGTTCCGTTCATTCAAACGCCTGCTTGACGAAGCCGCCAGCCGTGGACTCATGGAACTGGAATCCGACGAAAAGTCCGGGGGGTACATCATCCGCAGCTTTCATTCCGAGGAGTGACCCGCGTTCAATCAAATCCACTGGGCGGACCCATGCGCAAAGGCCCGCCCCTGGCTGTGGTCCACAATAGGCAGTCGCAGCCGGAATCGGGAATGGTGAAGACGTCCATGCCGTGATCGAAGGTCTGGACCTAATTCTCCAGCCGTCCCGTCGCCTTCCAGATCCACCACGACGTGGGGAGCATAGATGTCGTTGCCGTCGGCCCGGTCGATGAGATTCCCGCTGGGAGTAAAGGCATACAGCGCGCAATAGGCGGCGATTAGTTCATTTTCACCATCATCCTCCCGGTCGGCCACAACCGGTGAGGCAAACCACGAGGTCTATCCGGCAAGGTTGCGAACGCACTCCGGTCAGCGCACGTCCCCGTTGCTGTTGACTATACCTGCGTTGACTGTGTGCAATAATTGGAACCCGATCAATCCGTTAATGAAACGAAAAAGCAGCGTCCCGACGGGTTGCATTTTTTTGAACCGCGATAGGGAGCGAAATGGAAATCGATTTTCATCCTTCTTGACGCACTTGTCTTTCCTGTCGGCCACCATCCGCGTCAAAATCAGTTGCCGCGACCCGTAACCCCACCGGGCCCTGAAACACCACACACGAGCCGTTCAAGCCCAACTCACCGACATCAATCAGCAGAGCTGTCAGCGATTTCTGTTTGCCGTTCTGATCTATGAAATCGAACCGGCGGGGAATCAACCGGTGGACCTGAAGTATACCGTTGACACCGCCGCCGTCCTGCAACTGTTCATGGGAAACCGGCTTTACTATGACAAGCGCGTCTTTCTGCGTGAACCCATACAGAATGCGGTGGACGCCTGCAGCAT
The DNA here is from genome assembly GCA_963716825.1 of uncultured delta proteobacterium. Lineage (GTDB taxonomy): Bacteria > Desulfobacterota > Desulfobacteria > Desulfobacterales > Desulfosarcinaceae > Desulfosarcina. Next base: position 34,277 of record CAVQUU010000019.1, read on the forward strand.
GCGCAAACTGGCCGACAAGGCTTATGTGCCGGCCATTTCGATTGCCTTCAACGACGACATCAGCCGTATCAATAGCCAAGACAACGGCATCGGCATGGACCGGCAATGGCTTGAAAAATACTTTCTCTCCATCGGCATCTCCTTTTATCAGTCCGATGAGGTCAAAAGCGTCAATCGGGACCCGCGCATCGATATCGGCTTCATCAGCCAGTTCGGGATCGGCTTTCTGTCCAGTTTTCTGGTGGCGGAAAAAATCGTCATCAAAACCCGCAAGGGCACCTCGCGCGGGCTGATGATTACCATCACCAGCCTGAGGGATTACTTCGACGTAAGACCTCTGGACGACGACTCGCCCGCCAGCGCGTGGTGGGCCGGCAGAATCCCGGAGGCAGACGGTTTATCGTGCAGTGGCAACAGCGGACACTGGCCTCCTTTTCCCGGAAGCGTTGAGGCCGTTCGAGAAGTTGCCGGATTTGCAGCCCGGCCAGGGTGAAGTCAGCCTGAAGGTGGCGGCCATCGGCCCGGTTCCGGTTTGCTGAGATAGACCATTGACGCCGGCAGGAAAGGGCTCATATAATGGCCGTATCCATCCAATCCGTTCGCCCCGGCGACCATACGGTTTCCCGCATCCGTCCGCGAGCCAACCGACTGCGTGGTTTGAACGGATCGTTAGCCGGCGGTAAGATCGACTGTCGGTGAAGCAAACCCAACCCGAACAAGGGGGCCTGACCGATGACCCAATCCATGCGTATCATGACCGAAAGCCCGTTGAATGCCGAAACGCCGACAGTGCGCCTGCGTTCATGGATTACACCCAATGCGGTTTTTTTCGCCCGCAACCAGGGCAAGATACCGGAAGCACCGGTCGCTTTGGACAAGTGGACCTTGACGGTCGATGGGCAGGTCAGGAAAAAGCTCAGTCTGGACCTGGACCGGATCCAACGCCTTCCCAAAACCATCGTGTCCAATACCATGGAGTGTTCGGGGAACAGTCGGTCCCTGCTCGAAAAGAAAGCCTCGGGCAACCCGTGGACCATCGGCGGCGTGGGCAATGCCGTCTGGGGCGGCGTCTGGCTCCGGGACCTGTTGAAAGACGCGGGTCTGGCGGATCGTGCCGCCCATGTCGCCTTCGAAGGAATGGACACCCCCCTCGGTAAGGCCCAGATTAAATTTGTGCGCAGCATCCCCATCGAAAAGGCGATGTCATCCACGCTGCTGGCTTATGAAATGAATGGTGACCCCCTGCCCTTAACGCATGGCTATCCGCTGCGGGCACTGGCCTTGGGATGGACCGGGGCCAATTGCGTGAAGTGGCTCAATCGCATCACGGTGCTGGAAAAGCCCTTCGAAGGGTTCTTCATGGACCAGGTTTACCGGGCTTTTCAAAAAGGAGAGACTCCCGCCACCGGTGAGGTCGTCACCGCAATCGCCCTGAAATCCATTATCACCCGGCCCCTGACCGGTGAGCGGGTGGACAAGGGCAAGATCGTTGTGCTGGGCGCCGCCTATGCCGGCGAAGGGCACGTGGAACAGGTCGAGGTGTCCGTCGATGGCGGTGCCACCTGGCAGGCGGCCGAATTTATCGGACCGGATGAGCCCTTTGCCTGGCGGCAATGGCAGTATGTCTGGCATGCAAGCCAGGCCGGTGAACACACGATCAAAGCCCGGGCCATGGACGGCCAGGGCAGGCGACAACCGGAAACCGCCCGATGGAATTTTCTTGGCTACGGCAATAACGGTGTCGATGAACACGCCGTGAGGATCATCGTCGAGTAGTTCGGCTATTGACGATCATAATTCCACTTCCGCTTCAGCATATCCGTCAAGGCCTTTTTTCCTGCTTCAGTCAGCCCGAGACGGTCGATCTCTCTCGCCAGTTGATCCTTGTCGCCGTGCCCGCTCGCGTACCCGTTGAGGCGGGCCACGGCGGTGGAATCCACGAAATTCCGGTGAAGCGGATAGATGCGTGACATTTCGGCGTTCAGGTCGTAATGCTGTTTGATAATATATTTCTGGTGGTAATCTTCGGCCATGGTAAATGTGCGTAGCGGGACCACCTCGGTTTTGACCGTTTGGCCGAGCGTTTTCTCCACGTCCGTCTTTGAATCCATGGCCGCCTGCCGCTGCCGGTCATCGTGGTAGAACACGGCATTCATGTACTGCCGGGACCACGACCGCCCGGTGGGCTTGTGGCTCTGCCAGAAGATGTCCAGCAGCTCCGGGTAGCTGATGCGCTGCGGATCATAATCCACCTGTACGGTTTCCGTGTGGTCACCGATATTGCCATAATCCGGATTGTCCTGCCGACCGCCGGCGTAGCCCACCCGTGTGCGAATCACACCGTCTATGATCCCGAACCGGGATTCGATTCCCCAGAATCAGCCCAGGCCGAAGGATGCGGTCTCGAAAACCGCCGGTGCCGACGCATCGATGGGCGGGATTGCCAGGGATTCGGTTTCGGTTTTCAATGCCAGGTTCATGGCCGCCTCCGTTGTCTTCGATTGTTGACTTGTCTGTGCGTCTGTCGTCGGGGAGAAGACCCACATCAAGCACAGCACGCATGTGAAAAATAAACACCATTTGCCAGTTGTGCAGCATCTTTTTTTCATCGCACGGCACCTCTCTTTCTGCCTATCCGTTTTTATCCGTGAAAGGCGAAGACCCGTTTGACTATCGCCGATACAGACAAACAATAACCACGAATGGTCGGGCTTGTTGTAAAGATTCGATAAAGATTGCCGGGGGCAGAACCGAAACCGCATGTCGGTCGCACGCGATCGGAAAGCGCCCATACACGTTGTCCTGCTGCCTCAAGGGTTTTTATTTGGCGGACGATGGGGTATGGTCCGAATCACTTTTTTCATGCAACATTTGGTTTGAAATGACACCAACGCCTGAACCGGAGGCTGAAATGAAAAAGCAGGTTGACCCATCCATGCACAGCGCCGAACACATCCTCAACCAGGCCATGGGGCGCCTGTTCGATTGCGACCGGTGCTTCAGTGCCCATATCGAGCGCAAAAAATCCAAATGCGATTACCGGTTCAACCGGCCGCTGATCGACGAGGAATTGAAATCCCTTGAAAAAGAAGTCAATGGCGTGATCGAGGCCAACCTGCCGGTCTCGGAAACGTTTATATCCCTTGACAGCGCTCACAAGGCCTACAATTTGTCGCGGCTGCCTGAGGATGCCGGGGACCGGATCCGGATCGTGACGGTCGGCGACTACGACCACTGCCCGTGCATCGGCCCCCATGTGTCTTCGACTGGGGAGATCGGGGCGTTCCAGATAACCTCGTCAGGGTATGAAGACGGGGTCCTGCGTATCCGATTTAAACTGAAGCGTCGGGAAATCCGTTGAGTGGCAGGTCGGATTAACCCGATCCATTCAACACCCGATGATATAACCGTTTTTATCTCCCGGGTGCACCCCGGAAATTAAAATGATGGCCTCCAGGAGCTGATTGACCGAAAGGTGATTAAGCCGCTGTCAAAGGATGCTGTCGCCCACATGCTCTCCGGCGCCATGGACGAGGCGGCGGTGTGGATCGTCTGCTGCGATGATCGTGAACGCGCCCTCGCTCAGGCGCAGGAGGCCCTAAAGTCGCTGCCGGACGAGTTAATGTCATATGCTCAAAACCCATCTTTATGCTCGATGCCCTTGATGATCCGCTGCAACGTCTGGTTTACCGGCGTAGGGACAAGATACTGGTTCCCCAGAGCAACCACCTTGCCGGCAAAAATCTCCACCTCGGTTTTTCTTCCGGCTTCCACATCCTGGAGCATGGAGGTTTTTCCGGTCGGCGAAAGCTTGTTCATGATGATGTCCCATTCATCGATGTCTGCTTCGGTCAGACCGATGCCAGCTTTCTTGGCCAGGGTGACCACCTCTCCCATCAGCGACCGAATCAGCGCCCGGGCGTCGGGCGACGATTGAAAGACGCCATACGGAGCGCGAAGCACGGCCGATGCCTGGTTGATACCCACGTTGATCATAAACTTCCACCACATGGCCCGCATCATGTCCGCCGGTACCTCGTTGGGGATACCCGCCCGAGTCAACGCTTCCTGAATGCGTTCCAATTGGGGACCGTGGCCCCCATCTCCGACCTGACCGAAAATTATTTTTCCGGGATTGGCATAGGTGAAACGATCATTCTCGTGTACGGCATCGATGCCCACGGCGATGGCGTAGACCAGCTTTGTCCATGCCGCAGGCGGCACCGATGGTCGCCTCACTCTCCAGGCCGTTCATCACCGACAGGATGGCTGTATCCTTGCCCGCCAGGGCTGCGATGTCACCGACGGCAGCGTCCAGGTGGTGGTGTTTCAGGGCCACAAGAATCAGGTCCGCCGGTTCGGAAACCTTGTCCGGGTGAATCACAGGGACATTGTACAGCTTGTCGTTAATGGTGATTGTTCTGTTTCTCAAGCCTTCGTACCGCTTGCCCCGTGCCACAAAGGAGACGGAAAAGCCCACGGCGTCAGTGAACATGGCCGCGTAGGCGGCGCCCATGGCGCCGGCACCCACAATTGATATCTTTCGAATCGGTGACATGGTTAAGGCTCCTTATACGTTGGTGTAAAAATCATCGAACCACGAGCCAGGTTCCCAGCAGCATCAATCCGATGCCGGAGAGGCGGCATAGGTCAAGGGGCTTCAGATTTGCGCCGATCAAACCGAAATGATCAATCACGGCGCCGCTGACAAACTGGGCGGCAATGATGATCGTCATCGCCGATACCAGTCCCAGGCGTGCGGTGCCATATCCGATGGTGCCGACAATCACCAGGCCCAGCGCGCCGGCGGAAAGCGCATACCAGGGTACCCCCTGCCAGGCGGCCAGGTTTCCGCCCCGGCTCAGGAGCATGGCCAGGCCGATCAGCAGCCCCCCGCCGCCATAGGTGATGAACACGCTTTCCAACGTGCCGATCTGTTTGTCCATCAGCGCCATGAACTGGGCCTGAAGGGTTACCGCAATGCCGCCGATGGCAGCGATGATGATCAGGGGTATGGATGTGCCCAAGGCCGGCTTCCTTTCAGTTTTTAACGAATGGTTGTGATTAGCCGCTACGATGAAAAATGGCAAGACCGGCGTTTCTTTTGTTCTTGCACCATTGCCAGGGAAAGCACCGGGCAAAGGCGATAGAGAGGTTTTTTGGCCGTTTTTTGTAAACACCGTTTCAGCGCATTTACCGGTTTGATTTGAAAATCCAGGGCGATGCCTTATCTTTCTTCGTAAACGTTCACAGGTTCAGCGTTCACCGTTAATGGTCACTTTAGCGGAAATTTTCAGTGAAGCTTGAACCGCTGAACCCTGACACCTTTGAACCCGCGAGGGGAGACACAACCACCATGGCCCTGCTGGAAGCGCGAAACCTTGTCAAAACCTATACCGTGGATCACCGCGCCATCACCGTGCTGGAGAATGTTTCCCTGTCTGCCGAGAAAGGGGAATTCATTGTCATTGCCGGCAGCAGCGGCAGCGGCAAAACTACCTTGTTGACCCTGCTTTCCGGGCTGGATCACCCCACGTCAGGACAGGTATTCATCGACGACCGGGAGATCACCCATGCCTCCGAAGAAGATCTGGCACCGCTGCGCAACCGGACCATCGGTTTCGTGTTTCAATCCTTCCACCTGGTGCCGTCGATGACTGCCAGGGAAAATATCATGTTCCCGGCAGAGCTGGCGGGTGACCCCGATGCAGAGGCGCGTGCCGGGCGCCTGCTGTCACGGGTGGGCCTGTCGGCCCAGGCCGACAACCTGCCCAGCCAGCTGTCCGGGGGCGAGAAGCAGCGCATCGCCCTGTGCCGCGCCATGATCAACCGACCCAAGCTGCTTTTTGCCGACGAGCCCACCGGCAACCTGGATTCGGAAAACGGCAAGATCGTGCTCGCCCAGCTCATCGATCTGAAGAACGAACACGGGGCCACCCTGGTGCTGGTGACACATAATCCGGAAATCGCCCGGGCCGCCGATCGGGTGATTTCCCTTAAAGATGGACACCTGACCGGATAGCCGCCCATGCGACACATGCCAATGATTCTTCGCCAGGTGCGCCGCTCCTATAAGCAGGCCGGCCTGTTTGTGCTCTGCGTCGCCCTTTCGCTGGCCACCCTGACCGCCTTTTCCGGATTCGCCAGAAGCGTGGGCCGCGCCCTGCTGGACGACGCCCGCACCCTTCACGCCGCCGACATCATCATCAGATCCCACGACCCTATTTCCGCCCCCCTGGTGCAAGCTGTTGACAGGCTGGCGGATCAGGGCCGGATCGTGCGGGCCAATGTTCACGAATTCTACAGCGTGGTGCGCGCGCCCGACGAAAAGGCTTCCGTGCTGTCCAGGCTGAAGGTGGTGGAACCGGGTTACCCCTTTTACGGCCAGGTCACCCTGAAATCGGGCCGCCCCTTCAAGCAGGTGCTGGCACCCGGCGCCTGCATCGTCGAGCAGACCCTGCTGGATCGCATCGGCCTGAAGGTGGGCGACCGGTTGCAGGTCGGCTACACCACCCTGACAGTTGACGACGTGGTCACGGCCGAACCCGACCGTCCCCTGGATCTGTTTGCTTTCGGCCCCCGGGTATTCATCCACAGTTCGGACCTGGATGCCCTGGGCCTGTTGGCCACCGGCAGCCACATCCACCGTGTGGTGCTGCTCATGGTCATGGATCCGCTTCAGGTGGATGACATTGCCGGACGGTTGAAAAAGGCTTCCGCCTTCGACGGGGAAAGCGTCGACACCTACCTGACCTCCGGGTCTGTGGTTAAACGGTTTCTGGACAATTTCCTTTTTTTCCTTAAACTGGTGGGGCTTTTTATCCTGATGGTATCCGGGCTGGGCATTCAGAGCACCCTCACGGCCCTGTTCAATGAAAAACAGCGCACCATTGCTGTTATGAAAACCGTTGGCGCCAGCGGTCGGTTTATCAATACGCATTTTACGTTCATGGTCCTTGTGCTGGGCGCCGCGGGAACCGGCGTTGGCATTCTGGCCGGTGCGGCGGCCCAGGGTGCCCTGGGCTGGATGCTGGGCCCGCTGCTGCCAGCGGGCCTGGGCCTGACTATCGCCTGGTCCGGGGTGGCCGAGGCCGTCATGCTGGGACTCACCGTCGTCGCCCTGTTTTCGTTCCTGCCCCTGTACCGGCTCAGGGAGATGCGTCCGGTGGCCATCTTCAACTGCCTGCCATCCGTCGGCATCGCCCGCTGGCCCTATTTTCTCTCCGGCCTCCTGATCCTGCTCTTTTTTCTTGCTCTGGTGCTGTGGCACATGCGCGAGATTGTCTTCGGCTTCTATTTTGTCGGCGCCGTTACCGCCCTGATTCTGGCTGCGGCCCTGCTGGCCCAACTGGCGCTGTGGGCGATGAGACGCCTGCCCGTTCGTCCGCTGGCCTTTCGCCAGGCCATACGGGGCCTGTTTCGACGGGGCAATGCCACCCGGTCCATCATGATTACCCTGACGGTTTCCCTGGCCGTGATCTTCGGGGACCATCTCATCGAAAAGAACCTGGATGCCACTTTCGTGCAATCCTTCCCTGCCGATTCGGCCAACGCCTTTTTTTTGGACATCCAGCCCGATCAGACCGAGGCGTTTTCAGCCGCCATCGGCCATCCGGTTCAATTCTACCCCATCGTGCGGGCCCGGATCACGTCGGTGAACGGCGAGGCCATCGACCGCAGTCGGGAGGGACGAAAACGGCGCGACAACCTGTCGCGGGTATTCAACCTGACTTATCGGGAAGCGCTTCTGGACGATGAAACCCTGATCGACGGCGATTCGCTCTTTCGAAACGACTGGCCTGAGCCTCAGGTGTCAATCATGGATACCGTGGTCGAGATGCGGCCCATGAAAATCGGCGACCGCATCGGCTTCAAGATTCAGGGCGTACCCCTGACCGCCCGCATATCCAGCATCCGCACCCGTGACAGCCGGTCCTTGAGCCCTTTTTTTTACTTCGTGTTTCCGGAGGCGATAATGAAGCAGGCCCCGCACACCCTGTTCGCCGCCCTGACGGTGAGTCCCGGGCAGATGGGGCCGCTTCAAACGTCGATTGTCTCCCGGTTTCCCAACATCAGCGTCATCGATATGTCCCAGACCATCGGCATCCTGGCCCGGCTCATGGCTCGCCTATCGCGGATCGTGCGTATTTTCAGCCTCTTCAGCATAGCGGCAGGTCTCCTGATCCTGGTGAGTGCCGTCTTCGCCACCCGAGCCGAGCGGGTCGTCGAGTCGGTCTACTACAAGATCCTGGGAGCTGGAAGGCGGTTCGTCTTCACCGTCTTCGCCCTGGAAAATATGCTGGTCGGACTGCTCAGCAGCGTCCTGGCCCTGGTCATGGCCCAGGCCGGGGCATACTGGGTGTGTACGGTGAAATTCAATATCGGCTATCGGCCGTTTCTGTCGGTGTCGCTGGTAATGCTGGCGGCCACCGTGGCGCTGACCGTCACGGTGGGCATGATCGCCTCGAGGTCGATTATGGCCAAAAAACCGGTTACCTACCTCAGGGAGCAGCAAAATGAATAAATGCTTGAATTGCACCTTCTGGTCCAATCTCTGCGTTGGCGCAGTATTTCAAATCCTCGACATACTGCAGTATGCCTGCGGGTTGAAATGCTGCTCCGCCTTGACCTTGAACCAGAATGCACACTTCAAGGTGTCCTCTTTAAAAAATAGCCCATTTTTTACATGGCCGATTAAGGGAGTGGCCCTGCTGGTAGGAATCAGCCTGATTCTGAACATTTCCGGCTGCAGCCAGGAGTCGCCGGTTGAAACAGCCGTCGTGGTGACCCAACCGCCGGCCCCGGCCTATGTGGGCACGATTGTGGCCGTGGGAGACAGCCTGACCGCCGGGCTGGGCGTTGCCGAAGACCAGGCCTATCCTGCCCAACTGGCCCGCCGGCTGCATGCCGGGGGGTACAACTATCAAGTGATCAATGCCGGTGTGAGCGGCGAGACCAGCAGCGGCGCCCTGTCGCGCATCGAGTGGGTCATATCCAGCCTGCGGCCGGACATCGTCATCCTGGAAACCGGCGCCAACGACGGCCTGCGGGGTCTGGATCCCGATCTGTTGAAGTCCAACCTGGACAGGCTGGTCAGCACATTAACGGCGCGCAACATCCAGGTGATCATGGCCGGCATGCTCATGCTGCCAAACCTGGGGCCGGAATACACCCGGGCCTTTTCCGATATCTACCCGCAAATTGCACAGAAACACGGAGTCATCCTTATTCCCTTTTTCCTCGACGGCGTAGCCGGCGAGACCCACCTCAACCAGCCGGACAAACTGCACCCCACGGCTGACGGTTATACCCGCATCGTAGAGACGGTCTATCCATATGTCGTCAGGGCCATTGAGCGATGATACCGGCCGTCACGGTCCAATCATCTTAAAGCTATTTTTCGCGTCGGCGAAAATCGGCATTGACTTCCAATCGCTCCAATGAGAGCGCGATCACATCTTTCAAGCGGGGTTGTTCATGCTGCAAACGCTCGCAGAACGTGCACGTGCGATCCGGATCCTGCAAGCCGGGACCGGGTACGAAGGCGGCCACCACCCGTTCGAACAAAAGGGGGTGCATCCGCTCAATGCGCGGGAAATTGCCGACAAACCAGGGCCACAGGCGATCCGCTGCAGCCGGATTGCCGGCGGCCGCCACCAGGGGCATGAAGCGAATTCGATCGGGCAGCTTGTCCAAAGTATAATCCAACGCCTCCTCCAGCAGCGGCCATGGGTCGAAACAGCCTAAAGCGCCTGCAAGGGTCATGCGTTCATGCTCGACCCCACTCACTTCGAAACGGCGAATCATGGCTTCCAGGGCCGTCCGACCGCCTGAAACGGCACCGGCGGTCATCACACCCCGGAAAATGTCGGGGGCGATGGTGGAACCGTTTAAAAATTCGTCAAACCGATCGGTCAGGAAATTGAGGACCTGCGCGTTGCCGATCAGGGCGCCGTGGACAAAGAGCTGGTCGCGCAACATGGCCGTAGTCTGCGATTCATCCGGATCAGGCAGGCCACCGATGGCGTCCAGAGCCGCGTTCATCAAGGTCACTGCCGCCTGAGTCGTCCGGGTCCGGATTTTGCCCCGGAGCACCAAGACGGCTTCGAACAGATGGCTGTCCAGACTGGAAAGGGGCAGGTAGGCCTGCTCACTGCGAAAGTTTTCGGCCATGTCAAGAAATGTCGCCATGGGGACGAGCCCGGTTTTGACCAGCGCAAACAGATCGTTCTGCAGGCCCCAGCGATCCATGCACGGCAATTGTTGGCGAGCGACCATGGCGCCCAGCCGGGTCAGATTTTCTGCATCGTTGTAACAGGTGTGGTAAAATCCGGTCTGGCCGGGGTTGACGTGGTAGGCGGTGGTGTCCGGCTGCAGGATGACGTCGGTCTGTTTTTTTTTGAGCAGGATTGTTTGGGTGTCTGCCCTGCCGCTCGCGGTGTAGGCGGTGACGGATACCGGCACCAGCCATGTCTGCGCCGCATCGTTGGGCAGGTAGGTAAAACGCCGCTGGCGCAAGCTGAGCGTGTTGTTGTTGCGTTGGGCGGTGATCACGGGAAAGCCCGGCTGGGTGACCCAGCTGCGCATGAGTTCGGCCACCGGCATGCCGGATGCAGCCGCCAGCGATTCCCACAAATGATGGCTGGCAGCGTTGCCATAGGCGAAGTCCGTCAAATAGCGCCGGAGGCCGGCTTTAAAATGATCGGGCCCGATCCAGGCCTCCAGCTGTCGTAAAATACTGCCCCCTTTGCTGTAGATGATCGGCGCCGTGCTGGTAGTGATGGCCACCTGGGCACCCCCCGGCATTTCGATGGCAAAGGTTTCGTTCAGTGCGTCACGGGCCATTGCCGTTTCGGTCTGGCTCCTGACAAACTGATCCCAGATCTTCCATTCAGGATAGTGGTGATCCACCATTCCGTAACCGAAGTAGGTGGCGAAACTTTCGTTCAGCCAGAGGTACTTCCAATCCTCGGGCGTTACCAGATTGCCGAACCATTGATGGGCGATTTCGTGGGCAATGACTTCACCGATGCGTGCCAGCGCTTCCCGCGATGTCACGCCGGGCACGTTTAACAGCAGGTTCTCGCGGAAGGTGATCGCCCCCCAGTTTTCCATGGCCCCGAAGGCGAAATCCGGCACGGCGATCAGATCCATCTTGGTCAAGGGATAGTCGATGGCATAGTAATCCTCACCGTAAGCCAGTGCCTTGCGGCCAAATTCCCGCCCGAAGACGGTCTGGTCCCCCATCCCCGGCAGGCAGACGGCACGCACCCGGCGGTCGACAGTATCCACGTGGATTTCAAAGGGACCTACACCGAAAAATAACAGGTAGGTGGACATTTTGGGCGTCGGGTGGAAAGTGACCCGCTGCCTCCCGCCCGCCAACTCCGTGATGGTTTGGATGTCGGTGTTGGAAATGGCTGTCAGGTTTTTGTCGATGACCATCTCAACCGTAAAGATCGCCTTCTGCGCGGGATGGTCCTGGCAGGGAAAAGCGCGCCGGGCATCGCTTTCCTGAAACTGGGTGACGGCAATATAGTTCGGGGCGTTGTCCGTTTTGATCCGGCTGCGATAGAAACCGGCCATGCGGTCGTTGATTTTACCGCTGTAGTCGATGGTCAACTGGAAGATACCGGAAAGGGGGGCGGGCAGATGGATGGTCAGGCTCGTGTTGGCCGGATCCAGTGTAAACGGACACGCGGTGAGATGGTCATCGGATCCATCCGGTTGAATTCGGCACTGCCAGATGGCCAGTTCCGCACAATCGAGGGTGAGGGCCTCGGTTGGCTCGTCGGCATGGGCGGAAAGGGTCATCCGGCCGGCAAAAGTAAAGCGGTCAAGATCCGGTTCGAGGGTGAGCTTATATTCCAACGGTGTGATGGGAGCGGTCATGCTGATCTCCATTTATTTTTTTGAAGGGCTGCGGTAACGGGTTTACGGCTAAAATATGCGGGGCAGAATGAAGCGGCCGATCGTATAAAACACCCCGGTGGAGATGAATATCCCTGCGGATACACTGTGGACCCAGAAGGCAACTCCGATCCGTCCGGTCATTTTCCTTGTATGCGCGATATAGGTCTTATAGAGATCAATGATGTTCGGTGCCAGCGTGTTGCGATCGGCCAGGCCGCGGTCGAACAGGTATCGGGCGATGATTGAAAATGAGCCGGCAGCTATCGCCACGGCCACTCCCATAACGATCAATATGGTGTAATCTGCAGCAATCAAGATTGTACCTACCCGGCGAAACGTTGGTTTGTTTGTGATAAATGAGACGGTTGCGCCGACTTGTATACGCGTATGGCCAAAGGCAAGGACCGCCTGCCTGCTGAGGGTGCACAGATATCCTGACAAAGACGGGTTTTCAATCTAAAACAGGATCAGAGAAGTTTAATTCTTTAATCTAAATTTGTCCGCGGCTTTTATGGAATACCCCCTGCCGGTGAAATCACTTTTTTCATCGGTCAGGCGTTTGTCGGCGATGGCCTGGGATCGATAGGCCACCCGGGCACTAATGACAAAATCAGCGGTGTTGATTCCCTGTCCAGCCAGGTAGTTCTGAAATTGATCCTCCATCTGGCGGATCAAGACAACGTCAGCGACAAATTCCTCTTCGCTGTATGTCGCGCCGGATACTTTGGCAACAAACACCGGGGTGATATAGGCGGTCTTTTCTTGCATGGAATAGCCGACGATGTAGCAGTAACCCTTCTCTTTGGCCCAACAGGACGGTGCGCTGAACACGACCGCCAGAACCATGACGACCATCAGCTTCAGACAGGTTTTCTTCATAGCAGCCTCCTATTCAACAACCATGCGTGTTATCTCGCGTGTCACCGATTAAGATCGCGCGGACCTGTTTTGATCGATGGTGTTTCAGGCGTTGGCCGGATAGGGTGCAACGCCTGTATTGCAAAGCCGCGAATCGATATGTTTATTCCTACCACGCCATGGAATCGGGCGCAACTGTCCGATCTGTGAGTGTTTACACGAACCCTATAACCCAATGCGCGATTAAAACCGTTTCATGGCCGCTTGCCGCTATTGTGAAAGGCTTCAAGGCTGCTTTTGTCAATCATCACTTTGCCGTGCTCGCGCATTGCGCGAATTTCGTCAAACTCGACCAGCTGATAAATCACTTTCTTGCCTACGCCGATAAATCGGGCGGCTTCACTGACCGTCAATACCGGCACCTCTATATATTTTTTGTTGTCGTTCATTATTTATGAATCCTTATTGTTTTTGCCTTTTCGCCCTTAACCTGTCGGTCGCTTTGATTTGTGGGGACGGTAAGCATTATTCTAAGGGCGGCAAGGGTATCGACGTCAAGGCGCCTTTCATCATTCCGGTCAATTCCGAAAGTCGAATCAGCTACGGTATTGTTGTAAATCCAAACTGCGCGCTTATATTTTGTGTTTTTAACAACAAATATTTAAGGGGAAAAAATGCAAAACGCGTGGACTTACAAAAACTTTGAGATTCAAGAAGGCTTGAAGCCCGGCAGTAAAACCTTTCGCTATTTTTTCAAGGTTCTCGAAAGTGGTCAGAAAAAATGCAACTATTGCGTCTGGATCGCAGATGATGCCTTGACCCGGTTCGATCCATCCAAGGATTTCAATGCCATTGTCGCTTCCCGGAAGGATGCCTGGCATCAATGGGTAAAAGCCAAAATTGACGGCAGCGATTTTCGCAATCGGGCCTTGAAAATTGAAAAATCAGGCGAACTTGAGATTAACTTGTCGGATCTTTCGGAACATGTCACAGTGGATTAATCTGGCAAATTGATCAATGTGGATCAGGAGCGGCTTTTGAAACACACCCCCTTAATCTTTTTTTTGATTGTTTTCCTTCACCTTCCCGTGACTTGTCCAGCAGCGGCTGAATTGACGATCATCACTGAGGAATTCCCCCCATTAAATTACACGGAGAACGGCAAACTGACCGGGGCCATCACCGATGTGGTACGGGAAATCACCCGACGCTTGGGTATTGCCAACGATATTCAAGTCATGCCATGGGCCCGGGGATACAAGCGGCTGCTTACCGAACCCAATACCGTCCTTTTTACCACCGCCAGGACCGAGGCGCGCGAATCGCTGTTCCATTGGGTTGGTCCGCTCCATTCCGCGCGGATCGAATTGTATGCCAGAAAAAGCGACCAGCGACAGATCGATTCCATTGAAGCGGCCATGCAGGTGGACGCCATTGCCACCTACAGGGACGATGTCAGAGAGCAGATATTGAAATCTCTCGGCTTCACCAACCTAGACAGTTCCAACAGCCCGCACAGCGGTATTCGCAAACTGATGTCCGGCCGGGTGGATCTGTGGATTTTCGACAATGTCGGCGCCCAACAGGTGGCCCGTGAGGCCGGGTTCGGTCCACGGGATATTAAAGCGATATTAACACTCCAGCAGCAGATATCCTATATCGCCATTTCCAAACCAACCTCACCTGCCATCGTGCAGCAGTGGCAGGTGACCCTGGATGAAATGAAAGCGGACGGCACCTTCTGGTGGTTGACGCGCAAATGGCTGCCGCCTGACGCCATCCGGGTATTCGAACGCCAGACTCACACCGATACGCCATTTTTTTTAAGGTTTTACACGGAGGATTCACCGCCCTCTTCCTATGACGAAAATGGCCGGATCAAAGGGCTGTCGGCCGACATTGTCCGGGAAATCCTGCGACGAATCGGCCAGCCGGATACCATCGCGCTGGTGCCGTGGGCCAGGGGGTACCAATTGGCCCAATCCGAAGCCGATACGGCCCTTTTCTCAACCACCCGACTCCCTCAGCGTGAAGCCATGTTTTCATGGGTGGGACCGCTCTACCGGCAACGCTGGGGTTTCTACCGGTGGCATGCGAGCCCAGTCCGCATTATGGATATCGAAGCGGCCAAACAGGTCAAACGCATCGGCACCTATCGCCAGGACGCCAAAATGCAATACCTACAGGCATTGGGGTTTGAAAATCTGGTTCCCACCAATAAGAACATCACCAATCTGACCCACCTACAGCGGGGAAATATCGATTTGTGGGTCAGTTCAGATTTCAACATGCCGTACCTGGCCAGACAAGCCGGTGTGTCGGCCGACCAGTTGGCGCTGGCCTACGCCTTCCATACCGTGGGCAATTATATTGCATTCTCAAAAGGAACGTCGCCCCATGTCATCCGGCTGTGGCAGGCGGTGTTGGATGAAATGAAATCGGACGGCAGCTACCAGCGGATCTGCCTTGAATACAATTATGTGCCTGAATAATAGACGAACTACATGGAAGCCCTGCACGTGAACCCAGAAAGAAAAAGCTTGACCAATCCCAGTTCTCCTGGCCCCAACGTGCGTAGTTTTGGATTGCTGAGACGGCGTTCCATCGCCATCGAACTGGCTATCAGTCTGGTTCTGCTGGTGTTTTTGGTGGAGGGGGTTCTGCTGATATTGATATACCAACGGCAGGCCGACTATCTTTACCGGCAGTTGCAGTTAAAAGCGGACGAGTACGCCGTCAACCTGTCCGAAACGCTGGCGGTACCGATATGGGATCTGGATGACGAGCAGATCCGGCGGATCGGGGACGGATTCGTCCGCAACGACATCGTCACAACCATCCTCATCCGCGACATCGATGGGAATGTCTATTATGAATTCAGTCGGGATACCTCCGAAAACCCGATCAGCCGTGAGGTGCCGATTGTCTATATCGGGAAACCGATCGGCCAGGTCAACTTTGCGTTGTCTCTGGACGCCTATCGCCAAGATCTGACATGGCTTCGCAACACAGCGATTCTGTTGATGGCGGCATCGTTGGTGGTCATTGTCATTGCCACAGGCATTGTATTGCGGGTGCTCATGCGCAAGCCCCTGGCCATCCTCCGCCAGGGGATGGACCAGGTGGCCCGGGGTGACTATGATTACCGGTTCGATGAGGTGCACCATGATGAACTGGCCGACATCGCCCGACGATTCAGCAAGATGGCTGAAGAGATACGCGAACGTGAACAGTCGCTGCAGAAAGAGGTGGCCGAACGCAAGCGGGCGGAGGATAAAAGCAGGCAGGGCGAGGCCAGGACCCTAGCCATCCTTGATGCCATCCCCGATACCATGTTCCAGTTCGATCGCGACGGCCGGTTCGTCGACCTGCGGGGAGATTCGGAAAACCTTGCGGCACCGCCTGGTCAATGCATTGGGCGGAAAATCGAGAACGTCATGCCGGGTCATATTGCACGCGTTTTTCGGAAGCATCTCGCCCGGACATTCGAGACCAGGGCGTTGAGGGTGTTCGAGTACGACCTTCCGATCAAGAATGACGTCAGGTACTACGAATGCAGACTGGTGGCAGTGTCGGAGGACCTGGCGCTGGGTATGGTGAGAAATATCTCTGAACGGGTGACCGCTGCGGTGGAAAAGAAACGACTGCTGGACCAGCTCCAGCGGGCCCAGAAAATGGAAGCCATCGGCATGCTGGCCGGCGGCGTCGCCCACGACCTGAACAATGTCCTGTCGGGCCTGGTCAGTTATCCGGAGTTGATTCTCATGGACCTGCCGGAAGAGAGCCCTCTGCACAAATCCATCCGTACCATCCAGCGCTCCGGGGAACGCGCCGCCAATATCGTTCAGGATCTATTGACGCTGGCCCGCCGAGGGGTGTCGGTCGCAGAGGTTCTAAACTTGAACCAGGTGATCCGTGAGTACCTGAAAAGCCCTGAATACGACAACCTGCAAACGTATCACCCGGATTTTCAACTGGAAACGGACCTGGCTGACGACCTTCTCGATATTTCCGGCTCCCCGGTCCATCTCTCAAAAACCGTGATGAACCTGATTTCCAATGCCGTCGAAGCGACGATGCATGCCGGACGTATCCGCATCGAAACGGAAAACCGATATATCGATAGCCCCATCAAAGGCTATGACGACATCGAAGAAGGCGATTATGTGGTGCTGACGGTTACGGACAACGGCATCGGCATTTCGCACGAGGACATCGACCGGATTTTTGAGCCGTTTTACACCAAAAAAGTGATGGGCCGAAGCGGCACCGGCCTGGGCATGGCGGTGGTGTGGGGAACCGTCAAGGATCACCGCGGGTACATCGACATCCAGAGTGCACCGGAGCAAGGCACCACGGCAACCATTTATCTTCCCTCCACCAAAGAGCACCGCATGCAGACGCGTGCACCGGAAATCTTTGACAATCTGATCGGTGATGGTGAGCGGATCCTTGTGGTGGACGATGTCAAGGAACAGCGTGAAATCGCCACGGGAATGCTCACGCGGCTGGGCTATGACGTGGCAAGCGTTTCCAGCGGCAAAGCAGCCGTTGATTATGTCAGGCAACACCGGGTCGATCTGCTGGTGCTGGACATGATCATGGATCCCGGCATCGACGGCCTGGAAACCTACCAGCGAATCGTCAACATTCATCCCGGACAGCGAGCCGTGATCACCAGCGGGTTCTCCGAATCGCACCGGGTACACGAGGCCCGCAAGCTGGGAGCCGGCATATATGTGAAAAAACCCTATCGACTTGAAACCATTGCCAAGGCGGTGAGAGACGTGTTGAACCGCGATGGCGAGCGCTAACCCCGCCGCTGGAGACGGAGTTAGCGAGCGAATGGTTTCTAACTTCAATACAGGTGGTTAAAATAACTGAACCCATCCGAAGGTGCATCGCATGAAAAACATGATTATTGCCGTTCTCATTTGTCTGCCGCTGGGGTGTGCGTCCATTTCGGAGCATGCGAAAATGGAAGCCTACGATCGGAACATGGATTCATACCAAATCGCCATGCGGCTGTCGGATTTCAACACCGTCTGCAAGTCTGTCGAACCGTCTGAAATGGGCCGTAAGGAGTGTTTAAAGCGATATGAGAACATGAAGATTGTCAGTTATGATGTGCTTGGGATCAAGGTGAGCGAAGATAAGCTGGAAGTGACCCAGACGATTGAAGCCGAATACTATTTTCTTGATCGCTATGTCGTCAAAAAGATCGAGTATGAGCAGTCGTGGCGCTACAAGTCAGATATGGAGATCTGGCTGCTCCAGACCGGCCCGCCGCATTTCGAATGACCATTTTGTGTCGCCCCTACAGGGCCTTTTTTACCAGGGCCGCGCCGGCGGCCAGGCTGCGGATCTTGTTCAGGGCCAGGTCATAGGGCAGGGGCGCCATGCCGCAGTTCGTGCACGGGTAGAGCCGTTCTGGCGCTACATAGGCCATGGTCATGCGCCCGGGTAAAGCGTACCTCGTCCAAGTGGACTGGTGTCGGCCGTGAAACCGGCCCGGTGACCGTGGGCACATCCACGGTGTAACGGTTGTCCCGGATCCCCATGGGCGTTTTTTTGGCCCAGTCGATGCCTTCAAGGCACTCTAAAAAGCCATGAACAAAATGAATGCGGTGCTGTTCGCCGGCGGTGACGATATGGATATCCGCTGCCTCCTGGTGGCGCAGCCATTCCACCGCCGCACGCTCCTTGGCGCGCACCAAGGCCTGACCCGCAAGGCGCCAGGCCGGCCAGAGCTTCTCGGTTTCAGCCAGGTAGTCGGGTTTCGGCAGACTGCCGACCGTAGTGGTGTATAGCATGGGGCGCCTCCTTTGTTTTGCTTTTGTGTATGTTGAGCCCTGGGATAGGGTTTACGCTGTGTTTATCCGCTGTTGGAGAGTCATTCGGAAATATCGGCCACCTCGGCATGGGCCACCTGGAGCAGTTCCGATGATGACAGTTGCATCATGGCATCGATGTCCCCGCCGCCTCCGTATACGGTGTCAAGTTCAGCCGTGGCGGTGTCTACCAGGGTGCGCAGATCTTCCCGATGGCCAAATGGCGGCATGCTGCCTACCATATAGCCGGTGACTGACAGGGCCTGCTCGGCACGGGCCAATTTGACGCGTTTGCGATTCATGTTTAGGTAGACGGCCAGTTTCTTACGGTCTACCCGGGCCAGGCCGTTGTTGATCACCAGAATCGGCTGCTCTCCGGCCATGAACACCAGGGATTTGATGATCAGATCCGCGCTTACACCCAGGGCCCTGGCTGCATCGCTAACCGTGGCGGTGTGGGCATCCATGGGCAGAATGACGGCCGCCAGGCGGTGGGTGTCGATGAAGGTTTGCAGGTGTTTACTACTCAGCGGTGTATTCATTGTGATCAATGCACCATGAGAAAGGCATAACGATCCATTTTCTGTTCGTAGTCGGTTCGCACGGCGATGGGAAAGCCAAACCGGCGAACGGTGCTGTAAATGCATGCTTGGTTTATCGGTGCCATCACTCCAGCGGCCATGACCGTTTCAGATGCTTGAGCATGTTGCGTACGGCATACCCGTGCGTGGCCAGAAAGATCGTCAACTCCTCAAGATCGTACTCGTCGATCTCGATTTCGCTGGATTCGATCAGTTCAGCCAGGTCCGCGGCGGCATCGAGCACACGGTCCCATGCATCGGCTTCTTTTTTGGATATGGCGGCCATGGGAAGGATTATTTACCCTTGGGTTTCGCCTTGGCTGCCGGGGCTTTCTTTTTTGCCGGCGCTGCCGGGGCATCGTCCTTCTTTTCTTCACCCGGCGTCCGCACAGACGGAACCGTGGGTTTCAGGCCTTTTAGGATCCGGGTGACTTCGGGTCCGTTTTTGGCAAGAAAGACCGAAAGGGCATCGATGACCTCGCCGTCCAGGTCGATCTCCAGCCCGGCATCCTTGATATAAGCGGCCAGATTTTCGGCGGCATCAAGCATCTTGTCATAGGCCTCGGCCTCTTTCTTGACCAGGAACTCCCTGTCCAGTTCCACACCATTTCGAACCACCACATACTTGGTAATAACGGCCATGATCAACGCTCCTTTGGTTTGCCGATTGCTTCGAATCTATGCCCATCGGGGGGTTACTTTCTGCGTTGGAGATACCATCGCTGAAGGTCATAGATGACCTGGGTGAGCTTGTTCCGCTCTTCCTTTTCCATTTCATTGAATTTGAAGGAGTAGCGGTAAAATCCGCGGTCCTGGTCGTGTTCGACCCGCTTGACTTGGGCGTTATTTACGTAAACGGTGCAGCCCAGGTGATCATGATCGCCTGGAAACACCAGGCTGACATCATAGATCCGCTGGTCTATTTTTAATACCGGCCCACGCATGAACTTGAAATTGTGCTTGGTAAGAACCCCGTAAACGCCACCAAGGCTGACATTGATCAGGTCAATGACGCCTTGGATTTTTTTCAATTGGAAATGCATCTGGGTCCCGGTCAGGGTGTTTACCCGGAAATTCCGGCGGCGCTGCAGCCGTTCCACGTGCCCGGGAAAGGGTATTTTCAGGCTCTGCTCGCAAAATTCGCCGCCCCGGGTACTGAAGATGTACTCCAGATGATCTGGCCCGTTGAAGTTGAACCGCAGGTGCCATGGGTCCTTGACGGCGGCGGCCCCTTCGAAATCGTCCGGGGGGTCGACAAGCAAGTAGTTGCCGTCTGCATCCGTCGTGACCCCGGTGATGCAGGTGAGCCGATCGAAACCGGCCCCGATTACATTCATGGAGATGATAATTCTTTTTGCAACCAGTTCGTTGAACAGTTCGGTGAGTTTTTCACCCTGGACTTTTCCCGCTTCCCCCATAATCAGAGACCCTCAATCTGAATTCCCGTGGGTTCCAGCTAAATCCGTGACCCTTTTTTTATGTTCGGTCATCTTCGCCGATTCTTTAGCACAGACCCGGGTGTATGGGGCAACGGTTTTTTTGATTGGTTGTCAACAGGTCGCAGAACATGGTTCATTTATCATCGGCGTCCTCCCTCAACTGACGATATTTTTCCGTTTGCTGCGTCTGTATCTCACCCAGATCGTCCTTCATTTGTTTGTAGCGGTCCAGGTTCTTTTTCCCGGCCATCTCTTCCACCGTGTCATCCACCGTGTCGCGGGTGTCCGTTCCTTCACACCCGCCGGCCACCAACGCAACACCGAAAAGGAACGCGATCACCCACCCTTTCACATACCTGTGCCTTTCATTCATCGTGGCTCCTCATTCAAACTGTTTGCGAAATGATTCAAATGCCGTCCTGAGATCCGCCACTTCATCTTTCAGGGATTGAATGTCGGCATCCAGCCGCATCAACCGATCGATATCTTCGGATGGCACAACCGGGTCGGTCTTTTCAGCGCTATCGACATCGTCATCCGATCCCCCGGAAAGCAGGTGCATGTACCGGCACTCCTTGCGGCCGGGCAGTCGCTCCAGGCGACGGGCATGACCCCATTCGCACAACCGGTTCAGCGTTTCCTGTAATGCGTCCAGGCTGTCGAAGGCGTGCAGGCGGTCGGTGCGGCTGCGGATGGCACCCGGTGTCTGGGGGCCGCGGAGCAAAAGCACGCAGAGCACGGCGGCCTCGGAGGCCACCATATTGTGCTGCCGGGTGAAGATCTCCTCGTACTTGGGGACACGGCCAACCGTGCTCCGGTTAACCAGTCCGATTTTTTCAAGGTCGTCCACGGCATCCTCAACGGTCTGCTCGTCCCAACTCACCACCGGGTCCCGGTTGGATTTCTGGTTGCAGGCGTTGGTCAGGGCATTTAAGGACAACGGATAATAATCCGGCGTGGCCATGGCTTTTTCCATGAGGCAGCCAAGTATACGGGCCTTCTGGTTATTGATCGTTATATCCATCGACATTCCTCTTCGTGTCGTGCTTCATTTTTCCTTCAGAGAGGCTTTCAGAGCCACCAGGGCCGCTTCGGACATGTCGAAGCTGTGTTTGGAAGCAGGGAATGCCGATGCCCGGACATCCTTTCGATAAGCCTTGATGGCATCGATGATCGTGGGTCGGACCTTCGTGTATTGTTTGACAAACTTGGGCACGAACCGGTCGAACAGGCCCACCATATCATGGGTGACCAGCACCTGGCCATCCACGTCCACCCCGGCACCGATGCCGATGACTGGCACAGTCACCGCCTCGGCGAGCAGCCGGCCCAACGGCGCCGGGATAGCCTCGGCGACGATGGAGAAGGCGCCGGCCGCCTCCAGGGCCCTGGCATCGTCGATGATTTTCCGGGCCGCGTCCGCATCCTTGCCCTGCATTTTAAACCACCCAGGGCGTTGGCCGTCTGAGGGGTGAGGCCCACATGGCCCTGGACAGGGATGCCGGCTTTGACGATGGCTCGCACCACGGGGGCGAAATCCACACCACCCTCCAGCTTGATTGCATCGCAGCCGCCCTCCTTCATCAGCCGTCCGGCATTGATGATGGCATCCCGGGTACCGGTATTGTAGCTCATAAATGGCATGTCACCGATTACCATGGCCCGTTTGCATCCGCGTACCACTGCCTGGATGTGATGGATCATCATCTCCAGCGTCACCGGCACGGTGTTGTCCAGACCCAAAACCACCATACCCAGCGAGTCTCCCACCAAGGCAATGTCCACCCCGGCCACGTCTGCCATCAAGCCGAAGGGGTCGTCGTAGGCGGTTACCATGACCCGTTTTCTACCGTTTTTTTTGCCTGAATGATGTCGAGTGCGCTCACTTTGCCATCGGCCATGGCCTCTTCCACAGCCTCGCGGGAAAGCCGCCGACTCCATTCCAGTTGCAGAATCTGGCCGTTTTTGATTCCGGCCAGGGCCGTGATGGCGTTAATGCCAACGTTGATCAACAGTTTTTCCCATAGGACGGTGCGTACATCGACCACCACCCGGGTAACGATGTTTGCCCGGTGGAACACCTCGGCCACCTTCTCGGCACCGGTCATCCCGGCTGTTGACCAGGGGCCGATGACCGTATCGCCCTCGCCTGCGTGGCGAATGGTGCCCGGCCCCAGAAAGGTGGCGCCGTGGGACGTCGTGCCGGCGATTATCTGCGATGGCTCGAGGATTTCAGCGAGCGTATCAGTATTGCCCATGCCATTTTGCATCGCCAACACCAAGCCCGTTTTGCCGGCCTCGGCCAGCAGGGCGCCAAAAAGGCTACCCATGGCCCCGGCGCCGATCACTGTGATATTCATCGCTCTCCTTTGTTCATTCCTTTTCCCCGGTTTAGCCAGCAGGCCACCTGTTGGTTCCCTCCCACCTCAAACAGCGGGGGACGATGGTCCGGGCATGGATCGAATGCATGGGGACACCGAGGATGATACGGGCACCCGGGTGGCAAGGCAGCCGGATCCGGGGGCTCGCCCTCCACCGGCACCGGCGGCAGCGCCACCCGTGGGTCGGGTCGGGGCACGGCGGCCACCAGCGCCCGGGTATAGGGATGCCTGCAGGCACTGTGAAATCCCTCGGCACCGGCGATCTCCACCAGTTGACCGGCGTACATGACGGTGATCCGATCGCAAAAATGTTCCACAATGCTGATATCGTGGGAGATGAAGAGATAGGCAAGTTCGAACTGCTGTTGAAGATCCTTCATCAGATTGAGAATCTGGGCCTGGATGGAGACGTCCAGGGCGCTGACCGGTTCGTCGGCAACCACCAGTTCAGGCCGCACGCACAGGGCCCGGGCAATGCCGATGCGCTGGCGCTGACCTCCGGAAAACTCGTGAGGGTAGCGGTCCAGGTCACTGATCCGCAGACCCACGGTGGCCAGCAGATTAGCGGCAAGCGCACGCTGTTCGCCTTTTGAAAATGTGCTTCCGTTTAGCAGTGGTTCGGTAACACTGGCGGCCACGGTCATGCGTGGATCCAGGCTGGCGTATGGGTCCTGGAAGATGATCTGCATCCGCCTTCTCAGTGGCCGCATCGCGTGTCGATCCAGGGCACCGATCTCCCGGCCGCCGAACCGAATGGATCCGCCGGTGGGTGTCAGCAGTCTCACCACCAGCCTGGCCAAGGTACTCTTGCCGCATCCCGATTCGCCCACCAGCCCCAGGCTCTCCCCTGGACGGATGCAAAAGCTGACCCCGTTAACCGCCTTCACCCATCCCGTGGGGCGTGAAAAAAAGCCGCGGCCCAAGGGATAGTATTTGGCGAGATCCGTGACCTCAAGCAGGGGTGCGAGATTCATGGATCGGCCTCCTGCTTAGGATTGTCAAATAACCAGCAACTGGCCTGCCGTTCCGGCCGGACCGTTTCCAGCGCGGGTGCCTCATGCCAGCAGCGGTCGAACGCTGACGGACAGCGTCCGGCAAAGGGGCAGCCGCTGATGGGATCCGTGGCGGCCGGCACCGTGCCGCGAATTTCTTGCAGCCGCCGACTGCCTGCCCCCAGCAACGGCATGGACTGGAGCAACCCCTGTGTATAAGGGTGCAGGGGGTTGGCAAACAAGGGGCCTACATCGGCGGTCTCCACCACCCGACCCGCATACATGACCGCCACCCGCCCGGCGGTCTGGGCCACCACCCCCAGGTCGTGGGTGATCAGCAGCATGGCGGTGTCCAATTCGGCTTTCAACTCCGCCATCAGTGACAGCACCTGGCGCTGCAGGGTCACGTCCAGCGCCGTGGTGGGTTCGTCGGCAACCAGCAAACGAGGCCGGCAGATCATGGCCATGGCAATCATCACCCGCTGGCGCATGCCTCCGGACAGCTCGTGAGGGTAGTTACCCAGCCGTTTTTCGGCCGATGGGATACGCACCCGATCCAGCCACCGTGCCGCTTGCTTCATCGCATCTGTCCGAGACATCCCCAGGTGCGCCACCAGGGGTTCCGCGACTTGCCGTCCAATGGTCAGCACAGGGTTCAAGGCGGTCATGGGTTCCTGAAAAATCATGCCGATCTCACGGCCACGGATGCGACGCAGGGTCTCGGGATCGGCTTGCAGCAGGTCCTTGCCTAAAAAGCGGACCTCTCCCGCCACGACCCGGCCCGGTGGTGATGGCACCAGACCCACCACCGCCAGGGTGGTGACACTTTTTCCGCAGCCTGATTCGCCCACCAGCCCCAAGGTTTCACCGGGGGCGATGGACAGGTTCACCGCTTCGACGGCACGGCCGATCCCTTCGGGGGTAAAGAAATGGACCGACAACCCCCGGATGTCCAGCAGCGCATCACTCAACGGAGGTCTCCGGGATAGAGGTAGTGCAGGGCCGTGAGGGCATAGATGCGAGCCGTGTCCACCAGCTGGTCCAGATCAACCCATTCGTCCACCTGGTGGGGTACCTGGCGATCCCCGGCACCCATGGTGACGATGGGTATATCCTTCAGTGACCAGAGAAAGGTGCCGTCGGTGGCGCCCGGCACACCGGCGAAATCGGGTTCCCTGCCGCTGACTTGGCGGCTGGCCCAAACGGCGGACGCGACCACCGGATCACCCCGGTCGGTATGGGTGCAGGGCCGGTCGGAGAGATACTCCACCGTCACGTCCAGTTCCCAGGGCCGCCGGATGCCCAGCCGCCTGTCGGTCTCCCGGTAGTGCTGGTTGACTTCCCTGACGGCCTGCCGCCCCAGTGCAGACAGGGCCTTCCGGATGGCGTCGTGGTTCTGGTCGGGAATGGTGCGCACATCCACCAGGATTTGCGCCTCGCCAGGCACGACGTTGAGCTGGGGCGGCCCCTGGGAGGGCGCCTGGACCACCGTCGGGGTGAAACTGGG
This sequence comes from uncultured delta proteobacterium, assembly GCA_963716825.1. Classification (GTDB taxonomy): domain Bacteria; phylum Desulfobacterota; class Desulfobacteria; order Desulfobacterales; family Desulfosarcinaceae; genus Desulfosarcina. The sequence goes on from CAVQUU010000019.1 coordinate 59,779, forward strand.
CCAGCCCAGCAGGGGATCCTTCCCGACGCGCTGAATCGCTTCGGCTTCCAGGCCGGCCAATCCGTCGATGATCCGGGCCACGGCCGGGGCTGGGTTGAGACCGGACAGGGGCATAGCCCCATGACTCATGCGTCCATGGACGGCAAACCGGGCCCGCACCGAACCTTTCTGGGTGATGCAGACCAGTCCGTCCTGGGGCTCGCAGATCACCGCGGCGGTCACCGGATCGGCATGGCCGCGGGCGATGAAATGCTGAACACCGGTCATCATGCCCTCTTCGTCGCACAACACACCACCCACGATTGACCCGGCCAAGGGGATGCCCGACGCCTTCAGGGCCGCCATGGCCACCAACATGGCGGCCAGGTTTCCCTTGGTGTCATTGGCGCCACGGCCGAACATGCGACCCTTTTCGATCTGGGCACCAAAGGGATCGTATTGCCACCGGCTCAGGTTGCCGGGCGTGACCACATCCGTGTGCCCCTCGAACATCAGCGTTTGGGGGCCGGGGCCGGCAGCCCATCGGATGATCACATTGGGCCGGTCCGGGGCCACGGTTTCTACAGCCACATCGAAGCCCTTGTCCCGGGCCCATCCAGCAGCCAGTTCCGCCGCTTCGGCTTCACTGGTGCCTGCCTGCGGATCCCACACCGAGTTGCATCGCACCAAACGGGCGGTGAGGTCGATCACCATTTCTGGATCGATCCGGTCGAGTACGTTTTGAATGACTGCCTTGGGTATCATAATGTTTTCCAACCGTGTTTAAAACCTTCAACTGACCTTGTGCCCGCCCACAAATGATAGCTTTTGGTTCAGGCCAAGGCCGCAACGATGTTGAACCCGCAGGCGTAGGTATGGACTTCAACAAAGCGAGAACGCCGGCACTGGGCCGATAGATGCCATTTGTGGATGGGCACTATCGTAACCGCGGGTCCAGTATATCCCGTAACCCGTCTCCCAGCAAGTTGAAGCCAAGAACCGTCCAGGCGATGGCCATGCCCGGAAACAAGGCCATCCACGGGGTAAGCGCCATGAAGGTCTGGGCCTCGTTGAGCATCCGACCCCATGAGGGATGCGGAGGTTGGGCACCCAGCCCCAGGTAGCTCAGACTGGCTTCGGCCAGAATGGCGACGGCGAACTGGATGGTGGCCTGGATGATCAGCGGCGAGAGAATGTTGGGCAGCACGTGGCGCCGGATGATGGCCACTTCTGTCTGTCCGGCCGCCCGGGCCGCGGCAATGTAGTCCAATCCTTGCACCGTCAGGGCCGATGCCCGGGTCAGTCGGGCAAACACCGGAATATAGAAGATGCCGATGGCCAGCATGGCGTTGACCGCCGACGGCCCCAAGACCGCGGTGATCAGGATGGCCGACAGCACCGCCGGAAAGCCGAAGAGCAGGTCTGAAAAGCGCATGATGACTTCATCGGTCAGCCGGCCGCCCCATACGCTGATCAGCCCCAGGACGATCCCCGCCCCCATGCCGATGGCCACGGTGATCAACCCAACGATAATGGAATTCACCGCTCCGACCATCACGCGGGAGAGCAGGTCCCGGCCGTACTGGTCGGTACCCAGGGGGTGGACCACGGAGGGAGCTTCCATGCGGTGGCGTGCGTCCATGGTGTTGGGGCCGTATGGCGTCCAGAAGAGGCTGACCAAGGCCATGACCACCACCACGGTGGACAGGGCAACTCCCAGCGAAAAGTTCAGGTTTTTAAAATAGCGCCTCATGGTCATTACCCGTCCAGCCGAATCCGCGGGTCAACGGCTGCGTAGGAGAAGTCCACGAGAAAGTTGACGATTACAACAGCGGCGGCCATGAAGAGTACCACCTCCCGCACCACGGGCAGGTCCCGCTGGCCGATGGCCTGGAAGACCAGTCGCCCCAGTCCAGGCAGGGAGAATACATTTTCGATGATGATGGCCCCAGCCAGCAGCTGCCCCATTTGCAGACCCAAAATGGTCAGCACCGGGATCAGTGCGTTTTTCAGGGCGTGGCCGTAAACCACTTGGTGTTCTTTCAGTCCCTTGGCCCGGGCCGTGCGCACATAGTCTTCCCGCAGCACCTCCAGCATCGACGATCGGGTCAGCCGGGTAAGAATGGCCGTGCGGATCAGTCCCAGTGCTAAGGCCGGCAGGAACAGGGCCTTCAGGGACCCCCAGACGTCTTCATTCCAGCCGGGAAATCCGCCGGCACTGAAAATTCCCCAATGAACGGAAAAAAGCAGCATAAGCAGGATGCCCAGCCAGAATTCGGGCACTGCCAGCCCCAGCTGGGTGCCGGCCATCACGGCGGCATCTGCGGGGCGGTTCTGATGGCGGGCGGCGAATATGCCCAGGGGCAGGGCCAGGACCACGGCAATCGCCATGGCCATGAGCGCCAAGGGGCCGGTGACTGCCAGACGGGATCCGATAAGGTCGAACACCGCCATGTCATAGGTAATGGAGTGGCCACCGGTGCCTTGCAGCAGGCTGCCGATCCAGCTGCCATACTGGGACCAGAACGGTTGATCCAGTTCCAGACGCACCCGGAGGGCCGCCAGGGTTTCCGGTGAAGCATTGATCCCCAGGATGATCTGGGCGGGGTCGCCGGGCAGCACGAAAAGCACCGAAAAAACGGTGAGGGAGACCAAAAAAAGCACGGCCGCCAGGCTGACCATTTTTTTAATCAGATAGCTGGTCATGGGTGCCTTAGCGCCATGATTACTTTTTCAACCACACCGCGGTGCAGTCCAGGGCGATGGTCGGGTAGTTCTCCCACCATCCCATGACATTGGCTTTCATCACCGGCAGGCTGGGCGCGGAAAAGAGAAATCCGTTGACGGCATCATCGGCGATGATCTCCTGACAGCGGCCGAACCATTTAGCCTTTCCGGCTTCGTCCGGGGCCTTGAGGGCATTGGCATAGGCATCCCGGAATTCCTCGGAGTCATACTGGAAATAGTAGTCCGGTTTGGCGTAGATACCGATGTCCCATGCCTCCACGTGACCGATCATGGTCAGCTGGTATTCTTTTTTCTTGAAGACTCGGTCGATCCACTGACCCCATTCCACGATTTCGATGGTCAGGTCGATGCCCACCTTGGCGAACATGTCGGCGATCACTTCACCGGCCCGTCTGGAGTAGGAGTAGATGGCCGGCAGCTTGATGGTGGCCGAGACGCCGTCCGGGTAGCCGGCTTTCTTGAGCAGGGCTTTGGCCTTGTCAGGATCGTACGCATATCGTCCAGTGAGATCCTTGTAGTAGGGGGTCGAAGGAGACCAGTGGGAGCCGATGGGGGTGCCGTAACCGAACATGACCAGATCCACCACCGCCTGGCGATCAATGGCGTGGGCCATGGCCTGGCGTACCATCCGGTTGTCGAAGGGGGCGGCCTTGTTGTTGGTGGACATGATGACCTCGCCGGTGGTGGTACCGGCATAGACTTTGAAGCGCTGGTCTTTTTCCAACATCATGGCCGACTCGGGCGCGGCGATATAGCCGATTACATCGATGTCACCGGCCTTGAGTGCGGCAATCTGGGCGGCTGGATCGCTGATGAAACGGAAGACCACCCCGTCCAGGTATGGCAAAAAGGGGTTCCAATAACCGTCGAAGCGGGCCATTTCCACCCGGTCCCCCCTGATCCATTTGACGAATTTGAAGGGGCCGGTGCCAATAGGATTGGATTTGGCGTCCTCGTATCCTTTCATGGGCCGCATGACCGCATCCCCTTCGGCCATGTGGGCGATGAACAGGGCGTCCACGGATTTTAGCCGGATTACCAGGGTGTGGCTGTCCGGCGTATCGATGGTCTCGATACCGTTGAAATATTCGGGGTGGGGATTACCGTTTTCAGGCAGGGCAGCCCGCTCCAGGTTCCATTTGGCCACCGCCGCATCGAAGGCCTCCCCGTTGTGAAAGGCAACCCCTTTTCTCAGGTTGAAGGTATAGACCATGCCGTCGGCCGAGATGTTCCACCCATTGGCCAGGCCGGGGAGAAACCCGCCTCCGCTGTCCACCTTGACCAGTCCTTCGTAGATGTTGGCGTAAACGACCCGATCAATGGCTGCTGCGGTATTGGTCGTGGGATCCAGTCCCGGCGGTTCAGCCGGTTGGCAGACCATCAACGTGCCGCCCTTGATCGGCGCCTGTGAATAAGCGGCGCTTACGACAACCAAGGAGAGGATCAGGAAAAGGGAACGCAAGGCATTTTTCATCTTTTCTCCTTTCGGTGATGATTGGGTGGAGAATTGCTATTTCAATTACACGTGCTTAAGATCTCGGTAGGCCGTCAGGCCATAACCGCTTTTTGCATCCAGAATCCCGCGGATAATCGCCCGCGCCAGGCAGTCAGCAGCGGCATGGCCTATTTCATTGATTGTCTGGGCGAACGGTGCCGTAAAAAAACCGGACTTTCCCGGTAGGGGCTGTTTGCCTGTGGCCAGGCAATAGACGATATCCCCGTCAAACATGGTATGGGCGGGACGGATGGCCCGGGCCATACCGTCATGGGCCATCATGGCGATCTTTTTTGCCTGGGGTTTGGTAAGGGCCGCATCGGTGGCAACAACGGCCAGGGTGGTGTTCTCGCCCGGCGCACCGGTGGGCGTCGCGGGTAGCACCACCCGAGGGCGAATAAGCTCGGAAAATTCTTTTCCGGTTTCAAGACGGGCCTCCCAGAACCTACCCGTGGCCGGATCAACGGTCGACCCCAGGGAGTTGACCGCCACCATGGCAGCCACGATGATGCCCGTGTCCAGAACGAGGCTGGCACTGCCTACGCCCCCCTTGATGCCGCCGGACATGGCGCCTGTACCGGCACCCACGCAACCGGTTTTCACGGGTCCCATAGCGGCGGACCGGCAGGCCAGGTCTCCCCAACTGCTGTCCACCGGCGGTCTGAATTCAGGGCCGCGTCCCAGATCGAAGAGTACGGCCGCCGGAACGATGGGGGCCACGTGGGTGTCATCAAGCGGGAAGCCGATCGCCCTGGATTCCAGATGCCGCACCACACCATCGGCCGCGGCCAACCCGTAAACCGAACCGCCCGAGAGACAGACTGCATGAACTTTCTCCACCAGGTTTTCAGGGGCCAGCAGGTCGGTTTCCCGGGTGCCCGGAGCCGCACCCCGAACATCGACGCCGCCCACCGCCCCGTCGTTACAAATCACCACGGTCGTTCCGGAGGCCGCCGCGGCATCGGTATAATGTCCCACCCAAATTCCGGGAACATCGGTCAATCCGTTGGTTTTTCCTGTTCGGTGCATGTTGTTTTTAGAGCGATTGGCGTGGTGTGAGAAACGGTCTCTGGCCGGGCGCGGCGGTTGCCGCCCATACCCCGGTGTATACCATTTACGAGGGAATATGGCTACTGCGGATCGAGGAATCCGGATTCGAAGAGATCATCGGCCTGGGTGTCGATGATGCGGGAAAGGGCCAAGTATCGCTCCATGAGGGTGTGGGCATAAGGGGTGAGGCTGGAGCCGCCGCCGGCACTGCCGCCCTGGCTTTTCACCAGCAGGGGCTTGCCCAGGGCCTCTTCGGTCACCTTGATTTTACCCCAAACCGCCCGATAGCTCATTTTGAGGTCCTTGGCCGCCGCGTTGAGGGACCCGCATTTTTGAACGGCGCTTAAAATCCGCATGCGGCCCAGGCCGAAAATGATCCGCCCATGGCGATCCTCCAGCCAAACCTTTGATTTAACACTAACCCTTTTTATTTTGGCGGACATCTCACATCCTGTCATCCAGGCAAGAACATCGAATAAAAAACGATGAAACCGGTTATATGTCGAAAACGATTCCCTGGGCCAGGGGCAGGCTGCGGCCGTAGTTGATGGTATTGGTCTGCCGGCGCATATACCCCTTCCAGGCATCGGATCCGGACTCCCGGCCGCCGCCGGTCTCTTTCTCGCCGCCGAAGGCACCGCCGATTTCTGCACCGGAGGTGCCGATGTTGACGTTGGCGATGCCACAGTCTGACCCGGTTGCGGAGAGGAACGCCTCGGCCTCGCGTAAATCATTGGTGAAGATGGCCGACGAAAGCCCCTGGGGGACATCGTTCTGGATGGCGATGGCACGGGAGACATCGCCGGTGTAGCGGATCAGGTAGAGAATGGGTGCAAAGGTCTCATCCTGAACGATGGCATAGTCGTTTTCCACCTCGCACAGCGTGGGCTGAACATAGCAGCCCGAAGCAACCGAGGGGCCTTCGAGCACCTGGCCGCCAAAAATGAGCTTTCCTCCCTGGGCGGCCACCTGCGCCAGTGCCTGGCGGAATTCCGCCACGGCTGCGGTGTCGACGAGCGGTCCCATATGGTTGACCGAATCCAGGGGCGTGCCGACGCGCAGGCTTGCGTAGGCCTTGGTCAGGGACGTGACGACCTGGTCGTAAATGGATTCGTGGATGATGACCCGCCGGGTGGAGGTACATCGCTGGCCGGCGGTGCCGACGGCGCCGAAGACGATGGCAGTGATCGCCATGACCAGGTCGGCCGCAGGGGTAACGATGATGGCGTTGTTGCCTCCCAGTTCCAAAATGGCTCGTCCGAAGCGGCTGGCCACAACCTGGGCGGCATGGCGGCCGACCCGGGTAGAACCGGTGATCGACACCAGCGGCACCCGCTTATCCTCGAGGAGGCGCTGGCCCACGGTGCGTCCGCTGCCTACCACCAGTGAGAAGAGCCCCTCGGGGATCACATCGGCATCGTCTCGCAGCACGTCGGCTATAACATGTTGCACGGCGATAGCCGACAGCTGCGCCTTGGACGATGGCTTCCAGAGGCTGGAATTGCCGCATACCGCCGCCAGCATGGCATTCCAGGACCAGACGGCCACCGGGAAGTTGAAGGCACTGACGATGCCCACCACGCCCAGGGGGTGGTATTGGTCGTACATGCGGTGTTCCAGACGCTCCGAGTGCATGGTGTACCCGTAGAGCTGCCGGGACTGCCCCACGGCAAAATCGCAAATGTCGATCATCTCCTGAACTTCGCCCAGTCCTTCCTGGAGGGACTTGCCCATCTCGTAGGACACCAGCGTCCCCAGTGGCTCTTTGTACCTCCTGAGCTGATGGCCGATCCGGCGGACGACTTCTCCCCGTTTGGGTGCCGGCACCTGTCGCCATCGCAAGAAGGCTTGGTGGGCTGTGTGGGCCACCCGATCATAGTCGGCCTCCGTGGCGGTAAAGACGCTGGCAATAACCCTGCCGTCCACCGGGGAGACACTCTCGATTGTCGGACCGTTACCACCACCACCCAGCCAGTCCAGACCGGTAGACACGCCGCGGTTCTCATCTCCAAGGCCCAGCGTCTTTAAAAACTCCATGTTTTTCTCTTCTCCTGAAAATTTGATTCTTCCAACCCAATCCGAAGTTCTAAAGGCCAAGAGGGGCTACTCGATATCCATGAACGGGTAACGATAGTCCGTGGCAGGCAGAAAGTTCTCCTTGATGGTTCGCGGGCTGACCCATCGATAGAGATTAAGAATACTGCCCGCTTTGTCGTTGGTACCCGACATCCTCCCGCCGCCGAAGGGTTGGCGTCCCACCACGGCACCGGTGGGTTTGTCATTGATGTAGAAGTTGCCGGCCGCATTGACCAGCCGGAGCCTGGCTGTCGCCACCGCGGTACGATCCCGGGCAAAAATGGCGCCGGTGAGCGCGTAGGGCGAGGTCCGGTCGCACAGGTTCAGGGTCGCTTCGAAGTCCTCGTCGACATATACATAGACCGTCAGCACGGGTCCGAAGATTTCTTCTTGCATGGTTTTAAAATGGGGGTCGGTGGTGAGAATCACCGTAGGGTCGATGAAATAGCCGGAGGTGCCGTCATAGCTGCCGCCGGTGATTATTTCTGCCGCTTCGTGCCCCCTGGCATACTCGATATATCCGGTAATCGCGTCAAATGCGGCCCGGTCGATAACGGCATTGACAAAAGTGGAGAAGTCCTCCGGCGTCCCCACCTTGATGGTGCCCATGGCGGCCTTCAGCTTCCCCTTCAGATGCGTCCAGAGTGATTGGGGGAGATAGGCCCGGGAGACGGCCGAGCACTTCTGTCCCTGGTATTCAAAGGCGCCCCGGATCAGGGCGGTGACCACGACATCAGGATCGGCACTAGGATGAGCGAAGATAAAATCTTTTCCTCCGGTTTCGCCGACGATGCGCGGGTAGGTGCGGTAGCGGCTCAGGTTGTTGGCAACGGTTTTCCACATGCCCTGAAAAACCGATGTGGATCCGGTGAAGTGAATGCCGGCCAAGGCCGGGCTGGCCAGAACAGGATTACCCACCTGGGCGCCCGACCCCGGGATAAAATTGATTATTCCCGGCGGCAGCCCGGCTTCCATGAACGTCTCCATGATCATCCAGGCGGAATATACGGCCGAGGATGCCGGTTTCCACAACACGGTGTTGCCCAGCATGGCCGGTGCCGACGGCAGATTTCCGCCGATGGCGGTGAAGTTGAATGGGGTGACGGCAAAAACGAAGCCCTCCAGGGGGCGGTATTCCAGGTGATTCCATTCGGCCGGACCGGACCGGGGCTGCTGCCGGTAAATCTGAGTGGCGTAGAAGGCGTTGAAACGAAGAAAGTCGATGATTTCACACGCAGAATCGATTTCCGCCTGATAAATGTTCTTGCCCTGGCCGAGCATGGTGGCGGCGTTGAGGGTCATGCGCCGGGGTCCGGCGATGAGATCGGCCGCCCGGGAAAAAATCGCCAGTCGGTCGTCCCAGTCCATGGCCGCCCATTCCCCGGCGGCCGATGCGGCGGCCTCGATGGCCATGGAGACTTCTTTCTCGCCGGCCTGGTGAAAAATGGCCAGTTGGTGGCCATGGTCGTGGGGGATGATGCATCGACCGAGATTGCCGGTTTTCACGGGCTTCCCGCCGATGATCAGCGGAATTTCCATTTCCGTGTTCCTGAGCCGCTGCAACTCCTCTGCAATGCGGCCGCGCTCATCGCTGCCGGACCGGTATGTAAGGGCCGGTTCGTTGGCAGGTGGGTCTATGGAAAAAATCGCATTGGGCATCTGAATCCGCTCCTTTGCACTGAAGGTTATCATCATTACCCAGAAAGTAACGCCGAAGATGTCGGATGCAAGGCGGGGTGAAAACGATCAGCACGAAAAAAGGCAGGGAAAACCGCTTTCCAGCGATCTTCCCTGCCAATATTCTTTGATTCAACTTTTCCCGTACTCGGGGGGGCCTTCCCGGTGACAGATGACGGTTTGCAATGGGCAACCCTGCCGTTGTCCTTCGTCAGGGCTACGTTAGCTTATCGACGATGGTTATTCGGTTACCTCTTCTATGCTAACGACACTGATCACTTTCATGTCGTCTTTTTCGGCAACGGTTCCAGTCACTTTTACTTTTTTGCCGACGTGTTCGGCTGTCAAATCACTGCCTTCGAGAACGTAGGTCCCGTCAGCAGCGTCAATCACGATGACTTCTCCCTTTTCAGCGACGACACCGACAACGCTGTCTTCAGCAACAGCCAGTCCGGCAACGCCCACAACCAGGAACATAGCGGCTAAACAAATTGCAACCATTTTTTTGTTTAATGTTTTCATAATTATTTCCTCCCTCGAATTGTTTTTTAAGGCCCCTCTTCAGCCCATGGGAGACGATAGCACCTCCCTTTGTCAACACACGCCATGCTGAACCTTCAGCATCTCGGAACCGACCGACAGTGTGGTGCTGTTTCTCTTCAGCATGGAGCGTGCCAATTATATAACATATTGTTTTTATGATGTATAAAGAAACTTCTGTGATGCTGGCAAGGACCCGATCCGTTTCACTTTTTGCACCAGTTTGCTCAAAATTGCGCACTGGCAAGATGCCGGTGGCCCGTTCACCCTGCCATGAGCTTGACAAATGCCTGGATTAAAGTGGCGTGAAGAAAATGGGCGCTGCGCACGTTCAGGCCATCGGATTAAAACTAATGGATTAAAAAAAAATACCGACAATGGAACTGTGAAACGACTGAACACAGGGTTGACAAAAAACAAAGGCTTGACCCGGCGCCGGTTGATGACCCTGGGTCTGTTGGGCCTGGCCGGCTGGGTAATCTCACCGATTCGGATGGCTGCAGCAGCTTTGCAGGATGACCTGGAACGGGTCGCGCATATCCCCAAAATGGCGGGACGGGAAGGCCCTTTGCTGGTGTTTCGGGACTTTGTAGCCGATCCGGATGTCGAGGTAGAGCAGCACATCCGACTTCAGCTGAGCCAGCGGAAGGATTTATTGGCCCTGCTCAGGAAAAAAATCGGGTTTGAAGAACAGGTGAGACTGTCGGTGGAAGACCTTCAGGTCCGACTGATGTTCGTCCCTCAGTTGCAAGAAGATCATGCGGACGCGTACCATCGCTATTGCCAGGACATCACCGAGTATCTCTTCGAGATGAACGAGATGGACAACTGCTACGCGGCCATTACCAGCCCGAATGAGAGCTATCCGCCGCTATCGCAGGACGGGATATCCGCCTTCTTGGTTCATCGCCTGGCGAAAGACTATCGGGCGGTCTGTCGATTTACCGCAGAATCCGGCCGCAGCGTGAAGTACAAAGCCTCCGGCGCCATATTCTCCAATCATCTGGGAGCGGTGGACCTGGAGATCCAATCGATAGCCCCTGGGCAGTTCGGATTATCGCGCAGAGCCTTCACGATTTGGCAAAACAATACCGAGAATCTGTATACCCTCATGTCGATACCGGTGGAAGAAACCCTGCATTATCAGTTGGGAAAGGCAACGGACCGTGAAATTGCGGCATCCATGAAGAACCATCCGCCGAAGAACCTTTACGCAGCGCAGCGCCTGGCAGAAGCGTGGATGGCTGTGGAGGAGTCGGTGGTGGGTGGATTGGTGAACCGTCTGCTGGAGGACTATTGCAGCCTGCACCATATGGCGATACCGGCCTCCAAACCCAACGATTCGGGGGGACCATTACCATCCCTTCATCAATACCGATACCGGGACCGGGGTATTCAACTGGTAGAAAACCTCGGATTCCAGGAGGCCTTGGCGCTGTATATGGAAAGCCCCTCCACGTTCAGGGATCAGCTGTTTCGCCAACAGGATGCATGATTCGCGAGGAACCCACAGGGACGGTCAGGCAACGCTTCCATCGACGGTTAGATCCATTTTGATGGGATATCACCCCCGGTATCCGGATTGACCATGAAACGATAGCATCCTTCACACAGAATCTGCTTGTCATCTAACACCAATTCCCTTCCACTGTGGATGACACCCCCGCACTGGCTGCAGCGGTCCGAAAAAATCGCCTCTTCGCCTGTGTTTAACTGCCTCTTTTCGATAGTGCCTTCCATGACAATTCTCCTTCGATATATAGTTTGGTTAACGCGGATTTAATGCCGTTCAACGGGATCGTTAATACGGCACCGGTTGGATGAAATGCTGATGGCAAAAAACGCCACCATGGAATGACAACAAGCCGGAAGCTGTGTCTTTACAGTGCTGCATCGTTTAACATAAAGCAAAATTAAGGCCGAATGTTATAGATGCCTTATATTATAAAAATGTTAAGTTTTTTAAAGATGTTAACATTTTTTTCATACAAGGGTGAGTTGGGGAAATGTTACATGGTTGAATTATTTCAAGGGTATTTATAACATTTTTGTATTGAGCGTTGAGAGCGGATACGACTGAGAGACTCACCATCCGCTGCCGGTCGAGCGCTTGTGTCGGGCGACGTTGATTTGGCGGACAGATACCGGCAAGCCCTGGGAGGGAAAGTGTCGGCACCTGAAATCCAGTAACCATCGGTTGCGATGCCCCGATGCCAGCAGATGGCTCGTAAAAAAGCATTTGATTCATTTTGAAATTTCTATCCACAAAATTTAATCTGCAACTGTCATTGCCGTACCGCCCTTTTTGGCAAATCAGCGTCTTTCCGAATTGAACTGGACATCCCGCACCATGAGCACCATTGCCATCCTCCTGGTCGTTCTGTCTGCAGCCATGCATGCCGGACGCAATTACCTGACCAAAAAAGCCACGGATAAGCAGGCGTTCGAATGGTGGTATGAAGTGGTGGGGCTTTTACCCTCGACCGGGTGAGTTATGTCGTCGGGCTTAGACAGCTTAGCATTGTCTTTGCGGTTTTGCTGGGCGGGTATGCATTAAAGGATGCGATTCACTTCTGCATCGATCATCTTTGTCGGCACTTTTCTCATCGCCTTTGGATAACCTTACCCCGGAAAAAAGGAAGATCGCCCCAGCCGGCGGGAAACTGGAGCGATCTTCTTGCACCCATTTTTTTACTGGTCGGATGGCCTTGCCTTCAAGCCGATGGACCCATCACTGAATCATCAAATATGCCGGGAGCCCAGATAGACATCGACGGGTTGGGCCCTGGCGAATCCAATCTGCTCTCTGAACTGATCCAAGACACCCTGTTTCTGCCTGGATTGTCCGGGTGCACGTGTCATCAGGGAAAGAATGGCGCCGGCTGCCAGCAGGATGCTGCACAGGAGGTAAGCCGTGTGCTGGGTGCCGGTTTGGGCCACGATCATCTGTGAAAGGCGGGGGAAGATGAAGCCACCGATACCCCAGGCGGAAAACAGCAGGCCATAGTTTATTCCGAAATTTTTAAGACCAAAGTAGTCTTTGGTGACCGAAGGGAACAAGGATAGATTGGTGCCGTAGTTGAACCCCACCAGGGTGGCGGCGGCCACCAGAAGAACCGCTTCGGTTTCAGCAACGAACAACAGGGAGAAAATGACGGCGGACTGCAGGCTCATCATGATCAACAGGGTTTTGGTCCGGCCGATTTTATCGGAAATCACCCCGGCGACGATGCGGCCGCCAGCATTACCCACGGCCATCAGGGCAACCACGAGCCAGGCCAGATCGCCCATGCTCTGTTTTGCCATGCCGGCGACGCCGCCAATGATGATCAGTGCGGCGCCGGCACCGATAAAATACATGAACCACAGTTTATAGAACGCACCGGTTTTCAGCATCTGCGAAGGAGAAAAATCGGTTGCGGGCGCAGCCGTGGTATTTGCCGACGGTACTGCCCCGGCCGCAACGTACTCGGCCGGCGGGTTGACGAGAAACATAGACAGAATGCAGACCACCGCCAGAAAGGCAACGCCGAAAATAAGCATCGATTGGCTGAGGCCGAACCGGGCAATCAGAAAATTGGCCAGCGGGGCAATGTAGACGGAAGCCAGGCCGAACCCGGCAACGACGATACCGGCAATCAGCCCTGTTTTCGAGGAGGGAAACCATTTAATGGCCGGCGGGGTGGCTGAGGCATACCCAAATCCCAGGCCCAGTCCGGTGAGGACGCCGAAGCCCAGGATCCAGGCAGAAAGGGCGTTGGATTGAGAGATGACGATGAGACCGGCACCGGTGAGGATACCGCCGATGATGGCCGTCATGCGGGGACTGAATTTGTCCTGGATGCGACCGGCAAACACCATAGCCACCGTGAACATCAGGCAGCAGACGGCATAAGGATCGTTGAGCGAGGCCATATCCCAGTTAAACACCCCGTCTTTGGCCATCACTGACTCCTTGATGGCCTGCTTGAATATACTCCATGTGTAAAGAATTCCGAGGGCCAGGTTAATTCCCAACCCTGCCATGGTCACGCTCCAGCCTCTGTTCTTAATCTCGTTCATGGTTCTCTCCGTTAAAAGTTAATTGAACCTCAACAAATCGTTGTCAGATTGTCGGGGGTCATAGGGACCCACCGGTGTTGGACGCCAGGTTCAGTTGCTCCATCAGCCGGATCAACCGCTCCGTTTCTTCTCGGATGATATTCAAACATTGGGTTCGGTCGCAGGCATTCAGCCCGGGATAGTCCACCAGCAACTCGGACAGGGACCGGACGGACGCCAGTGAATTGACGAACTCATGGCTGACCGCCTGGGTTTTGGAAAGCAGCATCGTTGCTCGGGAAATCATATGACCCGCCTCTCCATCTTTGACCGGTGTGTTAATGGACACTATTGATTGAACCTTTTGAATGAATTGAATGCGCTTCATCTTATGTGCTAACAAAAGCCGTGCCATCGGCGAAAAATTTCTCAACAATTTGATATTAATAGGAATTTTAGAACAATCAGGATTAGGCAGGAAGGAAGAATAAACAACTTTAGTTGTGGGTCTGAGAATCCATACCGAAAGAAATAGGTGTCATCCCGTTGCTGCCGGTGGAAAATGGGATCTGGATAGGCACATACAACGAAAATTGTAATTACAAAAAAAGTTGTGGAGGATTTAGGGACGGCGCTGCTTTTTTTTCAACCGCTTACTCAACGCCTGCTGGGATATGCCCAGAATTTTGGCCGCTCTGGACTGATTGCCCCCGGTGCGACGCATGGCCTCTTCGATTAGAATCCGGGTGGCATGCTTGATCGTCGGCAGCTTGTGGGAAAAGGTGATCGGCGGATCGGTGTCGCTGGCCTGTGAAGCCGTGAATGCGCCAGGGGAAGATTGTCCACGGGAGATATGTAAGTTGAAGGTATCAAGAGAGAGAACGCCGGAGCGATGACGACTCACGGCGTCGAAGACCATCGATTCCAATTCCCGTACATTGCCGGGGTAGGCATGATTCGACAACAGCACTTCGAGTTCACGCGGCACCGACGGTGTGGGCTTTTTCAGCCGTGATGCGGCATTTGCCAGAAAATGATCGAGCAGTTGGGGAATGTCATCCAGCCGCTCTCTGAGGGGCGGGATGTAGATTCGATGGGTCTGCAGGCGATAGCTGAGATCTTTTCGAAAACGCCCCTGACTGAGAAGCGCGGACAGGCGATGGTTGGTGGCGGCGACGATGCGCGCTTTGGCCGACCGGGGTACATCGGAGCCCAAGGGAAAATATTCACCCTCTTGCAACAGTCTTAAAAGCTTTACCTGGGATGCAGGGGTCAGGTCGCCGATCTCATCGAGAAAGAGGGTTCCGCCGTCAGCCTGTTCGATCAATCCGCCGCGAGGGGTATCCGCTCCGGTATAGGCGCCTTTCACATGGCCGAACAGGGTGTCCGAAAACACGGTGTCGTCCAGGCCGGCTGCATTGACCGCCACAAAGCCACCCTTGAGGCCGCTCAGGCGATGGATGGCCCGAGCGATCAGCTCTTTGCCGACCCCGGTTTCTCCCTGCACGAGAACCGGCTGCGACGTGGTGGCGATGGACTCCACATACTGGAAAAGGATTATCATCTTGCGGTTCCCGGTTATGATGCGGCCGAAGGCCTCCGGCTTTTCCAAGTCGGTACGCAACATGTGCCGGCGAAGCGATCGGTTCTCCCGTTTGAGCTCTTGATAGGAGACGGCCCGGTTGACGGCCGTTATCAAACGATCCGCCTCCACCGGTTTGACGATGTATTCGAAGGCCCCCGCCTTGATGCAGCGCACGGCGGTTTCCACATCCACGGCACCGGTGACGATAATCACCGGCACATCCGGGTATTCCAGGCGCACATCGTCCAGCAGCCGGTGGCCGTCCACGTTGGGCATGTTCAGGTCGAGCAGCATGAGTTCGACCGGATTCTCGGCCAGCATGTCCATCACCCGGCGGCTGTCCTGGCAGGTGACCGTGTTGTTCAGCCCGGCCATCTGCAGGGTTGTATCGATGGCCAGCAGAATGGATGCTTCATCATCCACGATCATGATGGGCCGCAGCGGATGTAGAGGAATATTCACGTTAAGACACCCTTGCCTCTTGGTGACGGGGACCATGCGAAAGGGGAAACGTCACGTGCACCGTCGTTCCCTTGCCGGGTGTCGATTCAAAAGACATGCTGCCGCCATGGTCCTTAACGATGCGATCGGAAATGGCCAGGCCCAACCCGGTGCCGCCTTGCTCCCGCCTGGTGGTAAAAAAAGGGTCAGTGAGCCGCTTCAGCGCGTTTGCATCGATGCCCTCGCCTTCGTCCTTTACCGATAAAATGATCTGCTTTTTTTCCGCTTCGTACCCGGTGGTAACGGTTACGGATCGATCAGCGTCCGGCAGGGCCTGGCAGGCGTTGACCACCAGGTTGATGGCCACCTGTTCGATGCGCTGGGTGTTTCCCAAAAGGGTTGGCAGCTCCGTCTGGCAATTCAGAGTAAAGTGTTTCGTTGATTTTTTGACCAGGTTGGCGGTCAGGCCGATGGCCTTGTTGACCACCTCGTTCAGATCCACATCATCCTTCATCTCGGAGGGGTTGTCCCGGGCAAAGTCCTTCAGGTCCGCCACGATGTCCCGGACCCGCCGGGCATCGTCGGTAATGGCGGACAACATCTGGGGAATACGGTCACGAATTCGGCTATAGACCGTAGCCCCCACCTGGAAATCGCCGTGCTGTGTCTGGTGGTGTCGAGGATAGGCAGCATGGCCTCCCACATGCGGGTGAGGTTGGGTGCGTTGAGCATGACCGAGGTGATGGGGTTGTTGATCTCATGGGCAACGCCGGAGACCAGGGTGCCCAGGGAAACCATCTTGGCGGCCTGGAACAGCTGTTCTTGTTTGAGCAAGGTTTTTTCTTCGGCAAGCTTTTTTTCCCGGGTCACTTTCATGCCATGCCAGACAATATGGATCGAAAGAAGGATGATCACGAAAAGGATCAAGATGCATACCAGCGTTGTTTTGCGGGTGATGGCGGAAATCTGGGCGTGAACGTCCTCCACGTAGATGCCGGTACCGATGATCCATCCCCACGGTTCAAAACCCATGACATATGAAATTTTGGGAACGATGCGGTTGGGATCGTCCATCCACTGCCATTGATAGTCCACATAACCGGCGTTTTTGGTCTGCACGATCTCCACGCATGACAGGAATAGCCGTTTGCCCGCCGGATCCGAAAATGTGGAAATATCTTTGCCTTCCAGGTCTGGACGATAGGGGTGCATGATCATGCGAGGCTGCATGTCGTTGATCCAGAAATAGTCCTTGAAATCCTGCCCGTATCGCAAGCCCCGGATGTGATCGATTGCCAGGGCCTGGGCCTGGTCACGGGTCATCAGCCCCTGGCGCTCCTGCCGGGCGTACCCGTCCAGACTGCTCCAGGCGGATGCCACCAGTTCACGGATGACCTCCCGCTTGCCTTCCATCATCCGTTCTTCCATTATGGGCAGGATGAACAGGAAGATGGTCATGATGAACAACAGCACCGTCAGCACCACCGGCAGGAGGATGCGGAAGGGGATGCGCCCGATCATATTGTTGATTTGCGCCGTCTTCATCTCTTTTTATCGAATCGCTGCCGAATGGAGAGAAACCGGATAGAAAAGCGTTGTCCATTCACTGCGAGTTGTTCAGATTACCCCATTGCCTATGAAAATCAATCGTAAACTTCCTATTTCAATGAATGGAAACAACGGACCAACGCCTGCTGCGGCCCGATTTCGACAACACAATACTTGTTACCCAAGATCGGTGATGGTATGATTTCTCCATCGTTCATGAGCCGCTCAAATGGAAACCGCCATTCGACGTCAAATACCGTCCCGCTTGGCCCCGAAGTAGGAGATCACAATGAAGCAACATCCGTACCCGCATCTGTTTGAACCGCTGAACCTTGGCTTTACCACCCTGAAAAACCGGGTGATCATGGGGTCCATGCACACCGGATTAGAGGAGGCCCCGGACGGATTTGAACGCCTGGCCGCCTATTTTGCCGAACGGGCCGCGGGTGAGGTGGGGCTCATCGTCACCGGCGGATTTTCTCCCAACGTGGAGGGCTGTGTGGCGGACCACGCCGCGCAGCTGAGCACGCCAGAAGCGGTTGATCGCCACCGCATCGTTACGTCGGCGGTTCATAAAAGCGGTGGCAAGATCGCCCTGCAGATCCTGCACACCGGCCGGTACGGGTTTCACAAACGTCTGGTGAGCGCCTCACCCCTGCAGGCGCCGATCAATATCTTCAAACCCAAGGAACTATCCGAAGACGAAATCCTCCGGCAGATCGAGGATTTTGCCCGCTGCGCCGATCTGGCCCGGCAGGCCGGCTATGACGGTGTGGAGATCATGGGATCGGAAGGCTATTTGATCAACCAGTTTATCGCCCCGGCCACCAACCGACGCGCCGACCGCTGGGGCGGGACATACGAGAACCGGATCCGGTTTCCCCTGGAGATTGTCCGCCAGGTCCGAAAGCGTGTGGGAACCGACTTTATCATCATCTACCGGTTGTCCATGCTGGATCTGGTCGCGGGGGGCAGTTCCTGGGACCAGGTGGTGGAATTGGCCCGAGAAGTGGAGGCTGCCGGGGCCACCCTCATCAACACGGGCATCGGCTGGCACGAGGCCCGGATACCCACCATCGCCAGCATGGTTCCCCGAGCGGCTTTCACCTGGGTCACCGGTCGGCTGAAGGGTGCGGTGTCGATCCCGCTGGTGACCAGCAACCGGATCAACACACCTGAAGTGATGGAGCAGACACTGGCCGCCGGTCATGCGGATCTGATTTCCATGGCCCGTCCCTTTCTGGCGGACCCGGCATTCGTGAAAAAAGCCAGGGAGGATCGCGCCGATGAGATCAACACCTGCATCGGATGCAACCAGGCCTGCCTGGACAATATATTTCAGGGGAAGGTGGCGAGCTGTCTGGTCAACCCCCGGGCCTGCCATGAGACCGAGCTTGTTATTTCGCCGACCGCTTCCCCCAAACGCATTGCCGTGGTGGGTGCCGGACCGGCCGGACTCTCCTTTGCCGTGACTGCCGCATCGCGGGGCCATGCGGTGACCCTTTATGACCGGCAGGACCGCATCGGCGGGCAGCTGAACCTGTCGGTACGGATACCCGGCAAGGAGGAGTTTGCCGAGACGCTGAGATATTTTCGTCGCCAACTGGCACTGCTGGGGGTCAAGGTGACGGCTGAATACCCCCGTGGATGCCGATCGCCTCGCCGGTGAGTCATTCGACGCAGTCGTGGTGTCCACCGGTGTCCGGCCTCGCCGGCTGGACATTCCCGGCGCGGACCATCCCAAGGTAATCACTTACATCGATGCCATCCTGGGCAAGAAGCCCGTCGGTGAGAGCGTGGTCATTATCGGTGCCGGCGGCATCGGATTCGACACCGCCGTTCTTGTCACCCACGAAGGCACATCCACCAGCCTTGATCGCGACCGGTTTCTGGAAGAGTGGGGCGTGGATCGAGACTATCGACAACCGGGCGGGCTTTTGGCGTCTGATTCGGAAACACAGCCATCTCCCCGGCGCGTCACCATGTTGCAGCGCAAGGCCGCCAAGATGGGTGCCGGACTGGGCAAAACCACCGGCTGGATCCATCGGGCCACCCTGAGGAAGCGCGGGGTGGAGATGATCAACGGTGTGGCCTATGAGAAAATCGATGACGAGGGCCTGCATATCGTCAAGAACGAAAGCCGCCAGATGATTCCCGCCGACACGATCATTGTCTGTGCCGGTCAGGAGCCCTTAAGGACATTGGCCGATGAACTGACCGGCAGGGACATGCATGTGCACATCATCGGCGGTGCGGACAAAGCTGCCGAACTGGATGCCCAACGGGCCATCGACCAGGGCGCCCGGCTGGCCATGGAAATTTAAATTGACTGGGCCTGCTGCCGTGTTGGATCACCTCGTGGTTGCCGCCTACACCCTTGGCCAGGGTATTGCCTATGTTCAGGACTGTCTTGGCCTAACGATGACCGGCGGTGGGAAACACGCCGCCGTGGGCACCCACAACCGGTTGCTGAAGCTCGGTCCGGGCCAATACCTCGAAGTGATCGCCATCGATCCCGATGGGCGGCAGCCAAAATTCCCTCGGTGGTTCAATCTTGACGATCCGGGATTTCAGGCCCGGCTGAAGATCCGACCGCGCTTGGTCACCTGGGTGGTGCGAACGGAGAATGTCAATGTACTGGCAAAAGCAATCCATGGGCAACGGGTGTGCGTTCGGCCCATGCAGCGGGATGCGCTGCGATGGCGGTTTGCCTTCACCGACGACGGATCCATGCCGGGTGACGGCCTGATCCCGCATTTGATCCAGTGGGACGGCCGCATTCATCCCACACAAAAAATGCAAGATGCGGGCTGCAGGCTGTTGCGCCTCGACGGGGCCCACAGCGACTCAGTATATGTCAAACGGGTGGTCTCGTCCATGGGCCTCGACCATCTCATAACGTTCCACCCCGTTTCAAAACAGCGCCCGCCTGGACTGTCGGCGCGGATTAAAACGCCCGCCGGGGAGGCGGTGCTGGACTAACGTTAACATAGACTGGAAACAAGGGGGAAACACATGTCCGCCAATAACCAAGGCAAAGGTCCGGACAAACTCTCACAGGTGGTGGCCGACGCCCGCCGCCACATGAAGGATCGAGAAAAGACATATCGCGAGAAGGCGTTGAAAATGTATCCGCACGTATGCGGCCGCTGTGCACGGGAGTTCAGCGGCAAGCAGCTCAAAGAACTCACCGTGCATCACCGGGACCACAACCACGACAACAACCCGCCCGACGGCAGCAACTGGGAACTGCTGTGTATTTATTGTCACGACAACGAACACGGTCGCCTGGAAGTGGCCGAGGCATACGACGGCAGCTCGTCATCGACCGAGACGACTGATTCCGATTTCGTCCACAATCCCTTTGCCGCTTTAGCCGGGATGATGAAGGATAAAGATAAAGGCAAGTAGGCTGAAGGCGTCTGCCCATCGGCCATCAATGGAACGATGGGAGCCATCCCCCCCGGCTGGCGAGACGCAACGCTTTATTTCGATCAACCCATACGGAACAGACCGGTGTCAACGCCCCTTGATAGAAACGATCTGCCTTCAATCGGAACAATCATTCCGCAGGGAATGCGTGTTTTGTTGGCCGCAGCCCTTGTCGCGCTGCTTCTGCTGATCCTGGCCGGCGCGCTGACAATCCCTTTTGCCTTCGAATCGCCGTCCATGTGGTACAAATTCGGCATCGAGAAAACCAGTTTGCGTGCTGGCAAGATGCTGGGTTTGACGGCCGGCCTGCTTATTCTCCTGCAACTGCCCTTGGCCGGTCGCCTGAAAATTCTGGACCGGATCTTCTCCCTGCCCGGTTTGATCCGCCAGCACCGCATGCATGCCTGGGCGATTGCAATCCTGGCATTGATACACCCGCTATGCGTGCTGCTTCCCGAAGGCACACTAATCGT
Organism: uncultured delta proteobacterium; assembly: GCA_963716825.1. GTDB lineage: Bacteria > Desulfobacterota > Desulfobacteria > Desulfobacterales > Desulfosarcinaceae > Desulfosarcina. The sequence continues at coordinate 80,864 of CAVQUU010000019.1, forward strand.
CCCCCTGGAGATGCGCTATTGGCCCGAGTGGATCGGGGTGGTGCTGCTGGTCTTCATTTTGAGCCAGTTTGCTGTCAGCCAATGGCGTCAGTCGATGGGCATTGCCTTTCACACCTGGATGCGGTTTCACCGCATCGCCGGTCTGCTGATTGTCGCACTGCTGGTTGTGCATGTCCTGTATGTCAGCGAGTCATTCAGTGAAGACGGCTTGCCGAGGCTGGCGATGATCGGCACCGCCGCTGCTTTTTTGCTGTTCTGGCTGTGGGTGCGCAGCGCCTGGCTGCGGATGCGAAGGAAACCGTTTCTGGTTTCGCGTGTCGAACCCACCGGCTCCGATTGCACCTGCATCGAATTAACCCCGACCACGCCACACTTATTATCATACGTCCCCGGCCAGTTCGCCTGGGTTTCCTTTGCGTCGGCAACAGTTGTTCCGGAAGCGCATGCCTTTACCCTCTCCTCCACGCCCAGCCGTCCCGGGATGCTTCAATTCACCATCCGCGCATGCGGTGACTGGACCCGCACCGTGGGAGAGCTCTCAATCGGAGACCGTGCCTTCATTCAAGGTCCCTTCGGCCGCTTCGGCCACCTGCATGCCGACCCTGATCGGGAATTGATCATGATCGCCGGCGGCATCGGCATCACGCCCATGCTCAGCATGCTGCGCTTCATGGCTGACCATGGCGACCCCCGCCCGGTCACCCTGATCTGGAGCAACCGCGGCAAAGAAAATGTGGTGTTCGCCGATGAAATGGATGACCTGGCGGCCAAATTGACAGGCCTGCGCATGATTCCTATATTTACCCGTACTGCGGAAGGCGGGGAGCGGTCCGGCAGATTGGATCGCAAGTCGTTGGAAACGATGCTCAGTGGTTGCAGTCGCAGGTCGGCGGTCTTTGTATGCGGCCCGCCGCAGATGATGAAGCAGGTAAGCACAGATCTTGAAACGATAGCATTCCCTGCCCGTTTGATATTTACCGAATCGTTCGGTTTATAGCCCCCCGCAATTCAGCCAGAAGAGACTGCCCCTACTGCTTGCCATGGGTCGGTCCACCACCATTCAGGGACAGGAGGCAATTTATGAAACCATTTTTTAAACGCTCGGCCGTTTTTCTGTTTGTTCTACTCTTTTCCGCGCAAGCCATAGCTGCAGCACCGAAATGGGAACTGGATCCGGCCCACTCCGGCATCTACTTCGGTATCAATCACATTTATTCTACTGTACGAGGCTATTTCGAAGATTTTAATGGCACGGTGATGTTTTCACCCGATGACCTGGCAGGCAGTCGCTTTGACTTCGAGGTGGATGTAAAAAGCATCAATACCGGGAACAGCAAGCGGGACGGCCACCTCAATTCAGCGGACTTCTTTGATTCCAAGAAGTTTCCGACCATGAGTTTTAAAAGCACTGCCGTCAAACATGTCAAGGACAACCAATACCTGGTCGAAGGGGAAATGACGGTCAAGGACGTGAGCGAGACGGTTTCCGTGCCTTTTACGCTTCTTGGCGTCACGGTCAACCCCTTCGATGACAAATCGGAAGTGGCCGGATTCGAGGCCCGCATGACTGTCGATCGCCTGGCCTATCACGTGGGTGGCGGCAAGTTTGCCGATATGGGCGTGGTGGGAAAAGAGGTGGATGTGCTCATCACTCTGGAAGTGACCCGGAAGAAGTAAAAGCCAGCCTGCACAGGTAACCCGTTCCCGCCCGGCCGGTGGATCTGCAGATCCTCGACGACGGTTCCATGCTGGTCTCGGACAACGATGTCGGCAGGATCTACCGAATCACCTACCCGCACTGATCCGGGGAGGTGGGTGTTCGCTTTTCCATACGGCGAACTGACGCCGTGCGGGGCTCCCCCCATAAATTACGGATACTCCCAAAGCAAACTTTACCGAATCTTTATTCGATCTTTACCGAAAGTTTAAGGTCAAGGGTTATCGTTTAACCAGCGCTGCCGATATCCGGTGTTCCGATGATTTAAAGACCGGATGCGTGCGACCGCGCTGCACCTTTAACCCTCTTCCAATATAAGGAGATCATCATGGTAAAGATTCTATTGAAGACATTGTTTGCAGTAATGGTCGGATCGGTCTTGAGCATGGGACAAGCCGTGGCGGCTGAATTCACCGTCACCGTCAAGAACCTGACCAACGCGATTTATTTTACCCCGCTGCTCATCACCGCCCATGACGGCGACACCCATCTTTTCGAAACCGGTTCGCCGGCATCAGCGGCCCTGCAGGCCATGGCCGAAGGGGGCGACATTGACGGGCTGATTGAAATGGTAGGTGGTGAGGACCGGGATACCAAAGCAAATCCGGCTGGCGGTCTGTTGGCCCCCGGGGGTATCGTCAGCGACGTTTATTTCAACACCAAGCGAACCCGCAACCGATACTTGTCGTTGACCGCCATGCTGCTACCCACCAACGACGGTTTTGTGGGCCTCGATTCGCTGCGCATTCCCCGCATCCCGGGCATCTACCGATACTACCTGGTCGGCTACGATGCCGGCACCGAGGCCAATGATGAACTTATCACCGGCGGTGGGGCTCCAGGTGTTGCGGGAATTCCAGCCGACCCCGGTGGCAATGCCGGCAGTGGCGGCAGCGGTGTGGCCGGCGCCGATATAAATTCGACGGTGCACATTCATCGGGGGGTGATCGGCGATAACGATCCCGGAGGTGGCACCAGCGACCTGGACAGCACCATCCACCGCTGGCTGAATCCCGTTGCAGAAGTCATTATAGATGTCCATTCACGACGACATGGCAGAGACAAATAGATGTGAGCTGATTCATGGTTTGGCATTGATGCGCATGATCCAATTCTGGATCATCGGTAGTATACTAAAAACGGCAGCCCGCTGCTGGATATCGCAGGCTGCCGTTTTCAGAGGAGGACCGATGGTCGTCGGGAGGAATCGGTCACACGATCAAAGACATCCGAATTAAATATCGTAGTACAGGTGAAACTCGTGAGGATGCGGACGCAGCTTCACGGGGTTGACTTCATTTTCGGTCTTGTAGTCGATCCACATGTCGATGACATCCTTGGTAAAGACGTCGCCCTTGAGCAAAAAGGCGTTGTCTTCGGCCAGGGCCGCCAAGGCTTCGTCCAGAGAACCCGGCGCAGATGGGATTTCAGCCAGCTCTTCGGGCGGCAGGTCATAGATGTTCTTGTCCAGCGGATCGCCCGGGTCGATCTTGTTCTGGATGCCGTCGAGCACGGCCATCATGATGGCGGAAAAGGCCAGGTAACCGTTGCAGGACGGATCGGGGGTCCTGAATTCGATGCGCTTGGCCTTGGGCGACGCCGAATACATGGGGATACGGATGGCCGCGCTGCGGTTGCGGCTGGAGTAGGCCAGGTTCACCGGTGCCTCGAACCCCGGAACCAGCCGTTTGTAGGAGTTGGTGGTAGGGTTGGTGAAGGCGCACAGGGCACGGCAGTGCTTGAGGATGCCGCCCATGGCCCACAGGGCTTCCTGGGAGACACCGGCGTACTTGTCGCCGGCGAACAGGGGCTTGCCTTCCTTCCAGATGCTCACGTGGGTGTGCATGCCGGTCCCGTTGTCGCCATACAGCGGTTTGGGCATAAAGGTGACGGTGTGGCCGGCGATGTTTGCCACGTTTTTGAGTACATACTTGAACCACATCAGCTGGTCGGACATTTGCAGCAGGGGCTTGAATCGCATGTCGATCTCGGCCTGGCCGGCAGTGGCCACCTCGTGGTGCTGACACTCCACGTCAATGCCCAGGCTTTCGAGGGTCAGCAGCATGTCTGAACGAAGATCCTGGAATTTGTCCGATGGCGGTACGGGGAAATAGCCTTCCTTGTGGCGCGGTTTGTATCCCAGGTTGGGCTCTTCACATCGGCCCGTGTTCCAGGTACCCTCCACAGAATCGATGGCGTAGAAGGCACCGTTTGTCTGACTTTCGTAGCGGATGTCATCAAAAATGAAAAATTCCGCCTCAGGGCCGATGAAGGCGGTGTCGCCGATGCCGGTGCTCTTGAGATAGGCCTCGACCTTTTTGGCGATGTTTCTCGGATCACGGGTATAGGCTTCGCGGGTGATCGGATCGGCGATATCACAGATGAGCACCAGGGTGGGGACCTTGAAGAATGGATCGATTTTCGCGGTGGCCGCATCCGGGATCACCAGCATGTCGCTGGCGTTGATGGGCTGCCATCCGCGGATGCTGGAGCCGTCGAAGCCGAAGCCATCTTCGAAGCTGCTCTTCGTTCAGTTCACCAATGGGCACGCTGAAGTGCTGCCACATTCCCGGAAAATCCATGAAACGCAAATCTACGACTTTTACGCCGTTTTCCTTTGCCATTGCCAATACTTTTTCTGGTGTCATAATTTCCTCCAAAATAATGTTGAATAGGTAAAGAAGCGCTTTTAAAAGCGTTTCGTTCGATTAAATGGCATCTGTTCCGGTTTCACCGGTACGTACCCGGATGACTTCTTCCACGGAGAAGACGAAGATTTTTCCATCGCCGATTTTTCCGGTGTTAGCTGCTTTTTGAATGGTTTCCACCACCTGGGCGGAACGCTCCGAGTCCACGATAATCTCGATTTTAACCTTGGGGATGAAGTCCACCACATACTCGGCGCCGCGATAGATCTCCTTGTGCCCTTTCTGGCGCCCATACCCTTTGACCTCCGAGATGGTCATTCCCTGGATGCCGATTTCGTTGAGGGCCTCTTTCACATCGTCCAATTTGAAGGGTTTGACGATGGCCTCGATCTTCTTCATTTTTCAACCTCCTGTTGTTTATGGCCGAGAGAGCGATAGACGTCTCCCCGAATGTTAAATCTCAGCAATTTCAAAACCGCGTTCACCGTGAAGCGCATTGTCCAGGCCCTGAATCTCTTCATCGCGTTCCACGCGCAGGCCGCCGGTCAGCACCTTGGTGACAGCGATAACAATCAGTGTCCCCACAGCAGTGAACACCGCGGTAGCGACGATGGAGACGATCTGGATCCACAGCTGCCCGGGGTTGCCGTAAAACAGGCCAGCGGCACTGTCGGTGATGGCGGGGTTGGCGAAAAGGCCCGTGGCCAGGGCACCCCAGATGCCGCACATGCCGTGCACACCGAAGGCGTCCAGTGAATCGTCGTAACCGATTTTCTGTTTCAGCACGGCAACGGAAAAGTAGCCCAATGCCCCGGAAACCAATCCGATAACCAATGCGGCGGGAAGGTTGACAAACCCGGCGGCCGGCGTGATGGCCACCAGTCCGGCAACCACGCCGGAAGCGATGCCCAATACCGTCGGTTTGCCGGTAACGATCCATTCGCAGAACATCCACACCAGGGCCGCCGTGGCGGCTGAGGTGTTGGTCACCATAAAGGCCGATGCGGCCACACCGTCGGCGGCCAGTTGACTGCCCGCGTTGAATCCGAACCAGCCGAACCACAACAGGGCCGCACCTAGCGCGGTCAGGGCGATGCTGGAGGGGAACATGGCTTCTTTGCCGTAGCCGACGCGCTTGCCCAGCATCAGCGAAAGCACCAGGCCGGCCACACCGGCGTTGATATGAACCACATTGCCGCCGGCAAAGTCAAGGGCCCCCATTGCTCCCATCCAGCCGCCGCCCCACACCCAATGGGCGATGGGGCAATAGATGAAGGTGATCCACAGGATCGTGAACACGATCCACGAGGAAAATTTCATCCGGTCGACGATGGAACCCAGCACCAGGGCCACGGTGATGCCGGCAAAGGTCATCTGAAACAGGGCGAACACGTAGGTGGGAATACTGCCGGACAGGCTGTCCACGCCGATGCCGCTCATGAAAAAATGCTCGAAGCCGCCGATGATGCCGCCTTTGCTCGAGCCGAAGGCCAGGGTGTAGCCCCACATCATCCAGATGACACTGGCCAGGCAGTAGGAGACAAAGGTCATGGCCAGGGTGTTGAGCAGGTTTTTGTAGCGCGACATGCCGCCGTAAAACAGGGCCAGTCCCGCCGGGGTCATCATCATGACCAGGGCGGTGGCGACGATCATCCATGCCGTGTTGCCCGTATCCAGCACATCTTCTGCAAACGCCGGGGTGGCGATCAATGCGAGTATCAATGTCAGCCAAATCGATTTCAATTTCATCATGTCCTTTTCCTCATGGGTAGGTTTCCGTCTTGAACTTCTTCTTTCCGGTTCCTCCGCGAACGTTGTTCAGCCATGGATTGGATCATTACCCGGGAGAATTTCCTGGATGGCTGCCTTGACGGCTGCTACCTGCTGCGGTGCGTCCACCTTCTGGCCGTCAAAATCCCTCACGTAAAACACATCCACCACCTGGTCCACCTTGGTGGCGATCTTGGCGACCCAGATATCCAGACCGCACTTGAACAGCGCATCGGTCACCCGGAACAACAGGCCGGGAAAGTCAAATGTCACCACCTCGACAATGGTAAAAAAGCTTGATGTTTCATTGTCCACGACGATCTCTGTGGGTCGTTCGGCCGTGTAAGGCTGGATCGGTGTCGCAGTCGTTTTTTTTACGGTTCAGCTTTTCACCCAGATCCAGCCGGTCTGCCAACGCATCCTCGAGGTTCCGGCAGGCTCTTTTCCAGCGCTCATCTTCGAAGATCGGATCCGGTGGTGGATTAACTTCAAAAACGTCCAGGGCAATGTTATTGCGCCAGGTAAAAACCTGAACATCGAGGATATCGATATTGTTCAGGGTGAAAACACCGGCAATCCTGGAAATAAGGCCGGGCCGGTCCTTGGCGCAAATGGTCACGGTGCGGGTATCCGCACCCGGAAATTTTTCGACGTGCCACACAAACGGCCGGTCTCCGATTTTGGTGAAAAGCTGCAGATGTTTCGGGATGTTCCCGACAGGGGTGTAGAGCATGTACCGGGGAGACATAAAGCTGAGCAACCGTTCCAACTGGTCCGGCGCCATTGCCGGGGGCAAGGCGTCAACCACCGCCTGCCGCTTTTTCTCCACGGTTCTCACGGCGCGGCCGGTGGCCAGTTCGCCGTGCTCGAAAATGTTGAGGACTTTGAAAAAAAGATTTTCCAGCAGTGAAGCGGTCCAGTCATTCCAGGCCTTGGGGCCGGTGGCCATGGAGTCGGCAACGGTGAGCAGATAGAGCATTTTCAGGACTTCGGCCTTCTTGATGATCCGGGCCATGGCAATGGCCGTCTCCTCGTCGTTGATGTCCCTTCGTGTGGCCGTCAGAACCAGCAGCAGATGATGCTCAACGAGAAAGGCAACGGTTTTGGCATCCGCCGGGCTGGCGCCTTTCTCCAGGAGAATTTTTTCCACCAGGACAGCGCCGCGTTCGGAGTGACCGCTTTTGGGTTCTCCTTTGCCGATGTCATGGAGCAGGGCGGCCCACAACAGAACCTTCTTTTTTTTCAATTCTTTATACAGACTGTGGGCAAGGGAGTCTGCCTCGGCCCCCGCATCGGTGTCGAAACTTCGCAAAATTTTTATGGTGTAAAGCAGGTGTCTGGCCACCGGGTAAAGGTGATACTGGTCGAACTGGATCCGATTGACCACCGATTTGAACTCCGGAATGAATCGGGCCAGAAAACCCGTGTACAGCATCTGGTTGAGCACCTCGAAGGCCCGGGAGGAGCGGATCAGGATCCGCTCGAACTGCTGAACCACCTTTGGATCACGCCTGAACGCATCGTCCACCAGATGCGCGAAATCTTTAACCAGCCGTTTGGCTTCGCTGTTCAGCGGTGCCCGCTGCGCGGCGCTCTCCGCAAAGATATCGATCAACAGATGCGGGTTGTTGAGGATTTTTTCCGGAGAAATGAAATTGAGCATTCCCCGATTGAATTTAAGTCCCTTGATCATGGGTGGTCTTCAGTCCTTTGTTTTTTCGTTTGAGACGTTTTTTCTGTTCCATCTCGTACAGGAACATCTCGTGCTGCTGCTTCACATATTCCATATGACCGTGAAGTTCGCCCAACAGGTGTTCCACTGGCAGGTGGCCGTTGACTGCCGGTACCCCCATGACTTCCGCCAGCTTGCGCTGTTGCTCCAGATGAATCTGATCGCTTTTTCGATTCATCATCAGGTGAAACCGGTTTCTCACGTTCCAGATGAAGGCAAGGGCGTCGGACAGGCGCGTGAAATCATCATGGGAAAAATAGCCATAGTACTCCAGATCCCGGCGCTGTTTGATGCCGGACTTGATCTTGGCGATCCACAGCATGGTGTGATAGTCACGCAGTCCCCCCTGCCCCTCCTTGAAGTTGGGTTCCAGCAGGTAGGACGAGTCGCCGAAACGTCGGTGCCGTTCCCGGTTGGTTTCCACCAGCCAGGAGATGATCGTGTCGGGTTTGAGATTGATGAATTTGGTACGGATCTGGTCCATCAACTTCATGAACAGCGGAGACATGCCGCAGATGAAACGGGCATCCAGGATAGAGGTCAGCACCTCGAAATCCTTGCGTGCCATGGAGACGCACTCTTTGATGGAACGCGTGGCATGTCCCACATCCAGCCCCATGTCCCACAACGGATAGACGATCTCGCGCACCAGATCTTCAGCCACCCGGGGAACCTTCTTTTCGAACAGGAACAGCAGGTCCACATCGGAGTAAACGCATTGCTCCGCTCGACCGTATCCTCCCAAAGCCACCACCGCATAAGGGTTCTTGGCGATGTCCATCTTCGGACCCACGACGCTTTTTTCGTAGCGTTGACGGAAATAGTCGTCGATGAGCCGGGCATTGTCATCCAGAAAATCAGGCGCGTTTCCCGCCAGAAGATTTATCGATGAGCTGTGCCCGACCATTTTTCAGGGCCAGGGAGGCATCGGCGTAAAGGTTGTGAGGGGCCGTATCGGTCACATCCATATCCTTCGTATTTTATGACAGGGATTACACAGAGCAACCCGCGTGCCAGCCGGCATAGTTTATTTATTATCAATAATAATAATATTTTGTATTCGCGTATGTGGTTTTTCGAATTTTAAAATGAATTTCAAAAATGTAATTATATTTTAAATAAAATTACATATTTGGAATTGAAGGATTGAAAACAAAATTGGTCACCGACTCGGCAATACCGACTGAAAATGCACCTCGAAGCAGCGGGACCAGCCGCTTCAAGGTGCATTTAGGGGAGGAACAGAAACAAACGGTATTGTTTAAATGCTACCCAACGGTATCGATCAGGATTGGGTTGCCGGGCTGGCAGACCCAACGTAGCTGGGCATTCCTGATGAGGGCGGCCCGGAAATGGATGAGATACCGCCGTGTGTGGACACACCGAAGTCCGGATAAGCGATACCGCCGTGCTCGGCATAATCTAACCCTTCCAGTTCTTCTTCCGGTGAAACCCGCAGGCCGATGGTCTTGTCGATCAGTTTGAACATCACCAGGGCCGCGGGGAAGGTCCAGAGAAAACAGGCGGCGATACCCATCAACTGCACACCGATGATGCCGGCGGATGTCCCGCCGATGTTAAAGATGCCGGCGGCCAGGGTGCCCCAGGCACCGCAGACCCCGTGAACGGAGACGGCACCCACCGGGTCGTCCACCTTGATTTTGTCAAAAAACATGACTGAGAAGACCACGATGACGCCGGCGGCAGCCCCGATGATGATGGCACTGGTGGGCGACACATTGGCGCAGCCTGCGGTGATGCCCACGAGACCGGCCAGGGCGCCGTTGAGGCTCATGCCCACTTCGGGTTTGCCGAATTTCATCCAGGAGACGATCATGGCCAGGACGGCACCGGCGGCGGCGGCCAGGTTGGTGTTGACGAATATCATGGCAATGCTGGTGTCTGCCGTTGTGGTGGAGCCGGGGTTGAATCCGAACCATCCCAGCCAGAGGATGAATACACCTAAAGCCGCCAGGGGAATGTTGTGACCCATGATGGGTTTGATTTTACCGTCTTTGGTGTACTTGCCCAGGCGGGGGCCGAGCACGATGGCGCCGGCCAGGGCTGCCCAGCCGCCGACCGAGTGGACTACGGTGGAGCCGGCAAAATCGATGAAGCCGAAGCCTTCCAGCCAGCCGCTGCCGTTGAGCAGGCTGCCCCAGGCCCAGGAACCGAAGACCGGATAGATCAAACCGGAAACAACAATACTGTAAAGGATGTACCCGGTGAATTTGGTCCGCTCCGCCATGGCGCCGGAAACGATGGTGGCGGCGGTGGCGGCAAACACCACCTGGAACATCCAGAATGCCAGCACCCACGGATCACCGTCGGGTGTGAAGTCGCTGAGAAAAAAACCGGTGGTGCCGAACCAACCGGTGGAGCTTGCACCGAACATAAGTCCAAATCCGATGGCCCAGAAGGCAATGGAGCCGATGGAAAAATCCATGAGGTTTTTCATCATGATATTGATGGAGTTCTTGGCCCGGGTGAAACCCGCCTCAACCATGGCAAAACCGGCCTGCATGAAAAACACCAGTGCGGCCGCCACCAGTGTCCACAGGTAGTTGGCGTGGGTCTGAACCAGATCGATGGCTTCCTTGTTGGTCAAAACGGTGGGTTCGGGATCGGCGGCCACGGCAACCGGGGCAGTCATCAGGGCGACCAGTATCAGCAGGATCAACGCTTTCAGTTTCATTTTTCTCTCCTTGTAAAAGTAGGTATGGTAACAATTATAAAATGCTGAATAGCTTATATCGCATCCTTGCCCGACTCACCGGTGCGGATGCGGTAGGCCCCTTCCATGGGCATGACGAAGATCTTGCCGTCTCCCACACTGCCGGTGTTGGCCACCTCCGAGATGGTGGAAACCACCTTGTCCACCATGTCGGAATCCACAATCAGGTCGATTTTGACCTTGGGGACAAAGTCGGTCTGGTATTCGGCACCGCGATAGATTTCCTTGTGACCACGCTGACGACCGAACCCTTTGACCTCGCTGATGGTCATCCCCGCCACACCGATGCGGTTTAGGGCATCTTTCACATCATCCAGTTTGAACGGCTTGATAATCGACTCAATTTTTTTCATTGATGACATCTCCTGTTGACTAATAAGGTTGGTCTATCCTGGTTATTGGCTGTTGTTTGCATGACTATTGAGCAACTGCTGTGCCATCATTGCCGGAGTGTTATTTAACCCTTTGTAATAATGTAAAATTTTAGCTTTTTAGCCGATTGCCTACCCGTAATGCTGCAGAACATTTATGTAATATTGAGCAAATTAAAAATACAATTATAGTAATAAATAATATTAAAAATACAATTATGTTGTTTTATTATTTCTGCCCTCCGGTATTGTTTTGCGACAACCGTGTCCGGCGCCCAAAGATCGGCAATCAGACCGTCGCCATGCTCATAGATTCCGTGAATCGCCCGGAATTTTTGGCTGAACCGCAGTAGCGATCGCATTCCCCGCCGCTTGTCGGAGCGAAGCAGAGATACCGAGCAACGGTGCGGCGGGGTTAGGAAGTCAACGGGGAATCGATTCACATCCTTGCGGTGCTGCGCAGCGCTTCCGTTACAGGCAGAACATTCCCCTCGGCTTTCCGCGGGGAGGGTTCAAATTATGGCTTGAATTTTCTTCAGGATCTCCATAAGTTATTTCTTCGCCCTACGACAGCTTACGACGCACCCGTCCTTAGCACCCATGAATCCGCCGTAGAATAAGGAGAAAAATCGATGACCATCGCACACAAGATCAACGACATCATGGCCAAATCGTCATGGATTCGCAAAATGTTCGAAGAAGGGGCCAGGCTCAAGGCCGAGCATGGTGCGGAAAAGGTGTTTGATTTCAGCCTGGGCAATCCCGTGCTTCCGCCACCGGAAAAATTCAACGAGATCCTCAGGGACACGGTGGATTCATGCGGGCTCGGCGACCACTGCTACATGCCCCAGGCCGGTTATCCCCAGGTGTGCGTCTCCATCGCCGAGTATCTGACCAAGGAGCAGGGCGTTGCCATCAGCTGCGATGAAATTATCATGACCTGCGGGGCTGCCGGTGCACTCAATGTCATCTTCAAGGCCCTTCTGGATCCGGGTGACGAAGTGCTGACGCCCTCGCCCTGCTTTGTGGAATATCGGTTTTATGCGGACAATCATGGGGGTGTCCTGAAAATGGTGAACACCCGGCCGGACTTCAGCCTTGATCTCGAAGCGCTGGGCGGCGCCATTACCCAGAAAACCAAAGTGGTGCTGATCAATTCTCCCAACAACCCCACCGGTCAGATATACAGCAAGATGAGCATGGATGCGCTAGGGCGGCTGCTGGTTGAAAAAGGCCGCGAGTATGGCCACATCATCTATCTGGTCTCGGACGAGCCCTATCGAAAGATTGTCTTCGATGACGCCCAGGTGCCGTCCATTTTCCAAAGTTATCATGAAAGCATCATCGCCACCTCCTATTCCAAGGACATCTCCATTCCCGGTGAACGCATTGGCTTTGCCGCGGTGAATCCTGCCGCCACCCATAAAAAAGAGCTGATGGCCGGCATGGCGCTGACCAACCGGATTCTGGGTTTTGTCAATGCGCCGGCCCTGATGCAGCGGGTGGTGTCCTGTATGCAGGGGATGAGTGTGGACATCGGCGAGTACAAACGCAAAAGAGACCTGCTTTGCGACGGCCTTGCCGATGCCGGCTATGATTTCATCACGCCGCCGGGGGCCTTTTACCTGTTTCCGCGAACGCCCGTCGCCGATGATGTGGCTTTTGTCAAAGAGCTGCAGCAGGAGTTGATTCTGGTGGTTCCGGGCAGCGGCTTTGCGGGTCCGGGACATTTTCGCATTGCCTTTTGCGTGGATGACCGGACCATCGTCAATGCCATGCCGGGGTTTAGGCGGGTGATGCAAAAATATAAATGAGTGCCCAACCGGAAACGGCATCTTGCGGCCCAGATCTGTGTTCTCGGGTTATTGAAATCCTCAACGCAGCGCTGCTACGCCTGCGGTTTCAATAACCCTGCGGCCTTGATCTGAACCACAATCTGCCATTTCTGGATGGACACGGAGACATCGGTGGTATGTTCAGTCAAAGTAACGATGGTGTAAAAGGAGGAGCGATAAATGAAAATTTTGAAGATCGATCATTTAGGCATTGCGGTGAACAGTATCGACGAGGGCAAGAATTTCTGGTCAGGCGTGCTGGGACTGGATTTCGAAGGCGCGGAAACCGTTGCCGAACAAAAGGTCACCACGGCTTTTTTCCCCGTGGGCGAGAGCGAAGTGGAGTTGCTGGAATCCACCGCTGCGGACGGCCCGGTGGCCAAATATATCGAAAAGCGGGGGCAGGGCATCCAGCATGTGGCTTTCCGTGTCGAAAACATTGACGAGGCCCTGGCCGAGTTGAAAGAAAAGGGTGTGCAGCTGATTGACCAGCAGCCCAGAATCGGCGCCGGTGGAGCCAAGATCGCCTTTCTGCACCCCAAGGCCACCAATGGCGTGCTGGTGGAGCTGTGCCAAAGGGATTGATCTATAGCTCCTTTTAAATGAAGAGGATACGTATCCCAATCAGGGTCGGTTTTTCGTAGGAGCGGCTTCCAGCCGCGATAAATAAAACCAGGAGCACCGCCATGGAAAAAAAATCCTCCTCGCCCGCATCCGCGCATCCCATGTTATCCCCCTTGCCGCCGGACCGCGCCAAAAAAGGAAAGGTTGTGTCCGCTGAAGAGGCCGTTCGCATTATCCGGGACGGAGATACCGTCGCCACCGGAGGTTTTGTGGGCATCGGGTTTCCCGAACAGGTTGCCATTGCCCTGGAATCGTATTTTCTGGCGCACGATCGTCCCCGGGACCTCACCTTGGTTTATGCGGCCGGCCAGGGAGACGGCAAGGAGCGGGGGCTCAATCATCTTGGCCATTTAGGCCTGGTCAAGCGGGTGGTCGGCGGTCACTGGGGATTGGTCCCCAAGCTTCAGCGGCTGGCCCTGGACAATAAAATCGAAGGCTACAACCTGCCCCAAGGCGTCATTTCCCACATGTACCGGGACATTGCCGCCCACAAGCCGCGCACCATCACCACGGTCGGCCTGGGTACTTTCGTCGATCCCCTCAACGGCGGCGGAAAAATCAACGACATCACGACCGAAGATCTGGTGGAACGGATTCAGTTCGATGGCAATGACTACCTGGCCTACAAGACCTTTCCCATCAACGTGGCCATCCTGCGGGGCACCACCGCCGATACCGACGGCAACATCACCATGGAGAAGGAAGCCCTGACCCTCGAAGCGCTGGCCATCGCCACGGCTGCCCGCAATTCCGGCGGCTTCGTCATCGTCCAGGTGGAGCGGGTAGCCGGCAGGGGGACCTTGAATGCCCGTCAGGTCAAGATTCCCGGAATCATGGTGGACTGTGTGGTCGTCTCGACACCCGAGCACCACTGGCAGACCTTCGGCACCCAGTATGACCCCTCGTTCAGCAGCGAAATCAAGGTGCCGATTCAATCCCTGCCGCCCATGGAGATGGGTGACCGCAAGATCATCGCCCGGCGGGCAGCCTTCGAGCTGGTGCCCAACAGTGTGGTGAATCTGGGGATCGGCATGCCCGAAGGGGTGTCCAATGTGGCCAACGAGGAAAAGATCATCGAATTTATGACCCTGACGGCAGAGCCGGGCGTCATCGGCGGACTGCCGGCGGGCGGTCTCAATTTCGGTGCCGCCGTCAACACGGAGGCCCTCATCGATCAGCCGTCCCAGTTCGATTTCTACGACGGCGGCGGGCTGGACCTGGCTTTTCTCGGCCTGGCTCAGGCCGACGAATCCGGCAATCTCAATGTGAGCAAGTTCGGACCCAAGCTGGCCGGTGCCGGCGGCTTTATCAACATCAGCCAGACCGCCAAACAAGTGGTCTTCGTCGGAACCTTTACCGCCGGGGGCTTGAAGATTTCCGTCCGCAACGGCAAATTGGTCATCGACCGGGAAGGCAAGGTGAAAAAGTTCGTTAAACAGGTCGAGCACGTCACCTTTTCCGGTGCCTATGCCGTATCCAAAAACCAACCCGTGCGGTATGTCACCGAACGATGCGTCTTTCGGCTGACACCTGACGGGATGGAACTGATCGAGGTCGCACCGGGCATTGACATAGAAAAAGACATCCTGGCGCACATGGATTTCAAACCGGTGATCAAGGGCACACCGGCGCTCATGGACGAACGGATTTTCAGTCCCGGGCCCATGGGGTTGAAGGAGGATCTTTTCGCGGTCTCCCTGGAAAAACGCCTGGTCTATGACCCGCGCGAAAATCTGTTTTTCGTCAACCTCGAAGGATACGCGATTCGCAGCGCCGGGGATATCGAAGATGTCAGGACCGCCGTCGGAAAAATCTTGGATACCGTGGGTCACCGTGTCTATGCGGTGGTCAACTATGACAATTTCAGCATCTTGCCCGAATTGGTGGGGCCCTATACCGATATGGTGAAAGCGCTGGTGGATCGCTATTACACCGGCGTCACCCGTTACACCACCAGCGCCTTCCTGCGCATGAAAATCGGTGATGCACTCAAGGAGCGCAAGATGGCGCCTCACATCTATGAGAGCCGTGAGGAGGCCAAGCTTGCCCTCAAGGGGGGAGGGAACGCATCGAACGATTGATCGAGCCAAGTGTATCTATTTTGATACGTTCATCCCCCTCCGCTTAGCGGCACCCCGTGTTTTTTCATTTTTTTGTAAAGCAGGGTCCGGTGAATACCCAGCAGGGAAGCGGCACGCGCCTTGTTGTTGGCGGTCTTTTACATCAGGGATGAATCGCCCTTGAACTGGCGTGGTGAATGCTCTGGGCAAAAAGCTCTTTTCCGGTTCCACTTTCTCCAACGATCAGCACCGGGTAGGTGTTGGTGGCTGCCAGCAGCGCCTCCTGTTTCAGTTCGGCGGTCGCCCGGCTCTTTCCGATAATGCTATCCAGCGTGTATCGGGTAGAACGCAGCGTCTCATCAGCTCCTTTTTGTACCGTTCAACCTGAGACTCGAGATGGCGCAGTTTTTTGGCCAGTTTAACCACTTCGCCAACATCCTGAAACATCACCAGGCCGAACACGGCGATGACGCGGTTCTCTTTTTTAATGGGAATACGATGCACCACGATGTTCTGGCCGCGAATGGTCTGGGTATGGTTGATTTCGGGCTTGCCCGTTTTGGCCACAATGTGCATCCGGCTTTTCTCCACGACTTCGGTGCAGTGCTTGCCAATAAAAATTAAATTGAGGTGCCGGTAAACGAATAATGTCGCAAATCTGCGTTACGTATCTATACGAAGACACTTTGGTTGGGTCTGCGGCCACCATAAAAAGACCCAGGAATCCATGAAAAGATGTTAAATCTGCCATATCAAAATGAATGCCATTCATCCTTTGTAGCCCAAAATTATTCTTGACATGGTCCGGCTTCTATAATATCCAAACCTATTATTGGTATGACCAATAAATCCTTAGCCATTGAACCATATTGCAAGACCATCCAGATGCCTGTGAAAGGAGGTGAGCGGTCAACCTATCGGCAAGTGCTCATTTTTCAAGTAGAGATGTTTTCAATCCATTCGATTTAGCAGGGAGGAACCCGTTATGAAAAAAGCGTTAACCACCATTTTCTGCATCGCCCTGGCCCTGTGTTTTCTGACCAGCGTATCCTATGCCAAACGTGAAAAGTTCGGCAGCGACCCGCGCCATGATGTCGCCAAACGCGTCAAATTCAAACCCAGTGACGAAAAAGTTCGTTGGAAGATGGTCATGCCTTGGAGCAAAGGCCTTCTGTTTTACGACATTGCCGTTCACTTTGCCGACAGCGTTCGACTGGCCTCCGCCGGACGGTTGGACATCAAACCGTTCTCTGCCGGCGAATTGGTGCCTGCCATGCAAAGCTTTGACGCCGTCAGCAAAGGATCCGCCCAGGTCGGCCATGACTGGCCCGGTTACTGGAAGGGTAAAAACGAAGCCTTCGTGGCTTTTGCCTCCGTCCCCTTCGGACTGGATGCTGAAGGTTACAACATCTGGCTTTACGAAAAAGGCGGCCTCGAGCTGATGCAGGAAATTTACGGCCAGTTCAACCTCTTCGCCCTGCCAGGCGGCCAGTGCGGCCAGGAAATGGGCCTGTTTTCCAACAAACGTGCCACCAAAATGGAAGATTTCAAAGGCATGCGCGTTCGTACCCCGGGTTGGTACATGGACATCATGAACCTCGAGGGTGCTTCGGTCAGCCCCCTGCCCGGTGGTGAAGTTTACCTGGCCCTGGAGCGTGGCGTCATCGATGCCGCCGAGTTCTCCTCCCCTGCCATCAACTACCCGATGGGTTTTGATGAAATCACCAAATATGCCATTCAGCCCGGCGTGCATCAGCCCGGCATCCAGTGCGCCCTGTTCTTCAATAAGGACGCCTATGAAAAGCTGCCCGACGATCTGAAATGGATCGTGGACATTTGTGCCAAGGAGACCCAGCTGTGGAGCTATAACTGGATCAACAGCCTCAACGCTGAGGCCATTCGTCTTTTCAAGGAAAAAGTCGAAATCGTCAAGATGGACAAAGACACCCTTATTTCATTCCGCAAAACCACCAAAACTTACCTGGATAGCGTCAAAGCCAAATACCCGGATGTAAAAAAGGTGCTCGACAGCCAGGAAGCCTTCCTCGTGGATTTTGCCGACTGGCGTGACGCGCGCTCCGGAGCGACGCCGTGGCCCTATGAAACCTACATCGGTGGTCGTATTACCGAATAGCGACCCACGGGCATTTAATCCATTGAACGCAGCGGTTGAAGGTCTGCTTCCAGTTGTTGCGGACCTTCAACCCTTCAACGGATCCGGTGCCGTTTGAAAGGGAGACAGGCATGCTGGGAAAATTATCCAACGCAATCGACAAATTTAACATCAAGCAAGGCGAAGTCAGTTCATTGCTGGCCCTGCCCCTGCTGCTAGTGGTGGTCTATGAGGTGATCATGCGCTACGCCTTCAACTCCCCCACCACCTGGGGATTCGAGGCCACGACGTTTTTGTATGGCGTGCACTACATGCTGGGGCTGGCATATTGCGACGTTTACAGCGGGCATGTGCGGGTGGACATCTTCACCTCACGTATGCCCAAGCGACCCCAGGGCGTCATCGGCATTCTGACCAATCTGATCTTTTTCATGCCGGTGATGGTCCTGATGACCATCGCATCCTGGCAATATGCCCTGACATCCATCGCCGGGCGGGAGCTCAACGCCACCAGCTGGGCACCGCCGGTCTATCCCATCAAGACCCTGATGGCCATCGCCTTTTCGTTTTTATTGATCCAGGGATTTTCCAATTTGATCCATAACATCCGGGTGCTTCAAGGAAAAGCGGAAGGGGTGAGGTAACCAACCATGAGTGTAGAATTTCTAACTGTCGCGATGTTCGTGTCGCTTATTGTGGCTATCATTTTCGGTCATCCGCTGGCCTACACCCTGGCGGCCGTGGCGACCCTGTTCGGGCTGATTGACAACGGGTTTAACTTCTTGTCCCTATTCAACATGTTTGCCAACAACGCCTGGGGCGTTATGGAAAACTATGTGCTGGTGGCCATCCCGTTGTTTATCCTCATGGCCCAGTTGCTGGATCGCTCCAAAGTGAGTGAAAAGCTTTTCGAGGCCCTATACGTGGTGTTGGGCGGCATCAAGGGCGGCCTGGGGCTGGCCGTGGTCGTGGTGTGCACCGTATTTGCCGCCACCACGGGTATCATCGGTGCCTCGGTCGTTGCCATGGGCCTTTTGGCCACGCCGGCACTGTTGAGCAAGAATTACCAGAAAGAGATGACCAGCGGCATCATCTGTGCCGCCGGCACCCTGGGTATTTTGATCCCGCCCTCCATCATGATGGTCGTATACGGCGGCTTGACCGGGCTCAAGGAGACCACCGTCGGCAACTTGTTTGCCGGGGCCATTTTCCCGGGCCTGCTGCTGGCCGGTTTGTATTTCGCCTATATTCTGATCCGCTGTAACATCAACCCTGACCTAGGTCCCCCGATTTCCAAAGAAGAGGCCGGGACATACACGGCCGCACAAAAGTGGGGCATGACCTTGAAGTCGCTGGTGCCTCCCCTGGCGCTGATCCTGGCGGTCATGGGCACTATTTTGGGCGGCGTGGCTACCCCCACCGAGGCTGCTGGCATGGGTGCCAGCGGTTCGTTGATACTGGCACTGGCCAACGGAAAACTCACCTGGAAGGTCTTCAATGAGAGCTGCCGCGCCACCTTGAAAACCACTGCCATGGTGATGATGCTTTTCATCGGTGGTAAATTCTTCAGCTCCGTCTTTTTAAGCATGGGCGGCGGCGATGTGGTGGCCGACGTGCTCATCGGTTCGGGACTGAATCGCTGGATTGTGCTCCTGATCATGATGGCCATCGTTTTCTTGATGGGCATGTTCATCGACTGGGCGGCCATCCTGCTGGTCACCGTTCCCATCTTCATGCCCATTGCCATGGAACTGGATTTCAATCCGCTGTGGTTTTCGATCCTGATGTGCGTGAACCTGCAGACCTCGTTTCTGACACCGCCTTTCGGCTATGCCCTGTTCTATTTCAAGGGGGTGGCGCCGCCGGAATACACCATGATGCACATTTACCGAGGTATCATGCCGTTTGTGCTTCTGCAGTTGATGGGTCTGACCATCCTGGCGCTGTTCCCGGGTCTGATTACCTGGCTGCCGGCGCTATTTTTCGGAAGCTGATACCTTAAGTTTAATTCAGGTGATGCCATTCACCGAAGCGAAGGTGAAAACCATGCATGTCCGAAATTACCCAGAACAATCCGAAACGGCCTATTTTTTCGGCACCTGCCTGATGGATGCCGTCTATCCCGATGCCGGAATGGCGGCCATCAAGCTGCTTAAATCCAAAGGCGTAAAGGTGGTCTTCCCTCCGGACCAGTCCTGCTGCGGCCAGCCAGCCTACAATTCCGGATTTACCCGGGAAGCCAGGGCCGTTGCCCGCAAGCAGATCCATGTGTTTTCGAAACCCTACCCCATCATCGTGCCTTCCGGGTCCTGTGCCGGTATGATGAAGCATCACTACCCGGCCTTGTTCGCCGGCACGCCCAATGAAGCCGCTGCACGCCGTTTTTCCGAACGGGTTTATGAATGGTCCGAGTATCTGGCCACGGTATTGGCGGTGGAACTCGAAGATCGTGGGGATCCGCTGACGATCACCTGGCACAGTTCCTGTCACGCCCTGCGTGAGATGAATGTGATCCGGTATTCCAAGGCCTTGATCCGGCAGTTGAAAAACGTGACCCTGGTAGAACTGGAACGCGAGGCGGAGTGCTGCGGGTTCGGCGGCACCTTTGCCGTCAAACAGCCGGGCATATCGGCCGCCATGGTCAAGGACAAGGTAGCGGACATCTGTCGAACCGGCGCTACGACCCTTGTGGCCGGAGACTGCGGGTGCCTGATGAACATCACCGGCGCCATGGAACACGGCGGTGTGGCGATTGCCGGCAAACACCTGGCCGAATTCCTGTGGGAGAGAACCAATGGGCAATAAGACGACGTTCGACTTCGAAGCCAATATCGACGGTGCACTGGAAGACGGTCAGCTTCGCAAAAACCTGCGCAAGGCGATGGATATCCTGGTCGACAAGCGCCGCGCGGTTTTCCCGGACACCGCCTATCTCGAGCAACTGCGCTCGGCCGGCAATGCGATCAAACGCCGCGCACTGAAACAGCTGCCCCGGCTGCTGGAGCAGCTCGAAGCCAACTGCACCAAAAACGGGATTCAGGTGCACTGGGCCGAAGACACGGCCCAGGCCAACGGCATCGTCCTGGAGATTCTGCGTCGCCACGATGCACGCGACATCGTCAAGGGCAAGTCGATGGTTTCCGAGGAGATGCACCTGAACCATTTTCTCGAAGCAAACGACATCGAAGCCATCGAGACCGATCTGGGCGAGTTCATCATCCAGCTCAACCACGAGACACCCTCGCACATCATCGTGCCGGCCATTCACAAAAACAAGGACGAAGTGGCTGCCATCTTCCACGACAAGATTCCGGACACGCCTTACACGGAAAACGTGGAGGAACTGACCGCTATTGCCAGACGGGTGCTGCGCAAGCGCTTTGCCGCGGCCAAGGTGGGACTCTCCGGCGTCAATTTCGCCATCGCCGAGACCGGCACGCTGCTCTTGGTCGAAAACGAGGGCAACGGCCGCATGTGCACCACGGTCCCCGAGGTGCACGTGGCCGTGATGGGCCTGGAAAAGGTCGTTGAAAAGCTGTCCGACGTGCCGCCCTTGCTGAGGCTGCTGACCGGGTCGGCCACCGGGCAAATGATCACCACCTATGTCAACATGATCACAGCCCCCCGCCGTTCCGGTGAAAAGGACGGCCCCAAGGAGGTGCACCTGGTCATTCTGGACAACGGCCGCTCGCGAATGCTGGCCGATCCGGAGTTCCGCCAGACCCTGCTTTGCATCCGCTGCGGCACCTGTCTCAACCACTGCCCGGTCTACGTTCGCATCGGTGGCCATGCATACGGGCACGTCTATCCAGGTCCCATCGGCAAGATCCTGACCCCTCAGATGGAGGGACTCGATCAGGCCGGGGTGCTGGCCACGGCGTCCAGCCTTTGCGGTGCCTGCGGTGAAGTGTGTCCCGTTCGAATTCCAATTCCCGATTTGATCCGGCGGCTGCGCAACGAAAGCTACGATCAGGACGGCAGTGCCGTGGTTAAAGGCGGGGGCTATAAAAAGAATTTGGCTGAAACGCTGGTTTGGAAAGGTTGGTCGCTGGCCAACCGCTCGCCGCTGCTCAATGGCATCGGTACCCGTTTGGCTGGAAAGGCTGGCAAACGCATGCCCAAGGTTGGCCCGCTAAAAAAATGGACACGTGTTCGCACGTCGCCGCAAGTGGCCCGTACCAGCCTTCACGAACGCGCACGCAACGAAGGGGTGAAAGATGAGTAGCCACCAGAATGTCCGTGATCGGATACTGGCCCGCCTGCATGCTTCCGGTGCTGAACTGACGACGGTTCCGGAGGCGCCACTGCCACCGGAATTGTCGCTCGATCGGGAGGCGAAGATTGAACGCCTGGCAGCGATGATGACGGCCATGCGCACGGACGTCCACATCGTTGACACCCACAACTGGAGCGACAGGCTCAAGGAACTGGCCCGGGAAAAGGGCTGGAAGCGACTCCTGTATGGTCCGGAGGGACCGATCGGCTCGAATATTGAAACCGCCTGGGCATCCGATACCGCGGGACTGCCGGAGCTGGTGGCCTATACCGGGCCGATGGAGGCCTTCAAGGAGGACCTCTTTCAGATCGATGCCGGGATTACCAGCGTCCGCGCGGGGGTGGCCGAGACCGGTGCCGTGGTCCTCTGGCCCACATCGCACGAACCGCGGCTGATGTCCCTGGTGCCGCCGGTGCACGTGGCGGTGCTCGATGCCGACACGATTTACAACTCGCTGGGCGAGATGATGACCGCTGAACGATGGGCCGACGGCATGCCCACCAACGCCCTGTTGATATCCGGTCCGTCCAAGACCGCCGATATCGAGTTTACCCTGGTGTTCGGGGTCCACGGCCCCAAAGAATTGGTCCTGTTGATACGGAAGTAAAAGGTAATTTGCTATGATCGCTGATTCACTTGTCCATCAATTTAAATCCATCGTGGGTGACGATAATGCGTGGACCGATGCCACCGATCTGCACACCTACTCCTACGATGCCGCCGTTGTAGAGCCGGTTCAGCCCGGACTGATCGTTCGCCCCACAACCATCACGGCACTGGGAAAGACGGTACGCCTCTGCAACGACAACGGTTTGCCCCTGACCGTCCGGGGCGCCGGCACCAACCTGAGCGGCGGCACCGTGCCCCTTCCCGGCGGTGTGGTCATCGTCACCAACGGCATGAAAGCCATCCTTGAGATCAATGAGGCGGATATGTATGCCGTGGTCCAGCCCGGTGTGGTCACGGCCAAACTGGCTGCCGCCGTGGAAGCCAAAGGCCTGTTCTATCCTCCCGATCCTGGCAGCCAGGCCGTTTCGACGATCGGCGGCAACGTGGCTGAAAACGCCGGCGGCCTGCGTGGTCTGAAATACGGCGTCACCCGGGATTATGTGATGGGCGTGAGCTTCTTCGATGTGGAGGGCAACCTGGTCAAATCAGGATCCCGGACGGTCAAGTGTGCCACCGGGTACAACCTCACCGGGCTGATGGTCGGGTCCGAAGGAACCCTGGGCGTGTTTGCCGAAATCATCCTCAAACTGATCCCGCTGCCGGCCCACCGAAAGGCCATGATGGCCGTTTTCGAATCCCTGGAAAGGGCCTCTGAAACCGTTGCCGCCATTATTGCCGATCGGATCGTTCCGGCCACCCTGGAGTTTCTCGATAATTTTACGATCCGGGCAGTGGAAGATTTCAGCAAGGCCGGCCTGCCCAAAGACGCCGCGGCCATGCTGCTGGTAGAACTGGACGGCCATGCGGCGCAGGTGGAAGAAGACGCCGCCCGCGTGGAGGCCCTTTGCCGGTCCATGGGGGCAACCTCGGTGCGCGTGGCCCAGGATGCGGCCGAGCGGGACCGGGTGTGGGCCGCCCGCCGTGCGGCGCTCTCCGCCCTGGCCCAGCTCAAACCGACCCTGGTGCTGGAAGACGCCACGGTGCCCCGCAGCCGCCTCCCGGAGATGGTCGTCGCCATCCAGCAGATCGCCAAACGCTATGATCTGACCATCGGCACCTTCGGTCATGCCGGCGACGGCAACCTGCATCCCACGATCCTGACCGACAAGCGCGACCATGCCGAATGGGAGCGCGTGGAGAAGGCCATCGACGACATCTTCGATGAAGCGCTGAAAATGGGGGGCACGCTTTCCGGTGAGCACGGCACCGGCCTGGCCAAATGCCGTTATCTGGAAAAAGAGACCAGCGCCGGAACCATTCTTTTTTCTTCGCGGCTCAAACGGGCCCTGGATCCCAAGAATATTCTCAACCCCGGCAAAATTATCGCCGCGAAAGCGTAGCTCCGATCATGGCATCAATGGACGCACTCGCCCGCCTCATGCGGGAACTGGAAGATCAACTGGTGGTTTGCATGCGCTGCGGCATGTGCCAGTCCGTTTGCCCGGTCTTCGATCAGACCGGACGAGAGGCCGACGTGGCCCGGGGCAAGCTGGCCCTGCTAAACGGCTTGATGGAACAGATGTTCGACGATCCCCAAGGGGTTTACCAGCGGCTCAACAAGTGCCTGCTGTGCGGATCTTGCGCGGCCAACTGCCCCAGCGGGGTCAGTGTTCAGGAGATCTTTCTCAAGGCACGGGCCATCCTCACCGGCTATATGGGCCTGTCGCCGGCCAAGCGGTTGATTCTGAAAGGGATGCTGGCCAACCCAAAGCTTTTCGATCGATTGACCGAGTGGGGGGCCCGGTTCCAGAAAATTTTTACCCGTCCGGTCAACGACATCGTCGGAACCTCCTGCGCCCGGGTGATGTCGCCCCTGATCCAGGACCGCCATTTCCGAACCCTGGCCCCTGTGCCCTTTCACCGTCAGGTGCCTTTTATCGATCGCCCGGCTGGAAAGTCGGGGCTCAAGGTGGCCATTTTCACCGGGTGCCTCATCGACAAGATGTTTCCAGCCATTGCCCACAGCACCATCAAGGTTCTGGATCACCTGGGGGTCGGGATCTTCTTGCCGGAAAACCAGGGATGCTGCGGTATTCCGGCATTGTCCAGCGGTGATCTCCCCACCTTTCAAAAACTGCTGAGCCACAGCCTGGAGCGCTTCAAAAGCGGTGAATTCGATTTTTTGGTCACCGCCTGTGCCACCTGCACATCCACCATTCATGAGGTGTGGCCGAAGATGGCGGACGCGCGCAACCGCGACGCGGCCACCCGGCTGGCCAGGCGGACCATGGACATCAATCAGTTCCTGGTCAAGGAGACCCACCTTCGGCCGCTGACGAATTCAACAGGCAACGCCCGTACCGTTACCTACCACGACCCGTGCCATTTGAAGAAAAGCCTGAAGGTGTTCAACGAACCCCGTGCCGTGATCGAGGCCACGCCTGGGTGCAAGCTGACGGAGATGGCCGAACCCGACTGGTGTTGCGGCATGGGTGGGAGTTTCAACCTGCAGTACTACGACATTTCAAAAGGTATCGGGATGAAAAAGGCGGCTCAGATCAAAGATACCGGTGCCAACATGCTGGCCACGGGATGCCCGGCCTGCATGATCCAGATCTCGGACATGCTCTCCCAGGCCGGTGCGAAAATCGCCGTGCGGCATCCCATCGAATTGTTGGCAGAAGCCCTGGACGAATGAAAATACGGCTCAAACCCATCAACCCCAAACGCATTTCCGATCAGGTCTTCGACCAACTGCGGGAGCTGATCTTTCGCGGCGACTACCAACCCGGCCAAAAGATCATGACCGAGCGGGAACTCGCCGACGCCCTGAATGTCAGCCGCAACTCCGTGCGCGAGGCGATCAACAAGCTGGTCACCCTCCGTTTTTTAGAGCAGCGCCAGGGCCAGGGCACCTTCGTGCGTTCGATGGACGAAGCCGTGAAAATACCCCTGGCCACGGTTATGGAGGCCCAGGACGCCAGTCTTATCGACCTGTTGGAAATGCGTATGGGGATCGAGTGTACGGCCGCTTCGCTGGCGGCCCAGCGGGCCAATGCCGGCGGATCTGGATGCCATTGAAAAGTCCATCGCGGATATGGAAACCGATACCTGCGCCGGTGGGCTGGGCACCGAGGGGGATCTCTCCTTCCACATGGCCATCGCCTGGGCAACCAAAAACCCCCTGCAGGTCTATATCATGAAGAATGTCTCGGATTTTCTGCACGTGGGAATCCGGGAAAACCTGCTGCACCTGTACGAAGATCCAGATAACATCGCCGAGATTCTTAAGCAGCACAAGGCCATCTATCAGGCCATCGGCAGTGGTGACGCCGAAGCTGCCTACCGGACCATGAAAAACCACATCAATTATGTGATCCGTTTTTTCCGGAACCGTCTGTAAACAGGAGGGACGAACCATGGGTGAAATAGAAAAATTCCAGCAGGAACGGCAAGCGCTCAACGAACTGGTAATGAAATATGCCGGGCTGGGCACCAAACGGTATTACAGTCTCGATTCGCAGGCCTACCGGGAAGGGGTGCTGCCGGCCAAGACCAAAGAACTGCTGGGCCTGGTGGCCAGCTTCGTGCTGCGCTGCGACGACTGCATCACGTACCATGTGATCCGCTGCCATGAAGAGGGCGTCTCCAGTGAAGCGCTGGAGGAGGCCCTGTTCATCGGTCTTATCGTGGGTGGTACGATTACCATTCCCCACCAGCGCCGGGCCATGCGGGCGTGGGATGAATTGAAAAACAAAAGCGCTGCATGATGGATGGTCATCCCTGCGTCACGGGGTTTTCCTGTGCTTTTTCAAATCTGCAGATCGTATAACGCCCACCGCATCGCGATCGGGCTCAGACTGGCAAATGGTGTTTCGGCGGAATTTCCATTCGGCGGCCGCCATCGTGCGAGCAAAGCAAAATAGCATTTTTCTATAAGTCTTAGCGACCTTATCGTTTATTGCAATTTGATTTGTGCAACGAAGGCGATTAATCTCAACCTTGGCCTCCAGGAGAAAATATGTCTGAAAACGGGTTGTCTTGCATTGACCCCAGAATGACGGTATTGGATATCGTAAGCGGCCATCGAGAAACGGAGGCGGTGTTCAAAAGTAAAACATACACTTTCCAATTTGCCCTCTAACCGGGAGACATCAAATGGCTGAGAACAATCCAACCCTGAAACCCCTTCGCTTGACCGAGACGGTCAGGGGAGCCGGCTGAGCGTCCAAACTGCCTCCAGGGGACCTGGAAAAAGCGTTGTGCGGGCTGGATTTTCCGACTGACCCCAATGTGCTGGTTGGCCTGTCCAGGGCGGATGATGCCGGGGTTTACAAGGTGTCCGACGACCTGGCCTTGATTCAGACGGTGGATTTTTTCACGCCTGTGGTCGACGATCCCTATTGGTTTGGGCAGATCGCTGCGGCCAATGCCCTGAGCGATGTATATGCCATGGGCGGGGAGCCCAAAACGGCCATGAACCTGGTCGGCTTTCCCCTGAAGCGGATGGACATTACCGTCTTGAGAGAGGTGATCCAGGGAGGGATCGACAAGGTCAGGGAAGCGGGTGTGGTTCTGCTGGGCGGCCACAGCGTGGAGGACGATGAACTCAAATACGGGCTTTCCGTGACCGGGTTCATCCATCCCAACCGGATTCTCACCAAACAAGGGCTTAACGTGGGCGACCGACTGGTGCTCACCAAACCTTTAGGTACGGGCATCGTCAACACGGCTATCAAAGGCAACCTGGCCTCCGGGGAGATCACCCGGAAGGTAACGGCCATCATGGCGGCCTTGAACCGGACTGCCGCCATAGTGATGAGGGAATACCCGGTACATGCCTGTACGGACATCACCGGTTTCGGGCTCATTGGCCATTTGGCCGAGATGATGCAGGGAACCGGCCTGGGATTGAAGATTACCCTGGAAAAACTGCCCATTATCGACGTCGCGCTGGGGTTTGCAGCCATGGGCATGGTGCCAGGAGGCGCTCACAAGAACCGGAGTTTCCGCGCCCACATGGTGGACATGGACGAGGGCGTGGACCCAGCCATGCAGGACATCATCTACGATCCCCAGACCTCCGGGGGGCTGTGCATTGCCGTTGCGCCGACCTCGGCAGAGGGATTGGTGGACCATCTGCAAAGCGAAGGTGTGGAGCATGCGGCCATCATCGGCGAGGTGGTGGACTACCCGGCAGGAATCATCCGGATTGTTTAATGACGAATTGAGCATATTGAGGATTGTGAAATGACCAGGATTGACGCAAGCGGGTTATCCTGTCCGGCCCCGGTACTGGAGACCAAGGCGGCTGTGGAGAACCGTCACCCCCAGCACATCGACGTGCTGGTGGACAATGAACCGGCCCGGCAGAATGTGGCCCGTTATCTGGAATCACAAGGCTACCGTACCCGCGTCGAGCAAGCGGGCGAGCGATACACGGTCATCGGCACCGGCGGGGGGGCTGCTCCTGAACCAAAACCGACTGTGACTGCGCCGGCCGTCGCTGGTGGAAAGATCATGGTGATGGTGGCGGCGGACGGTATGGGCAGCGGAGACGATGTGCTGGGCGCCAAACTGATGATCAACTTTATCAAAACCCTCAAGGAGATGGGTGGCGAATTGTGGCGCCTGGTTTTCGTCAACAGTGGGGTGAAGCTGACCATCGACGGCGCAGATACCCTGGAAGACCTGAAGGGGTTGGAAGAAGAGGGCCTCCCCATCTTGGTTTGCGGCACCTGCCTCGATCACTTCAGCCTGCTGGAAAAAAAGCAGGTGGGCCAGACCACCAACATGCTGGATATCGTCACCGCCATGCAATTGGCCGACAAGGTGATCAACATCTGACGGTCTGCGCCCGTGTGGTATGCCAGGCGATGGCGACGCCGTTATTCATTGTTCGGCGAAAGGTCCTTCTCCAGTTCTGTCAGCGTCCGACGCATCTGCTTGAGACCCTGGCGGATGCGGTTCTCGTTTTCCACCAGTGCCAGGCGCAGATAGCCGTCTCCTTCCTCTCGATAATCGTTGGGTTTCCCACACAGTAGCCCACCCGCCAGCCGGCCATGTTCTCAATGCGTCTGAAGATCATCGATGCGTTTGACCCGGGAATCCGAAACGATGTATAACCGCCCCATAGAGACATCGCCTCCGATGTCGGCCGATCCATGGGAATGAGAAAGAGATGGCCATGTTTGCGCTCAAAAAGACGATCACCCCGTTTATCCTGCCGCCGGGTATTTTTATCCTGGCGATCGTATTGGTTTCATTGGTGATGGTTTACCGCAAACGATGGAAACTGGGGCTGGCGAACCTGATCCTGGGACTGATGCTATGGGCCTTTTCCACCGTTCCGCTGGCCAATTTTTTGATTCAAGGGTTGGAGTCGGATTATTCCATCCCGGCGAATCCGTCGGGAGACGTAATTATCCTGCTGGGCGGTGGTATGATTGAGGGCGTGCCGGACCTCACCGGTACGTCGACGCCATCGCCCTCAACAATGGGCCGGATCGTCACCGCCGTAAGACTTTACCGGCGGTTGGGGCTGCCTATTATCGTCACCGGCGGACGGTTATACGATGATGCTGATTCTGCCGTAGCGACAATAGCCAAACGTTTTCTGATGGACCTGGGCGTGCCGGAAAAATTAATCACGGTGGAAGACCGGGCCCGGGATACGGCACAAAATGCCCGGCTTACTGCCGCCATCTGCAGGCAGCAGGGTTTCTCCAAACCCATTCTGGTCACCGCGGCCTACCACCTGACACGAGCCCGGATGGCATTCGATTCCGCGGGTATGCAGGTGACGCCGTTTCCCGCTTATTTTCTGGGCTCCAGGAACATCCCTAACACCTGGCGCCACCTGTTGCCCAGGGCCGGCACCTTGAATACCTCTGCCGATGCCCTTCACGAATACTTCGGTATTCTCTACTACCGGCTGGCTGGACCCTAATCGACGCAGCAGCGGATATTGACCGGCTCCTGGTCAATGGACCCAGGTTGCCAGATGCCATCGTATCCGTCTATCATAATGTTGAAAATGGAAGGTTCATGATGAAAACCGGAACCGACGTTCGGGTGACCGTCCATTTTATCAACCGATGGCTGGTGGGAGAAGCGGTCGATGCCATCTGTCTTTAGTGCCAGAAGACGTCTGACTTCCCGCGAAAACGGTTTTCCGATGTGGCGTCTGTGTCGCCGTGCCGATGGTAAGGACCGGCCATGACCCTCTCTCATCTCAAACCGACCGTGCCCAAGTGTTGGCTTTTTGCGGCGTCCGGTGTGATGTGGAGCGCCGTGGGCATCATAATGGGTGCCACCGCCATCGGCTGGCTGGCTGACGGTGGAATGGGCCGGGGCATTGCCCTTGCCGTGGCGGGACTGATTTTGGCCACGCTGTCTGTTCGCTGGGGGTTTGGCCGCATCGCCAAAAAAAATATCCGGCGTCTGCGGCGGCTGCCGGATCGGGGTTGTTTTTTTGCATTCCAGGCATGGAAGAGCTATCTGATCATCATGGTCATGATTGCACTAGGGGTTACCCTGCGGCATTCATCGATCTCGAAACATATACTGGCTGTCGCCTATACCGCCATTGGTGGCGCCCTGGTTCTGGGCAGTTTTCACTATTATAGGCACCTGGCGCGATTGATGCGGACTGCCTCCCGTAGGCGTGCCCAACGCCACACCCTGCGCTAACAGGGACGGTTTTCAACACCCGGTTAATCGAAGGTCAAAGAAGACTTCTCTATGTCCACGATGCGCTCGCCTTGCACATAATCTTTGGTTTCGTAACGGGTGATGCCCATGAGTTTTTGGGTAATGGCACCCATGCGTTCCACCTGGGATTTTATTTTGGCGATTTTCAGGTAGACAGGGTCATCCTGATCAAGGGTCTCCATGAGCAGTTCCGTGTGGCCGGAGATGGCCATCATGGGTTGGTTCAACTCGTGGCAGATGGCGCCGGCGGTTTCCAGTACCGCCTGGAGTTTTTCCCGGTAGATACGCTCGGATTCACTGCGGTGGCGATGCAGGGCAATTTCGATGGAAACCATCAAGCTGCGGGTTTCGAAGGGTTTGACCACGTAGCCGAAGGGCTCCATGACTTTGGCCCGCTCCAGGGTGGCCGGATCCGTGTAGGCGGTGAGGTAGACGACGGGGAGGTTGAACCGGTCCCGGATCACGCCGGCGGCGTCGATGCCGTCCATCTTGCCTTTGAGTTTGATGTCCATGAGCACCAGGTCCGGTCGCATTTCCCCGGCATGGGCGATGGCTGTCCGGCCGTCATGGGCCACGGCACACACCGAGTAACCGGATTTTTCCAGGCGGCTTCTGATTTCCTGGGCCACAATGCCTTCGTCTTCCACAACCAGAATCCTCGCCTGTATCATGTCAGAACTCCTTATTGGGTTGTTCAAGGGCAGTCAGCGCGATGCTGAACCGAGTTCCATTTTCCGTTGTGAGGGCAAGGGTGCCACCCAACTGAGTGGCAAGGGTATCGACGATCCGCAGGCCCAGCGATTTTTTTTCAGCATCCGCCGGCGGTTCGACGATACCGATGCCGTCGTCGGCCACAACGATTTCAATCCGGCCGGCATTCAGGGTCCGGATGACGATGTCAACCGTACCGCTGGTCTCGGGTAAAAAGGCATGCTTGAGGGCATTGGACACCAGCTCATTGATGATCAGGCCGCAGGGCACAGCCATGTCCACCCCCAAGGCGATGTCGTCGGCTTGGACATTGAGCCGGATCCGGACCGGATCGATCCCGTAAGCGTCGAACAGGTTGGCGGTCAGCCCTTGGACATAGCGGCCGAAATCGATTTTTGCCAGGTCTGCTGTGCCGTATAGCTGCTCGTGGATCAAGGCCATGGATTTGACTCGGTTTTGGCTTTCCCGCAGAATTTCCACGCCTCTGGCATCCTTCATATAATCCTCCTGAAGGTAGAGCAGGCTGGAGACGATCTGCAGGTTGTTTTTGACCCGGTGATGGATCTCCTTGAGCAGTGACTCCTTTTCCGCCAGCGACTGCCGCAATTGCTGATCTGAGGCAAGCAGCTCCTTTTCGGCCACCTGCCTCTCGAAGAGCTCCCGTCTCAACTCGGCGGTTTTACGACGGACCATCCGGTTTTGCTGGAGATAGACGAGAAAAATGGCCACCACCAGTAAGACGACCCATAATAACACCCAAAAAATGCGCCCATGCAGTTGACTGCCGACAACGGCGGCATGGGCTGGTAATGCAGCCATCATGAGGGCTGAGGCCCCGCAGCGGCAGCAGCCGAGTGTCATGCTGCGGGTGTGGGTGGCGTGTATAAAAGTCATCAGATCAGCGTATGAACCCGTTCTGCCAGATCACGGACGGCCCGGGCCGCTTTGCTGGCCGGTGTCTGTTCGATAAAAGGCACCTGGTCGAGGACTGCCTGACGGACCGCTTTGTCCTCCGGGATGCTTCCCAGGTGGAACAGCTCCAGGTTAAGAAACCGCTGCGTTACCCGTTGGATGGTATTTACGGCATGGTTGCCCTCGCGGACCCCGCGAACGGAATTGAGCACCAGGTTGAACCGGTTGATCCCGTGATCCCGGGATAGCAGTTTGATCAGGGCGTAAGCATCGGTCATGGAAGTCGGGTCCGGGCTGAGGATGAAAATGTTATGGTCGGAAAACCGATTGTACCACAACACCGAAGATCCGATGCCTGCCGCCGTATCGATGATGACGTAATCGAAATCCGATGAGACATCCTTTATAAGGCCGGCCAGCCGTTCCTGCTGTTTTTCCCCCAGCGATACCATCTCCGGAACCCCGGAACTGCCCGGCAGGATGGCCAGGTTGGGGCGGGTGAAAATAAGTGCTTGCCGTGGATCGGCACCACTTTCCAGGATGTCCCGGATATTGCTTTTAACCGACAGCCTCAGCAACACGTCCACGTTGGCCAGTCCCATGTCCCCGTCTATGACCAGAACGCGGCTGTTGTTCCGGGTTAGGGCGATGGCGAAATTCACCGTGAAACTGGTCTTGCCCACACCGCCTTTGCCGCTGGTCACGCAAAGGGTACGCGGCGTCTTCTTGCTCAGGGCCATGTTTTTTCCATGTGGGATACATTATGGGTTAATTGAACCGTTTCCCACATTATCGGCCGCCGATGACCTTTCTTTAACATGTGCTCAAGATAAAAACCATGGCCGATCCGATCACTGATCCGGTGTCCTGTGGGGCGCGCACCGGCGTTCCCAGTACCATCAACCGTCGACAGGGCCGATTGTTGAGACGGACCGTTACCATTTGATACATGTGGTTACCCTTTTGCAAAGGCTGATCGATCAAACGCGAATATCCTTTGCGGGAGCGAGGATGGTCTGCACCCGGGAAAAGTTTTTAAAGCTATTAATTAGCCATATTAAATATTTTGTTGACAAAAAATTAGACTTACTTATAGTGAACCCTTCACAACTATTGGAGGCGTTCATGACCGATCAAGATGTATTGAACCATGCCCGCTACATATTTACCACGGGAAGGATGATCCATGACCGGATCATGCGGATATCCACCGGTGCCTGCATGAGTACCGCCAAGGATGATCGTTTCGGGGAGTTGTCGGCACCGCAGATGAACATGCTGATGATGATCCGGGTTCGCGAAACGGTGTCCGTTACGGAATTGGCGGCACTGTTGAACGTATCCCCGCCGTCGGTCTCCACCATGGTGGACCGGCTTGTGGAGCGAGGGCTGCTGACCCGCGTTCCCAGCGACCAGGATCGGCGCAAGGTGGTGATCCGAGTTTCTCCCGAGGCGCTGGAAGACATCGCCCGGATTGAGAAGATGATCCTGGGTTCGTTCGTGGAGCTGGTCGAGGCGGTTGGGCCGGAAACCACCCAAAAGTGGTGCGAGGTGCTCCAGCAGATTAAGCAGGTATTGGAAAACAAATCACTTTAAGCCTAATTCAAGGGAATCAAAATGAATAGCAAGGAAGAACACCGGCCGAAAAAACACGTGATGATCCGCATTGGCATCTGCGTGCTGATCCTTGTGTCGGGCTGGGTGGGCATGAACGGACTGGCCAGCCTTAAAGAGCCTCCCGCCGAGGCGAAAACCGAGGAACGACCCATCAAGGTTAAAACCACGACGGCTCAGCCCCGGGACTATCCGGTAATCATCTCCGGCTACGGTGAAGCCAAAGCACTGACCGTGGTGACCGTTGCACCGGAAGTCCTCGGCCGAGTGGTCTACACGCACCCCAAGCTTAAGACCGGGCAGATCATTCCCTCTGGCGATATCTTGTTCCGCGTCGACCCGTCCGATTATGAGGCCGGCCTCCTCGAGGCCAGGGCCGGAGTGACCCAGTGGCAGGCCACCGTGGCGCGTTTGAAAAAGCAGTATGCCATCGACAGCAAGCGGTTGAAGACCCTTGAAAGAAGCGCCCAACTGGCCAAGTCTGAATTCGAACGGATCAAGCGGTTGTTCAAGGCAGACCGGGTGGGGACCCGATCAGGGATCGATCAGGCCGAGCGCGCCTACAACAGCGCCTTGGATCAGGCGGATCAGATATCCCAGGCCGTGAGCCTCTATCCGCTGCAGATCCGGGAGGCCGAAAGCAGTCTGGCATCGACCCGGGCGCGTCTCTCGGTGGCTGAAACCAATCTGTCCCGCTGTACGATCACCTCACCCTTTATTGCCCGGATCCAATCCGTAACGGTGGAGACCGGCCAGTATGTTTCCCCCGGGCAGAATGTCTTGACCCTGGTCGACGATACCGTACTGGAAATTCATGTTTCTCTTGACAGCCGCGATGCCCGTCACTGGCTGCAGTTTGAACCGATCGGCGACCGACAGCCAACAGCATGGTTCGGGAACCTCAAGCCTGTCGAATGTACCATCCGCTGGACCGAAGATAAAGCCGCATCGGGTTGGATCGGCATGTTGAAGCGGGTGGTGAAGTTCGACCAGCAGACGCGGACCCTCACCGTGGCCGTGCGGGTCAACGCCCAATCGGCCAGGGGCGACGGCGCCCGTTCGCTGCCGTTGGTGGAAGGGATGTTCTGCACGGTCGACATACCCGGCTGGACCATGCGCGCTGTATACCGATTGCCCCGCCAGGCGGTAACCTTTGAAAACAAGGCCTATCTGGTGAATGCCGACAACCGTCTCAAAACGGTGGACGTGCGCGTGGAACGCATCGAAGGCGAGTATGTGTACGTCGGCCAGGGGATCAACCCGGGCGACACGGTGATTCTCACCCGGCTCATCGACCCACTTGAAAATGCACTGCTTGAAATTGCCGATGCCACGGCCAACGGGGAGCCCACATCATGAAACGGGTACTTGCCGCATTTGCCAGGAACACCGTGTTCGCCAACATCATCCTGGTGATGATTTTTATCGCCGGCTACATCGCCACGGCCAACATGATCCGTGAAACCTTTCCGGAGTTCTCCCTGGACATGATCACCATCTCGGTGCCCTATCCCGGTGCCGATCCGGAAGAGGTGGAAGAGGGGATCAGCCGCAAGATCGAGGAGGCCATCGAAGGACTGGAGGGCATCAAACAGTACACCACCCAATCGTCCGAAGGGCTGGGTTCGGCCAATATTGAGGTCCGCGAAGACTACGATGTGGACGAGGTGCTCGACCGGGTGCGCACCAAGGTCAATGCCATCTCCACCTTCCCGGTGGACGCGGAAAAGCCGGTGATCAGCGAGTTGCTGCTCAAGGATGTGGTGACGCTGCTCTACCTTTCCGGCGATATGTCTGAACGGCGGATCAAGGAGTGGTCCGAGCAGGTCAAAGACGAAATACAGCAATTGCCCAACATATCACAGGTGGAAACCTTCGGTGCACGCGATTATGAAATCGCCATCGAAGTCTCCGAGGAGCGGCTGCGCCAATATGGCCTTGCCTTTTCCGACGTGACCGATGCCGTCCGCCGCAGCAGCCTGAACCTGGCCGGCGGCACCATCCGGACCCGCGAAGAGGAGATCCGCGTGCGCACCATGGGGCGTAAATATACAGGTGAGGCGTTGGCCTCGGTCGTGGTGATGGCCAGTCCGGAGGGGGATGTGGTCACCTTGGGCCGACTGGCCCGTATCGACGACGGATTCACCGAGGACCCCATTGCCGCCACCATCAACGGTGAGCCGGCCGTTTTGTTGATTGTCTACAAAACGCCCGAAGAAGATGCCCTGGTGATCTCGAAAACCATCCACCGGTACATCGACGAAAAGCAGCAGCAGATACCGAAGGGTGCCAATATTGAAATTCTTTACGACAACACCGACATGCTCAAGGCGCGGATCGATCTGTTGACGAGAAACGGCATCATCGGCCTGTGTATTGTCTTTTTGCTGCTGTGGTGCTTTCTCAACGCAAGGCTCTCCTTCTGGGCCGGCATGGGCATCCCCATTTCCATTGCCGGGGCCCTGGCCATTCTCTGGGCCATGGGCGGCACCATCAACATGATTTCACTTTTCGGCCTGATCATGGTGCTGGGCATCGTGGTGGATGACGCCATTGTGGTGGGCGAGGCCATCTACGTTCACCGCATGCAGGGCAAGACCGCCCTGAGAGCAGCAGTCGACGGGGTCACGGAGGTGGGCATGCCGGTGATTGCTGCCGTGCTCACCACCATTGTGGCCTTCATGCCTCTGTTTTATGTGGGCGGCATCATGGGAAAATTCATCTCTATCCTGCCCGCCGTGGTGATTGCCTGCCTGGTGGTGTCCCTGGTCGAGTGCCTTTTTCTGCTGCCGGCCCATTTGAGCCACCTGCCCCCCCCCAACCGCCCCGACGATCGGGAAAACAAGCTGGTCCGGCGGCTATCCCGCGTCCAACAAACCACCTCCCGGTGGATGGTACTGTTTGTGGACCGCGTGTACATGCCCTTTCTCAGTAAGGCACTGCACTGGCGCTACATATCCCTGGCCACGGCCATCACCGTGCTCATGCTGACGGTCGGCCTGGTGCGCAGCGGCATCATCAAGTTCGAAGTGTTTCCCAAGCTGGACGGGTTCGTGATGACCGCCACGGCTGCGTTTCCCAGCGGCACCCCGCCTGAGGTCACCCGGCGGGCCATTGAAGAGATCGAAGCATCCTTGGCGCGGCTGGAAAAAACCATTCAGACAAGGTCCGGCGATCCATTGGTTCAGGATCGGCTGACCCTGGTGGGACAGACCCTGAGCGAAATACCCCAAGTGGGACCGCATTATGGTTCTGTCCAGGCGATTCTTCTGGATTCCGATGCCCGGGGCATCCATACCGAGGAGCTGATGGTGCTCTGGGAGAAGGAAATCGGTACCTTGCCCGGCATCAAATCGCTCACTTTTGCCGGCATGGAGGCCGGCCCGCCCGGTGATCCCATCGAGGTCTGGCTCCAGGGCCACGACATGGACGATATCCTGCTGGCCGCCGACGAATTGATGGAACGCCTGAGAAAATTCGACGGCGTGTACCAGATCCGCACCGACTTCTCTCCCGGCAAGAACGAGATGCGCCTGAACCTCAAGCCGGAAGCCCGGGCGCTGGGGATCACCGTGGAGGATCTGGCCCGCCAGATCTACGCCGGTTATTATGGCGATGAAGCGCTCCGGCTTCAACGGGGCCGGGATGACATCCGGGTAAAGGTGCGCTACACCGCCGGGGAACGCAGCCGGCTGTCCGACCTGGACCAGGTTCGTATCCGCACGGCCAGTGGGTTTGAGGTGCCGCTCATGTCCGTCGCCGATGTCACCTTTACCCCCGGATTCTCCACGATTACCCGCACCGACGGCATGCGCCGGGTGGCCGTGAGCGCCGGCGTGGACACCCATAAAGCCAATGCCAACGAAATCTTTACGGAACTGTCGGCCAACTATTTCCCCGAGTTGAAGAAGCGCCATCCCGGAATGTTCGTGGCCCTTCAGGGAGAGCAGAAGAAGATGCGCGAATCATTCGGCAGCCTCTTCATCGGATTTCCGCTGGCGGTACTGGGCATCTTTATTGTCATCGCCACCATGTTCCGTTCCTATGCACAGCCTTTTGTGATCATGTTTACCGTACCTTTCGGTATTATCGGCGCCGTGTTCGGCCATCTGCTGATGGGCTACGATCTGTCCATCATGAGCATCTTCGGGATGGTGGCCCTTACCGGGGTGGTGGTCAACGATGCGATTGTGCTCATCGAACGCATCAATGAGAATTTTGCCTGCGGTATGCCGTTTTTTGAGGCGATCCTTCAGGGGGGCACCCGGCGCTTCAGGGCCATATTTCTGACCACCCTAAGCACGGTGGGCGGTCTGGCCCCGTTAATTCTGGAAACTGATTTCCAGGCCAAATTCCTCATCCCGATGGCACTTTCCATCGCCGCCGGCGTGGCGTTTGCCACCATCCTTACGCTGGTGCTGATACCCAGCCTGCTGGCCATCCTGAATGACCTGCGGCTGTTGGTGCACCGGATTAAGCACGGCCGGTGGCCCCGGCGCCTTGAGGTGGAACCGGCCAGAAACCGTCATGAGGACCCACTGGCCGACGATTATGGGCAAGCGCATACACCGTCAGTGGATGTATGCAACTAGTCCTCCTAAACCAATCAGGAAAGCGTGGAGAAAATGAAAAAAGGTACCATATACTGGGTCATCCCAATCCTATTCTGGATAATCGCCTTACCGCTGGCCGGACGTGCGCAGGGAATCAATGCCGGGGGGGCTGACGCAACAAACGATCCCGGCAATTCGGTAACGGTAGATTGGGCCGGCCTGTCAACCTTGAACCTTGAGACCGCTGTTGAAATTGCCCTGTCCGGCAACCCCGGTCTCGAAGCTGCCGCGGCTCGCGTTCGGCAAGCCAAGGCCCAGGTGGATCAGGCGCGATCCACCTATTGGCCCCGGTTGGACGCCAACGCGTCGGGATCCCGGGTCGATCTTTCCAACAACACCTACCAGCAGAATCTTGCCGCCGCCCGTTTCCTGAATCCGGCCGCCACCCTCGATGACCCCCAGGATTATTACACCGCGGACCTGACTGCTTCCTGGACGCTCTTCGACGGTTTCGAACGCCAATTTTCCAACGCTGCGGCCCGCTATGGTGAACAGTCCAGCGCAGAAGCATTGAACGACGCCCGCCGGCTGCTGATTTCGGCAGTGGCTTTCGCCTATTTTTCCGCCCAACTGGCCAAGGAGAACATTGCTATCGCCGAGGCCGACGAGGAATTCAACCAGGGGCAGCTGGCTGATGCCGAAGCCCGCCAGCGGGTGGGCACCGGCGCATTGAGCGACGTGCTCAACTTCCAGGTGCGAAAAAACCAAGCCAAGACGACACGCATCACTCAGGAATACCGCTACGAAATCGCCCTATACGGGTTGGCCGCCCTGCTGGGGCTCCCCGAATCCCGGCTGCCCGCCCACGTGCAACTGGCCCGCCTCGCCGCCGAGACAGCTGCAGAACTGGCCAGCCCGCCTGTGGACGATCTGATCGCCGATGCCATGGACCATCGCCCGGACATCCAGCAGGTGCAGTGGCGCATCAAACAAACCGAGGCCCAGGTCAAAGTCGCCCAGGCCGACTACTATCCCACCATTGTCGTGGCCGGCAGTCTGGACGGTGAGCGCGTCGATGACCCGGGGTTCGGGCAGGATGATTTCGGCAACCGCATCCAAGTGGGCCTATCCTACAATTTGTTTGCCGGCGGCTTCACCCGGGCCAAAGTGCGGGAGACCCGGCAGCGACAAGTAGAGCTGGAAAAATTGCTGGAAGAACTTGTCCTGTCGGCCACTTCGGACATCCGCAGTTCCGCGGCACTGGTGATCACAGCCCAAAGCCAGGTGGCCCTCCAGCGGGAAAATGTGGACTTGGTGCAGCGCACGCGGGATTTGGTGGAAAAGGAGTATAACGCCGGCCAGGGGTCACTGGTTCGCCTCAACGAGGCCCAGAAGGATTTGACCACGGCCCAGAGCAATCTGGCCCTGGCCCTTGTCGGCCTGCGCCAGGCCTGGGTGGAGCTTGAAACCCGCACGGGCAATATTCTAGCCACTTACGGCGTTTCCGAAACACCCCAGTAGCTGTGTCCGCACTTGCCTCGGGATCCCAATGGTGGTAGACCGGTCCACCCGTTGCAGAATGGGTTGCATCATTGGGAGTCGCCGCCGGTATGAACCACGTCAAAAAAAACCCCATGTATCTCTATTTGGTGGTGCTCACCATCGCTTCGACGGTGGGCCTTCAAGCCTGGACGACCCTGTTCAACAACTTTGCCGTAGAAGTGGCCCGGCTGGACGGCGACAGTATCGGAATGATCCAGTCGATCCGTGAAATCCCCGGGTTTCTGGCCCTGCTGGTCATTTTTGTCATCCGGTTCATCCCGGAACACCGGCTTTCCGCCCTGTCCATCCTGCTGTTGGGATTAGGCATTGCCGCCACCGGGTATTTTCCTTCTTTTGCGGGACTGGCCCTGACCACCCTGGTGATGAGCTTCGGGTTTCACTATTACGAAACCACCAACATGTCCCTCACCCTTCAGTATTTTGACAAGCACACCTCACCATGGGTGTTCGGCAAGCTGCGCAGCATCTCCGCCGCATCGAGTATCGTCGTGGGGGTATTCATATTTTTCATGGCGGCCGCGTTGGACTTCACGCGTATGTATCTGATCATCGGGGGACTCATCATGGCAACGGCCCTGTGGGGTTTCACCCGCAGGCCCACCAGCGTTGACATCGTTCCCCAGCGCAAACGGATGATCTTTCGCAAGCGCTACAGCCTCTACTATTTTCTTACCTTCATGGCCGGGGCCCGGCGTCAGATCTTCATCGCCTTTTCAGTGCTGCTGCTGGTCCAAAAATTCGGGTATTCGGTCCAAGCGGTGACCTTCCTGTTTGTGCTAAATAATGCCATCAACTATTTTCTCAGCCCCACCATCGGCCGGGCCATTATCCGTTTTGGCGAACGCAAGGTGCTCTCCCTCGAATACGCCAGCCTGATCGCCGTATTCCTTGCATACGCCTTCACCGATTCTAAATGGGTGGCCGGTGGACTGTACATTCTCGACCATATCTTTTTTAACTTCGGCATGGCCATCAACACCTTTTTCCAGAAAGTGGGCGATCCCGGCGATGTGGCGCCGACCATGGCCGTGGGGTTCACCATCAACCACATTGCCGCCGTTTTTCTGCCGGCCATCGGCGGCTATTTATGGATGGTCGACTATCGCATCCCCTTCATCACCGGCGCCGTCATGGCGCTGATATCCCTGACCGCCGTCCAGCTGATCCGCACATCACCAAAGTCAACGGCATCAATCGATTCGCTATAGAAGCCCCTGGTAACGCGTACCTTTTATATTTCCATTCCCGCCCGGAACCCCTGGTGAACGGCGTCGAAGGCCAGGGCCACCTTGCCGGCATCCCCGGCTACCTTAAAGGGGATGCCCAGTTCTTCAACTACCGCCTTGCCCTGAAATCCACGGCCATGCCCAGGTGCATGGCGGGCAGGTAAATCCGGTTCTTGACCACCAGCCGGTTGATGGTGATGGGCTGAAAGAGGGGAGCCTTCATTTTTTCATCTCCTGATTTTAGGTTTTTTGCATAAACCATTTTCCGGTTCACCTGTCAATAACCGGAAATTGCTGCACGCCCTTCTGCCCGCTGTTTAGCCTTGACAACGTGTCGACAACTGGATAAAAGGCATTATACCTAACGACCGGTCGGTAAATCGCCTGCTTTTCATTCCTTACCGTTGACTGCCTGCCGGTCATTGCCCGTTACGCTCGGAGACGCAGCCTTTATGGCCGACATGAAAACGACCATAAAATCCGTATGCATCGATCTCTTTTTCAAAAAAGGATATTTTGCCACCAGCATCAGCGACATCGCCGGGGGCAGCGGCATCCAAAAGGCCAGCATCTATTATCACTACGCCAGCAAAGAGGATCTGCTGTTTCATATATTAACGTCCACCATGGACGATCTGACGAGCGCCTTGAAGCAGGGGCTGGCGGCTGCGCAGGGAATTGAACAGCGGATGCGGGCGGCGGTGCGCAGCCATGTGTGCTTTCATCTGGAACGGCAAAGGGAAAACTTCATTGCCAACGCAGAACTGCGGGGGCTGACCGCCGAGCATTATCGCGCCATCGTCAAAAAACGGGACGAATACGAATCGATTTTTCAGGATCTCATTCGCCAGGGCACGAATGAAGGGGTGTTTGCCGATGTAGACGTCAAGATCCTTTCCTATGCGATTTTGACCCTGTGTACGGCCGGCGCTACCTGGTACAATCCCAGCGGGCGGTTGGCGGTGGATGAGATCGCCGACATCTATGAAAATTTTATTATCAGCGGATTGAAGCAGGGTCGCTTCGAACGCCCTGCCGGCCGCTGAAACGGATATCTTCACCGGTACCGAAAAGAGGCCGATGCCACATCGACACGGTGTGGTA
Source organism: uncultured delta proteobacterium (assembly GCA_963716825.1). GTDB lineage: Bacteria > Desulfobacterota > Desulfobacteria > Desulfobacterales > Desulfosarcinaceae > Desulfosarcina. The sequence continues at coordinate 122,749 of CAVQUU010000019.1, forward strand.
AAGCAGCCCCCGCTAATGCGGAAAGGAGGTCGTCGTGGATTTTGATTTGACCAGAGAACAGGAAATGATTCGCAAGGAGGTCCGAAAGTTCGCTCAGAGTGAGATCGCGCCGGTGGCCCTGGAACTCGACGAAGCGGAGGCGTTTTCTTCCGATCTCACGCGAAAGATGGGCGAGATCGGCCTGTTCGGCATGTTTGTCGCTGAGGCGTACGAGGGCCAGGCCATGGACTATATCTCCTACATCATCGCCGTGGAGGAGATTGCCCGGGTGGACGGCTCCCAGGCGGCTACCATTGCGGCGGGGAACTCTTTGGGTATCGGCCCGCTCTACTACTTTGGCAACGAAGAACAAAAACAGAAATACCTGCCCAAACTGTGCAACGGAGAGGCGTTGTGGGGTTTCGGGCTTACCGAACCCACGGCCGGATCAGACGCCGGCGGGTCCAAGACCACGGCGGTGCGCGACGGCAACGAGTGGGTCATCAACGGCTCTAAAATTTTCATCACCAACGCGGCCAGTGACATGACGCTGGGGGTGACGGTCCAGGCCATCACCGGTATCCGCCCCAACGGCAAACCGGAATACACCTGCTTTATCGTGGAGAGCGGTACCCGTGGATTCAAGGCCGTGGCCATGAAAAAGAAGATGATGTGGCGTTCCTCCAACACGGCGGAACTCTATTTCGACGATGTCCGGGTGCCGGCGGCAAACATCCTGGGCCAGCAAGGTGACGGGTTTCACCAGATGCTCAAGACCCTGGATGGCGGCCGACTCTCCATCGCCGCCATGGGCCTGGGGGGTGCCCAGGGCGCCTATGATGCGGCCTTGAAATATGCCCAGAAGCGCGAACAGTTCGGCCAGCCCATTTCCAAGTTCCAGGCCGTGGCCTTTAAGCTGGCGGACAGTGCCATGGAAATCGAATGCGGGCGCAACCTGCTTTACAAGGCCTGCTGGCTGCGGGATCACAAGCGCCCGTTCGAGAAAGAGGCCGCCATGGCCAAACTCTACTGCTCGGAACTCATGGGGCGGGTGGCCAACCATGCCGTGCAGATTCACGGTGGATACGGACTGATGAAAGAGTACGATGTAGAGCGCTTTTACCGTGATCAGAAACTATTGGACATCGGTGAAGGCACTTCGGAAGTCCAGCGCATCGTCATTTCCCGTTACATCGGCTGCTGATCTTTTCACCCGAATTGTCCTTTTATGGAGGGCTGCATGAACGACATGATTCTGCTTACTGAGCACCAAGACGGGGTGACCGTCATCACCTTGAACCGACCCGAGGTGATGAATTCTTTCAATTTTGCACTGCTGCATGCACTGGCGGCAAAAATCGCCGACATCCGGTTTGACCCCGATGTTCGTGTGATCATTATCACCGGGGCAGGCGATCGGGCGTTTTGCTCCGGTGCGGACCTCAAGGAGCGGGCCACCCTGTCGCCCATTCAGGTCAAGGAGTATATTTTTACCATCCGCAACCTGTTCACGGCCATTGAACAGCTCAACAAGCCGGTGATCGCGGCGGTCAATGGCGTGGCGTTGGGTGGCGGAACCGAACTGGCCCTGGCATCGGACATCCGCATCGCCTCGGAAACCGCCAGCATGGGACTCACCGAAACCCGGCTGGCCATCATTCCCGGTGCCGGTGGCACCCAGCGTCTGCCTCGTCTTGTCGGCAAGGGCAAGGCCAAAGAACTGATCTTTACCGGCAAACGCATCGGTGCGGCCGAGGCCGCACAGATCGGTCTGGTGAACCAGGTCTGCGCACCTGAAGATCTTATCGACACCTGCCGGCAGATGGCGGCCGAGATCTGTGAAACCGGTCCCGTGGCCATCGAACAGGCCAAATATGCCATCAACTACGGCATGGAAACGGATCTGTCTACGGGACTGGCCATCGAATCCAACGCGTATTGGGTCTGCATTCCCACCCAAGACCGGCTGGAGGGACTGGCCGCGTTTAAAGAGAAGCGAAAACCGGTGTACAAGGGGTTTTGACCGGATACTGATGAACGTACCCATGTGGGCAGGTGTTTGGGTGGCCCATCCATTCATAGGAAGACAAAAAGGAGGCAGCATGACCGAATATGATTATTGGAAAGTGTTTCCGAGAATGCCCAAAAAGATCACCCTCGGCGACATCACCGTGCGCGACGGCTTTCAGCATTTGGAAAAGTTCATCTCCACCCGGGCCAAGATCTTTTATGCCGAGGAGATGATTTTTGCCGGTTGCCGCAACATCGAGGTGACCAACCTGGGCAACCCCTACCTGATGCCCCAGTTCAGTGACGCGGAACAGATTCTGGCGCACCTGCGCAGCGACCGCTTCCGTGGCCGCTGCAAAAAGAAAGGCATCAATCCGGACGACATCACCATCACCGCCGTGACCATTCGTGAGCCGGGTGTGGATCGGGCCATCGAACTGGCCAAAAAAGGCGTCGGGCCGGATCGCTGCCTGATGATGGTCTCCACCGAAGAGGAACACCATTTTGCCAACTCCGGCCTGACCCTGCCCGAATACTGGAAAGAGTGCGAAAGTGCCATCCGCAAGTGCCGGGACGCCGGTCTTCAGATGTGCGGCACCGTCAGCACCATCTGGGGCAGTCCCATTGCCGGCGCCACCGAATTGAAAGACGCGGTGGAGTTCACCAAACGCTGGCTGGAAATCGGCGCCACAGACATCGAGCATGCCGACCACGACGGCAGTGCCTCGGCAGCGAATGTGTACCGTTATTTTTCCATGATTCTCGACGAAATTCCCGATACCTCGGTGCACATCGCCCACTTCCACGAAACCAAACGGGTGGCCTCGGCCTCGGTGCTGGCGGCCCTTCAGGCAGGCATCTGCCACTTCGAGGGAACCCTGGGCGGTCTTGGCGGACAGCCGGCCAATTTCCTGGACGACTGCCCGGTCCCGGGCACCGGTGAATACTACTACGAAGATCCCCGTTATGTGGGGTTGACCTGCCTCGAAGACATGCTGGTGCAGATCGATGAGATGGGCATTGAACACGGCTACAATGTCGACCGCATCTTGTGGCTGGGACGTCAGTTGGAGCGTACCGTGGGCCATCGCCTGAGGAGTGAGGCGGTGATCAACGGGCGCACCCTCAAGGAGGGCCATCCCAAGTTCGCCCGACCGGGGTTAAAAAAGCTCAAGGAGAAAATGGGAGAATCGGCCGGCCAGAAGCTGCCCGCTGAATGGGCGGAAAAGGCGGTGCTGCCGGAGCGCTATCGCCCCTGATCGCTGTCTTGACCCGCCGTTGAAACCGAGGCATGATAGGCAGGCAAGCCACTGCACCCTATACCGACCCCAACCGGAAAACCGGGATGATTTATTCAACCAGGAGCATTGCCATGGAAACAGGCCAAAAAAAACCCCACATCAACGTGGACTATTTCGAAGACCTGACCGGACGAATTCAGCAGGGCACCTGCAGCCTGCCGGAAGGCGGCCAGGAGGATATCGGCCAACGGATCAAGGCCATCCGACAAGCCAAGGGTCTTTCTCTGGACGAGCTGTCCCACCTGACCGGCTTTGACGTAGAGCTGTTGTCCAGCATCGAACGCTGCGAGGTTCAGCCTCAGCTGGGAACGGCCATCAAACTCTCCAAGGCCCTGGACAGCGCCTTTGGCCGGCTGGTGTCCGGTGTGGGAGAGAAGCTCTATTCCATCACCCGCAAAGGGGAGCAGAAAATCGTTTCCCGCTCGACCTCGCTCAAGGGAAAGCAACAAGCTTACACCTACCGGAGCCTGGCTCCGGAAGTCAAGGGCCGGCACATGGAATCCCTGATTGTTCAGCTGGAAGAGGCGCCGGACACGGAACGCTCCGTCCACGACGGTGAAGAGTTCATCTACGTGCTCGACGGCAGCGTCTCATTAGACATCGGGGACGATCATTTCGATCTGACTGAAGGGGACAGCGCCTACTACCTGTCCACCACCCCCCATCTGATTGCCGCCGCTGCGGGCAAGGCGACGATTCTGGCGGTGATCTACGGCGGTTAGCGTTGGTGACAACCAAACAAGCGGCCACACCGATAAAATCAAAACCGGTGTGACCGCCATCTCTTTTTAATCGAGATGCTATCGACACGGCTTCGTAAAAGGGCCGAGATCAAGGCTTGCGAAACCCGAGGAATGAGGCGTACTTGACCGTACTCCGCAGTGACGAGGGATGAAGCGTAACGCAGATATCGGACTTTTTACGGAGCCGTCAAAATTGATTGATAACCGTCACGCCTATCTGATCGAATCGATCCATGACGGTCAATTGAGCAATTCCCTCCTCCAGACTGACCCTCCGTCCGATAAGCTTTTCCGGGTGCAGTTGCCCGGCGGCAATCATATCCAGCAGCCTTCCGTATTCGAAGGCCTGGATGCCGTGGCTGCCCAGAATTTCCAATTCATGGGCAACCACCAGGTCCATGGGGACCGCCGGGTGGCGATGCTCGGTGTTGAGAATGCCCACCTGGATATGTTTTCCGCGTTTTCTCAGGCTGGCAATGGAATCGAAACAGGTCCGGGGGCTGCCAAGCGCATCCATGGAAATATGGGCGCCGCCGTCGGAGCATTGGCGAACCGCATCCACCACATTTTCCACGGACCGGACGTTGACCGTCTCCGCTGCACCCACGGATCGGGCGAATTCCAATTTTTCATCGGTGATGTCAACAGCTACCACCTGGGCGCCCAGGGCGTTGGCGATCATGATGGCGGACAGGCCGACCCCGCCGCATCCGAAAATGGCCACCCACTGCCCGGCACCGACCCGGCCCTGGGCGGCAATGGCGCGAAAGGCGGTGACGAACCGGCAGCCCAGGCTGGCCGCGGTGACGAAATCCATGGACGCTGGCAGGCGCACCAGGTTGACGTCCGCATACCGGACGGCCACATACTCGGCAAAAGACCCCCAGTCGGTGAATCCCGGCTGAAACTGATGGTCACAGACCTGGTGGTTGCCCGACAGGCACTGGGGGCAGCCCCCGCAGCCGCAGACAAACGGCAGGGTGACGCGGTCGCCGGGTTTCCAGTGGTCGACCCCTTTTCCGGTGGCCTGGACCACACCGGCCAGTTCATGGCCGGGAACATGGGGCAGGCGGATGTCCGGGTCGTGCCCCTTCCAGCCATGCCAGTCGCTCAAACACAGGCCCGTGGCTTCGACCTTGATCACCACGCCGTCTTCCGGCGGGTTCGGGTCGGGTAAGGTTCTGATGGTAACAGGGCCTTCGAAGGTCTCATAATAGGCGGCGCGCATGGCTTGGTCCTCGTGGTATGCAGTTTCGGTTCTTTTGGCTGTTCAAAAAAAGATACCCCGCGGTTTAGCGCGGGGTATGGATATCCTTCTATAAAAAAATCGGCCACGTGTTTAGGGAAGCACCGCATCCAGAACGAATCCGCGATAGTGCTCATTGGGACTATAGGAGTTGCCGGCAATTCGGTTGTTTTCATTCACTGCGATGGCCTCGCTGAAGGGGAAAGGATTCGCGAGATCATAGGCGTAAAAATTGCTGTGTATCCCCAAATCGTAGATAACATTGTTATACCAGGCGCAGGCGTGGACCACGTTGTAGGTCAAGCCACCTTCGGTGTATGTTGCACCGGTTTCGGCACGGCCCACGATCAGGCCATTGTTGTTAATGTCCACGGCCCAACTGTTGGCTCCGCCTAAAGTACCCAGGTCGGTCATTACCCCATGGCCGCTGGCGTTGAGTTGCCAGACAAAGGCGTGGGTGTCGCCGCTGGCCGTGGTGGAGTTACCTACCACCTGGGCTTTGATATTCGGGTTGATTGGGTCGTTTAGGTCTGTGGCTTCACTGGTGCCGCCGCCAAGGTCGCCGCAAGACACCATCGAACCACCGTTCCAGAAAAAAGCCTTGTTACCCGTTGTCCCGGCCACATAGCCGGTACCAGGATGATCATTGATGGCGGCCCCCACGGTTGCTTGCCCTCCTGCCAAACCAGTTAATTCGGCAAGCGCACCCAAATCAGCAATACCGGCGGAAATAAGATCATCGAAAACAACGGTTGTATCGACCGAGTTGGTAATGGCTTCATTGTTGTTGTTGATATCCACCGGTTCCACAATTCCGGCACCGATAATTTGGGCCAGACCAAAAATGTCACCGGCAGCGTAGTCAGGGAAAGCGGGTCGTGAAACGTTATTTATTGCATATCCAAATGCAAGAATATCGCCACCCTTTTCCAGATATTCTGCACTGAAAGTTATAATATCTGAATTGATATCGAATGCTTCTGAAAACTGACCCCACTTGGCGGGGTCGGCATCGGATTCGTCAGGAGGAAGATCGATCTGGGTAACGCCATTCCAATAGAAGGCGCGTTTCTCCTTTTCATCGGGCCAGTCGGTGCCGGTTGTGGAGTTGCAGATCACTTCTCCGTTCGGGCCGACGGCCACTGCCTCACTGTACCTAAAAGGATTCACTTCTTTGGTAGGGTCGGCCACCAACTCTCCATTATTGTATGCAATTACACCAGCAAGCCCACCTTGCCCATGGATGCCCAAAAAGGTCATGGGAGGAACGTTATTCTCATCCCATAAATAGGCTCCTTTGACTGGACCGCCAGCTACCGTCGTCTGCCCCACCACGTTGTCATTTTCACCGAGGCCCATAACCCGCGTCTCATACCAGTTTTCCCCATCATTCACCAGGTCGCCAATATCAACCAGCGGTCCCAGCGTGCCGGGAGGCGCCACCGTTCCCTGCGCAGGGATGACGGTGCTGCCGCTTCCAGTCGTGCCGCCACCCCCCCCGCCAGCATCGGTGTCGCCGCCACCGGAACTGCATCCGAAAAGGAAAAAAACAACTGCGAAGCTGATTCCGAGATATTTGATTAAACCAGGCCGATAAATCATCACGTCCCCACTTTCAAGTTAGTGATACAAAAAGTTGATAACCCATATTGTTTATCGACTTTTTTTTTATTTCCTAAACCTTTTTTTGAAAATAAAGAAAACAACCCGGTTTATACCTTCGCCCAATAAACAAGCGACCATCATTTTTTGGAAAATGTGGTCGCTGGTTTGAATAAGAGATGTCAAGTTTCGTCGAAACTCGGCCTTAGTGATTGACTAACGCTGTTCCAATTGAACGATTTTCGGGTTCATAAAGATAAGCAACTCGTTGCTGTCCGCCTCCTCCAGATTACTCTGGAACAGCCAGCCCAATACCGGGATTTGGTGGAGCCCGGGAAAGGCTTCTTTTTTATTGGTTGTTGATGATTTGATGATCCCCCCGATGACAATCGTATCCCCGTCATTGACAAGCAGCTGCGTTTGCGCCTCGTTGGTGGAAATGATGGGGACCCCGTCTATGAAATCGGTGACATCATTTTTCTGGATAACGATATCCATGGAAATCCGGTTGTCTGGTGTGACGTGAGGCGTGACTTCAAGTAAGAGATCGACGTCTTTGAATTTCACGGAAGAGCCGCCTGCTGAATCGCGTTCCAAGTATCCAATTTCCTGTCCCTGTTTGATCCTGGCCTTTTTGTTGTTCAGGGTCGCAATTTTCGGTGCGGACAGGATTTTACCATTTCCATTGGCTTCAAGGGCTGTCAGCGTGGCATCAAGGGTGAATGGGGTGCCGGCGATTTTTGCAAAATTCAGTGCAAAACCATTGGCACTTGCCGCCGGATAGTTCATGGCTACGGACGTATTATAGATGGACCCGCCGTTGTTGACCGTCACCGGACCCACACTTAGATTCCACTGAAACCCCAGTTCCTTGGAATAATTCTCGCTGACTTCAACCACGCGGGCTTCAATGATTACCTGGGAGGTTACCTTGTCGATCTGTTTTGTAATTTCCAGTGCATTTGCAATTTTATCGGCAGTGTCCGTGATGATGATCTGATTGTTTTTGACATCGACTGAAACAGTCCCGCGATCTTTGGTTACAATCGTCTCGATATGGGGCAGGACTTCTGTCATTGCATCGGAGTAGCTGACCGGAATGTATCGCGTTTCCAACGGCTCAAGCGCTTTGATCTGTTCTTTTTCTTTTTGCAGGGAGGCGATTTGTGCCTTACGAAGATCGTTTTCCTGTTTAAGGGTGGCCAGGGTGGCAATCCGGACGATATCGCCCTCCACGATCATGCCAAGCTGGTTCATTCTCAGCACCAGATCCATCACCTGATCCCACGGAACCGGTTTGTCAAGGGTCAGGGTAACTTTTCCGGTGACATCCTCGTCGATGGCAAAGTTTTTGCCGCTGACTTCCCGAAGGATCCGGAAGACATTTTTGATATCGGTCTGGAAGAAATCCAGCGCGATTTTTTCACCCGTGTACTGTTTGATATTTTTCTTTAAAACCATGGCCTCGTTGGCGTCAAAAGCCTCCTCAGCGAGAGGAACTAACGACTTGTCGACTGTTGTTTCAGCTGGTTTGGTCCCCGCAGCGGTCTGGCTATCGCCGGCGGTCTGTATTGCATTGGGGTAAGTTGAAGCAACATCGGCAGGCCCGATGGTTTCCTCAAGCGCCTTCTTCCAGGCAGGCAGATTGGTCTCATCAGCCGGTGCCGGGGGAACAGAGGATGCCTCAAAGTGAACCAACAGCAGTCCCCCGGTCTGCTCCGTGTAATAAGGCACGGGTTCCCGGAGTTCGATGGAGAACAATGAGAAATCCTTCATGGATGGCAACTGGATGGGCATAATCCGGTTAACAGCGCTTTCAAAGCGTGTTGTTATCATCGGCCGTTGCCTGAATTCAGCAATGTTTGCCTTCATCAGGCGCAATTCAAGAAGTTTATCAGATACTTTTTGGATATCGTAGTCGACAGGAGATGTTGTTTCGATAGACAGTGTCGATCGTCCATCTTTTTCTCCAAGAAAATCGATACGATTCACCCATACCAAGTCTTCTTTGCCAATCCTGGCGCCCGTGCCTTGAAAAGCGCCTGACGGTTCGACAGAGGTATAGGGAGCAACCTGAACGGCCGGCGCTTCTTCGGTCATTGTCGGTTGCTGGTCAACGCTTGAGTCCGTTGTCGATTCGCTGCTGTCGCTGGTTGATCCGGAGGTATTTTTAGGAAACTGGATTCTGAGTGAATTGCCGTCTTGCACGACGTTGTAGGGAACATCCGAGGCCAGCAGAATTTCAATGCGCGTGGTATTGTTTTTAGCCTCGATTTGGCCTGCATGAATTGAAGTGACAGGGTCGCCAGTGGATGTTACATCGGTTTGGGAAACGTTTAAACGGGTGTTTGGAAAATAAAGAACCACACCCAAAGGAAGCGGCTGTTTCACTGAGGTGTATGTCAACGGTTCGATCCCGTTGATCACAACGTTCATCGAGTCCGGTTCTTCAGATAATCCAATAGACGTGATTTCCATGGATTGCGAAGGATCAAGGCCGGGTGCACTTGTTTGTCGATCAGCAGTCTGGGTTGCGCATCCCGCTATAAGGAAGGCAACAACCAACCCAAGGCAAGAAACAAGTGTCAATCTCTTTGAGAATTTGATCCTGAAGTTGTGCATATCACTCTCCAGCTGGTTTCTGAAGTTTTATTTCGGTATTTTGAAGAATTAGCTCCCCCATGAGGTTTTCTATTTCTTCTTCGACAATCACGCTACTGGCGTTTATTTGCGTCACGATTCCTGAATTCAGACCAATGTAAGTTCCCTTTTTAATGATAAACCCTTTGCCGGTGTTATCTTCTACAAGTGCCCTATTTCCAGATGAAGTTCGAATGATGGCGACTAACTTAAGCTGGTTGAGGCTTATTTTTTCTAAGGGCGTTTTCGGTACTCGTTTTTTTCTTTTGCTTTTGTCCGTTTGATCAGGCGCGGTTTCTTTGTCTTCATCTCTATATAAAGGTGTAAAGGGGTTTAGGCGTTCCTTGGGGTCGTAAATTCGTTTTGCCATGCTTTCTTCTTCTTTTTCTGCAACCGCTGTCGAAACGGGCGTTTTCGCGGAGGTGTCCGTTTGCGTATCCTCAATTTTTTTTGAGGGATCAGGCGTGCTTGGCGCCGAAATCTTTTTGCTGACGACCGGCGCTTTGGGTGGTTCTTTTTGATCACCGCAGTTCCAAAGAAAACACGAAACCAGTAGAACCAGGGTTAACCTATTGACAACTTTTTTGAATTGAATTCGCATGGTTTTACCGCTTCTTCTTTTTCGACTTTCCAGATGTCTTCGGTTGTGCATCGGACGCTTCAATAAATTTATATGTCACCGCCGTACACTTGGTCGTCAGATTGGTGCTTTCCTTGTCTGGCTTCATGTCGATATTTCTGATGTTTACGATTCTGTTCAAGCCGGCAACACTCTCAAAAAATGTTGCGACCCCATGATAATCGCCGGTAACTGTCATGACCACAGGAATTTCGGCGTAAAAATCCTTTTTTTCATCTGGTTTGGGTTGGAACAGAATAAAATTGAGTCCTGAGTCTGTTCCGGCTTTTGAAATACCGGTGAGCAGGGTTGGAATTTCTTCATTTTCAGGTAATGCCCGCATTACGATTTTGAACTGTTCTTCAGCATCCTGCATTTTTTTCCTGAATTCATTCAATTGCCTTGCGTTTCTTTTGGCAATTTCCAATTCTTTTTCAATTTTTGTTAAATTGGCCTTGAGTTGGTCGATTTTTTTAAATTTTGGCAGATAGGAAAAGTAGACAAAAGCGCCGATAAGCAATATCAACACACCTGCCCAGATAGCGATCCGTTGGACTTTGGAAAGCTGCTCAAGCTTATTAATTACCGCATTGGATTTTTCTATTGAAACCGCTGTGCCCTTCTTCATTTCCTCAATACCTATTTAGGTTGTTCTTTAAGGGGAGCCTTGCGAAACTTGATTTCAAAATTCTTCAGATTTAATCCCTTGACGGAGGTATCCTGGTTGATGGACAGAAGTTTGACATCTACATATGTTAAGGACGTTTCGATTCTGGTCATGAACTCCGCAATCGTCGGGTTGTCCAGAGCGATTCCGATCACCTTAACATTTCCGGATTTTTCTTCTAAACCGGTAAGCCACATCCGTTTTTCTATTACCAGCGTTGACATGTCAGCGAGCAGTTCAACCGGTGCTTTTCTGGTAAGATCCAAAGATTTGATGACTTCAATTTTTTGGTTCAGAATAGCCAACTTTTTCTTTATTTCCGTTATCTCCTGGTTGATTTTGTTGTACTTTTCAACCTGTGCCTTGGTTTCTGCAACCTGCCGGTTCAACGATTCTATCTTGCCGGACAACAAATAGTTGAACCAGGCGGCGACAATCACAACAAAGACAAGTGACAACAGGAATACGGAAACTTGTCGCCTGATATTCTCTTTTTTTCTTGCGGCTCGAAATGGGAGTAAATTAATGCGTATCATTTGTCATCAACTTTTCTCGTTGCCAGTCCCATGCTGATTGAGGCTTGGGGGGCTATGCGTTTTAGAAATTCCACATCAAACCGGTTCTCATCTATGTGCAGTCCATCAAAGGGATTTATGGTGGCCACTTCAGCAGAGGTCTCGACAGATAACAACTGTCTGAATTCTTTTATGTTGCCGCCACCCCCACTAAGGATAATTTTTTTAATTTGATCATCGGGATAGGTTGAATAAAAGAAGTCTAAGGCCCGCCTGATCTCCGTGCACCAATCTGAAACAACGGAGGAAACAATGTCGGAAAGATCTCCAGCTGTGATTTTCTCGGATTGGTCGCCAAACTTGATCTGCTCCGCGTCCTCAATGGAACAGTCGATGAGCGATGCAATTTTCTGGTTGATCTGGCTGCATCCGAGCGAAACGTCTCTCATGAAGACCGAAGATTTACCTTTTAATATATTCAACGAAGTCTTGCTTGCTCCGATATCGATGAGCGCAATGTTCTCATTTTCCGCGGGGGAATAATTAAATTCATAAATATTTTGAAGGGCAAACGCATCAACATCAATGATGCACGGGCTCAACCCCGCCATCTGAGCAAGATTCACGTAGTCATTGACCATTTCTTTTTTCGCGGCAACCAGCAGTACATTCATCTGGTTGGGGTTGCTTTCATTTTCGCCCAGAATTTGAAAATCCAAATTTACATCAGATATATCAAATGGTATGTATTGCTCCGCCTCGAAACTAATGGTGTCCTGAAGCTGCTCTTCCGGCATGGACTGAACATTGATCTTCTTTACGATGACCGAGTAGCCGCCAACAGAGAGGGCAACATTATGCCCTTTTATGCCATAGTTCTTAAATAATTGACGGATCGTTTCTGAAACTTGTTCAGCATCTTTTATTGCACCATCTTCGATAAGGCCTGGTGCGATGTCGATGATGCCGAACCGTTCAAGGGTGATGCCCTTCTTCGTTTCGGAGATTTCCGCCGCTTTGATCGATCTGGACCCGATGTCAAGGCCAACGATTCGGTCTTTTTTTCCAAAAAACATGGTTAGCTCTTTTATTCACCAAAGATTTTTTTACTGTCCGAAAGGCTGTAACCCAGAGCCAGCAATATCTTTCTTTTGGTTTCCAGCCGACACGGTTTCCCTTCTTCAATCCGCGTGATCGTAATCGGAGAGACATTGGCTTCTCTCGCCAGTTCCGATTTGCTCATCAAGAGGGATTCCCTTATTTTTTTTAACGAATTCTTCACCATTTGATCCATCGTCTTATGGCAATCTAAAAAGTAATAGCAGCGTTCGCTTTTCAAAGAAGATTGGGGTTTTCTGTGTGTCAGTCTGAAAGGAAACGCCAATCCTTGATTCTGATTCAAGACCGAAAAGAAGCTGTTGTCAAGTAAAATTATATGACTTTTATGCATAATTTTGTATATTTAATATATATTGTGGCTTCATATCAATAATTACACTTATCTTGTGTAGCGATGGATTCATTTTTTTCATTTTTCAATGAGCCTCGATTTATTCATTATTCAAGGGCTTTTTCTTTAAAGGATCTGGGTATTTATTTCGCAGCACATTGACATGATCCTCAGGTTTCTTTATATGGCACTACACGGTAGCCGGTTGTTAGCCATCTAATTCGGCACTAACAACAAATACTTTAGCACTATATTGATTCCCCCAAAAAAAAAATTGAAATGCGCCGTGTCCAGTATATGGTGATTGATGTGACGAAGTGGTGCAATCGACCACCATGCATTTTGATTGATCAATCCCATGAGATTGATTCACCCTTAGATACAACGGTTGACCTGCCATTCATGGCAGCAACGGAACCATTATGAAGCCCTCCAGCATTGCAGAACGGGCAAAACCCTTTCGTCTGGTAAAATATTTTACTTTTACCAGCCTTATTGTCATTTTTATCGGTACCATCATCCTTTCCCTGCTCAACACCCACTGGGTCCGTTCAATGCAATACCAAAAAAGCGAAGACTATGCGCTACTGCTTATCGAAAACCTGAATCACCAGGTATTTTTGCAGTTTATTCTTCCTGTGGGGTTAAAGTATGGAAAAATCGAATTGAGGAACCAGGAACAATTTGAAAGAATGGACAGTGTCGTCCGCAGTACGCTGCACAGTTTCAAGGTTGAAATGGTTAATATTTACAGTAAAAATGACGTCATTGCCTACAGTTTCTCACCTGAACTGGTGGGAATGGAAAATCTTGGAGGAACGTTCTATAAAAATGCGCTGGACGGGCAATCCTCCTCGAAACTCGTCCAAAACGGTGCTTTCTGGGAAATACTTCTGGGGATTCCAAAGGAGATCAAGATTATCACATTTGCCCCATTACGGGCGGAAAAGCCTCTATCTCCGATATCTGGACCGGTATTGGGTGTTGTCGAAATCAGGCAGGATCTATCCAGCGATAACCGGAAAATATTCAAGTTTCAGGTGCTTGTGATTTGCACCATCAGCATTGTCATGGGGATTTTGCTGCTTACCTTGATCTATGTCGTGAAACGAGGCGAGGGAATCATCGAAAAGCGGGCTTTCGAACGGATACGGCTCAAGGACCAGCTGGCCCAGGCCAAGCATCTGTCTTCACTGGGAGAGATGGTTGCTGGTGTTTCGCACGAGATCAGGAACCCACTGGGGATAATCAGCAGTTCTGCTGAATTGTTGAAAAAGAAAATGGCCCCGCAGGACAACCTGAATGCAATCGCAGATATTGTCGTGGCGGAAGCGCGGCGCCTGAACAATATCATTACTGATTTTTTAAACTACGCGCGACCCAAAAAACCCAACCGGAGTGCATGCCGAATCGATGAAGTGATTACCAAAAATATCCATTTCCTCGAACATCAGATAAAAGAAAACGGATACGTTATCAGGACTTTTGTCGATGACAAGATTCCCGTTATCATGGCCGATGGAGACATGCTTTATCAGGCGTTTCTCAACCTGCTTATCAATGGGATGCAGGCGATGCCCCGGGGCGGTGCGATTGACGTGACCATTGAAGCGGATGATGGTTTTTTGTGGGTTTACATCGAAGATGAAGGAGAGGGTGTTTCCGAATCGGTCATGGAAAAGATTTGGGATCCATTTTTTACTACGAAGGAAAAAGGGACCGGGTTGGGGTTGGGAATCGTAAGAAACATCATTGAAGGCCATGATGGAATGATTCGGATTGATAACCGCAGCGAAAAAGGGGCCCGGGTTTCCGTCAAATTTCCGTTAAGTCAGGAGACCAACTAATGGAAACGATCCTCATTGTTGACGATGAGATAAATTATACGCTTATCCTTGCGGCGGTTCTGGAGGATGAGGGCTTTGAGACGCTTACTGCTAACAGCGGCCCAGAGGCGTTGGCCACGCTTTCCGAATCCGACGTCGATCTGGTGCTGACGGATATGAAAATGCCAGCCATGGACGGCATTGATCTTCTTGAGCGCATCAAGAAAGAAGATGCGGATCTTCCAGTAATCATGATGACAGCCCACGGCACCGTTGAAAAGGCTGTGGAAGCCATGCAGAAAGGCGCCTATAATTATATTCTCAAGCCTTTCGACAATGAACGGCTTGTTCTTTATGTCAACAAGGCGGTTTCCATGTACCGTGTGGTCAAGGAGAACCGCCAGCTCAGACGTGCTGTAGAGGGCCGCTACAGCTTCCACAATATCATCGGCAAGAGCAAGGCCATGCAGGATGTTTTTCATATCATCCGAAAAGTCGCGCCGGCTGCGGCAACAGTCCTCCTCGAAGGTGCGAGCGGAACGGGAAAAGAACTGGTGGCCAACGCCCTGCATTTTAACAGTCCAAGAAAGGATAAACCCTTTGTGGCGGTTAATTGTTCCGCCCTGGCCGAGACACTGTTGGAGAGTGAGTTGTTCGGCCATGAAAAAGGGGCATTTACCGGTGCGGTTTCAATGAAAAAAGGGCGTTTTGAAATCGCAGACGGAGGGACACTTTTTCTTGATGAAATCGGAGAGCTTTCGTCGGGCTTGCAGGTGAAACTGCTTCGTGTCTTGCAGGAGCGGGTGATCGAGCGGGTGGGCGGGGTCAAGGCGATTCCCATCAATATCCGACTCATTGCGGCCACCAACAAATCCCTGAAGGAAGAAGTGGCCAAGGGGAATTTCCGGGAAGATCTGTTTTATCGGCTCAACGTGGTTCCGATCACCCTGCCGTCGCTACGTGAACGGCTTGAGGACATCCGGCCGTTAGTGGAACATTTTATTGCCAAATACAGCGGCGAGCGTAACATGGGTTCGCCGGTGACCGGGATTGACCGGGAAGTGGAGCGACTGTTTTACGAATACGACTGGCCGGGAAATGTAAGGGAATTGGAAAATGTCATCGAGCGGGCGGTCGTGCTGAGTCCAGAGGAGATCATTCAGGTGTCTGATCTACCCAAGGACTTCATCGACAATGCCCATAGTACCCTGCATATGGACGGTATCCCTGTGGATGCGAATTTGTACGACACCCTGGCACTGGTGGAAAAGAACATGATTGTCCGGGCTTTGAAAAAAGCCAATTATATACAGGCCCACGCGGCAGAGCTGTTGGGAATCGGCAAAAGCGGATTGAATCAAAAAATCAAAAAATACAAACTGTTCATGAAAGACAAAGTCCTAACTGCTGACTTTCTCCCTCACCAGGTCACCATACATGCTCTCCGGGAAATCGGTTAAGAGCTGCTTATACATGGAGGCGCCCTTCTCCTTCTCGCCGGCTGCTTCATAAAGCCATGCCAGATTGAAAAGCGCACCGCTTTTCATGGTCTTCTCCTTGTCTGCCGAAATCATTTCAAAATAGTGAATGGACCGAGGGTATTCCGCTTTCAGAACGAAGGCATACCCAAGTCCGCTCAGCACGATGTTTTTCACTGCCGGGGATTGGTTAAAATCATCCAGCGCATGGGTATACATGGCAATGGCGGTATCCGCATCCCCGGCAGTGTAGCTGATGTCTCCGTATATGATCCGGGCGATTTTCACTGCGTTTTTCGAACCATATTTATCAAAAATGTCGGCAAAATCGGTCTTTACTCGGTCATAAGCCGTTTGGGGATTGGTGTCCTGAAGCGCAGTTGAATACTTGGCCACAGCTTTTTCAACCAGTTCGGAGGCCCGATTTTCATTCCGGTGGGAAATCTGTCGCACCGTGACAAGGGCCAGCAGCAGTGAAAAAAGGATCCCCGTACTGATCAGAATGATTTTCAAATTGGATCGTCCAAAGGCGATCAGTTTCCCTGAAAAGGTAATGAACTGATCGGGCTCTTTCAGAAGCTGTTTTCGTGTTGCTGCCCCTTTGGCCATTATTCCTCCATTATCTTTTTGATTCGAATCCATCCCCCGGCGGGGATGTCGGCACCGACCACCTGACATACCTCATATCCGCATGCCGAAGCAAGTCTGCCGCATTTTTCGTGGGTATATCCCTTTACCAGTCCAAATAAAAAACCGGACGCCCAGAGATCCCCGGCGCCGGTGGTGTCAATTGCCGTTCCTGTACCCAGGGCCGGGATGCGGCAAACACGATTCTCATGTTGGATGAAGCTTCCCCTGGCACCGACCTTCAGGACGGCCATGTTGACATGTCGGGCCAATCGGGCCAGCGCCCGCGCGTCGTCATTAAATCCGGTATAGGCCAGGGCTTCGTCTTCATTGGCGATGAGGATGTCAACATACTGTTCGATCATCTCCTCGAGTATGGCTTTGGACTGCTCGACGACGGTGAAGCTGGCCAGATCCAGAGAAACCAATGCCCCGGCATTTTTCGCGGCTTTCAACGAAGCCGTCATTAAATCGGGATTGAACAGCAGGTATCCCTCCATGTGAACCACTGCACTATCCGCAAAGCATTCCTGCGTGATCTCTTCGGGCTGGGTGTCTGCCGATGCCCCCAGGTAGGTGATCATGGTGCGTTGGGCATCGGGGGTGATGATGGAAAGCACCCGGCCGGTGGGAAGTGACGATGTCATCAATAACGGTTCTACCCCCCGTTCAACCAGGGCATTTTCAAAAAATTGTCCGGTATCGTCGTCTCCACGTTTGCCGACGAAGCGGGCTTGGCCGCCCAAGCGTCCGATGCCCACAGCCGTGTTGCATGCCGATCCGCCCGGCACAACGATGGGCTTGGTTGACGCCTGGTTCAGAATCTTTTCCAGGTCCGGCATGGCCACAAGGGTCATGCCGCCTTTTTTAACACCAATGCGACGGACAAATTCATCGCTTTCGTTGACCAGTATGTCTACCAGCGCGGAACCGAGGCCAACGATCCGCGTTTTTCCTGGTTGCAGTTTCAAACCGACTCCTTGGTTAACCGGGCCCCTACCAGACCAGAGAACGATGAATCCACCCCTTGTCGCCATCCGCGTGGATCACATGGAGCCAGTCCCCTTTTTCTTCCAGCACTTTAAAGGGAACGCCTTTGTCCACGGTAAATCGGATATCGTTGTCGGTCCCGGGCCCTGAACGGACATTGCACTTATCGTTAATAACAATCACGGTTTTGATGTCGGCGAGAAGGGAGTTGTGAATCCATCCGCGATCACCTTCGAAATCCTCGAACAGGCACCAGCTGCCTTGCTTCTTGACCACCTTCAAGGGATGATATTTTTCAACCTGCCAGATGACCGCATCGCTGGTATCCGGCCCGGAGCGAATATTGGCGATATCGGTGCTTACACTCAACCGCTCCGCCCAAACGAGATCCGCGCCGGCAAAGACCAGTAGAAATACCAAAACAATCGGAATTGATTTATTCATTGTCGATAGTTGTCTATACGTTGATCGTGTCCCGTGCTTCAGGGAAAAGCGTCATCCACGCAGGCCATCAATTACTCGCTGTTGGGCTTGACCTGAACCATCAGCTTTCGGGCCAACCCCCGTCCAAGCACGATTCGTTTGTAATCGACACCAACCACCAGCTGCCCTTGCCCTGAATTGGTGATCACGTCCACTTCATCACCCATTCGAAGGCCCATGGCCATCAAGCGTGCCCGCGCCATGGGGCCGCCGTCCAGCCGGGCGATCACCAGCCGCTCCCCCTTTGGCGCGTCGGAAAGCGGGAGCAGTTTTCGGCGCTGGGACATACATTGCGCACAGATGCCGTACATCTCCATTTTATGCTGGAGCAGGTGGAAACCGTGACGCTCTGCAACCTGAACCTGAAGCGCCTCCAGCCCAGGGTCTTCAAATTCCACGATCGTTCCGCATTTGGCGCAGACCATGTGGTCATGATGCTGACCCAGGTGCAGGTGTTCATACAGAATTTCACCGCTGTCGAATTGCTGTTTGCTGGCGAACCCATACTGACACATCAGTTTCAACGTGTCACGGACAAATTCCGGATCCAGTTGGAGATTCAGCTCGTTGAGCCGTTCGATCATCTGCGCCGAGGAGACATGACCATCGGTCTGCATAAAGGCCTCCATGACCGCAAACCGATCTTCGAAGTCGGTGAGTTGATCCTGTTTGAACAGCTTGCAGAACTGTTCTTTTTCCTGTTTGTGGAGTGTTTGCGGCATGGGTTGACCTTAACGAGACGAAGGAAAATATAGCAAGGTTTAACTCAGGTTCATGGTCTCATGCCGGTCCGGGGATGGTATAGGTGGTACACGACCCGGAACTGCAGGTCCGCGTCTGGGCGCTGGTATTGGAATCGGCAGGCTGGCCGGAACCACCGCCGGTCACCGTGTGGCTGGTGGTGGACAGGATGCGTTCCAGGTTGCCGGAACCGCAATCGGAACAGGCCATTTCCATCTCCTCTTGCTTGTTCATCACCAGAATCTCCATGTATTTTTCACAGTCAAGGCATTTGAATTCAAAAATAGGCATCTCGATCTCCTTTTGGAAAAATTTTCTAAATTTTGAACATCATCCTGAAATTGTCAAGCGACGGTTGCTTTCCATCATTGCTCCATCAGGGTCCGGGCATGTTCCAGGGCGGTCCGGGTGACAATTTCGCCGCCCAGCATGCGGGCGATCTCTTTGATCCGTTCTTCCTGGTCCATCGGCCGGATGGTGGTGGTGGTGCGGCCGTTTTTAACCTGTTTTTCAATATAGTAATGCTGATCACCGAACCGGGCGATCTGGGGAAGATGGGTGATACAGATAAGCTGGTGCTTTTTAGATAGGGCTTCCAGTTTTTTCCCCACGACGTCGGCCACGGCGCCTCCGATACCGGCATCCACCTCGTCGAAAATAATTGTACCCACTGCGTCGGTTTCTGCCAGGATGGCCTTCAGCGCCAGCACCACCCGGGAGAGTTCCCCGCCTGAGGCGATGGATGCAAGGGGCTTTAACGATTCACCCACATTGGGGGCGATCATGAACGCAGCCTGATCGATACCCGTGGCCGACAGCAGATTGTCGTCCACACGAAGCCACGGGGATGCAGGCTTGCTGCAAGGGAGCGGGGAAAGGCTGACACTGAACCGGGTGCCGGCCATCTTCAGGCCTGCCAGTTCCTTTTCAACGGATTCGGCAAAATCCGCGGCCACCTGTTTTCGTTCTTTAGACAGACGCCGGGCCAGGCGCGATACCTGATCGTAATAGTCATTCAACTGCGTTTCACTGCGCTGGATGTCATCATCGATAACCGTCGTGGCGGCTAAATCCGCTTCAATGGCATCACGCTTTTGGAAAAGCGTCTCCAGGGAGCCCCCGTATTTTCGCTTCAACTTGTTGATCAGATCCAACCGGGTTTCCACTGACTCAAGCCGATCCGCTTCGGTGTCTAAATTTCCCAGGTAGGTCCGCAACGTGTCCGTCACATCCTCCAGGCCGAAAAGGTGGTCTGCAAGGCACTGCACCCCGGCCGTCAGTCCATCATCTATATCCGCTGCCTTCTCCAGGCTTTTACGCACTTCACCCAGTTGTTCCAGAATGGCGCCATCGGCTCCGTGAAGGGTTTCGATAGCAGAAAAAACGGACTGGTGGAGGGACTCGGCGTGCTTGAGCCGCAACCGTTCTTTTTCCAGGGATTCGTCCTCGCCCGGCATGATATCGGCATCGGCAATCTCCTCTGCCTGGTATCGGAGCAGGTCCATCTCCTTGTCCTGATTTTTTTTCTTCTCTTTGAGGGCCTGAAGTGCCTGGACCAGCGGGACGATCTTTCCATGCAGGTCCGATACCTGCCGAACCCGTGGTGAAAGACCGCCAAAACGATCCAATATCGCCAGATGGGTTTCTTCTCTGAGCAGTCCCTGGTGGACATGCTGGCCTGAGATGCTGGCCAGATCCGCGGTGATGGATGTCAGCATCTGCATGGTCGCCATGCGGTCATTGATATAGATGCGATGCCGGTCGTTGCCGGCGATGATTCTTCGCACCAGCAGGCCATTATTGGGATCATAGCCGTTTTCAGCCATGATTGCTGCGGCGGTGGACCCCTCGGGGACATCGAAAAAAGCAGACAATTCCGCGGTTTCATAACCGTCCCGGATCATCCTGGCATTGACCCGGGATCCCAGCAACAGGTTCACCGCGTTGATGATGATGGATTTGCCGGCGCCGGTTTCTCCGCTCAAAATGGTCAATCCACCGTCGAAGCGGATATTCAGGTCGTCGATAATGGCAAAATTCTTGATTAACAGCTCTTTGAGCATGGTGCACGCCTCTGAAGGGTCGCGATCGTTAATAGCCCGACAAATCGCTCCCATCATAAAAAAGGCAACGGGGGGAAGCAAGCATTATCGTAAGGAATGATGGGACAACAGGGGTGGACGATATCGTCGATTGATTATTCAGGATATCCTGTGATTTCACGGATTTTTTCGTAAAGCGGCCTTAGTCGGCGATACATTCGCTTGTAAACCTTGTGGTAGAGTTCGTTGTAAAGCCGGTGATTTGACGGGTTCGGTTCGAAACGATCGCCGGGGCGGGTCATCGCATTCACGGCAGTTTCAAAATCCGGATGTAACCCCAGTCCGACGGCTGTATCAATGGCTGCACCCAGGCCCGACGTTTCGTAAAGGTGGGGCCGGGCGGTGGGTAGACCGAATACGTCGGCCGTCAACTGCAAGGCCAGGTCGCTCTGGCTTCCTCCCCCGGAGACCCGCAGGCTGGTGATGGGCGTGCGGCTGCGCCGCTCTATGCGCTCCTTGCCCTCCCGCAGGGCATAGGCCAGTCCCTCGAGGATCGAGCGATACAGGTGGGCGCGGGTGTGGACATCCCCGAATCCGATAATGGCACCCTTGGCCTCAGGGCCCGGCGTCCGGATGCCCGGTGTCCAGAAAGGCTGAAGCATGAGCCCCATGGATCCGGGTGGTATGTCCTTAATCAACGCTTCGAATAGCGCCTCGGCGGCCACACCGGTTTTTTCGGCAGCCCGCTGTTCCGGAAAACCGAACTCCTCCTTGAACCAGTTGACCATCCAGAAGCCGCGGAATACCTGGACCTCTATGGTATGACTTCCCGGAACGGCACTGGGATAGGCCGGCAGCAAAGGGATGGGTTCGATGTACCGGCGATGGGTCACGTTGATGGTGGCCGTGGTACCGTAACTCAGACATCCCACCGATGGGTCGAGACTGCCGGAGCCGATGACTTCGCAGGCCTTGTCCGCTGCCGCGGCAAATACAGGCATGCCGGCTGGAATCCCGGTTTCCCTTGAGGCTTGTCGGCTCACGGTTCCGAGAATCTGACCCGGTGCCACCAGCCGGGGAAGCTGATCCGGACTCACCGGTACGCAACGCCACTTCCAGTCCCAGGAACGGGCCCACTGCAGCCGTTTGTAGTCAAATGGCAGATATCCCACCTGACTGCCGACGGAATCGACATACTCGCCGGTCAGACGGAAATTGAGATAACCGGACAGCAACAGGTATTTGTGGGTTTGCGCCCAGACGGCCGGCTGGTTTCTCAAGATCCAGTTGGCTTCGGTCTCTGACTGGAAATAAGCCAGGGTGCCGGCAAGCCCGGTGACCTTGAAAAACAGCCCCCACAGCCCCCCCAGCGGTGGCAGGCCGTGGCACTTGCGTTGGTCCAGCCACAGGATGGCCGGCCGCAAAGGGCTGCCATCCTTGTCGACGTTGACTACGGTGGCCCGCTGGGTGGTCAGGGCAACGCCGGCGATGCGTGCTTTTTCGATGCCATGGGTGGCGAAAATTCCCTGGCACGCCTGGCACAGGGCGTTCCAGAATACGTGGGGATCCTGTTCGGCCCAACCGGGCTGATCTGAAAAATAAGGAGTGAACAGCACCTGTTGCCGGGCGATCAGATTGCCGCCGGCGTCAAAGATCAGTGCCTTGAGG
Organism: uncultured delta proteobacterium; assembly: GCA_963716825.1. Taxonomy (GTDB): domain Bacteria; phylum Desulfobacterota; class Desulfobacteria; order Desulfobacterales; family Desulfosarcinaceae; genus Desulfosarcina. Next base: position 145,376 of record CAVQUU010000019.1, read on the forward strand.
CTCTGGGTTCCGTTGTCGATGGAAAGCAGCAGATCTTGTTCAGCCATTTTTCACGGTTTCATGTAAGTGTCTTCGCGGAAGAAGCCAACACCGGTGATCCCTCGCCGATGATGATCACATCCCCTTACTGTCCAGGTTCATCATGATCAGATCACGTTAAGACTTTCCCACAGGGAGATGCTCTGCACCATGGCGTCCATCACCACGGTTTCCACTCGCCGGCTGCCGGCTTGGATGGCCGTGGAAAGATCCCGATAATATTGTCGGGAGGCCGCCCGCGCCTCGGGAAGCGAAAAATAGGCGGCTGCAATCGTTTTAAACATGGTGGAAAAATCGTTGAGGATCAGCTTGTATATGGGATTGCCTGATTGTTGTCAAGCCTGCCCGCCGGCCGCGGGGATCCGCTTACCTGTCGGTATAGGACGTTTGCCGATTGTTCTATCTAACCGCCTGTGGCCAGTCGTTTGTTTGGTTTTTCGGGTTGAAGTTTTGCAACGAGGTGCTATACTCCAATTCAAGGCAATGGAATTCTCATCCTGATGAATCAGCGGCGACAGCCGACTGTTCCTGCGCGCTCAGCCCATATTGTGACACTTTCCATTGCGTCCGAGTCAGGTAAAGATCAAGCACCCTGCTCCGGGTTCATTTAATTGCCGTCAGAATCCCCTTTACATCCCATTTTTCTCTGACGGTCGATCCGGAAGTCAACATTAAGGTCTCATGGTCATTTCACTGTTGCGGCTGAAACAACAGGGTCTGCACCATTAACCCGATCCACCATCTCCTGCACCGGTCATTTAAAATTTAGGGGGACACCATGGTAAAGAAGAACACATCGGCGCTTCACCAGCATCTGGTCGAGGTCAAGGAAGGAACACGCTGTTTCGAAAACGCCTTTCAGGGTGTAGCCCGGATGATTCTGGACAGCGACATCGAAAAGGTGGTGGTCAACGGCAAGACCACTTATGATTTCAGTATTTTCAGAACCGGAAAAAAGCACATCATCGGCATGTATGATGAAATCAACAGTTTTGTCTCCTACGTCAAGGATGCTGCGGAAAATGGTTCTTCCAAGGAGATGGCCTTTGTCCTGGTCGGAGAACCGGGAAATGGCAAGACCTTTCTGGTGGACTTTGTCTGTAGTAAATATAGAGATTTTTTATCCCAGGAGACCAACCGGAAATATTCGTTCCGTTGTACCGGCCTGGACAAGATCGGCGGCTACGGGAAAATCTCGACCATCGAATCCCAGACCTATGAGGATCCCATGATTCTGGCGATGAACATCACCGACGAACCGGATAAAAACCGTGAGTTTTTGTCCAAAGAGATTGGATTTTCGGACAACGAGATTGAAACCCTCTGGGGGGATTATCGCCCGCTGGGTGCCTGCACTGCGTTTATATGGGACAGCATCAGAAATTACACCAACGGTGACCTGGCAAAGATGCTTGAATTTATCCAGATCATCCCTGTCCCGATGACCGAGAGTCTGGGCACCGTTACCGGCAAGTATGCGGCGAAAGATAAAATTACCTCCTCGGCGGTGGATCTTTTAGGTGAAGAGTCCATTCAGCGGCTGCTTCACATTACGGAAACCAACAATCCCTACCGCTTTGATTTACGGCGTGGGGCCTTGGCGCGGGTGGCCGGCGGCGGGGTCCATTTTTCCGATGAAATTTTCAAGAACAAAAAGGACTTGGTCCAAGTCTATCTGGGGGTCATTCAGAACCGCAACATCGAAATCGACGGTTACAAGTGGCCCATCGACACCCTGATCATTGCCACCAGCAACAATTCCGAGTTCAACCGCTTTCTGGCGGAAAAGGAGGAAGCGCCCATCGTCGACCGCTGCCGCATCTGCTACGTCTCTCACAACACCAACTACAAGCTGCAAAAAGACCTGACCATATACGCCATCGGCAACGAGACGCGCACCACCCTCGACCGGGAATATTTGCACCAGGACCCCAACCTGAACCATGCCGCCTCCGTGACGGTGGTGCTCACCCGACTGGCAAGGTCGGAAAAGCTCACCCCCATCGAGACCATGAAGCTGGCCGCCGGCGAGGTGGCCGGAGAAAAGAGCATCAAGACACTGGCCGAGGTCATCGACACCCTCAATCAGAACCCGGACATCACCAAGCGGTTCGGCCAGAAGGGACTGGGGCAGCGGAACCTGGGCCGGGCCATCCAACTGCTCAATGAAAGCTCGGAAACCAACGAGGGACGGTGCATGTTCGCCTACGATATCTTCAAGGCCCTGGAGCGCATTGTCCTGGATTATGTGACCGAGGCCAACGACCGTGCCAAATACCTGGAGGACCTCAAGACCGCCAAGGGGCTCTATCGTGAGCGGATCATGACGGAAATGTTCAACGCCTACATGGACGAGCCCCTGGCCATCCGCAAGGATGTCATGAGCTACGTGAACATGATTATCGGCATCGACGCCGAAAACCTGGGTCCGGACAAGATGTGGAAGTACAAAGACCCCCAGAGCGGCGAACTGAGGGCCCTGAAGATAGACGAACGCTACATCAACAGTGTGGAAGATCGCCTGGGGCTGAAGACCAGCGAGCAGCGGGAGACCTTCAGGACGTCCATTCGCAAGATATACGGCCAGAAGATATCCGTGGATCCGGATTACGATTTCATGGACAACCTGGAACTGGTCAAGGCGGTCACCGACGTGCGGCTGAAATCGGATATCGCCGGCGCCGGCAGCCTCATCGGCGCCCTGGCCAACCGGACCAACGAAGAGAACCAGAAACTCTACGACCGCATGGTCGACACCATGCTCAACAAGCTGGGGTATTGCAAGACCTGTGCGCAGAAGACGATTGAGTACTTTTGCACGCAGGAGGATGAAAATTAATTGAGGGCATCTCAAAAATGTCTTCTGGCCCAATCTCTGCGTTGGGTTCTCGTTTCAAATCCTCGACATACTCCAGTATGCCTGCGGGTTGAAACGAGAACCCGCCTTGACCTTGAACCAGAATCCTATTTTTGAGACACCCTCAAGATAGGACAGAATAATAGTCAAGCCCACACGAGAAGGCTTGTAGAATCATGAAACCAGAACATCGCAAAATCTATGATAAGCTTCGTGAAGCTGGTCTGACACCGGAGCAGGAAGAGAAGGTCCTCCTGGAGCTCAACGACGACCGGACGCATGATATGCCGATCATCGGCGGGAGAGCATGGCGGTGGTCACCACCGATGAAGGCGAGATCCGACTGCTCAACCTTTATGACTACCACGACCTGATGATCCTGCAGGCCATGGCTCAGCCCAAGGGCTCCTATGTCAGCCACATCCGCTCCATCGACGAACTGCTGGAAAAGGACCGCCAGCGGGAAAAGGACGGCTTTCCCCGTAAAATCCGCGTGGGCAAAATGATCAAGCCCGGCAAGGCCGGCAAGGGCAAGGTGGTCGTGGTGCCCACCACCGTGGAAGAGAAGTTTATCCACGACCCCAACTTTGCCGAACAGGAAGAGGGGCAGGGTCAGGGCGGCAGCGGCGATGGTGAAGAGGGCGAAGTCATCGGCGAACAGCCGGTTCGGGATCCGGACCAGGCCGGTGACGGCGGGCCGGGTCAAGGAGAAGGCGGCCAGCACGAAATGGAGTCGTCGGCCTACGACCTGGGAAAAATTCTCACCGAACAGTTCGAACTGCCCAATCTGCAGGACAAAGGCAAAAAACGCTCACTGACCCGTTACACCTACGACATGACCGACCGGAACCGCGGTTCCGGTCAGGTGCTGGACAAAAAAGCCACCTTGCGGGAGATCGTCGAAACCAACATTCACCTGGGCAACATCCCCGATCTGGACGACATCGATCCGTCCGGGTTCATCATCTCCCCCAGAGACAGGATCTACCGGATCCTGTCCAAAGAGAAGGATTTCGAATCCCAGGCGGTGGTTTTCTTTCTCCGGGACTATTCCGGCTCCATGGCTGGAAAGGCCACCGAACTGGTGGTCACCCAGCATGTGCTTATTTACAGCTGGCTGCTCTATCAGTACGCCAACCAGGTGGAGTCCCGATTTATCCTCCATGACACCGAAGCCAAGGAGGTTGAGGATTTTTATACCTACTACAACTCCAGGGTGGCCGGCGGCACCCAGGTATTTTCCGCATACGAGATGGTCAACCGGATCGTGAAAGCGGAGAATCTGGCCGCGGACTACAACATCTATGTTTTTCACGGAACCGATGGCGACGACTGGGACACGGAGGGGAAAAAGGCCATTCCGGCATTGAAGGAGATGATCGGCTATGCCAGCCGTGTGGGCGTGACCATCGCCGAGCATACCGGCAGTTCCCAGAACAACACGGAAGTGGAACGGTACCTGAAAAAATCGGGACTGCTTGAAGAATTTCCCAAGCTCGTCCGACTGGACACCATCAACGAAAGCACCGACGAGCCCCGGTTGATAGAGGGGATCAAGCGGTTGATATCCTAGCCGAAAGACCGAAACGGAAAAGCCCATGGAACTGATCGACCAGCATACGAAAACGATCATGGAAGGCTGTAAGCTGCGGGCCCGTGACGCCGGTCTGCGGTTTGAGGACGAAAGCCTGGAATATATCGTCACCAACCGTGATCTCATCGAACTTTCTCCCAAGGTAATGATTCCGACCCTCTATGATTACTGGGTCCACGATGTGGAGGTGCTCAAAGAGAAGGGCAAGTACGAATTATACCCGGGTAATCCATACGAAACGGTCATCAATACCCGCCCGGCGATCTCCTTTTACAACGACAACAATCCGGACTGGCTCAATGTGATGATCTTCTATCACGTCATCGGCCATATCGATTTTTTCCAGAACAACCTTTATTTCCGGCATACCTGGGATTACGATTTCAACGGCGAAGCGCTGTCGGACAAGCGGGCCCTTGCCAAGCTCCGTTCCGAACGGGGACGCTGGGTGGACTATGTGATCGAGTTCACCCGGGGAATCGACAACCTGGTCGGATACCATGGACTCTTGTCGAAAATCTTTTCAGCGCCGGATTCAGGCATTTCGGAAAAAGTGGATTTTTATTTCGACATCTATCTGCAGGACATCGCCAAGGTCAATATCAGCAAATACATCAAGGAGCTGGAGCGATATAACGCCAGTATTAATGAAGATCCGGTAATGGGAGAACAAGGCTTCTTTTCGTTGGTTGACCAACGTCATCCGGAGTTTGGAAGCCTGTTTAAAAAGCACCAGGCAGCCAAAAAACAAAAGCCCAGGGACCTGCTGGAATTCATCATGGAACATTCCAAGATGCTCGGCCGGGAAGAGAATCAATGGATGCTGATGGTGATTCAGATCATTCGAAAAACGGCGCTGTTTTTCCAGCCCCAGATCCGCACCAAGATCATGAACGAGGGCTGGGCCTCATACTGGCACGAAATCCTGTACATGAATGATGACCGCATCAAGGGGCATGAAGTCGATTTTGCCCGGGTCAACGCCGGGGTGACGGCCATGCCCCGGGTGGGGTTGAATCCCTATGCCCTGGGGATGCGACTGTTCTACTTCCTTGAGGAGATGGCCGAGAAGGGTAAAGTGTCGTGGGAATTTCAGCATATTGCCGATACCGGGCGGCGCAAAGACTTCGACGCCAAAACCGGGAAAGGGAAGGATTTCATTTTCAACGTGCGAGAAAATTTTTCGGATTTTACCTTTATCCACAGCTTTGTGGACCAGGACTTCGTCACCACCAACAAGCTGTTCGTTGCCGGCAAGCGGTTGAACCAACAAAAAATGGTCTGGGAGTATTACGTAAAAAGCCGGAGTGCTGATGATTACCGGGACATGCTCATGGCATCCCTGTACCACCCACCGAATATCGAGGTCGATCAGGAGAAAACCAAGGATAATGCCCTTTACCTGATCCACCGGTTCGAGGGCAAACCGCTGGTGGCGGAATACATACCCAATACGATGCTCGGTATTGAATACCTGTGGGGCGGTCCGGTGCAGTTGGAAACCATGGAGGTGGTAGCGACGCCACAGGCGCCAAGAATGCCCACCATGCCCGGGATCCCAATGCCGCAGACCGATGCACCCGAACCGCGGGAACTCAAATGGCAGCGGGTGCTATACACCATGCATGACCGAAAACTGAGCAGGAATGTCCTTTAAATGACACGATCGGGGCCGCACCATCCACCGGTCGGACAAGGCAGTGTATGGACAACATCAATAAAGCCATGCGGCATATCGATACGGTTGCCGATGAGTCAAATCATCGCAAGCCCATCCCCTTTGAGGAATTTCTTCAAGTGGTGCTGGTCAACCCCGTCGGCACCATCCGGAACGTGTTCCAGGTCTTTCACGATCTGTTCAAAGCTTATGTGGGCGAAGGCGTCGATGAATATCCCAACGACCCGGAATCGATCCAATACGTGAGCTATGACTGCAGCAGACTGTTCGTCGAAGGCGCAGACCACCCTTTTTTTGCGGACCGTCTTTTTGCCAACCGGTTGGTCAACCATGTTGAGGCCCTGAGAAGTGGCGCCCAGCAAAACAAAATTTATATTTTTGACGGCCCCCACGGCTGCGGCAAGAGCACCTTTTTGAACAATCTGTTGAAGCGTTTCGAAGAGTACGCCAATACGGTAGCAGGGACCCGTTACGAGACGGTGTGGCGCCTGGATCGCAGACAACTGGCCAGCGAAGGGGGCAACGACACCGCGTCCATTATAGAGAGCCTTTTCCGGATGCAGAAAAATCCGAACAAGAAGCAGTTCGAGACCGTTCGGAACATGGCCCTGCCCGACACGGACAACTATTTTGTGGAGGTTCCCTGTCCCTGCCATGACAATCCGCTGCTCCTGATCCCCAAATCCCAGCGACGGCAATTTCTCGACGATCTCTTCGAAAACAACGAATTTAAATACACCCTGTTTACCGACAAGGCCTATGAATGGATTTTTCACGAGGTTCCCTGCACGATTTGCGGGTCGCTTTACGAAGCCCTGCTGACCCGGTTGAAGAACCCGGCAAAGGTGTTGGAAATGGTCCATGCCGTTCCCTACCGATTCAATCGCCGACTGGGCAGGGGCATCAGCGTGTTCTCCCCCGGTGATCGTCCGGTCAAGGAGATCATTCAAACCAACGAATACCTTCAGCGATTGATCAACCGGCTTTTTTCCGACAGCAATCAGGTCCGCTACATCTATTCCCGTTTCGCCAAAACCAACAACGGCATCTATGCCCTGATGGACATCAAATCCCATAACATCGAACGCCTGATCGAACTTCACAACATCATCAGCGAAGGGTTGCACAAGGTGGAGGATATCGAGGAGAACGTCAACTCCCTGTTCCTGGCCCTGATGAATCCGGAAGACAAAAAGAACATCAAGGATTTCCAGTCTTTTTCCGACCGTATCGTATACATCAATATCCCGTATGTCCTGGACCTGAACACGGAGGTCGAGATCTACCGCAACATCTTCGGGTCTTACATCGATGACAGTTTCCTGCCCCGGGTGCTGCACAATTTTGCCCGGGTCATCATCTCTTCCCGGTTGAACCTTCGCTCCGAAGCCATGCTCGAGTGGATTCCCGAACCGGAGAAATATACCCGTTACTGCGACAAGAATCTTCAGTTGCTCAAGATCGAAATCTACACCGGGCACATACCCGAGTGGTTGTCCGAAGAAGACCGCAAAGCGCTCACCGCCAAACGCCGGCGTCGGATCATCGGCGAATCCGATAAAGAAGGGCGGCAGGGAATTTCAGGGCGCGATTCCATAAAAATCTTCAACGCCTTTTACACCACCTACGCCAAATCGGGCGAATTGATCGACATGTCCATGCTGTGCAAATTTTTCCACGGGCAGAAAGACCTGAAGGCCTCCATCCCCGAGGGTTTTTTAGATTCACTGCTGTTGCTGTACGATTTCACCATTTTGCAGGAGGTGAAAGAGTCTCTTTACTATTTCAACGAAGAGCAGATTCACCGGGAAATCCTTCACTATATGTTTGCCGTCAATTTCGAACCGGGAACCGTTGAAACCTGCAAGTTCACCGGCGAGAAGGTCCGCATCACCGAAGAGTTGCTGGACGGGTTTGAACGGCGCATGCTGGGCGAAAAGGTGGAAAAGATCAAGCTCTTGAATTTCAGAAGGGAAACCCAAAAGGAGTACACCTCCAGAACGCTCACCCAGGAGATCATGGTGACCGGCACCCCGCCCACGGAAACCCACCTGTTCCAATCGCTGAAAGAACGCTATGTGTTTAACCTGAAGGAAAAGGTGCTGGATCCGTTTCTGGAAAACGAAAATTTCCGGCGGGCGATCAAGGATTACGCCGAAGAGGATTTCAAGACCTATGACAAAAAAATCCGTGATGATGTCACGTTTCTCATGGACAACATCATGAAGCGCTACCGGTATACCGAACACGGTGCCAGGGCGGTTTGCATTTACGTCATCGACAATGATCTCGCCAGAAAATTCACCAAGCCGTGACATCAATTCTTACTATTGAATCCTCCCCCGAAAAGCGTTGTGCCTCATGGAAACAAAGGTCGATTTTCCGTCGCGGTGTGGTGACTTGGAAGGTCTTTACCACGCCGGCGTTTCAGATAAGGGGGTTGTCATCACCCACCCCCACCCGCAATACGGCGGGGATATGTCCAATCCGGTCGTGGAGGCCATCGCCGCCGCTTATCGACAACGGGGCTTTACCACGTTGAGATTTAATTTCAGGGGCGTCGGAAAAAGCACCGGCAATTTCGATCAGGGAATCGGAGAACAGGATGATGTGAGAGGTGCCGTCTCATTTCTGTGCGACAGGGGATTGAAAGCGATTCACCTGTCCGGTTACTCCTTCGGCGCCTGGGTCAATGCCATGGCCCTTCAGGGCGGTTTGGCGGTGCAGGGGATGACCATGGTCGCGCCACCGGTGGCATTCATCGATTTCGAGGAAGGGATTCGCCTGCCGATGCTTTCGGCGGTGGTTGCGGGCAGCCGTGATGAAATTGCCCCACCGGGCCTGATCCGCCCGTTGATGGGCCAATGGAACCCCGATGCCCGCATCGACATTATCGACGGTGCCGACCACTTTTTCTTCGGCTTCCTTGACGAGATAACCCGCAGACTGGTCCAACGGATTCATTCCAGCGAATAACCGGTCCGACGAAACAGACTGACAGCGATTGCATGCTTGACATGAAACCCGTTGTTGAATAAGCTTTTTCCAGTGACAGAGGTGTTGCGCGATGAATTTACAGCGATCGAAATTTTCCCTTTGCCATATCCTCTCTGCTTTCCACGCGCCATCCGCTTGCCGAACGATTGATCTCTCAACTGCTTTCTTGGATTCCGTGACGATTGTATTGATTCTTTCGCTGTCACCAATGAATCGTTGTCATCGGGCACCCTTGCGCTTGGCGTTAACCCACAACCAATAAGGAGGCGCCATGAAAGCCATGCATCAACTCATCGAAGAGCAGGTCCGTCGCTGGGAGATCCTCAGAAAGGAAAAGCAGGAGGACAAAACCCTGCCGGTGATCACCCTTTCCAGGGAACCCGGCAGTGGGGGCAAATTGGTGGCCAAGGCCGTGGCCGATCGGCTTGGCCTGGATCTTTTTCACCAGGAGCTCATTAATGCCATGGCCGAAAATGCGGATACCACTACCCGGGTCATTCGGACCTTGGATGAAAGGGGCTTGTCCATGATCGAAGACTGGGTGTCGGCCGCCATCAGTGAGCGGCATCTTTGGCCGGACGAGGTTTCCCGCGTGCTGATGCGGGTCATTGGCGCCATCGGTCGGCACGGAAAAGCCATTATCGTCGGTCGGGGCGCCAATTTTGTACTACCGCCGGAAAACCGGTTCCGGGTCCGGATCATCGCTCCTCTGGAACTGCGGGTGAACCGTGTGGCCGAAACCTATGCCGTATCAAAAAAGGAAGCCAAACGCCACGTGCTGCGCACCGAGTCCGATCGCCGGGCCTTTGTGAGGAAGTATTTCCATAGTGACATCGGCGATCCGGCAAATTATGATATGATTTTAAACACCGGGACCCTCTCGGTTGAATCGGCTGCAGCGGCGATATGCAGTGCGCTCGGGTGATCGACGCAGGCGAAGTAAATAAAGCGAGCTTGAACAGGCCGAAGCCGAAAGATGCGATGATCGGCAAGGTCGTCAGGCGCCCGGGGCAATGCCGGGCAGACGGTCTTTGATTACCCAAGCGGTGGGACAACAGCTGGACATCGCCGTATCGATTGAACCGGTCCTAAAAAAGTCCGCTGTCTGGTTCTCTTTTGGTTACCAATCCGTAAAGCTGGGACATCAGCATCCCCGTAAACATCAGAGAACACCCCACGATTCCCCTGCCTGACATCACTTCTCCCAGGATCAGCCATCCGCCCACGGCGGCGAACACGGCTTCGAGGCTGAGCAGAATGGCGGCATGGGCCGGGTGGGCGTGGCGTTGGGCCACCACCTGGAGGGTGTAAGCCACCCCCACGGACAGGGCACCGCCATAGATGATGGGAAGGGCCGCGGCGGCGATGGCGGCAAGGCTGGCGGTTTCGACGACCAGGGCCGTCATCAGACTGGCTGCGGCGCACACCATGAACTGAAGGAAGGCCAGTTGCAGGGAATCGGTTTTGGGTGAGAGCCAGCCGATCAGATGAATGTGGCAGGCCCAGAGTATCGCCCCGATCAATTCCAACAGATCCCCAAAGGAGACGGTGAGGTCTTCGTTGACGCTGAGCAGGTACATGCCGGCGGCCGCCATCAATGCGCCGCCCCAGGTTCCCGCATTGGTGCGTTGGCCCCACAACAGCCCCATGATGGGGACGATTACCACATAAAGGCCGGTGATGAATCCCGCTTTGCCGGCGGTGGTGTAGACGAGCCCCACCTGCTGCAGGGAGGCGCCGGCGAAGATGGCCATTCCGGCCAGGCCGCCATATAAAATAAGGCGTTTGCTCCGGATCCGACCACTGCCGTTGGGTTCTTTGGGTTGATTTTTGCGGTTGCTGTAAATAAATGGAACCAGCACCATGGCGCCGAGGAAAAAGCGGATGCCGTTGAAGGTGAACGGTCCCACATGATCCATGCCCATGCGTTGGGCCACGAAGGCAAAACCCCAGATGACGGCGCTGAGCAGGAAGAGCAGGTCGGATTTCAGGTGTTGTTTATGCATTTATTGGTTCCCGAATCCGTTCTGCCCGCCGCAGTCCGGACACTGCCAGGTGATACCGTTGCAGGACATGCCCCATACATTCTCATGCATGCATGCCTGGCAGATCAGGAAACCGCAGCGGCAGCTCCAGCAAAAGGGAACTGCTTTCGAGCAGCAGTGGCAGATTTTAGGTCCTTTCTGCCGTCGCCGGGACCGGCTGGCCACAAGGGTTGCGGTATCGTTCATCGCTTATTGCTAACTATCTGAAGTCTTGTCGTTTAAGATGGTTAATGCTACCATGCGCCCAACTTGCCGAAACGACATTAACTAATGCAGGAGCACCTTCGTGTCAACGCAAATTGAGCCGGACCAGGAGCAGGAAATCCCGACGCTGTACCTGATCGATGGCAGCGCTTACATTTACCGGGCCTACCATGCGGTGCGGGGGCTTTCCAACAGCAGCGGCCTGCGCACCAATGCCACCTTCGGGTTTACCCGCATGCTGATCAAGCTGATGGCGGACCGTTCGCCCGCTTATGTGGCCATGTTTTTCGATGCCAAAGGCCCCACCTTTCGCCATGACCGCTATGCGGAATACAAGGCCAACCGGCCGCCCATGCCCGATGACCTGGTCGAGCAGCTGCCCTGGATCCGAAAGGTCACCGAGGCGTTCAACATCCCTGTGTTCGAGATGCAGGGGTACGAGGCCGACGACCTCATCGGCACACTGGCTCACCGTGCAGAGGAAAACGGATTTCGCGTGGTCATGGTCACCGGGGATAAGGACTTTATGCAACTGGTCACCGAACGCTGCACCATCTGGGATCCCATGAAAGACAAGGTCCTTGATCCCGCCGCCATCCGCAAGGCCTTCGACCTGGAGCCCCGGCAGATGATTGACGTGATGGGCCTGTCCGGTGACACGGCGGACAACATTCCCGGTGTTCCCGGCATCGGCCAGAAGACGGCCGTGGATCTGATCAAAACCTTCGGCAGCATGGATGCGGTCTACAGCGGCATCGACACCATCACCAAAAAAAAGCAGAAGGAAAATCTGATCCAGTACAAAACGCAGGCCTTGTTGAGCCGCGAACTGGTGACCATTGACCGGCGTGTGCCTGTCGAATTCGACCCGGACCGTTTGAAAACCCAGGTGCCCGACGACGAAGCGCTGACCCGGCTCTTTGCAGAGCTGGAGTTCAGGCAGCTGCAGCAGGAATATGCCTCGCAAGACCAATCGGTCGAGCGGCACTACCGGGCCATCATGAGCGCGGATGACCTGGATGACCTGGTGCACCGCCTGGAAGACGCCAAACGGTTTGCCTTAGATACGGAAACCACTGCGCTGGATCCCATGCAGGCGAGATTGGTGGGACTTTCCTTTTGCCTGACCCCCGGTGAGGCCTGTTATATTCCGGTGGGGCACAACTACCTGGGTGCGCCCGAGCAGCTCTCTCTGGAGACGGTGCTGGAACGACTGCGGCCGGTGCTGGCTAACCCGGATGTCGAAAAAATCGGCCAGAACATCAAATATGACTGGATGGTGCTGCGCCGCCACGGCGTCGACCTGGCCGGCGTCAATTTCGACACCATGGTGGCTTCCTACCTGATCGATCCCGGCAAGCGGGCCCACGGTCTGGACCAGATCGCCCTGGACTACCTGGGCCACAAGAACATCACCTACGCCGAGGTGGCGGGAAAGGGCAAGGCAGCCGTCACCTTCGACCAGGTGATCCTGGAAAAGGCCATCCCTTATGCCTGCGAGGATGCCGACATTACCCTGGCCGCCCACGATGTATTCGTTCCCCTGCTCGAAGAAAACGGGCTGACGGATCTGATGAAACAGGTGGAGATGCCCCTGCTGCCGGTGCTGCTGGAGATGGAGATGACCGGCGTCTGTGTGGACCGGGACCGGCTGCGTGATCTGTCAAGATCCTTTGCCGGGCAGCTGGACGTCCTCGAACAGCAGATTCACGACCTGGCCGGTGAAGCGTTCAATATCAATTCATCCCAGCAACTGGGACGAATCCTGTTTGAAAAACTGAACCTGCCGGTCCAGAAAAAAACCAAGAAAAAGACCGGCTACTCGACCGACGTGGAGGTGCTCACGACGCTGGCCCGCAGCCATGATTTGCCGGCACTGGTGCTGCGCCACCGGACCCTGGCCAAACTCAAGTCCACCTATGCCGATGCCCTGTTGGAACTGATTCACCCGCAAACCGGACGCATCCACACCTCTTTCAACCAGACCGTGGCGGCCACCGGTCGGCTGAGCAGCAGCGACCCCAACCTGCAGAACATTCCCATCCGCACGGAAGAGGGCCGGGAAATTCGAAAGGCCTTCGTTCCCCGGGAGGGCTGGCAGTTGCTTTCGGCCGATTACTCCCAGATCGAGTTGCGGATTCTGGCCCACTGCTCCGAGGATCCGATCCTTATCCAGGCCTTTAAAGATGACGAGGACATTCATACCCGAACAGCCACCGAGGTCTTTCAGGTTTTCCCCCAGATGATCAACGACGAGTTGCGGCGGCAGGCCAAGGCCATCAACTTCGGCATCATCTACGGTATGAGTGCCTTCGGGCTGGCCCGGGAGCTGGAGATCAGCAACAAGATGGCCCAGACTTATATCGACCACTATTTTGCCCGCTACCAGGGCGTCAAGGCGTTTATCGATAAAACCATCCAGACGGCCCACGAGACCCGTCAAACCAGCACGCTGCTGGGTCGTATCCGGCAGCTCCCGGACATCGCCAGCACCAACCGCAACGTGCGCCAGTTTGCCGAGCGCACCGCCATCAACACCCCCATCCAGGGCACGGCCGCGGATCTGATCAAACTGGCCATGATCGGCGTGGACCGGGCACTGCGCAAAAAACGGATGAAAACCGCCATGCTGCTCTCCGTGCATGATGAAATGATCTTCGAGGTGCCGCCGGATGAGCTCGACGAAGCAAAAACGTTGGTTCAGGCAGGGGATGGAGAGTGTGTGGGAACTGGCCGTTCCCTTGAAAGTCAACATGGCTTGCGGACAGAACTGGGCCGAAGCCCACTAATCGGAGGGTTAGCCATGACCGGAGTATTCGACTGGAAAATTGTCTCAACGATCCTGATCGCGACTGTTGCAACATGCTTGGGTTGTGCCACCCCGCGCATCACCCTCTTTTCCGATGCCTCCGATCCGCTGCGGGAGGTGACGCTTGACGGTACGGCGGATGATAAGATCCTGGTGATTCCCATCACCGGCGTCATTACCGATTCCTCTAAAAGCCGGATCCTGCGGACGATGCCCAGCCTGGTTCAGGAAGTCGTCTCCCATCTGCGGCTGGCTGAAAAGGATGACCGTGTCAAGGCCGTATTGTTCAAGATCGATAGCCCCGGCGGCACCACAACGGCCAGCGATATCCTCTATCATGAGATTGTTACATTCAAACAGCGCACCGGCAAGAAAGTGGTGGTCTGTATGATGAATCTGGCCACTTCCGGAGGTTACTACGTGTCCCTGCCGGCGGATGTGATCATGGCCCATCCCACCACCGTTACCGGGTCGATCGGTGTGATCCTGATGCGGCCGCAGGTGTCGGGGCTCATGGAAAAGATCGGTGTGGACGTGCGGGTGAACAAATCCGGTGAGAATAAGGATATGGGGTCGCCGTTCCGCCCCATCACACCGGCGGAGGAGAACATGCTGCAGGACCTGGCCGACACGTTGGGTCGGCGGTTCGTCGATCTGGTAAAACAGCATCGCAAACTTGACGGCCAACGCCTGGCCAGCGTTGCCGATGCCCGGGTATTTCTGGCCGATGCCGCCGTCGCCGCGGGTCTTGTGGACAAAATCGGCTATCTTCAGGACGCCATCGCCGAGACCAGAGCACTCGCCGCCCTCGATGCCGATGCCCGGGTGGTCGTCTACCGGCGAACCGATTATCCCAACGACAACCTATATAACACCCTCACCACCGGCACCCAGGCCAACCCAACGCCGATGGTCGACATGGGCCCCATCGGCGACCTGCTCTCCCTCGATGCCGGTTTTTACTACCTCTGGCCCCAGGCACTCGGTTCACCCTGATCTTTTATCAGGACGCCTGCCCGGCATTTTCGTCCGCAGTTTCCGGATCTGCCGACAGTCTCACGGTTTCATCCACCGCCCGGTAGATGGTCTTGAAGACCTCCGGGAATCCCGTCGGTGAAATCCGCCCCGTTTCTATGAACTTGACCACGATCTCCTTGGTAGCCCGAAGGATCTGCTCATCCTGGCTCGTTCTCCTCATCAACACCCGCCTTTTTTGATAAAATTATTAAATATATTGAACTGTTAACAGGAAGCTAACCGGAAGTCAACCACGGCCTGCGCACCGATACAGTCACTGCCCGAAGCGCAAGGGTCAACTGTGCCTTCGACGGGGATGTAAATGCA
Organism: uncultured delta proteobacterium; assembly: GCA_963716825.1. Taxonomy (GTDB): domain Bacteria; phylum Desulfobacterota; class Desulfobacteria; order Desulfobacterales; family Desulfosarcinaceae; genus Desulfosarcina. The sequence continues at coordinate 160,943 of CAVQUU010000019.1, forward strand.
GCCTTTTTAGGACTGGCGTTGTCGAAATGCGAAGAGAGAAGAGCTTCATCAAAATGAAGGAAGAAATCAAGGAGTGGGATGGGGGCATGGACGCGTGGTACCATAAACCAGCCTTATTTTTTACGTTGGCGGTATCATTTGTTAGCCGATTCACACCCTGAAATTGCCTCATGCGGGTTGCCAATAAAAACTGAAATGGATCCGCCCCAGGCAACTGGAATGTTATGGAATTTCCATTGAAAATTAGCATCAATGATCGACGTCAATGCCATTAGCTCTTCTTCTTTATACATGCGCATAACACTTATCCCACCATCCCACATGCCCATTAAAGGAATCAGCGGAATTGGGTAGGTGAGCATAACCTTTAAAAGACGATCGTGTTTGCAGAAAATGGGATTTAACATAATGGATAGAAAATAGAAAAATCCCAGCTTGAGCACCGACATTAAACGTCTATTCATCGGTTCAAGGATAAAAATCGGTTTCCCCTTCTCGGCGCTATCCCGCAATATGCTTCTTGCCTGGTCAGGCGTAAAGTGATGAAGGGCGCTAATGACGACCCTTGCCGAGTGCGGTATGCTATCTGGCACGCTTAACGCATCAAGCGGGGTATTAATGGCTTCAATATTATCGGGGAATTGTTCAACAACCTTTTCCATTTTGGAATTTACTGGAAACAGATCAGATATAAGAAAACACGGCAGTTTTTTTCCTTGTTTATTCAGCGTGTCTAACAGTATGGCAGCTGGTTCACCAGAACCGCTGCATAATTCTAAAAGCTTATCGCTTTGTAGGTTTGCACAGAACTCAGAAAATACGGTGGTTGCGTTCTTATAAACACCGCTCCAGCGTATTGCGTTTCCAAGACTCTCTACTATTGAATCTCGCAGACATCGGGGGGTCTGCGGAAGATCCATAAATTCAAATGCCTGTCTTCTCATTATGAACCTTTTATAGAGTGTGATATACTCATCACGGCAACATTCCTAGTCTTAGCCAATAAGTAATTATATGGATCTGGATTTCATCATCCGGGTGACATAGACGGGCAGCCGTTTATTGCTATTAAAGTTATCGGTTATCCATATCAATAATGATTGATCGATGATACCTTTTTATTGATTTTGTGTTTCGTTGTCACAAGATAAAGGAGGTTGCTCAGGAGCACCCATGAAACAATTTACAATTGATGAGATTAATCAAGTACTTAATGGCAATATAATCGGAAATCTAACAGCCGTGATCATAGGTGTAGAACAGATCTCCGAAGCTATTGAAAACCAGATGACGTTTATAGGAGAGAAAAAATACATAAAGCTATGGGACCAATCAAAAGCCTCGGCCGCAATCGTTAACGACAAGTTCAGTGCCACCTCTATTGGCAACGGTACGAAAATAGACAACCTCGTTCAAATTGCCCACAATTGCAGAATAGGCCGTTCCTGTGTGATGGCTGGACAGTCCACCTTGGCTGGATCCGTAACTTTAGGTGATGGCGTGATTATGGGAGGGCGTTCGATGGTTTCAGATCATGTCACCATCGGTGCCGGGGCGAGGATTGGTGGAAACGCCGGCGTCATCAGTGATGTGGCACCGGGGAAAACCCTTCTTGGGATGCCTGCCGACGACCATCGACAGACGTTACGGTTATGGGCAGCACAAAAACAACTTCCTGCTCTTATTCAACGGTTAAAAAAGAAATAACTGCGTGATCTTTGAAGGTTGCTGATATATTGAGATAATTACCAGCCCAAATAAAGTGCAGATAACAAAACCGGTATTGTCAGATCAAGTAAATATAGGCTGACAAGATTGTCAGGCACCTTCATTTTTGCCGATCGGCCACAGGGCATTATTCACCTGATTGGTGGGCGGGGTAGTTCTTTTGGCGGTACACTTTTATTTTCTTGAATATGTATCTCAAACCCTCAACGCCTTTGGTTTTTTCTCCCGAAATTTCCAAGTAGGTGCCAGGTGCTGCTTCTTTTGGCTTTTTAGAAATCGCTATTCGTTCATGATCAGGAGATTTTGCAATTATCGTTTGGGCAACCGATGTAATGGCAAAACTACCACATTCTTCACATTCAAAGCGACCAATGGTGGTGACCCAGAATGGGGGATTGATAAATTCGGCAGATTTCCCGCACAACGGGCATTTCTTCAACGGCATCGCGTCCCCTTATGACTTGACTTTGTCGTACTTTTTCAAAATGTCCTGAATAGGCTCTTCAAGGATGTCATTCGCTCGATTATCTTGTTCGGCAGCAAGCATTTTTAACCGGCGGGTAAGGTCTTTACGCAGAGTGGTTGTATATTTTTCACATTTTTCCATAAGTTTTTTTTATCACATTCAGACCTTCGTATCAATGGCACGTAAAAACGCCTTTACACTTCTATAGATATACGCGTAGCCATAAAAAAGGTTGATTCAATCAATCCCAAAATCGCCACACGAAAAAGCCAATTTCAAATTTTGCCCAAGATACCCGCAGTGGTGACGCTGTGGGGGGATTAGTGGCGACGACGGGAAAGCTGATTGTCCCGAAACGGGAAAATAAAAAGGGCAGGACCTATGGTGGGGTCCTGCCCAAAAAAATGGGGATAGAGATTCAGGGCAGCGCAGATTAAAACCAGTTCAGTGCAGGAGTGTCTCCCTAAGAGTAGATATCGGTAAGTCTACTGAATGGTCAAATCGAAAATTTCAATACCCGTGATAGATGGACGCATTGAAAACCGGATTCCCTGCTCGGCCTCACGGGTTAACCAACAGGGAGAAAGGTAGGGGCTACAATGGGCCTACAGGTGAGGGAAAAGCCGAAAGAACCTGGCATTTATTGAGTGTTCATTAACCATCACGGCAAACGGAAGGCGAACGGCAAGCATTGGAATGGGACAACATCGGCGATGTGTCGTACCCGCTTGGTCATTCAAGTATGTTACATGCTCAATCGGAACAGAACGTTTGACACGGTTTCCGCCATCCTTTAATAAGAAGCCCCAACAGAAACCGATTGGAGAGGCCCATGAAATCCTATGATCACACCGTCCGCTACAGCGTGGACAAGCCGGACATCGTTACCGCCGATGTGCTTGATCCCATCGATTATCATTACAAAGGCAAGCGGGATATCGTCATCACCATTTCCCAACCCGAATTCACCTCGGTTTGCCCCATGACCGGACTACCGGATTTCGGCACCATCAATATCCGGTATACACCGGGCAATTGGATTGTCGAACTGAAGTCCTTGAAATACTATCTGCTTCAGTTTCGCAACGTAGGCATGTTTTACGAGCACGTGTCCAACCGGATCCTCGACGACCTGGCGCAGAGGCTGAAACCCAAGATGATGGAAGTGACCGGGCAATTCACATCAAGGGGCGGATTGACCGCCACCGTTTGCGCCCGATACGAGGCGACGCCATGACTGATCTCGCTGGCGCGAAAAAAAAAGGCGTGATGTTGTCGCTGCTCGTGGCGTTGTTGTTGTCCGGATGCGGCCTTTCCTCGTCCTACCGCTCCGCGGACCAAAAAACCATTCGTGACTTTTCCGGCAGCAGCAAATACCGGAAAGCAGTCGGCGTTCTGGTACTGTCCAATGCCACCATGTTTAAGAGCGAACAGGTGGCTTCACCGTTTATGGAAGCGTTCATAACCGGCCTGGAATCGAATGCGTCCGAGGCATTGCTAATGGTGCCGGGTAAATCCGACGTTCCTCCATTTTTGTGGAACCCGCCGCGGATCGCCAACAGAGAGATCGATGTGTTCACCCTGTCGGCGCTCGCCCGGCAGGCGGGTATCAATGCCGTGGTGAGCCCCGTGCTTATGGACATTCGCCTGCGTACCCGGGATACGGGCTTCTGGTTTTTCAAGGATGTGGCCTACAGCCTTCAGGTTCAGACTGCGGCGACGGTTTTTGATGCGGCGACGGGGGCTCGTTTGGCCCTGGGAATCATGACCGATGAAGTCGATATTGACGAAGACCAGGCCCGCTTCATCCGCGACGGACAGGAAATAGAGGTGGACGATTTGGCTGAATTGGCCGAGGAGATGGGCCAAGCACTGGGCGTGCGGATGGGCGATGCCATCAAAGAAAGCCAGTGGGTATCTGCCGTGGTTTCCATCGAGGATCGATCTTGCGTCATTGCGGCCGGCAGCGAGGTGGGCATTGAAGTGGGGGATTGGTTCAGCGTGCTGGATGGCAGCGCTGTGCTGACCGGCCTGGATGGGCAGCGTTATACCTTACCCGGACCGAAAATCGGCGAAATCGCCATCAGCCGGGTGTCGCCCCGGCAATCTTTCGGCGAACCCGAATCCGGAGAAATACCTCCGGCCGGCAGTATCATAGTCCCTGGGCGATAGGTAGTATTAAAACACTATGGAGCTACTTACAATTTTGCGTCATCGGATCTGATGCAAATGACTCGGCGTATTGCCGGATCAGGTCCATGGCTTCCTTTTCTGAAGCGACAAACCGGATGGCCTGGCGGAACTGCCCGGCGTTTCGCATGCCTTTCACGAACCAGCACAACCGGCTGCGCATCATTCGGCATGCCGTTTTTTCCCCCAGATAGCTTACTGAATCCTGCAGGTAACCCATCATCATGTCGATGCGCTGACCATCGTTTGGCACCGGTGCCGGCTGCCCTTGGGCTGCCGCCAGCATCCCACCGAAGATCATAGGGTTGCCGATGGCAGCCCGCCCCACCATCACCCCGTCACAGCCGGTTTCATTTATCATGCGCAATGCATCCGCCGGCGTGGTCACATCTCCGTTGCCGATTACTGGAATGGTCAGCGCATGTTTAACCGCGGCGATGATGGACCAGTCTGCCTTTCCCCGGAAGCCCTGGGTGGCCGTTCGCGGGTGAACGGTGATCGCATCCACCCCGCAGCCCTCGGCCAGCCGGGCGATCTCCATGGCCTGTTTACCGGACGGCTCCCAGCCGGATCGGATCTTGATGGTCAGGGGGATGGTAACTGCCTTTCGAACCGAATCGAGTATGCGGCACGCCAGCGGGGCGTCTTTCATCAAGGCCGACCCCGAGTTGCTTTTCAGGATCTTTTTTACCGAGCAGCCGAAATTGATGTCCAAGACATCGGCGCCGGAATCCTGGACAATACGGGCTGCATCGGCCATGATTGGTGGATCCGAACCGAAAAGCTGCACCGACAAGGGCTTTTCCTCTGGAATGCTTTCCAGCAGTTGCACCGTTTTTTCGGAGCCGAAGACCAAGCCGTTGGCGCTGATCATTTCCGAGCAGACCAGACCACAGCCGGCCCTTTTGGCCAGCAATCGCAAGGGTAAGTTGGTAATGCCGGCCAGCGGTGCCAGCACGGTGAAGTTATCTGTTTTAACGGACCCAATTTTCATTGATGGCGCCTCCGGTCGCAGGCGGGGTTGGCATAACAGAACAGGCAGTTGTGGTGACAGGGGTGAAGGCTGTAGGAACCTACATCCACGGAAACGGTGCACGCGCACCCCGATGTCTTGCGTTGGCCGGTATCCTGACGTTGGGATACCTTGCCGCCATGAACCGCCATGATCCGTCGGCCTGAAATGCACGCGCCTGCTTTGATGGCGGATCCCGCAGGAAGCCGGGCGAGCACATTTTTTTCACAGCACAGGGCCAGCCCAATGCCCAGGGGCGACAGGACCTGTTCCATCTTCAGCAGAATTTTTACCTGTTCAGTCGGTGACGGTTCGACAAAGACGATCCGGTCCCGGGTTCGCCGCTCAATCTTTCGATAGTGGTCCATAAAACTGGTGGTGCAGGTGCCGATGCCGCATTCGCCTGCTGCCGCCGCGATGGTTTCGAAATCATCGAGATTGGTCCCGATGGTGCCTGCTTGCGTGGTGAAGTGGCAGATGGGGTCGAAGCGCCACTGAACCGACGCGCTCCCGAACCGGTGGCCAAGCTGGCGGAGTTGGCCAAGCCGTTGATCCAGGTCCGGCACGCCCGGCTCCAGTATCGGTGACCGTGAGTTGATGGTGAAGTTGAAAACCAGGTGATAACCCATGGCCTGGAGTTGCTCGCCGTAACGGCCGGCCAGGTAAGGACCGAAGTTTTTGGACCAGAACACCATGGTGTGAACCCGTTCCGGTGTTACCGTCACCTGCCTGACCTGCCGGTTGAAGGGGTTGACCACATCGATAACCCCCCGGGCCACGCGATCCATAAACCAGGCCATGTAGAAGGCGGGAATATCCGTGCGTCTGGAGACGGACAGAATCTGTTTCGGTTCACCTTTCATGACAAATTAGGGTCACGCGAACTTAGTGGTTGTGTTCATAAATACGACCACTTAGCGCTTCAGCTTGTCGGCCAGGGAGATCACGGTGGCCTTGTTATCGGAAGGTGCTGGTTGTTCACCGGGAATGTCTTCGAGCAGATTGTCCGCTTCCAATTCTGTTTCCGGGCAGACGACACACTCCAGACGCATCCGCTTTCCGTTCATGGTGAACGCGTCGCCCATGATGTACCGGTCACGCAGAATCCAGGTGACCACCTGCAGCGGAATCTGAAGCATAAGCAGCTTCACATGATACCAGTCCGGTTTGTTATCGGGAAGAATCTCTTCGATCCTGGCGAAGCTCAAGGGTTGATCCTCAAAATGGATCAGCACGATATCGTTTTCTGTGGCCATATGACGGTCCTTTGGGGTAGCCGTAACTTCTTGGCGTTAAGCCCTTGCATGAAGGCAGCGATCTACAATCTTGTTGATGAAAAAGCCAAATGTCAACGTTCGAATGCGGATCTATCCAGCGTATCGGCCATCATGTATAGGGGGCAAGGGGGGTGCTGTCAACACGCGGAAGGCGCGCGGGTTAAAAGCGTTGACCTGAAAAAGCATATGCCCTAAAATTAATATTCACTCGTTTTGCATTTGTCCGATACCAAGGAGGCCAGCCGTTGAGCCAGTATCGCATCCATCCCATTGTCATGGGAACCAAGCAGTTCGACAAGGGCATGATGACCTATCAGCAGGATTACGGAACGCCATATACCATTCCTATCTATTGCTGGTACCTGGAGGGCGGGGACAAAACGATTCTCGTGGATACCGGCGAGATGCATCCTGTCCGGTCTGACGATCGAATCAGGGCCATCGGTGGACGGATCTATACTTTCGAAGAGGGATTGGCCTTACATGGCCTGACGCCGGAGCGCATCGATATGGTGATTCACACCCATCTTCATAACGACCATTGCGAAAACGACTACAAATGCATCAATGCGAAGATCTTCGTCCACCCGAAAGAGATGGCGCGCATCCATGACCCCCACCCCCTCGATTTCAGGTATGTGGAAGACTACATCGAGGAGGTGGAGGATAACGGCCAGATTCGACTCGTGGAGGCCGACGGGGAGATTGCCGATGGCATCCGGGTCATGCACACGCCGGCCCACACCGAAGGTGGCCTGACGGTGCTGGTTGAGACGGCCGGCGGCACAGCGGCCATCACCGGATTTTGCGTGATTAACGACAACTTCTTCCCACCGAAGCAGGTCCTGGCCATGGAAATGGATGTGATTCCTCCCGGCACGCATGTGAACGCTTACGACGCCTACGACATCCTGATCGAGGTCAAGAAGATGGCCGATATCCTGTTGCCGCTGCATGAGCCGGCCTTTGCCGACGGCAAGCCGATTCCATGACTGAATATTCATTCATCAATACCCAAGTGTTGAGGCAGGTCTTTCGGCGGGTCGTGTCTGCATGATGTCGAAAATCCTCCCCCCGTTCTTTGAGTTAAATTGTTTTAATGACATAATTTAAGCTTCTTTGAAAGAAAACAGAATAGGAACCGTTTTGTGCTTGACAGCCAGTTTCCTCCTTTGGTAAATGAATGAACGTTCATTCATAAAAGGTTCCATGTTCGCTCAACCCTGTCCGGATTCATCGAGGCCTTGGTTAAACAAAAAGTCCATAACTGTATCCAGAATCCAGCATTGTGTCCGGGATCTTGTTTGAACCGGGCGGGGAAGAGCGAATCCAGGTCGTTTCCGGCACCGGCCATTTTATGGCAATACCGGTCTCAGGCGGTGCCGGAGACCACCCCCATCCGATTGGTGCCGCGCTGAAATTTTTTTCGCACGGGCGACACATGGTTTACACGCGGTAAAATGACCTACGGGCAACTAAAATCTGCAGGAGGATATTATGACCAGGAAAATCAGGAAGGCAGCGGTCATCGGTAGCGGTGTGATGGGCGGCGGCATTGCCGCGCTTCTGGCCAGCACCGGTGTGAAGACGCTGCTGCTGGACATCGTTCCGTTCGACCTAAAGGAAGCGGAAAAGACCAATCCGGTGGCCAGAAATAGAGTCGCCAAGGCAGGGCTCGATACAGTCCTCATGTCCCGGCCGGCGCTGCTCATGCAGCCCACGGATGCAGATCTGATCAGCATCGGCAATCTGGAGGACGATTTCGATAAACTGGCTGATTGCGACTGGATCGTGGAGGTGGTGGTCGAGAACCTGAAGGTCAAACAGGACCTGCTCAAACGAATCGAACCGGTGAGAAAGGCGGGTTCCATCATCTCCTCCAATACCTCCGGCATTCCACTGAAAAGCATGAGCGAGGGGTTGAGCGACGAATTCAAGCAGCATTTTTTAGGCACTCACTTTTTCAACCCGGTCCGCTACATGAAACTGCTGGAGATCATTCCCGGCGAGGAGACCCTCCCCGATGTGCTCGCGTTCATGGCCGACTATGGAGAACGGGTCATGGGAAAGGGCATTGTCTGGGCCAAAGACACCCCCAACTTTGTGGGCAACCGCATCGGCGTCCAGGGCATGGTAAAAACCATGCAACTGATGCTGGAAGACGGCATGACCATTCCCGAGGTCGATGCCCTTTTCGGACCGGCCATGGGTCGTCCGAAAACCGCCATGTTCAAGACCGCTGATCTGGTGGGCCTGGACACCCTTTTCCACGTGGCCAAGAACACCTACGACCTGGTACCCGACGACGAGGCCCGGGCCGATTTTGTGATGCCCGAGTTTGTGAGCAAGATGATCGAAGGCAAGATGCTGGGGAAAAAGACCAAGGCCGGCTTCTACAAGACCGACCTGACCCCCGAATGGAAAAAAATCCGCAAAGTCATCGATCCGGCCACCTTGGATCATGCCGAATATGGCAAGGTGGACCTGCCCTGTCTGGCTGCCGCCAAGGCTGCCAAATCCCTGCCGGAAAAGATGAAAGCAGTCGTTTTCGGTGACGATAAGGGCGCTCGGTTTGCCTGGAAGGCGATTGCTTCCAACCTGATCTATGCGGCCAACCGGATTCCGGAAATTTCCGATACCATCGTGGAGATCGACAACGCCATGCGTTGGGGTTTCAACTTCGAAATGGGACCCTTTGAAACCTGGGATGCCATCGGCGTCGAAGACGCCGTCGCCAAAATGGAAGCCGAGGGCCTTACGGTTCCCGAAGCGGTCAAATCCATGCTGGCGGCCGGCAACCACAGCTTTTACAAGCTGGAAAACGGTAATCCCTATTATTACGATTTCTCCAGCGGCGGGTACCAGCCGGTTAAAATCAGCGGCAACATCGTCTCCCTGGCCGGCCTCAAGGCAGACAGCAAGACCGTCAAGGCATGCAAGTCTGCGTCCCTGGTGGATATCGGCGATGATGTCTTCTGCCTGGAATTCCACACCAAGATGAATGCCATCAATGGCGAGATCGTCGACTTCATGGCCGAAGGGCTGGACTATGTGGATGCCAACGGCGCCGGTCTGGTGATCGGCAACCAGGCGGGCGGGATGCCCGGTGCATTTTCCGCCGGCGGTGATCTGGCCTTCATGGCCGGGTTGGCCAAGGAGGGCAAGTACGCCGAAATTGACGCGTTTCTGAAAAAAGGCCAGACCGGCATGCAGAAGGTTCGTTATGCCAGTTTCCCGGTGGTGGCGGCGCCTTACGGAATGACCTTAGGCGGTGGCTGTGAAGTGTGTCTGGGGGCCGCGGACAAGATTGTCGCCCACAGTGAACTCTACATGGGTCTGGTCGAGATCGGCGTCGGCCTGCTGCCCGGCGGCGGCGGGTGTCTGAACCTGTGGAAAAAGATGACCAGCACCATCCCCGGACCGGTTACCGATGTGGACTTGGCCAAATATTTCATTCCCACCTTCATGGCCATCGCCATGGCCAAGGTCTCCATGTCTGCCGCCGAAGCACGGGCCAACGGGTTTCTCGGCCCCCAGGATCGGATTGTGTTCAATCGGGACCACCTCATCGGTGAAGCCAAGAAAGAGGTTCTCAAGATGGTGGACGAAGGCTACGCACCACCGGTCAAACGGCCCATCCAGGTATTGGGCGCAGCGGCGCAGGGCATGATCGATGCCGAGCTGTTCAACATGCAGTCGGCCAAATTTGTCAGCGAATACGATGCGTTCCTGGCCAAGCGGATCGCCTATGTGATCAGCGGCGGTGACGTTCGCACCAACAGCACCATTGACGAAGAGATCATCCTCAATCTGGAAAGAGAGGCTTTCGTCGATTTCTGGAAACAGGAAAAAACCGTGGCCCGCGTCGAGCACATCCTGAGCACCGGCAAGCCGCTTCGAAACTAATCTGCCCCGTTTAATGGATCGCCAAATACGAAGGAGGAATTCCATGAGAGATGCATATATCGTATCGTCCGTGAGGACGCCCGGCTGCCGGAGAGGCAAAGGGGCCCTGAAAGATACCCGACCGGATGACCTGCTCGCCTTCATCATGAAGGCGGCGGTTGAAAAAACCGGCAAGCTGGCGCCCAAAGACATCGACGATGTCATGATCGGCTGCTCCTTTCCCGAAGCCGAGCAGGGTCTGAACATCGGCCGGCTGGCCACCCAGATCGCCGGTTTTCCCATCACCGTTTCCGGCGCCACCGTCAACCGTTTCTGCTCTTCGGGACTGGAAGCCATCGCCCTGTCCTCGTTGCGGGTCATGGCCGGCTGGTCCGAGGTCACCATGGGTGGTGGCGTGGAGTCCATGACATACGTGCCCATGGGCGGCAACCTGCCCCGCCCTCACCCTGAACACGCCAAAGCCCATGCCGACCTTTATGCATCCATGGGCATCACGGCCGAAAACGTGGCCAACCGATACAAGGTGACCCGGGAAGATCAGGATGCCTTTGCCTACGAGTCCCAGATGAAAGCCGCCAAGGCCCAGAAGGAAGGGTTGTATACCGAAATCGTGCCCACACCGGCAGCCAAGTATGTGCTCCAGGATAACGGCACCTACAAGAAGGAAACCTTTATCCAGGATTTTGATGACGGCGTTCGGGCCACCACCACCAAAGAAGGGCTGGCCAAACTGCGTGCCGTATTTGCGGTTAACGGGTCGGTCACCGCTGGGAACTCGTCGCAGACCACGGATGGTGCGGCGGCAACCATGATTGCCAGTGGTGAAGCGGTGAAAAAATATGGCCTTAAACCCATCGCCAAGCTGAAGATGTACACCACCGTCGGCTGCGAACCGGACGAGATGGGAGTCGGACCGGCGGTGGCCATCCCCAAGCTGCTGAATCTGGCAAATATGAGACCCAGCGACATCGGTCTGTGGGAGATCAACGAGGCCTTTGCCTCACAAGCCCTTTACAGCATCCGTACCATCGGCATCGAGGATCAGATGGATCGCATCAACATCAATGGCGGTGCCATTGCGTTAGGTCACCCCCTCGGGTGCACCGGTGCCAAGCTGTGTGCCACGCTGCTGGCCAACATGCGGCGCAAAGGTGTGAAGTATGGTGTGGAGTCCATGTGCATCGGCGGCGGCATGGGTGCCGCCGCACTTTTCGAACTTTGTGATTGAACCGCGATAGCGAGCGAACTGAAAATCGATTTTTTTTCCTTACGGGGAATCTTCAATCACCTGATGGTTTGGCGAGCAAAAAAGGTCGCTCTTCGTGGCGGCCTTTTTTTTCCATTTTTGGGTTTGCATCTCTGAAAACACTGTGTTAAAGGCATACTATCTATAGAAAAAGGTAACTTTGATCATGCATCAACCGGCAGTCATCAGCGTAACTTATTTCGGTTTTTATTTTTATTCTAGCCGAGGTGCGCCTGTGGTCTGCTGAAACCGTTAATAATAGGAAAATGCAAGAGCCGCAGGCGCAATCGCCCGCGGCTCTTTTTATTTTGTGGATACCAGAAGGACAAACCCCATCCTTAGAACGGAAAGGAAAACCAGCATGGAAAAGACTTACGACATTCGTGTGGAAAAATTTGACCCGCTCATTTCGCCGTCCCAATTGAAGGACCAGATTCCGCTCAATGAAAACGCCCATCGCACGGTGGTGGAGGGACGCCGGGCCATCTCGAAAATCCTGGACGGGAAGGATTCCCGTCTGCTGGTGATCGCCGGCCCTTGCTCCATCCATGACGAGGCGGCGGCGTTGGATTATGCCCACAGGCTCAACGCGCTGAGTGAAAGGGTTGCGGACACCATGCTGCTGGTGATGCGGGTTTACTTTGAAAAGCCCCGCACCAATGTGGGTTGGAAAGGATTGATCAACGATCCCTGGCTCAACGGCAGTTACGACATCAACACCGGCCTTCAGAAAGCCCGCAACCTGTTGGTCAGGGTTACCGAAATGGGTATGCCGACCGCCACAGAGATGCTGGACCCTATCGTCCCGCAGTATATAGCCGGAATGGTATGCTGGGCCGCCGTTGGCGCACGGACCACCGAATCCCAGACCCATCGTGAAATGGCCAGCGGCCTTTCCATGCCCGTGGGTTTCAAAAACTGCACGGACGGTGACCTGTCTACCGCCATCAATGCCATGATTGCCGCCGCTTCTCCCCAGCATTTCCTGGGTATCGATCCGGACGGCCAGACCTGCATCGTCGCGACCACCGGCAACCCCCATGCCCACATGGTGCTGCGCGGCGGATCCAGACCCAACTACGATACCGTCAGCATCGAGGAGGCCAGGACCATGCTGGCGGCCAAAGGCCTGACCAAGGCCATCATGGTGGATTGCTCACACGACAATTCCAGGAAAAATTGCGCCCTTCAAGGATCGGTGTGGCAGGATGTGGTCAACCAGCGCATCGACGGAAACCGCAGCATCATCGGCATGATGCTGGAGAGCAACCTGAAATCGGGGAATCAGAAGAACACGGGTAACCTGGAAACCATGGAATACGGGGTTTCCATTACCGACGCCTGCATCGACTGGGAGACCACCGAGCAGTTGATCCTTTCGGCTCACGAACAACTGGGAAGTCTCGGGCCATCCGGTGTGAACGGTGGATCCGGGCGGTATAAGGTTGGGTAGCCCCAATGTTTTGTAGGTAAGACATGGACATTTCCCGGCTATCCGGCTTGGCTTTCGCCAGGGAAAATTCAACCGACGTGTCCCAAAACCCTGACTGATGCGGTGTGTGCCGCATTTAATGGCATGGCCTATTGCATCACCCTGAGACTGACAAAATTGGGGCGAAGGGCAATCAATTGAAACCAGATGCCGGCCACTTCGAACCCGTTTTTTGCACTCGAAAGGTCCACCTTGAAGGGATAGGGATACTGCCGGTCCAATTCCGGAATGATCACATCGAAGACGATCCAGTCGTCATGGCGCCCTTTGTAAAATAAGATGCGGTTGCCGATTTTTTTGCCCTGGCCCAGTTCGAGGAGATGCTTATCCCCAGAAAGCGAAAGGCCGGCATCCCCAGACTTCGGCAATGTCATCTTCCGCCCCCAGTAGGTGTCCGGCGCCACATTTCCGGCAGCCAGATAAATCACCGATGCCGTAAAGATGATTCCCACGACGCCAAAGAAGAGAATGACCACCCATTTGTAGGAAAATGAATTTTCCATGCTGACTCCTGTCAGGCGATGAGTTTTTGCATACCGGACCAGGCGAACAGGCAGGAGAAGACGATGAGACAGGCGGCACAGGTGCCGATCAGGATGCGGTAGCCACGGTCGGATAGCAGTTGGCGGCCTTTCCAGATGGCGGTGGAAACGGCCGCATACCAGAACAGGTCTCCCAGGATGTGGCCGGTGAAAAAGGCCACCACGCCCATGGTGCCGGCGTTCATGCTGTGAAGAATGTAGCCCAGGCCGATGGTGGCCCACCAGATACTCCAGTAGGGATTGACCAGGCTCATGAGGATGCCGGACAGAATCAGGTTCTTTCTCCTGACGTGGCTGCCATCGGTGACCAGGGTCATCGTCGGCAACGATTTAAGCATGCCGATGCCCATCCAAAGCAATACCGCTGAACCGGCAAGTGCGATGACGATAAAAACCGGTTCCATTTTCAGCAGCGGGGCCAGGCCCATGAGCAGGGCCAGCACCAGGGCCAGCTCCAGAATGGCGTGACCTGCGATGAGCAGTGGACCGGTCATCGCCCCCCGCCGGGAACTCTCGGTGATGGTGACGGTCAGCAGCGGCCCGGGCATGATCGCCCCGGAAAGGGCCACGATGAAGGAGGTTACAAAAAGCGTGATGAAAAGAGCCATTCTACTATACCCAACCCATGAAAACTTGAGATAACAAATTGTTAGCACCAGATATGAAATAGCAAAATACAAGTACCAAATCCCAAATAAATTCCAATATCCAAATCTCAAACAAGGGCGAATACCATCATCGATATTTACTCGTTTTCGGCAATGGTTTTAAATCTTAGTTCAACTCAACGGCGGTGCTGCCTGCCGTGGCGTGAGCCGTTGCTTGATCTTTGTCGCCAGCAATTTTATGCCCCGCCACACTTTGGGCAATAGCCAGATCATCAGCAGGATGAATATGGCCAAAAGGACGAGGAACACCCAGGGGTGATTCACCGCCGCCCAGAGGCCGCCGATTACCATGATGTCTTCTACGATGGAGGCTGCCCAGTTGGTCAAAGGTTCCGGCGAGGTGTTGATGAGCAGTCGGGAGCCGGCTTTCATGCCATGGGTGCCGGCGGCCAGCGTTCCACCTAAAAGGGCCGCCGCCAGGCTCACCGCGGGATTCAACTCGCCCACGGCACCGGCGGCCAACAGCGCACCTGCCGGAATTCGGATAAAGGTGTGAACCGTGTCCCAGCCGGTGTCCACACCGGGCATCTTGTCGGCGATGAACTCCACGGCGAACATCAGACAGGCGGCGCCGATGACCAACGGGTTGGCCAGTACCTGCAGATCCGGCGGCAACGTCATGTTGCCGGTCACGCTCAAAATACCCAGGGTGGCAATGGCCGCATAAAGGTTGATGCCGGCGGCCCAGGCGGCGCCCATGGTCAGGGCGATAATCCGGGCAATGTCGTTGACGTTTTCCATGATCGATGACCTCCGGTGGGTATAGTTGTCTCTCAAATATCCTTAAGCAGCCGGTTGGACGCCGATCGATCCAGTTCCGACCGCAATGCCGTCAGGGTTTCGGACAGCGTTTCCGCTTCCGTCAGATGGGGCTGCAGACCATCGTTTTTCCCCACATCCTCAAGCGCGGCAACCACGGCGTTGACCGTCAGATTGCCGATATCACGGGCCGGCTGAAGCGCCTGCCCATTGTCTGACTCCCGGTCGATTTTTACCAGGATGTTACCTTTTACCAGAAGATCGGATATGTTGTCCACCAGTGCCGGTGAATACGCCAGCGCTTGGGCAATCTGCGTCGTTGTCTGAGCCGGCCGGCCCTGCTGAAACAAGCGTACGACGTAACGGCAGACGATCAAGGCCAGGAGTCTGGATTGGGAGATGCTCATCTCGCGTCCGCCAGCTGTCTCGTCCACATTTTCCGAGTTCTGGTAGGCATGGGAGATTTCCGCGCCGATAAGAACGATAAACCAGCTGATCTGCAGCCACAACAAAAACAGGGGCAGGGCCGCAAAGCTGCCGTAAATGGCGTTGTATTTGGCCAAGATGATCTGAAAGTCGATGTAGGCGGCCTGGATCACCTGGTAGGCGGAGCCGGCGATGACACCGGCCAGCAAGGCGCCGTCGAAGCGTACCCGGGTGTTGGGCATGACCATGTAAATCAGGGTGAACAGCACCCAGATCAGGGCGTAGGGCAGCAACTTGAGACCCACGTAGATGGCGGGGCCCACCATTTGCAGCAGTTCGAACCGGCCGGTAATGGCCGACACCTGGGAGGTGATGAATACCGTGAGGCTGCCGGACATGATCACCAGGACGGGGCAGACCAGCATGATGGTCAGGTAGTCGCTCAATTTGCGGATAAAGGTGCGTGACCGAACACCCCAGATGTGGTTGAAAGAACTTTCGATGTTGCTGAGCACCCTGATGACCGCCCAGAACAGGACGACGACGCCGATACCGGCGATGATGCCGCCTTTGGTGTTGTCCAGCATATTCTGGGCGAATCCGATGACCTGCTCGACCACTTCCTGCTGGGCGGAAAACTTGTCCAGCAGCTCCTTCTGCAGCCGTCGCTCGAATCCAAACCCCTTGGCGATGCCGAATGCCATGGCGGCTACCGGTACCAGTGAAAGCAGCGTGAAAAAGGTCAGCGCCGACGCCCGCAGGGGTCCATGGTGCCGGGCAAAGTCCTGGACAGAGAGAATCACCGTTCGCACCAGCCGGATCAGCAGCCACCGGACAGCCGGCTGCTCACCACGGCGTGCCCGCCAGATGGTGGTGGTGAAAAATCCGACAAATCGGGTCAACAAACTCCTGATTTTATCCATGGGCGTCAATCCGTTTGCATTATCTCGTCAACTGCCGGTACTTGATGCGGTGGGGTTGATCCGCCGCCGCTCCCAACCTTTTTTTCCGGTCTTGCTCGTAGTCAGAGTAATTACCTTCGAACCAGACCACCTGGCTGTTGCCTTCGAAGGCCAGCATGTGGGTGGCGATGCGGTCCAAAAACCAGCGGTCATGGCTGATGACCACGGCGCAGCCGCCGAAATTTTCCAGGGCCTCTTCCAGGGCCCGCATGGTGTTGACATCCAGGTCATTGGTGGGTTCGTCCAGCAACAACACGTTGGCTCCTGATTTGAGCATGCGGGCCAGGTGCACCCGGTTGCGCTCGCCCCCGGAAAGCAGGCCCACTTTTTTTTGTTGGTCGGATCCGGAGAAATTGAACCGGGCCACGTAAGCCCGGGAGTTGACCTGGCGGTCGCCCAGCTCGATGGCATCCTGGCCGCCGGAAACCATTTCCCAGATATTCTTTTCCGGGTCCAGCACATCGCGACTCTGGTCCACATAAGCCAAACTCACCGTCTCGCCGATAGCGACCGATCCGTTGTCCGGCTGGTCCTGACCGGTAATCATGCGAAACAGGGTGGTCTTTCCGGCACCGTTGGGCCCGATAACGCCCACGATGCCGCCGGGGGGAAGGGAAAAGTCCATGTTTTCCACCAGCAGCTTGTCCCCGTAACCTTTGGTCACCCCCTTGGCCTGGATGACCAGGTTCCCAAGCCGGGGGCCGGGGGGAATATAGATTTCCAGATCCTTGGCCAGACGTTCGCGCTCCTGATCCATCAATTTTTCGTATGAGGTGATGCGTGACTTGGATTTGGCCCGCCGGCCCTTGGGTGCCATGCGGATCCACTCCAGTTCGCGTTTCAATGTTTTCTGGCGCTCGCTTTCGGATTTCTCCTCGTTGGCCAGTCGATTCTGCTTTTGCTCGAGCCAGGAGCTGTAGTTGCCCTTCCAGGGAATACCCTGGCCCCGATCCAGTTCCAAAATCCAGCCGGCCACGTTGTCGAGGAAATAGCGGTCATGGGTCACGGCGATAATGGTGCCGGCATACTGCTGCAAATGCTGCTCTAACCAGGCAACCGATTCGGCGTCCAGGTGGTTGGTGGGTTCGTCCAGCAGCAGGATGTCCGGTTTTTTGAGCAGCAGGCGGCACAGGGCCACCCGGCGACGTTCACCGCCGGAGATGACATTCACCGATGTGTCACCGGGAGGGCATCGCAGGGCGTCCATGGCCATCTCCAGTCGGGAATCCAGGTCCCATGCATCCATGGCGTCGAGTTTCTCTTGGACTTCGCCCTGGCGCTGAATCAGTTTGTCCATCTCTGCATCGGACATGGGTTCGGCAAAGCGTTCATTGATGCGGTTGAATTCATCTAACAGGTCAACTGTCTCCTGCACGCCCTGCTGGACGATTTCCCGTACGGTCTTGGTTTCGTCTACCAGCGGTTCCTGCTCCAGATAGCCGATGGTGTAACCTTTGGATAGGATGGTTTCACCGTTGAAGTCCTTGTCTACACCGGCCATTATTTTCAGCAGGGTGCTTTTCCCGGAGCCGTTAAGACCCAGCACACCAATTTTGGCCCCATAGAAGTAACTCAGGGAGATATCCTTGATAACTGGCTTTTTATTGTAGAATTTGCTGACGCGCATCATGGAATAGATGACTTTATTGGGATCGGTGCTCATCGATCGCTTTTCCTCTCAATGAAATGGTTGTATCGGGTAAAGATGGTTAATCAACACGGTATATTATCATATTTGGTGACAATTTGAACGCGGATTTTAAAAGCGGCGAAAGGGGACGCAGATGCGCAGGCGTGAAGCGTGGAAAAAGAAGGCCCGGATCCGCAGTTCCAAAGGGTCCGGGCCTTTTTTAATTTCAATTACCCCTCGAACATGCCGGCCCGAAAGGCCTTGAGGTAGTTCATGCAGAAGTTGTCGCGTCCGGCCAGGGCTTCGGCGGCGATGATCGTGGCCATCATGCGGCCGTCCAGCGGGTTGATGATCGCCCCGTCAAGACCCTTGGCGATCGCCATGGTCATGAAGGTCCGGTTCATGAACTGGCGCGCCGGCAGGCCGTAGCTGATGTTGCTCAGTCCGCAGGCCGTGTGGATGCCGGGAAAGGTCGCCACGATCTTTTCGATGGTGTTGATGAACTCCACCCCGAAGCTCTTGTCCACAGACAAAGGCTGCACCAGCGGATCCACGAAGATGTTTTCCACCGGGATGTTGTTCTTGATCAGCCCGCCCACCAGTTCGTCGGCAATGCGCATGCGGTCGTCCACCGTCTGAGGCATGCCTGCATCGCTCATGCAAAGAGCGATCACCTTCATGTCCGTGCCGGCGATGATCGGCATGAGCTTGTCATAGCGCGCTTTCTCCAGGCTGATCGAGTTGATCAAGGGCGTGCCCCGGTGGGCGGCAAGGGCCGCCTCGATGGCCAAAGGGTCCGGGCTGTCGATGGCGCAGGGCTTGTCCGTCGTCTGCTGCACGGTCTGTACCAGCCACTTGAGGTACGCGGGCTCCTTGCCCACGAAGATGCCCGCGTTGACGTCGATGTAATCCGCGCCGGCCGCGGCCTGGTCGGCGGCCACCTGTTGAATGGCCGCCGCATCCTGCGCCTCGATGGCCGCCTTGATCGCCTTGCGGCTGGCATTGATCAGTTCTCCAATGATGATCATGGTTTGCTCCGGGTTCGGGGTTCGGGTCTCTGGTTCCTGGGTTCGGGTTCCTGGGTTCGGGTTGGGTTTAGCGTTCTGGGTATCAGGCCTCGAAGCGCCCTCCGCTAAACACCTCCGACCTTCACCGTCAGTCTGACTTACGCCACCAGTTGCTTGACCAGCTTGACCGCTCCCGGTGCATCGGCACTGTAGCCGTCCGCGCCGATCTGGTCGGCAAAGGCCTGGGTCACCGGTGCGCCGCCGATGATCGTGCGGGTGGCCATGCCTGCCTCTTTGACCGCCTTGACCGTGCTCTCCATGGACGGCATGGTCGTGGTCAACAGCGCCGACAGGGCGATCACGTCGGCGCTGTTTTCCGCCGCCGTCTTGACGAATTTCTCACTCTCCACGTCCACCCCCAGGTCGACCACCTCGAAGCCGGCCCCTTCCATCATCATCGAGACCAGGTTCTTGCCGATGTCGTGCAGGTCGCCCTTGACCGTGCCGATGACCACGACGCCCTTGCTCTTGCTCTGGCCGGCGCTAAGGTGGGGCTTTAGGATCTTCAGGCCCGCCTTCATGGCCTGGGCGGCCATGAGCATCTCGGGCACGAAGAGCTCGCCGGCGGAAAAGCGTTCGCCGACCTCGTCCATGGCGCTGATCAGCCCGTCGTTCAAGATAGCACCGATGTCCGTGCCGCCATCAAGCTCCGCCTGGGTCTTGGCGATTACCGTCGCCTCGTCAAATGCCAGTACTGCGTTGAAGATGTCCTGGGTGGTCATAAATGAACCTCCTGAGTGTGGGTGATAGGATTTTAGCGATGATGGTGCTGTATCTTGGTCGATTTATAATATTTCAACTGGTAAAATTGAAACCCCATATTAAGGCTGACCCATAGGTGAACTGGTGCCCACCGTCAAGATTTATTCTTGCGCCTGGCAACGTAAGCAGCCAACGCCGTTTCCACATCCGGGTCGATGGGGGGCTTTTCATAAGCGGCCAAGCGACGGCTCAGGCTCTCGGCAGCGACCTGGTCGATGCGCTTGGAACCGGCAGCCCTCCAGCCGGCATAATTCTGCCGGTTTAAAAAGTCGGTCATGTAGAATTCCGTGCGACACAGCTTGAATGTTTTGGGCTGGGTCAGGTACTGGCCGCCGATGCCCACGCTTTTAATCATCTCTACATCGATGGCCTCAGCGGAGACGTCGATGGGTTTGATCAGCTTGCGGATGATCCCGCACATCTCCTCGTCCATCAGGAATTTTTCAAAACTCATGGCAATATAAGAACCCAATATTCCAGCCGAATGCAGAATGAAGTTGATGCCGCTGCGGGCAGCGGTAGACAGGGCCAGGGTGGATTCCGCCGCAGCCTGCCCGTCAGGGAAATGGGCATCGGTCAGGCCGCCCCCGCTACGGCTGGGGAGCTTGTAAAACCGCGCCATCTGGGCAGTGGCCGAAACCACCATGGACAATTCCGGACAGCCGATGGCCAATCCGCCGGTACGCATATCCATCGCCGAGGATGTGGATCCATAGACCACCGGTGCACCGGGATTGACCAGTTGTGCCAGGGTGATGCCCGCCAGGATCTCGGCATTCTGCAAGGCCAATACGCCGGAGAGGGTCACCGGCCCGGACGATCCCGCCATAATCAGCGAGGCGATCACGCAGGCCTGGTTGGCCCTGGCCAGTTCAATCAGGGAGCCGGCCATCTCGTCGGAAAACTGAAGCGGCGACAGTGAATTGATCAGGGACACCGAAACCGGTCCAGTGGCGATAAGTTTGTCTTTGCCGCCCCATATGATGGATGCCATCTCGATGCAGTCCCGGGCGCCCTGTTTGGATACCGGACTTCCCATAAAAGGTTTGTCGCACAACACGATGCTGGAGAAAATCATGTCCAGGTGGGCGGTCGCAGGCGCCACATCGCCCGGCTCCACCATCATGAACCCGTTCATGTCCATCGTTTTGGAGGTCTGGATCAGTTTGCAGAAATTGTCATAGTCCGCCATGGTGGCTTCCCGCTGACTGCCGTCCGGCAGGGCGATAAAGGGCGCACCGTAGCCGGGTGCAAAAACAAAATCGTCCTCTCCCACGGCAACGCTTTTTTCCGGATTCCGTGCAGTCACCGTGAATCGTGAAGGGGCAGTCTCGAGCGCTTTTTGTATCTGGGCCTCGGTCATGAAAACCGTTTTTCCATCCACCTTGAACCCGTTGGATGCGAAGATCTCCAAGGCTTCGGGTTCATTGAAGGCCACACCGACGCTGGACAGCAGTTCCATGGATGCGTCGTGAATCCGGGTCATCTGGTTCGCGGTGAACGTTTGCATGCGGTCATACATGATCGATCCTCCTTGTTGCGGTTAATGGCGGCACCTGAATAGGCACGGGATAGGATCTTGCGGTGTTGTCGTCTGAAATACTTCCCACCCATTGGATGTTACGATGCTTACAGAGCAGGTTGCATGCCATGCCGGACCGGTTTACCAAAAAGATAGCCGACACCCCCGGTTTTTCACATCAGGCAGGCAGAAATACGTCAAAGATACTGGAAAAATTATATATTTAAATATTGCGACAAAAGTATGTCGGTCAATGGATGGGTTTTTCGCAGGAGGGCTGACCGTTTGAACATGAAAACCGACAAGAAATCGTACAAATTTTAGTGGAAAAATGTTTTCATTGACTAATTTTTTTACATATAATGCCTTTATTGAAAACTTACCCTAAATAACCAACCATGGAGAATGATGTTGTCTGACCAATCCGCGAATCGACCTGTTTTGCCTCACCTCGACAACTTCGATTTTTTGCCGGTGTTCGATGCCTTTGATGAAGGCATCATCATCACCGACACCTGCGGGCGCATCCTGTTTTACAACGAAGCCCAGGCGAGTATTGACGATCTGCGCCCGGCAAATGTGATCGGCAAGCGGGTGGCAGACATCTATCGGTTGGACTGGCATGACAGCATGATATTCAGGTGCCTGGAAGCCGACACACCCATTTTCGGCAGGCTTTTTTTTTACCGGACCTGCAAAGGTAAACTGGCCAACACGATCCACAGTGTCTTCCCGCTGCACCTCAACGGAGCGCTGGCGGGCGCCATCTGTTTTGTAAAAAACTACAATCTACTGGAAAAGGTCATATCCGGTTTTTCCACCCTGTCGCCGAGCACGCCTCCGGAGTTGGCCAATGGCACCCGATACCAGTTTTCCGATATCATGGGTGTGGAAAATAGCATTCTCCACGCCCTGACCATGGCCCGTCTGGCTGCGGAGAGCAGTTCACCGGTGATGCTCTTTGGTGAAACCGGATCGGGCAAAGAAATGTTTGCCCAGAGCATTCACAACTACAGTCCCCGCAGGGAAAATCCCTTTGTGGGCATCAATTGCGCGGCGATTCCGGACACGCTGCTTGAGGGTCTTCTATTCGGAACGGTAAAGGGGGCGTTCACCGGTGCCATAGACAAGAGGGGTCTCTTCGAACAGGCCAACGGCGGCACGCTTTTTCTGGATGAGATCAATTCGATGCCCATTGCCCTTCAGTCAAAACTGCTGCGCGTGCTGCAGGAGAAAAAAATCCGGCGTGTCGGGGCCTCCGGTGAAGTCCCCGTATCCTTGAAAATCATCAGCTCCGTTAACATACCCCCCCACAAGGCCATTCGCGAACGGCAGCTGCGTATGGATCTGTATTACCGTCTGGCGGTGGTTTACATTGCCATCCCCCCCTTGCGCGAACAGCCGGAAGGGATCGAAACGCTGGCCCGCCATTTCATTTACAAAAATAATCTGGCCCTTGGCAAAA
Organism: uncultured delta proteobacterium; assembly: GCA_963716825.1. Lineage (GTDB taxonomy): Bacteria > Desulfobacterota > Desulfobacteria > Desulfobacterales > Desulfosarcinaceae > Desulfosarcina. The sequence goes on from CAVQUU010000019.1 coordinate 184,063, forward strand.
AGGTGTGCGCGGTCAGCGAACCGGTCATGCAGTTTTTTCGAACCTATCACTGGCCGGGAAACGTCCGTGAACTCGAACATCTCATTGAAGGGGCCATGAACACCATCGGGCCGGACATGACCCTGCGCATTTCCCACCTGCCGCCGCATCTGCTTCTGCATCAGATTCGTGATGAAGGCCCGCCACTGCACGTGATGCCGGTGGATCGTCCGGCGACCTCACCGGTCGAGAAAACCGACAGCCCCAACTTTGGTACAGCACCCCCCGGAGCCGGTGTGCGGGACCTGCGGGAACGACGGCAGGAACAGGAACGGAAGATGATCGATGACGCCCTGAGGACAGCCGGTGGCAATGTTTCCTCAGCCGCAAGGATGCTGAATGTATCGCGGCAGCTGATTCACTACAAGATGCGCAAATATGGATTGCGCAGGCAAGCCTATCGTGGGTCGATTGAAAATGATCCGATCGGTTAAGACTCCTATCAGGCAAGCTGCAATAGTAACCAGCGGTGCTTTTTGCTGCCAACCGGCAGCGGATGGCCTGCCTACCAGGTCACGCTCATCATGGAGCAGTTGAGGCCGCTGCCGATCCCCATGAGCGCCACGTGGTCGCCCGCTCGGATTCGGCCGGATTCGGCGGCCTGACCTAAGGTGATGGGCACGGCTGCCGGACCGATGTTGCCCAGGGTGGGAAAGTTCAGATGATGTTTTTCCGGGGTCAACCCCAGTTTGTCGTTGAGCACGTCCATGTTTCGCCGGCTTACCTGGTGGGGTATGTAGGCGTTGATTTGCGCATCGCTCCAGCGGTTCAGGCTGATGCTGGCCAAGTCCCAGGTTTTCTTGGCCAGTTCCACGCCAAAGATCAGTACCTTGGACGCATCGGCGGTCATCCGGTCCCGCTGTCCCAGACAGAGGCGGCTGTGGCGCGTGGCCGCGCGAGTCACAGACCCGTTGACCACGTGGCCGGATGTGGACAGATCGCCTGTGGCATAGGATCATGGCCACCGCTCCGGAGCCTAAAGTGAGGGTCGCGAACTGGTCCCTGAAGGCCTCCGCCTTGGCATCCGGTCGCCGCAGCCGTTGGATGGTCGCCTCGACCACTTCCCGTGAATTTTCCCCATCTACGATGAGTCCGTAGTCGACCAGACCGGCGTCGATCATCATGCCCATGCTGGCCATGGCGTTGACAAAACCCAGGCAGGCGTTGCCCAGGTCATAGTTGATGCAGTGGTCGGCAAGTTTTAGATTGCCGTGCACCAGGCTGGCCACGGATGGCTCGATATAGTCTTTGGAGACCGAGGTGCTGATCAAGCAACCGATGGCCTCGCGGGGAACGCCGGTTTGCTCCAACACGTTTTCGGCAGCCAGGGTGGCCACGTCGCTGGCCTGCTGGTCGATGTCCCAGAAGCGCCGCTCCCGGATGCCTGAGAGTCCTTCGATAATCCCGGGCTTGATACCGATGCGGTCCAACGTGGCCGAAAGCTGCGACTCTATCTCGGCAGAGGTAATGATCGTCGTCGGTAGTGCACAGGCCACCGCCTCGATGGCCACATTCTTGAATAACATCGGTTTCATGATTGTCCTTCCAGCGCTTTCTGATGCTGCAGTCGTTGAACCGCGATAGCGCGCGCATTCCTCGCCGCTTGCGGCGGGGTTAGCGAGCGAACCATAAATCGATTTTCATCCTTACGGTGCTGCGCAGCACTGCCGTTTCAGGCAGAACATTCCCCGCAGCTTGCCGCGGGGAGGGTTCAATACAATTTCTAATAGCGGTTTTATATCATGCCCGGGGGGTTAAAAAAACCGGAAACCCTTACCCTAAGGTATCGGTTGCTGGGAGGGGGACCTCTGGTGCGTGGGTCATGAAAAGGCGCGTCTCGATGCCGTTTTCAGTCCAGGCATTGCCTTGCACGCCTTGATTCATGACGCATGCCTGGTTGCCGAGTCGACAACTATCTCCGGCCTCGCACGGGTGCCGGCCCTTTTCAACTGATCAGAAATGGGGTATCAACAGGTTTTCAAACAACCGATCAACACCGTTAGATATGGGTTTTTAATTCGATGAAGCACCTTGATGATATTCATTTTCTCCAACCGGTTGCCAAGGACCTTTGGCTGGTTCATGGACCTGAAAACGGCCGGTTTCCCCACTGCAACGGGTTCCTGATGATTGGGGACCGGACCGTGCTCATCGATGCCGGTATCGGCGCCGAACGAATCGGTGAGATCGATCGCCGGACGCGCATCGACACCCTGATCATCAGCCATTCCCATCCCGACCATATTCTGTCATGGCATGTGCTGAACGATCGGCAGCTGTTATTGCCGGCCCAGACCCCGGCGTCGGTGGGTGACTTGCGACTGCTCGGGCAGCGATTCGTCGAAGGCCGTCAGGAGGCGCAATACTGGACGTGGGTGGCCTCGAGTCGCCTTGGCATCCATCCCATGCGCCGACCGGATCACCAATTTGTCGACGGTGAAGTCTTGGATTTTGGCTCCATTCAGCTCCAGGCGATTTATGCACCGGGCCACCTGGATGATCATTATTGCTTTCTGGAGAAGCGTTCGGGGACGCTGTTTTCCATCGATATCGATTTCACCGGGTTCGGGCCGTGGTACGGAAACCCGGAAGGCGACATCCATCGGTTTCGAGAAAGCGTGTCGATGCTCCGTAACCTGCCCTACCGTCATATCTGTGCCTCCCATAAACTGCCGATCGCTCGTTCGGATGCCGATGCGGCCTTCGATCATTACCTGAAGGCTTTTGACCGACAGAAAGCGGCGGTATTCGAATTGTGCCGCAAAGGAATGAGCTTAGAAGCGATGGTCAAAAATTCACCCTTTTACAGGAACCGAATGCCCGACGGCACGCTTCAACAGATATTCGAAACCCAAATGATTCGTAAGAACCTGGCCCTGTTGCTTGAGGAAGACCGAATCGTTGAAGAAAACGGGAAGTATCGCGCCTCATAGGGTGTTGCCCACCCCATCGGTCGGTGTCAATGGATGAACTGTCAAGACGACTGTCTTAACGCACCGCTGATGTCTCCGGCCAGTTTCCGGGCGGCGGCACGGGCCTCCTCTCCCAAGGCGTCCGGTGTCGTGCAAAAGGGGATGACGGTCTTGTTCACGACCCGGGCTTTGCCATACTTACCCACCCGGTCGAAGACCGTCTGGATAACATCGGCGTTGCCTTTCACCGGCCCGCCGCAGGTCACCAGCAAGGCGGCGGGCTTTTCGGCGATCAGGGACCGATGGTTGACGGTGCCGTAACCCGTGACCAGGCAAAAGTGACGGTCGATGAGCGCCTTCATCTGGGCGGAAAAGTTCCAGCAGTAAAGTGGGCTGCTGTAAATCACGGCATCGGCGGTCATCATGCGTTCGAATACGGCAACCGCGTCATCCTTTTGGACGCATCCTGGCCGGTCGGTTACTTTCTGACACGCCCTGCATCCCAGACATCCATTGACTTTCACGGAGGCAATGGCGAGCCGTTCCACCTGATGCCTGCCCGCCAGTTCCTGTTCCACCATATCCAGTGCGCCAGCTGTGTTGCCTTTCATGCGTGGACTTCCCAAAATGGTGAGGATGTTCATCCAAGGCCTCCTCGTCAATCGTTGTGGGTCTGCTCTCCTCCGTAAAGGGCCTTTATGACTTCCCGATCGATACTGCCATTTTTTTCCGGGAGTGATTCCACGAACTGCACATACTGTGGTTTTTTGTAGCGGGCGATGCGACCACCCACGAATTCGATGAGTTCCTTTTTAGTCAGCTGCTGTCCGGCTTTCAACACGCAGACCGCCTTGATGCCTTCCTTCCACTTGGGATCCGGCACGCCGAAGACCATGGTCTCTGCCACCGCCGGATGCGCTAGAATCACTTTTTCCACCTCCGCCGGATAGACGTTCTCGCCGCCGGGTTTGATCAACTCCTTTTCCGGCTTGCGGCCGGCGTACCACAGGAACCCGTCTTCATCGAAGCGGCCCAGGTCACCGGTGTGATGCCGCCCGTTGCGGAAGGTGTGGGCATTGTCCTGGTCCAGGTGCCAGTATCCTTTGAATACCATGGGGCCTTTGAGGGTGATCTCGCCCACTTCCCCCGTCGGCACGGGATGGTCCGCTTCATCCACCAGTTCCACCAGGCCCAAAGGGATGGGTCGTCCGGCTGAACCGGGCCGATCATCGTAGCGGCCCATGCTGGTGATTAAAGAGGTTTCCGTCTGGCCGTACATGTTGTAGAAACAGCCCCCGGTCCGCTTCTGGTAACGCTCGATGGTTTCCGGTGCTTCAAGTCCCATGACGGCCCGCAGCGATGATATGTCGGCCCCCGTTTTTGCCTGCTCATCCAGAATGGAACCGAGAATCGGTGAGAAATCAAAAAACACGGAGACCTTTTTGGCCTGGATCAGTTCAACGGCCTCGGTCGGCGTCAAACTTGCTCATGTTGACATTCATCGCTCCGGCGTGAAAGGCATTGACGGCCATGAACAGGCCACCCACGTGAAACAGGGGCAGCAGGTTCAGGTGAACGTCTTCCGGCGACAGGCCGAAGCAGTAGTTGAGGTGCAGGCTGGCGCACAGCAGATTGGTGTGGTTCACCAGTGCACCCCGCGGTCGGCCGGCGACGGCCGCCGTGTGGATGATCACCAGACCGACGTCGGCGTCGACCGGTTCAACGGAGAGGGGCGCATCAACCATCAGCTTGCGGAAGGCATCGAAGGGGCCGGTATCGTTCAGGCTGAAGTAGTCGCCTGACCGAGGGCAGCCGATCCCGGATGCCTGACACCACGTCGCCAAATTCGTCATCGGTAAAGACCACAGCCGGCGTGCAGTCGTTGAGGTTAAAGGCCATCTCATCGGCGGAAAGGCGCCAGTTAATGGGCAGCACAATGGCTCCCAGGGCGGCAGCGGCGCCATAAATCTGAAAAAAGCCCAGGCTGTTTTTTCCCACGACGCCGATGCGGTCCCCGGTTTTGATTCCGGCCTGCTGCAGACCGGCGGCCAGCCGATCCACCTGCATCTTGAATTGCCCGAAGGTTGTCGTCGTGCCGGCGTCGGCTTCGAACCAGGCCGGCCGGTTCCGGAAACACCGGGCGTTGCGACAGATCAGGTCATACAGGGAAAAATCGTAAAGCCCCATGGTTTATGCTCCTTTTACTGTTATTGGGCATTTCGTATCGGCCTGCGGCAAAAAGATCAAGCTTCACCCGGTATGAGAGTGACACCCTTTTCAGGCAGCGCCTCCCCATCGGGTGAAGCGTCAATGGCATTTGCCGGATTCGTATACGGAGTCGTCAGACTACTTGGTGGTGGTCACCGGACAAGTGGCTTTTAGAATGATGTATTGAGCCGTCGAGCCAAGCAAGCAGTTTCCGGGTTCTTGATTTTTTTTCGATGCCCACGAAGATCTGGTCGATGTTGTTTTCCAGGGCAAAGATAACGATATCTTCACCCGGAGAAAGGCCTCTGACCGTTTCGTGTACTTCGTGATCGATGCCGGCGATTCTCGAGTTGCTGCCGGACCCACTTCAGTTCCTGGTTCACCCGGGCGATGTCTTCAGGTTTTTCGCTGTGGCCGCCTTCCATGCTGGTGATGACAATCACCTTGGCCTTGAAGGTCGACGCATGCGTTATCGCCAGATCAAGGGCGGCTTTTGACTCTGTTGAACCATTGTAGGCAACGAGAAACTTCATGATTATACGCCCTTTCTCCAAGGGTAAGGGTTCACAGGTTCAGGGTTCAGGGTTCATTTTGCTGAAACCCAAGGAATTAATCATTCTCAGGGGATCTCTCAATCGAATTATTCCGCCGTCTACTGTGCCAGAGTTTTTTTTTAACTCAATTCGCACCAAACGTTAAGGTTTGACATGTCGACGGTTCAAATCTGAATTAAATGTCGAACCGTTGAACCCTGAACCTTGAACCGCTGAACCTTCAAACACTTACATCCAGCGTTTGCGCCGCTTGTAGGACTTGACTTCTTTGAAGGATTTTCGTCCGCCACCCTGGGTGATGCCCATGTAGAATTCCTTGACATCCGGGTTTTTCTTGAGTCCCTTGGACGGACCTTCCAGGACGATTTTGCCCGACTCCATGATGTAGGCGTAATCGGACACCTGCAGTGCGATTTTGGCATTTTGCTCGACCACCAGAATGGTCGTGCCCAATTCCCGGTTGATGGTTGCGACGTTTTCGAAGATCTCTTTGACCAGCAGGGGTGCCAGGCCCAGGGATGGTTCGTCCAGCATGAGCATTTTAGGTGATGCCATCAGTGCCCGGGCAATGGCGATCATCTGCTGCTCTCCGCCGGAGCAGTACCCGGCCAGCCGGTGGGTGATTTTGGAAAGCCGCGGGAAGTGATCGTACATCTTGTCATTGTCCGCGCGAATCTTTTGGGACCCGTCTTTTCGGGTGATGGACCCGACGCGTATATTTTCTTCAACGGTGAGATGTTTGAACACCCGGCGTCCTTCCGGTACCATCACGGCGCCAAGTTTGACCACGTGCGTTCCCAGGACATTGGTGATGTCTTTTCCATCGAATTTGACATAACCGTCCTTGATAAAACCGTTTTCAGGCTTGAGCAGACCGCTGATGGCCCGGAGTGTGGTCGTCTTGCCGGCACCGTTGGTGCCCAGTAGAGAAACGATACCGCCTTCGGGCACGCTCAGACTGACACCGCGCAATACCTGGACAATGTCGTTGTAGACGACTTCGATATTGTTGACGTCCAGCAGGTGGCCATTGGATGATTGCTCAGTCATTTTTTTCGTTTCTTAAGGGAGGGTTGCCAAAGCAACCCTCCCTTTGGTTTAGATGCAGCAAAGCATGTGTTTCATCATATCGCGCAGGGATATTATTTTTTAATTTTCTTCACATACTCGGACTCAAACGGTGCACCGATTTCATAGAATAGACCACCCTTGGAAACGTAAAGCTGCAGGGTGTCCACACCTTCGCGATCCGTTTTCGAGAATGTCACCGGACCCACGGTGGTTAACGAATTGTAGGCATTGTCCCCGTTCATGGCCAGCAGTTCCTCGTACAAGGCCGCACGGGTTATCTTTTTGCCTTTTGCTTTGGCGCGCCGGATGGTCTCTACGGCAACCTGGGCGACCATGATGCCGTTGGTATAGTTGGCATCCTTGGCCACATCCTCATCCCGGCCATATCGTTTGGCCAGGGCAAACTGCTCGTCCCTTCCCGGGCCCTCGGCGGTCATCATTTTGTAAGATGTTGTCCAATAGTAGTTCTCATCGGCAGCCGATCCGGCCAAAGAGACAAGCGCAGGCCCACCGCCATAATGACACCCCAGGAAGGTGATCTTACCGGCTTCGCCGTACGTCGTGGCAATCATGCCCAGGCTCTGGGCGCCCTTGAGCATGGTGGCAACGGGGGGCTGCACGGTCTGGCTGATCACGTACTGCACGCCCTTGCTCTGGAAGCGGCTGAGCATGGCGGTGTTGTCCAGGTCCTGGCCGTGTTCCACGATTTCCACCAGATCGATGGCCAGGCCTGCTTCGATTGATTTTTGAACATCATCGCGGGGAGCGCGTCCGAAGGCCGAGGGATGCAGAAACAAGGCCACCTTGGGTTTGCCCGAACCCTTGTGGTTTGCAGCCACATACTCGGCCAGGCCGACCGCCTGGCTGGAATAGGAAGCGATGGGCAGAAAGACATAATCGTTTCCCTCCAGGTTGCCGGCATGAAAGGATGCCGGTAGGACCGGGATTTTCTCCTCTTGAAAATCCTGGCGCAAAGCCATCGTGCTGCCGGTGGAGTAGTTCAGATAGAATACGATCTCTTCACCCAGGAACTCTTCGAAATTTCTCTTGGTAATTTCGGTCTTGTAACCGTCATCGCGGATGAAGCACTCCAGCTTGTCATCACCCAGGAGTTTTTCGTCGTTGACATATTTGACATAGTCTTCAACCCCTTTTGAGTAGGGGCTGCCAACATCCGATGTGGGGCCGGTGATGGCGATGGAGAGGCCCATTTTGTAGGTTTCTCCGGCCATGGCCGGAATGGAAAATCCTGCTACCAGTAGAAAAGACAATGCAACCAGCACGATCGTGACCTGTTTGACCTTCATTTCTGCCTCCCTTTTGTTGTGGTTATCCAATGAAATCAAGTGATCATCTATGTTAACGCAACGATCGGTTCTACACGACTGCATGCATATCAGTAACGAAACGGCCACAGCTTGAAATACGATCGGGTGATTCGCCACCAGTTGGCGATCCCCCGAGGTTCGAACATCAGGAACAACACGATGACCAGACCGAAGGAGAGCGGCCGAAAGGCCGTGGCCACATCGCCAACGGCCGTGATGTAGTGCCCCACCAATTCGGCAATGTGTTCCACCTGCAGCTCCAGCATCAAAATGGCCACCGGGCCGAAGAATGTGCCCATCAGGGTGCCCAGGCCGCCCACGATGGCCATGGCCAAATAGGAGATGGAGTGGTGCAGGGTGAACGATTCGAAGCCTACCCCCCGCCACAGGTAGGCGTGCAGGGCCCCGGCGATGCCCGCGAAGAATCCTGACAGGGCAAAGGCATACACCTTGGTAAATCCGGGGTGCATGCCCATGGCATCGGCTGCCCGGTCGTTGTCCCTGACGGCCACCAGGCACCTTCCATGCTTGCTGCGCAGCAGGTTGCGCACGGCAAACCCCAAAATCACGACCAGGACTAGGATGACGTAATACCAGAAAAGGTAGTGATCCTTGCGACCCACTTTACCGGTAAACCAGAACACCCGGCCGATGGCGATGGTCTGACCCTGGTTGAAAAAGCGCATAAAGTTGATGATCCACAGAAAGATCATCTGGAAAGAGAGGGTGGCGATCACCAGGTAGAGATGCTTCAAACGCAATGACGGCAGTCCGACGATGGCCCCGAAAACCGCTCCCACACAGCCGGCCAGGACAATCATCAGCGGCCAGCAGTGGGTCAGCAGCACATGGTCACTGCCCAGAACCCGGGCGAAACTCGCCAGGGTGTAGGCGCCAACACCCACAAAGGCGGCATGGCCGATGGATATCAAGCCGGCAAAACCGGTCAGCAGGTTCAGCCCGTATACCGCCACGATGGCAATGAGAATGCTGTCGATGACCAGCATGTATTTGCTACTGACCTCGAAAATCAGCGGCCAGACAAACATCAATATCAGGAAACACACGAAAACCAGGCGGTCGGTGTGCGTCAGGAAGATGCGCTGTTCGGCCTTGTAGGAGGTAAAGAAGTTACCCGTGGCTAACCATCGATTTTCGGACATCGCCTACACCCGCTCTATTTCATGTATGCCAAAAAGGCCGTGGGGTTTGAACAGCAGGATGATCAGCAGAATGATATAGGGCAGAACATCGGCGGTACCGAAAAGCCCCCATTTGCCATCCAGGTACCCGCTGGCAAACTGCTGAATCAGGCCCATGATGATACCGGCCACAATCGCTCCGTAAATGGAATCCAACCCGCCTACGATCACCACCGGGAACACGATGATGCCGAAGGATTGCAGCACATTGAAATTCAGTCCCGTGATGTTGCCGATAATGCCCCCGGCGGCGGCGGCGGTAAGGCCCGCCGTGGCCCAGGCCAGGCCAAACACCTTGGGTACCGAAATACCGATGGACATGGAGGCGAACTGATCGTCCGACACCGCCCGCATGGAGATCCCGATGGTCGATTTCTTGAAAAACCAGGTGAAGGCGCCAATCAGTGTAAACGTGATGACCACGCCCACCATTTGGGTCCATGACATGGAGAGCCCCCAGAACGATATGGGGGTTTTGGGAAAAAATTCAGGGAAAGAAAAATTTTCCGCGCCAAAGGGTGTCAGGTAGATGATGCCGTCGATGATGGACATCAGGCCGATGGTGACCATGATCACCGATATGATGGGCTCGCCGATCAGACGCCTTAAAAATATGCGTTCGACACTCATGGCCAGGAAAAAGGTGATCACCATGCTCATCAAAAAGGAGAGCACAATGTGGATGCCTACAAACACGGTGAGCGCATAGGTGATGAAGGCCCCGGAAGCGATAATCTGCCCATGGGCGATGTTCAGCACCTTGCTGGATTTATAGATCAAGACAAAACCAAGGGCGGACAGGGCGTAGATCGAGCCCACCACGATTCCGCTGACCACCAGTTGAAAAAAGTAACTCATCAGAACCCTTCCATGGTATAAAATGAAATCTTGGTTTTAACCTTGGTTGATTGTCCGTCCTGGTACTGGAAGAAGGCCTCGACCTCCTTTTCGCTGATGCTTTCATCGTAGAGGGCATCGTAAAGGTTCTGGTATTTTTCCCGTACGAATTTGCGGCGGATCTTTCCCGTTTTGGTCAACTCGCCGTCGTCCATGTCCAGCAGCTTGTATAAAATGGCAAACCGTTTGATCTTGAAGTGTTCTTTTTCAGCCCGCGAATTGATTTCGGCCACCTGTTCCTTGACCAGCCCAGCTATTTCGGGGTTAGCCGAAAGATCCATATAGGTGGTGTAGGAGATGCCGCGGTCTTCGGCCCATTTACTGACCACAATGGGGTCGATGTTGATCAAGGCCGCCACATAGTCCTGTTCGTTCCCAAATATTACCGCTTCCTTGATGTAAGGGCTGAACTTGAGCTTGTTTTCCAGGAACATAGGGCTGAACATGTCCCCTTTTTTGTTGTGCATGACGTCGGACACCCGGTCGATGACCACCAGATGGCCATTGTCGTCGATGTAGCCGGCATCACCGGAGTGCAGCCAACCCCCCTCGAGGAGTTCTGCGGTTTTTTCGGGCAAGTTGTAGTATCCCGGCGTCACCGACAGTGAGCGGGAGAGGATCTCGCCATCTTCGGAGATTTTGCACTCGGTACCCGGCAAGGGTTTGCCCACCGTATCGGGGCGTACATCGCCGTCTCTGTGCATGTAGGCGATGCCCACGATTTCGGTTTGCCCATAGATCTGCTTCAGGTTGACCCCGATGGCCTGGTAGAAGGTGAAGAGTTCGGGACCCAGAGCGGCCCCGCCGGTATAAGCTCGGCGCAGGCGCATGAAACCAATCTGGTTGATCAGCGGGCGAAACAGCACCTGGTCGCCCAGCCAAGCCAAGAAACGCAGGGATGCGGGCATCTGTTCGCCGCTCATCCGGTATCGGGCGGCCTTTTCGCCGATTTTGATGAATTTTCCGTAAACCAGGCGATTCAGCCAGTAGGACTCGTCGATCTTGAGCCAAATCTGGGAGCGGATGGTTTCATAGATCCGCGGCGCGCCGAACATGAAATGGGGACCGATCTCCTTGAGGTCTTCCATGGCCGTTTCCACCGATTCGGGGAAGTTGATCGTGATCCCCGTGGCCATGGCCACGCCGAAGGAGTTCATCTGCTCACCGATCCAGGCAAAAGGCAGAAAGGAGACGTATTCGTCGGTATCCTCGAGGGGGTCGGCCTCGGTCAGCTGGAGCCCCATGTTGATATAGTTCTTATGGGTCAACATGGTTCCTTTGGAAAGACCTGTTGTCCCGGAAGTCAGACAGAGGTGGCAGATATCGTCGGGTGAGCCCTGATCCACCAGTGACTCGAAGCGGTTCTCGTCTTCCCCATGGGCTGTTTCTCCCAAGCGGTAGAGATCTTCGATGAACATGAACCAGTCGTCGGCCCTGTAGCTCCGCATCCCTCGGGGGTCTTCGTAAATCACTTTCCTGACGCCCGGGACGCGGTCTCGTATGTCGACGATCTTGTCTACCTGCTCCTGGTCGTTGCAAAAGACGACCGTGGCTTTGAGGTAGTCGAGGAGCTGAGCGATCTCCTCGGGCATGGTGGTTTGGTAAATGGCAGCCGAAATTGCCCCGATGGACTGGGCGCCGAGGGCGATGAAGAGCATTTCCGGGATGTTGTCCCCGATGAGAATAATCACCTCTTCCTTTCGCAACCCGATCTTGGAAAGTCCCAGGGCGACTTTTCTCACGTAGTCGTAATAGTCGTTCCACGTGTAGTTGTTCCAGTATCCAAAATCCTTTTCACGAAGAGCAACCTTCGTGCCGGTCTCTTTGACCCGCCAGCGCAACAGCTGCGGAATGGTAAAGTCGAGCAGTTTACGTGTATCTTCCATCGGGGCTATTCTTCTCCAATGTAGGCGTCGACCACCTTGGGAATTTTTACGACCTCTTCAGGCGTTCCGGAGCCGATCAACTCGCCGAAATCGAGTACATAGATACGGTCCGAGATGTCCATGACCACACCCAGATCGTGCTCCACCAGGACCACGGTAGCCTCGCGCTCTTTCTGAATGTCGATGATGAACCTCACCATGTCCTCCTTCTCTTCGATATTCATGCCTGCCATCGGTTCGTCCAGTAGCAGCAATTGAGGGCCCAAGGTGAGTGCCCTGGCGACCTCAACCCGTTTCTGGATGCCATAGGCCAGATTGCCCACTGTGCTATTTCGGTATGGTTCGAGTTCCATGAAATCAATGACCTCTTCCACATACTGACGGTTTTTCGACTCCTCTTTGGAGGTTTTTCCGAAAAAGATCATGGCTTGGAGAACGTTGTAATGAAGTTTTTGATGCCTGGCCAGCAGCAGATTGTCCAGCACCGTCATGCCGCTGAACAATTCCAAGTTTTGAAACGCGCGGGCGATGCCCATACTCGAGACCTGGTGTGGGCTTGCCTTTGAAAGATGCCGGTCGCCGTAGCGGATCTCTCCGGAGGTAGGATGGTAAAAACCTGAGATGCAATTTAGCATGCTGGTTTTGCCGGCACCGTTGGGCCCGATGATGGAGGTGATCAGCCCCGGTTCAATGGTCATGTTTACATCGGAAAGCGCGTTCAGTCCGCCGAAAGTGAGCGTAACGTTCTCAATGGATAAGGTGGTCATATGGGCTCAACCTGGTTTGTGTGACAGCTGAAGATGGTGGCCGGGTTCAAGGCCTGATACCACAATCGTGCCAATTTAAAAAGTGTCCTTAATATTTCGTTTGAAAGTTAAAAAAATAAATTGCATTCATAATATTGTGAAAAATTTCTACGAGAGTATAATTTGATTTTAATTTTAAGCCGTTGGATTGTTCTGCCTAAGTATTTACAGTGGTGGATGGATCCTTAGAAATTATTATCGTTTTAACGAGCAAGAATGTCAAGTTGATAAAATAGCAGGTAAATAGTGGGCGATAACCGCTATTCTTCATAGGATGAGCAGATGGGTTCTGAGGTTTATTTTTTTATTTCTGAGTCCCAGTTTGGTGCGAATGTGGTGGCGGTGGAATAAAACCGTATTCTTTGAAATCAGCAGCAATTCGGCGATCTCCTTGTTGGTTTTTCCTTCCTTGATCAGGTTGGCCACGCGGATTTCGGTGGGGGTGAAGTTGAAATATCGTGAAGAGAGCTTGCTGATAAAGGGCGAAATAATATTGTCCAGGTTGGACTGCAGGATTTCAAGCATGGTTTCCTGGTGGGGTTCCAAATGTCCTCTTTTCAGACGGACCAGGTAGGGAGAAACCAGTTCCTTGACATTGGACAGGACATTTTCCTGCATTTCACGTTTGTCCTCTTCCCGTTTCTTGAGCAGCACCTGCAGCGCGGTGTTGACCTCTTCCAGATAACTGGATTGGGCTCTCAAGGCCGCTTCCGCCCGCTTGCGCTCTTCGATCTGCTGCTTCAGCCGGCGGTTGGTGTCGGCCAGCTCCGCAGTTCGCTCCTGGACCAGTTCCTCCAACTGGCCGTGATATTGCTGGAGGGCTTCTTCCGCCTTTTTGCGGGCACTGATATCTCTAAGGGTAACGATATTGCCCACCGGCCGGCCGTTTTGATTTTGAAACAGGGTCGAGCTGATTTGAACGTCCAGCACCCGTCCATCCTTGGCCAGCCGCTTGGTTTCGAACATGGTGATTTTCCGGCCGCTCAGCATTTCGTCGATGGCGGCTTTGGTCTCCGGCCAGCACTCTTCAGGGACGAAGTCAATCTGTTTGCCCAGCAGTTCGTGGCGGGAAAGACCGAAGGTCTGTTCAAAGGCCGGGTTGACGTAGGTGGCAACGCCTTTCATGTTGTATGCGACAATGGGATCCGGGGAAGACTCAAGGAACGAGCGGTAGCGCTGTTCGCTCTCACGAATGCGGGCCTCGGCTTTTTTTCGTTCGGCCAGTTCGCGGGTGACCTTGCTGTACAGGGTGGCTTTTTCCAGTGCCAGCAGCGCCAGGGCGGCAAAGCGTTCAAGGACAATCACATCCTCCTGGTCGAAGCGTTTTTCCGGATCCACATGGGCCAGGCCGATGACGCCCTGAACCTGACTGTCGGATTTTAACGGAATCCCCACGATGCAGCGCAGGCCGTCAAGGGCCGGATCGTCCAGTCGCCCTGACCAGTTGCTGTAGTCCGCCACGAGCACGGGTGCCTCTGTCTGCCAGACGCATCCGCCCATGCCTTCGCCTTTGCGGACCGACCGACCCAGCTGTTCGGCAAAGAAACCCTTGCCCACGCGCATCTGCATCACCTGTGCGTCCGGTTCCAACAGGTAGATGTAGCAATGCTGGGTGCCGGTCAGTGAAGCCGCGCGCTCGATAATGGTCTCCAGCAATTCCTCTTTATCGATTTTATCCAGAAGGCCCAAGGCGGTTTCGTGAAGGGCCCGCAGAGATGCATTCTGGCGCTGGACGGTTGGATCTGCTGGATTCGTGGGCAAGGCTTTTGCGGATGCTGAGCCCTGTAGTGCTGAATTAGACATTGCCACACTTGCTGATTAAGGGATGCAGTCGTCAGACGACGAGGATTTTACGGATCGTGCCGACGATCTCCTCAGGGTCATCCAGTACTTGTATGATATCCATGTCCTTGGGAGAAATGAACGACTGGGCCAGCAACTGGCTGCGAATCCACTCGAGCAGCCCGCCCCAATAATCGGTTCCCACCATGATGATCGGAAAAGGGCGAATCCGACGGGTCTGTACCAGGGTGATCACTTCGAAAAGTTCATCCATGGTGCCGAAGCCGCCGGGCATGACGACGTAGGCGGCGGCATATTTGATAAACATGACTTTGCGGATGAAAAAATACTTGAATTCCATCTGGATCGTTGCATACGGGTTGGGCTTTTGTTCAAAGGGAAGCCGGATGTTCAGGCCCACCGATGTGCCGCCGGCTTCGGCGGCGCCTTTGTTGGCCGCCTCCATGATCCCCCCGCCCCCGCCGGTGATCACCCCGAACCCGTTTTTAACGAAAAGGGCGGCGATGGCTTCCGCTTTTTTATATTGCGGATCGTCGGGGCGGGTTCTGGCGGATCCGAAAATGCTGACTGCGGGACCCAGGTCGTGAAGTCCCTCCACGCCTTCCACAAATTCCCCCATGATCTTAAACAGTCGCCAGGATTCTCCCAGCTTCAGATCGTCGATTAAAAATTGCTTCTCCATTCAGCTCCTCTTTTTTCATCGGAGGCGGCGTCCAGCCGCCGGGTTCAAACCGCTCACCCTTTTCCCTTGAAACCCACCGTTACCCGTTCACCTTCGACAATCACGGGTATTTTTCGCTGGCCATTGGAGAGCGCCAGCATTTTTTCCAATGCGTGGGGATCATCGATCACACTGACGTATTCAACCGATCTGTTTTTGCTTGCGTAGGCCTCACGGGCTGCCGACGTATGGGGTCACGAGTTTTTGCCGAAGATCGTCACCTTTGCAGTCATGGCTATCTCCCATGTTTTAATTCTGGTATGGTGGTCGGTGGTAGGTCGCAGGTCCTGCCTGAATTTGATGGCTCTCAACATATCCGCAAGGGCCGGTATTGTCAATGTTTACGCATTGACATCGGTTACGGCGGTTGATAAATAAATTAGGTTTCAATAAAGGGATCATTCCCTTTTTTTGTTTGTGGAAGATCTGGCTGGCTGGTTTTTTAATGAATCGACGCAGGCGGCCTTCATTGGGCCGGGGTTGGCACGCGGTCCGCTGTCGTACACGCAGGATTTTGGGACAACATGAAAACAGTCCAATCCAGAACCCTACGGATCGTCAATGATCTCGGATTGCATGCGAGGTCCGCCGCCAAGCTGGCCAAACTGGCTGGAGAGGCCAGTGGGGGGGTATGGATTATGAAAAACGGCAACACGGCAGACGCCACATCCATGCTGGACATCCTGACCCTTGCCTGCCCCGCAGGCACGGAAATCACCGTCAGTATTGACGATGAAGCAGATTTGAATACCCTGGAGCGCATCGCGGCATTGGTTCGATCCGGGTTTGGAGAATAAACGTTCATGGAAAATCAGGAACACCAGGAAATTATCCTCAAGGGCATCGGCGGATCCCCTGGCATATGCATCGGCAAAGCCTACCTGGTGGATAAAGAGGGTGTGGATGTCGTCAAAAAGTATGTGATCCGTGATGAATCACGATCTGCTGAAGTGGGCCGCTTCAAGACGGCGGTAAAAAAAGCCCGGACTGCGCTGCGCCGCATCATCGATAACACCCCCGAAGAGCTTCGCCAGCATACCCAGATTTTAGAGACACACATGCTGCTCCTGGAAGACAAGATGCTCTATGACCGGACGATCGACGTGATCGAAAAGGAGCGTGTCAATGCCGAGTGGGCGCTGAAAAAGGTGGTTTCCCTGGTCAAGCCGATCTTTGAGAACATGTCCGATGACTACCTCAAGCAGCGGGCAGAGGATATCACCCATGTGTCGGATCGCATCATGGATAACCTGGTCGGTGCGGACCAGGTGGACATCGGGCGTATCGACAAGCGGGTGATTTTAGTGGCCCGGGACCTATCTCCGGCGGAAACCAGCCAGATCCAGCTGGAGCGGATCAAGGGATTTGTCACCAACCGTGGCAGTCGGGCTTCCCACACCAGCATCATCGCCCGGACGCTTGAAATCCCCGCCGTTTTAGGGGTAGGCAACGCCACGCTGAAAATTAAGAATGATGACATTATCATCGTGGACGGCGAGACCGGCATCGTTGTGGTCAACCCCACCGAGCAGACGTTGCTGGAGACCGAGGAGCGCAGGGAGCAATACGAAATTCAAAAAGCGCTGATGGCCAGAAAAAGCCATCTTCCCGCCCGGACCAAGGACGGCGTCCGAATTTCAGTCATGGGCAACATCGAACTTCCCGAAGAGGTGGTTTCCGTGCTGGATCACGGCGGCGACGGCATCGGTCTGTACCGGACTGAATTTCAATATCTCAGCCGTCCGGATTTTCCAACCGAAGAAATGCTGTTCGACAACTATAAAGGGGTAATCGACGTGATGGGCGATCGGCCGGTGACCATCCGAACCCTCGACATCAACGGCGACAAGGCGGTGAATTATATCCGGGACAGCCACGAACTGAACCCGGCGTTGGGGCTTCGGGCCATCCGCTATTGCCTTCAAAAGCCCGATATATTCAAAACCCAGCTTCGGGCCATCCTGCGGGCCGCGGCCTTCGGGAAGGTTCGCATTCTCATTCCCATGATTTCAGGAATCGAAGAGGTTGTGCAAACCATCGACCTGCTGGACGAGGCCGCCCAATGCCTGGAAGAGCAAGGGGTTGCTTACAACCGGGATGTCCCCCTGGGGATTATGATCGAAGTCCCGTCGGCAGTGATTACCGCCGACATTCTGGCTGATAAGGTCGATTTCTTCAGCATCGGCACCAACGACCTGATCCAGTACACGCTGGCCATCGACCGGGGCAACCGGCATGTGGCCCACCTTCACCAGCCGTTGCATCCGGCCATTCTCCGGATGATCAAGCGAACCTGCGATGTGGCCAGGGAAAAAGGCATCGAGACTTACATGTGCGGTGAAATGGCCGGAGAGCCGCTTTTTGCCCCCATCTTGCTGGGGCTGGGGGTGGATGAACTGAGCATGAACCCCCAAGCCATCCCCGTGGTGAAGAACGCCATCCGGTCAATCAATACCGCAGATCTAAATGACTTTTTGGAATCGGTGATGCACATGACCACCGCTGACGAGGTTCAGGTGCTGTTGGAGCGAGACTTCGGCGCCGTCGTTTCGAAGATCGAGCCCGAACAACAGGAGCAGTAATCCCTTGGAAAAGCAACCGATCAAAGTGGTGGCGGAAAACCGCAAGGCCCGACACGAATACATTATCGAAGACAAGTATGAAGCCGGGATCGTGCTGGCCGGCACCGAGGTTAAGTCCCTGCGGATGGGCAAGGCCAATCTCAAGGATTCCTACGCCCGCATCAAGAACGGCGAGGTCTTCGTCTACCAGATGCATATCGGCGCCTATCCCTTTGCCTACTTCGACAATCACGATCCCCTGCGTCCCAGAAAGCTTTTGCTGCACCACTATGAAATTAAAAAGCTCTATGGCAAGGTCAATGAAAAGGGGTATTCGCTAATTCCGTTGAGACTCTATTTCAAGGCCGGTAAGGCCAAGCTCAGCCTGGCACTGGCCAGGGGCAAGCAGAGTCACGACAAACGTGAAACCATCCGGCGCCGCGACCAGAAACGAGAGCTGGATCGGGAACGAAAAAATAACCGGTGATACAGGAAACAAGACCATATACGGCCCCTCCGTTCGGGACGATCCGGGCCTTAGATGCAGGGACGGTTGCCAGAACCATGAATTCAAAGCATCACCGATACAAGAGAAAACCGCCTGTGTTTACGGGCCCCCGGGAACGCTTCAGCCAGATGCTGGTCCGTACGCGTCAACTGGAAGGCAACCCCCATTATATCGCCCTGGGCATGGCCGTGGGCATTTTTGTGTCCATCACGCCCATCATTCCCCTGCAGACCATCGTTGCCATTGCCCTGGCCTATCTGGTTCGGGGAAGTAAATCGGCGGCAGCGCTGGGCACATGGCTGAGCAACCCCCTTACCATTCCTGTGGTATATTATGCCAACTACAAGATGGGCTGCATGCTGCTGGGATACCAGAAAACACTGGACCGCATCACCTTTGACTCATTTTCCCAGCTGATGGAACTGGGGCTGGAGGTCACCTGGGCCATGATTGTCGGCGGTGTGGTCATCGGGGCGATTCTTGGCGTAGGCGGCCTATTTTATTACCTTCCGCGTATTCATTACCATCCGGCGCCGGTCCCGGCAGGACGATACCGATTCAAGGCCAGGGCCATGACATCGCCGCGGGCGCTGCTGACCGCCTGGAACATCCAGGCCAAGAAGCAGCTGGGGCAAAATTTTCTCAACGACCCCAACGTGGCCCGGGCCATCGTGAACAAGGCCGGTATCGCCGGCGACGATGTCGTGCTGGAGATCGGCCCCGGCCTGGGGGCCATGACCATTCCCGCGGCGGCGGTCGCCTGCCGGGTCATTGCCGTGGATAAGGACGGCCGGATCATCGATCTGCTCAGGACGGAACTGCTGGCCGCCGGCATCGACAATGTCGAGATTCGGGAAGCTGACATTTTGCGGGTGGACCTGGACGCGATGGCTCGTGAGACCGGCCGGCGGTTGGTGGTTTTGGGCAACCTTCCCTATAATATTTCATCCCAGGTGATCGTCCAATTGATCCACACCAGAAGGCGGATCGACCGGGCGGTGCTCATGCTGCAGAAAGAGATGGCCCAACGAATCTGTGCCGGTCCCGGATCCAAGGACTACGGCCGACTTTCCGTCATGCTGGGGTATTGTGCGCACACGCAGGAGCTGATGCAGGTGCGGGCGCCCTTGTTTTTTCCTGCCCCCAAGGTGGATTCGACCGTTATAGGTATCCGCTTCGCCAGTCCACCGCCCTTTCCGGCCGATGACGAAACCCTTCTTTTTCGTGTGGTCAAGGCGGCTTTCGGCAAGCGGCGCAAAACCCTGAGAAACGCGCTGTCTCAGAGCGACCTCGATCTGGCGGCAAGCACATGCGAACGGCTGCTTGCAGACGCTCAAATCGATCCCATGCGGCGGGCGGAGAGCCTTTCGGTGGCCGAATTTGTCCGCTTGAGCAATACCATCGGCAAGCATGGACGCGCTGCCGGGACAGGAAGATAGCCGGAAAACGGCCAACATTGTCAAACAAGACCCGTCATCCGGCCTCCTCCTTGATTTCACCGTCACTGCTCACTCACGTCATCTAATTTGACCGATTCTCTTATGCATGCCTATCGCCGTTCCGGCTCGACAGGGTGGGCGTCGACGGTCTGGACGACGATTGTGTCCTGCCGGACTGTCCAGCGCACATTGATGCCGTACAACCTCATGCCGAACTCAGTCCTGCCTGAACATTTGCCCAGGTAGGCCGGCCGGGGATCGGCGCTGAGCACCTGGTTGACCAGATCGCTGAAACCTGGATGGGTTCTTTCAAGCATGGCGCAGGCTTGCCGGGCCTGCGCCGAAAAGTCAATCGACAGGGATGATCGGGGGGGGTCGGCGGCAAACCCGCCGACCGCTTCTGGGATGATGTCCGCATAGGGCAGGTAGGGCTTGATGTCCAGAACAGGGGTTTGATCCAAAAGGTCGATGCCGGAGAGTTCCAGAACCATTTTCCCATGGTCCCGGCGGACGCTTTCCAGAACCACGCTGGATATGCCGATGGGATTGGGACGAAATCCGGATCGGGTGGCAAAAACGCCGACACGCGTGTTCCCGCCCAACCGTGGCGGTCGGACCGTGGATTGCCACTTCCCGACGTCGATACCGTGGAAAACAAAAACGATCCATAGATGAGAAAAGTCATCGAGTCCCCTGAAGGCGTCGTTCTGATCAAAGGGCGGTAAGATTTCCAAGGTGGCCCGAGCGGCAGGCACCAGACCCGGTTGACGCGGAATGCCGAATTTTTCGGTGAAACATGAGTGGACAATGCCTATGGGATGAAAGACAAAATCCGTATCCATAAAGGTCCCCATTTTTGCTGAAGGGCTGATTAGCGGTCAATGATTCGATCGTGTTGTTAGCATACCCTGCCGTTCATTAACAGAGCGCGGGGCTTGAACCAATTTAACCTTGACAGGGCACCTGCCCTCCTTCAGAATTTGGTTCAGCAGCACATGGCGTCTGCTGCGAGCAACCGTTTTCTCATTATTTAGATGATAGGGGAGACCATCATGTTTAATCCTGAAAAACTGCTTGGTGGACTGATCCGCAGCAGCACCCGGGGCCGCCGGGGCGGGCTCGGGGGCTTGGTTTCAGGCGGAGCGCAACAATATCCTGAAACGTCTGCAGACCGTCGATCTCTCACCGGAGGAGCACGCCTTTGTCGTCCAGGAACTGCTTTCACCGGCGGATCTGGAATCAATTGTCGGCAGGGTTGACCGCCCGGAACTGGCCCGGCAGGTTTACACCGTGTCCCGGATGGCCATCGAGGTGGACACAGATAAAGAACGCCGGTACATGAATACGCTGGCCAGTCGGCTGGGGCTGGATGAATCGACAGTTGAACAGATCCATCGCAGCCTGGAACCGGCGTGATGCTGATCATTAAAATTTGGAGGTTCCCTAAATGACGCAATGGTATCTAAGCTTTGACGGCAATCAAGTCGGCCCCATGGATCTGTCCCAGGCCATCGGCCAGGCCCGGCAGAATCCCAACGGTTTTGCGTGGCGGGACGGGTTTGCCGAGTGGGAGCCCATCGCCAGCATCACGGAACTCGGTCCGGCACCCGGTGTGCCGGTGCCCACACCTCCGCCGGCAGCTGCCCGCCCTGCAGGTGCGGACGAAATCGACTTCAAGATCTACGGGACCGAGATGCAGTTCGTCGAGGTGGAACTGGACCCCGGTGAAAGTGCCGTGGCCGAGGCCGGTGCCATGATGTACAAGGACAGCACCATCGACATGCAGACCGTGTTCGGGGACGCCTCGGCGCCTTCCGGTGGCGGCGGTGGATTCATGGACAAGCTCATGGGGGCGGGTAAAAGGCTGCTTACCGGCGAGAGCCTGTTTATGACCGTGTTCACCCACACGGGCCAGGGCAAGGGCCACGTGGCCTTCGGCGCCCCTTACCCGGGCAACATCATTCCAGTTCCCCTGCCCAGCGTCAATGGCTGCCTGATCTGCCAGAAGGACAGCTTTTTGTGTGCGGCCAAGGGGGTTTCCATCGGCATCCACCTGCAGAAGAAAATCCTCACCGGTCTCTTTGGCGGCGAGGGCTTCATTATGCAGAAACTGGAGGGGGACGGCTTGGTTTTCGCTCATGCCGGCGGCACCGTGGTGGATCGCCAGCTCAAGCCCGGCGAGGTACTGGATGTGGACACCGGCTGCATCGTGGCCCTGGAAAAAACCGTGAACTTCGATATTCGCCAGGCGGGCAACATCAAGACGGCCTTGTTCGGCGGCGAGGGACTCTTTTTCGCGACGCTTCACGGCCCCGGCAAGATTTGGCTCCAATCCCTGCCCTTTTCACGGCTGGCCGGCCGGATGCTCCAGGCGGCTCCCCAGCGCGGCGGCAGCCGGGGCGAAGGATCCCTTCTGGGGTCTTTGGGCGGGCTTATCGACGGGGACAACCGGTTTTAATCACGCGTTTTCAAACGCCTCGACCATCACCTTTTCATACCACCCGTTCAGTCGCCACCCTTCCAGAAAACCGTTATGTCCGCCATAGGGCTGGACGATCAGGCGGGTCGCATGACTGGTGTGCAGGTCGTAGAAATCCTCCACAGGAATAATGGGGTCGTCTTCGGCAGTGATGATGGTGGTGGGGACGGTGATTCCCTGAAGGTCGTTGTTGATGAGCGTATAACCCTTGAAATAGGATGTGGCGCTGTCATAAGCGCTGTACCGTGCCAGGAGCCGTTCGGTCATCTCTCGGATATTGTCCACGTTTAGGATGGCGGAAAAGTCGTAGTGCTCCGGGAATAAACGCTGTTTGACAGCCAGGGAGCGGCGCCATTTTTTAAGAAAGTATTTCAGAATAAGCCGGCTGTTGTCGATGCGGTCCGTGGCCTTGTCCGGATTCAGCACGGGGCTGATGCTGATGATCTGCTTCAGGTTGCCGATGGGTTGCATGGCGCAGCGCTGGGCGATTCGCAGGACAAAATTGCCGCCCAGTGAGAATCCGGCAAGCAACACCGGCCTTGCATGTTCGGCCTCGCTGATCTGGCGGACCGCATCGAAGACTTCATCGAGGAGCACCGCGTAGAAAATTCCGGTGTTCAGGTGGTGGCTGGGGCCGTGGTCCCGGAGGTTGAGACGGAATACATCAAAACCGCAGCTGAAGAGAAAACGGCCTGTGGTACGGATATAGGTGGAGCTCGAACTGCCTTCCCAGCCGTGAAGCAGAATTGCCAGACCCTTGCTATGGGGGCGGGGTTGACGGCTCATGGATCCCAGACAGGCGCACCCCATCAGCGGTGGTGAGGATGGTCTCCCGGGCAGCGTCGACCATTGAATTTTTCCCCCAGGCACGCATGCCGGCGCTGGCCAGCGCGGTCTGAACGCCGGCCGGCTTCAGCCAAAAGGGCGGGTGCAAATTACCGGATTCCATCGACGGACGCTTGTCTCCCATTGTTTAAGGTCGGCAGGGAACGATCAGGCATACCCAGCTTTTGAAGAGGGGCCTGGGCTCAGATTTTTCTTCAAACTGCGAGCCAATCGTTCAGATTGGGTTCTAATATCAATTTCTCATCCGCCGGTAAACCCTTGAAATCGAATCGTCCGGGCATTTCTATTGACAGAAACACGATTTGCAGCGTAAAACCAATTTTTGTGATGGTGTTGGCATCATTGAAGGTTTTGCCAAACCGCTTTTGCCGTTAAGGGCGGCGGGGTTTTCTACTATCAAGGAGGAACGTGCATGAAACCCAAGAGCTTTATCCTGTCCAAAGATGAGATTCCCAGACAATGGTACAATATCCTGGCTGATATCAAGATGAACCCCCCCCTGGGACCCGACGGCCAACCGATAAGCCCCGATATGCTGGCACCGGTATTCCCCATGAATCTTATCGAGCAGGAGGTGAGTTCGGATCGCTGGATCGACATTCCCGAGCCGGTTCTGGATGTGCTGTCCATCTGGCGGCCGGCGCCCTTGACCCGGGCCACTGCCCTGGAGAAAGCATTGGGTACGCCGGCGAAAATATACTACAAAAACGAAGGCATGAGTCCTCCGGGCAGCCACAAGCCCAACACGGCCGTACCGCAGGCATACTACAACAAGGTCTTCGGCATCGAGAAGATCACCACCGAAACCGGCGCCGGCCAGTGGGGCAGCGCGCTCTCCTTCGCCTGTGCCCAGTTCGGATTGACCTGCAAGGTCTACATGGTGCGTATCAGCTTCGATCAGAAGCCCTACCGCAAAGCCATGATGGAAACCTGGGGCGGCAGGTGCATCGCCTCCCCAAGCAATGAGACCAAGGCCGGTCGGGACGCCCTGGAAAGGGACCCCAACACCCCGGGAAGCCTGGGGATCGCCATTTCAGAAGCCGTTGAAGCGGCGGTGAGCGACACTTCGGGCAAAACCCGCTATTCGCTTGGCAGCGTGCTCAACCATGTGATGCTTCACCAGACCATCATCGGCCTGGAGGCCAAAAAACAGTTCGACATGGCCGGCGACTATCCGGACATCGTCATTGGCTGCGCCGGCGGCGGCAGCAATTTTGCCGGCCTGGCCTTCCCCTTCGTCCTGGATAAAATGAACGGCAAGCAGATCGAGATCTATCCGGTGGAACCCAAGGCCTGCCCCACCATGACGCGGGCGCCTTTCGCATACGACCACGGCGACACCGCCGGTTACACGCCGCTGTTGCCCATGCACAGCCTGGGGCACAACTTCGTGCCGGCGCCGATCCACGCCGGTGGACTGCGCTACCACGGCATGGCGCCCACCGTCAGCCAACTGATCAACGAAGGCCTCCTCACACCCAAATCGGTGGGTCAGATGGCCGCCTACGAGGCCGGTGTCCTGTGGGCACGGACCGAGGGGTTCATCCCTGCGCCGGAAACCTCCAACGCCCTGGCCCAGGTGGTGGCGGAAGCCAAGCAAGCCAAGGAAGAGGGCAAAGCGAAAACCATCGTGGTCAACTTCAGCGGGCACGGCCTGTTGGATCTGGGGGCCTACGACAAATTCTTATCCGGAGAACTGTTCGACTACGTCCTGGACGATGCCGAGATCGAGAAATCTACCGAAATTCTCAATAATTACCCCAAACCCCAGAACATCAAGAGTGCCTGATGGAACCGGAGCGTCTTGAACGGCGATGCCCCCGGCTGGGCGGCGACGTGGCCTTTGGCTACTGTAAAGTATGCGGAGGAGGCAAAACACCCTGTTTCAAGGTGTTTGACTGCTGGTGGGAACGGTTCGACGTGGTGGCGCACATGCAGGCCTGTCTGTCGGCGGACGCCTTCGACGCGCTTTCCGACCGCCGTCCCCAGTCGAAAGTAGCCAGCCTGGTGGACTTGATCCGCCAGGCCCAGGCGCGGGCCTCTCAGGACTGACATTCCACTTTTCGAAAGACGAATAATACAAAAAAACAAAATCATCAATGTTCGCAGCTATACGGCACAGGAAGCGATCACCCTGATTGGCGTATATGGTCACTGGGGGCCATGGAACTGACGTGCTGGCAGTCCTTTTAAACCCGAAGCGTGTTCAGTCGCAGGGCGAGGAAATCGCCAACAGCATCAGCCACGGCGTAGGGCTTGTCGGCGCGCTGGTCGGAACGCCGTTTCTCGTCATGCATGCCGTAAGGCACGGGGATGCCGGATTCATCGTCGGCACCAGCGTTTTTTCCGCATCCATGATTCTTCTTTATCTTGCCTCAGCGCTCTACCACGCGTGGCCAATCGGCAAAGCCAAACGCTGTTTTCGGATCATCGAGCATTGCGCGATCTTTATCCTTATCGCCGGCACGTACACGCCGTTAACCCTTGGCATACTCCGCGGTGCATTGGGTTGGACGCTCTTCGGGGTTATTTGGGGTCTTGCCATAGCCGGGGTAGTGCTGAAGGCATTCTATAAAACCGCCCATCCCATACTTTCCACCTGCCTTTATCTGTTGATGGGGTGGCTGCTCGTGATTGCGGTGAAGCCTCTAGTTGCCAGCATGCCCGCTACGGGCCTGTTCTTATTGATTGCGGGAGGCTTGTCCTACACTGCAGGCGTCGCCTTTTTTGCAACCGATTCGCGGGTACCCTATGGCCACCTGATCTGGCATTTGTTTGTTATGGCCGGCACGACATGCCATTTTTTCTTAGTCCTCTGGTATGCGGCCTGACGACCAATAAATTTCCATCCTAATTTCAAACCTCCCGTATCCTCCAACACCCATTCCCCCCATCAAGAATGGGTTATATGTGACCATTGGTCAAATATGACCCATCATCCTTTTCATTTAATGTTTCACCGAAAACGCTAAGTAATTAAATAAAAATAATAAATCAATCGGATGGGTGGTGATGCACTGATGTTAGATTCATGGCACAGAGATTGTAGATACATGAAGCCGTGGATGGCAGCATAAGGATTCCCGTGGACCCCACACCTGCGCCGGCATGTATCTTCCATTCGAGCATATGGCGAGAACGGACACACGAAACACTAACGAAGCGACGCTCGATGCACAATTCGGAAAAGGGGACGCACAGATTGCTCTGCTCAAGGCTAAAAAGGATGAAAAAATCGATTTACAGTCTGCTCGCTATCGCGGTTCAACGGGAGGTCGACCATGAAATCAAGCAGCCAGGACAAGGCAGAAGGCAAGTGGCACAAAGTGAAGGGCAAGATCAAGCAGGTCGCCGGAAAGGCAGTCGGGGACCGCGACCTGGAAGCCGAAGGCAAGGCCGAAAATGTTGACGGGAAGGTTCAAGAAAAGATTGCCGAGATCAAAGCAGTCGTTGGGAAGTAAACAAAGGATCTGATCGTGAAATAGGCGGGCGATGAAAAAAGAAGTAGGTCCTTTCCAAGGTATTCATATCGGAAGGTGAAAGACCTGGGATGAAGTCAGGATGGCACGGCAAGGGATTGACGATCGTTGCCGGCGGCGACCGTTCCCACCGATTGGCAGCGATTTATGGCGTTTTTCCGTGCCTGCCTGCGGCTGGGCGGATTGGGCAAAGAGAGATCCCAATACTGGTATCTGTTGATCTGGACGATGGCGCGGAGGCCCAGGCTGTTGCCGTTGGCGGTTACCTTTGCCATCTACGGCTATCACCACCGCTAAAGGGAATGCATCATCATGACCAAAGACCTGTTGGAAAAAATTTTATCCCACATCGACGGTTATGCGGGAAAGCTGAAAACACTCAGGCTGACGCTTGGATTGAAGATCCTGGTTGCAGCGATATTGGCGCTGGCTGTTATGGGGGGCTGTATGCCGCATACCACCGGAGAAACACAGGTTGGTGTCAGGACCCGCAAATTGGGACTGATCAGTCCAAAAGGTGTTGAGGAACAGGTTTACGCGCCCGGCGCCACCTATTTTTTTCTGCCGTTTATCAATGACTGGAATGTCTTCGACACCAAGCTGCAAAACCTGGAGATGACATTTTCGAAAATCAGGGGCGACCGCAGAAGTCAGGACGATCTGGTGTTCAAGACCATCGACGGCAACGACATCAGCCTGGACGTGATCATCGCCTATCGCATCGATGCGAGCAAGGCGCCCTATATTCTCCAGT
Organism: uncultured delta proteobacterium; assembly: GCA_963716825.1. GTDB lineage: Bacteria > Desulfobacterota > Desulfobacteria > Desulfobacterales > Desulfosarcinaceae > Desulfosarcina. The sequence goes on from CAVQUU010000019.1 coordinate 211,556, forward strand.
ACGTGGCCCGCGACGACGTTACTTTGCGCGATACCATCGTCCGGACCGTCGCGCGGAGCAAACCGCGCGATATTTTCGGCGAACTCAAGACCGAGGCCTTCTACGTGGCCGAGGCCCGAGAGGCCCAGTCCACCAAAGCCAAAGATGCGCTTCAACAAATCCTGGGACCCATGGGTATCGTCATCGAAAAAGTGCTGACCAACGACTATCGCTTCAACCCTGAATATACCAAGGCAATCCAGGCCGAAGGCATTGCCGAAGCCAAGGGCATCCAGGAAATGAACAACGCCCTTGCCGGTGCGGGCGGTGAGGCGATCGTAAAACTGAAAATCGCCGAGGCACTCCAGGGCAAACGCATCATCCTGCTGCCGGTTTCAGAAGGTGGGATGAACCTCAAGACCACCGATATCAACCGGCTGATCGAAACCTTGGGTGTCAAATCACTATCCGGTGCTCAATAACGGCGGCAGTTGAGTGAACAACCGAACCATCTATGAAAGGACACATCATGTCAGAAAACTTAGAATCCAAGGATATCAAACAATTAATGGCCGAGGCCGATGAACTGGTCAAACGGATTAATGCCGATGCCGTTAAAAACATGAAAGAGGAGCATCGCCTGCAGGTTGAAATACATGCGCAACACCTGAAAAAGATCAAATCAGCAGTTCAGGAGAAGATCGAAAAGAAAGGTGCATCCAAAAAAGACCACGGTGCCGAGGGCATGCATGAGGCGATCCAGGAAATTACCAAGGCCATGGGAGCGTTGAAAAAATATATCTCCGGTGATTGAGCAGACGCCGTTAAATTAAAGACGAGAAAATGAAAATGGCATCCAATGCAAATAAAGATCCCATCGCTAATCTGACGGAAAAGCTGCGAGGCCTTTTTGGTTTCGGTGATCATCCGAAAAATAATGACACGCTGCGGCCCAAGAAGCGTTTCAGCATCTGGTATTTCTTTTTGGCCATGCTTTTTCTTTCTTATGCGCAGCAGTTTTTCGTTGCTTCAAAAGTGGAGACGATTCCGTACAGTCAGTTCAAGCAATCCATCGCCGACGGGACCGTGGGCAAAGTGATCATCGGACCTGAAAATATTACCGGAACACTGACAGGAACGTCAGGCCAGGCGTTCACGACCATTCGGGTGGACGATCCGGGTCTGGCGAAGGAACTGGACGAACGCAACATCAGTTATTCCGGGAAATATGAAAATAGATTTCTGGGCATCATTCTCTCCTGGGTTCTCCCTTTGGGCTTTTTTTACCTGATCTGGCGATTTGCCATGAAAAAAATGGGATCGGGCATGGGGGTGATGTCCTTCAGCAAGAGCAAAGCCAAGATTTTCGCCGAGAGCGAGACCAAGGTCACCTTCGCCGATGCCGCCGGCATCGACGAAGCCAAAGAAGAGCTCGAGGAAGTGGTCGAATTTTTAAGCACCCCGGAAAAATCCCAGAAACTGGGGGGAAGAATTCCCAAGGGGGTGCTTCTGGTGGGTCCGCCGGGAACCGGCAAAACCCTTTTGGCCCGGGCGGTGGCCGGAGAGGCCAAGGTACCGTTCTTCAGCATCAGCGGTTCCGAGTTTGTGGAAATGTTTGTCGGTGTGGGAGCGGCCCGCGTACGCGATCTTTTCTCTCAGGCCGCGGCTCAGGCACCCTGTATCATCTTTATCGATGAACTGGACGCCCTGGGCAAGGCGCGGGGCATGAATGTGATGGGCGGTCATGACGAACGCGAGCAGACGCTTAACCAGCTCCTGGTGGAGATGGACGGGTTCGAAACGAATAAGGGGGTCATCATCATGGCGGCCACCAACCGGCCGGAAATTCTCGATCCGGCCTTGCTGCGGCCGGGCCGGTTTGACCGGCAGGTGCTGGTAGACCGGCCGGACATCAATGGACGCGAAGCCATCTTGAAAATTCACTCCAAAAATGTGGTTTTGGGTCCCGAAGTCGACCTGCGCATGATCGCCGGCCGTACCCCGGGCTTTGTGGGGGCTGACCTGGCCAACATCATCAATGAAGCCGCGTTGCTGGCTGCCCGTAATGATAAAGAGACGGTGGAACTGGCGGATTTCGACGAGGCCATCGACCGGGTGGTGGCGGGTCTTCAGAAGAAAAACCGGGTGATGAATCCCAAGGAGAAAGAGATTGTCGCCTTCCATGAATCCGGACATGCAATTGTGGCCGAGTCGGTCGATCACGCCGACCCCGTGCATAAAATCTCGATCATTCCGCGCGGAATTGCGGCGCTGGGCTATACCCAGCAGCAGCCCACCGAGGACCGTTATTTGATGACCCGCGCGGAGTTGCTGGACCGGCTGGCCGTGCTCCTGGGTGGTCGTGTCGCCGAGGAGCTGGTGTTCAACGAAATTTCAACCGGGGCCCAGAACGATCTGCAGCGGGCGACGGACATCGCCCGCTCCATGGTCACGGAATATGGCATGAGCGACCGCCTGGGACTGGTAAGCTACGAACGCCCGCGCCAGGCGATGTTTCTCCCGGAAAGTTTCTCTTCCGCTAAACAATACAGCGAAGCCAAAGCCGCCCAGATCGATGACGAGGTCTCCCGGTTTGTCGATGAAGCCCATCACCGCGTGCGCGACATCCTCTCGGAGCGGCGAACCGTTCTCGATGATCTGGCTCGTCTCCTTTCGCAGAACGAAAGTGTGCAGGGAGATGAACTCAGGCAGATGCTGTCGGCCGCTACACCCGGAACGGTAACTGCATCACCCATTGATCTGTCCCTAAACACTACCGGAAAAACGGATCAGGGAAATGTCATCTAATCGAACCCGATGTGACCTTTATTTATCATCGTTCTGGGCCCCGGTTCGTCCGGCCGATGCTGACCTGAACGTTACCGCTAAGCGTCGCCGAATTCTCAAATTTCCGGACCATGTCAGGTCAAAAAGGTTCGAGCTGCAGAAAGAACAACCAACAACCCTGGTGATCTGAATGTCCCGCATGATTCCAAACAATCAGATCACCCTGCTGCAAAACGACGAGGCTTATTTTCCGGCGATCGAAGCGGCGCTGGACCGGGCGGTATATGAAATCTATCTGGAAACCTATATCTTCGAAGATGACAGCACCGGCCGACTTATTGCCGAAGCCCTCAGGCGGGCGGCCTTGCGGGGTGTAAAAACCCACCTGCTGATCGATGGATACGGCTCGTTCCGTTTGCCGGAAAGCATGGTCGATTTTCTTGAGGCGGCCGGCGTATTGGTGCTGAAGTTTCGGCCCAAGACATCACCCTGGACGCTGCGGCGCCGCCGGCTGCGTCGCTTGCACCGCAAAATCGTGGTGGTGGACCGGACGATCGCATTTGTCGGCGGCATCAATATTATCGACAATATGGACATTCGTGGTCAAACCTCGACGCGCTTTGACTACGCGGTAAGTGTGCAAGGGCCGCTGGTGAAAGCCATTCATGATTCTGCCCGGCGGGTGTGGTCGCGCGTGGCCTGGATACGCTGGCTTCCAGACCGGGGCAGGGAAAATGACAGATATCGGCCTTCAACCGAACCCACGGGCCTGATGCAGGCGGCTTTTCTGATACGCAACAATATCCGCCACCGCCGCGATATTGAAGAAGCATACCTGCAGGCGATCGAGCAGGCGCAGTCCGAAATCATGCTTGCCAATGCCTATTTTTTACCCGGATTGAACCTCCGTCATGCGCTTGTGGACTGCCGCCGGGCGTGGAGTCCGGGTGGTGTTGCTGTTGCAGGGAAGGATGGATCACCCCTTGCTGCATTATGCCTCCCATGCCCTCTATGGCAGTTTTCTCGATGCAGGGATCGAGATCTATGAATATCACAAAAGTCTTCTGCACGCCAAAGTTGCCGTGATCGATGGACATTGGGCCACGGTGGGATCTTCCAATCTCGACCCTTTCAGTCTGCTGCTATCGCTTGAAGCCAATGTGGTTGTTGACGATGAAGGCTTTGCCAAAGAATTGAAGTTAAGCCTGGAACAGGCCATCGAGACAGGGGCACAGCGAATAGGTGAGAAAAACTGGAGAACCCAATCCATCGGACAGCGTCTGGCGAGTTGGCTGAGTTACGGCGTGGTGCGATTCATGATCGGAATCGCAGGGTATGCCCCGGGCAAACTGCCTGGCCGAGCAGTGCCGATCGATCACGCAGCTTGAAGAACCTTCACTTTTCTGGCCGTATGCGCAATCAGGAACCGTAATGGAAACCTACCAGGACATAAAATCGGCAGCGACCATCGATGCCATGATCCACTATGCGGAAACGCTGCTGGGTATTCGTTTCACGAGCGTCAGGAAAAATCGATACAATGCCCTGTGCCCGTTCCACGCCGATACCCAGGACCGTTTCATGGTATATGTCAACAAGGATGATGAGGTCCGGTTCCATTGTTTCGGTGCCTGTAAGGGCGATTGGGACATTTACGACCTGATCATGCTGCGCAAGAACTATCGGTTCAGAAAGGCACAGCAGGTGTGGGCCGAGCATTTGGGTGTCACGGATTTCAAGTTCGATGATGGCAGCAGCCCCGGTATTCCTGAACCTGACGAAACACCGGAGCCCGATGAACCGGTTGGGTTTGTCGAACCGAAGAAAGGTGATGAAAAGGTGGTTGCCGCCCTGGATGATGCCGCCAACTTTTACCATGACCTGTTTATCGCTAATGAAGACCGGTTCAAGCCCATTTGGGATTATCTTGCCCGCCGGGGCGTCGGAAAAGAGACCATCAGCAGGTTCAACATCGGCTACGCGCCACCATACAGCGATGAACAATACAGCGGTAGGGCACTGATAGACGGTTTCTTGCCACGCTTTGAAAAGGACGCTGATGTCTTCGATGCATTCTCAAATGGCGGACTATTCAGATTTTTGAACGATGCGACCGTCAAGGGATACGGGTACTATTGCCGGCAGATCGATTTCAAACGCAAAAACCTGTTTTCAAGAAATTACGGTGATTTTTTCGCCGGTCGGATGGTGTTTCCCATTTATGATGCCGATGCCCGCCCGATCGGATTGGTCGGCAGACGCCCGGACGACAGGGGCGTTCGCTGGCTCAAACACCAGACCAGAGAGGTTCCCCTTTCCGCCAGGAGCTGGCTTTATGGCATGGACAAGGCAAGGCGCTATATCCGTCAGTACCGGACGATCATCCTGGTGGAGGGCATCTTTGATTATTTTGCCTTCTACAACCTGCTCCACGACCAGGACAAGCAGGTGGTGGTTTCGACACTTGGGTTCATACCTCACCCCCGAGGCGGCGACCATTCTCAAGGGCCTCGACATCGAGCACTATATTGTCGCCTACGACTGGGATGAACTCGGCAGAAACGGCATCGAACGGATTGCGGCCAAAACAGGCGGGTGGGTCTATTACCTTGGCGGCCTGGCGGACGGTCAGGACCCTTACGATATGTTGAAACCGGTGGTCAGCACCATCAGCGGATTTTCCCTGAGACACCTGGCAGACCGGTGGGCTAACCGACGGCAGCGGATAGGAGGTTCAAAATGATTGATATCATTCAAGATGATGTTCGGGAAAAAGAAAAAACAATCGCCGTTAAACCACTGTTTCCCCATTTGCCGGAACGCCTTGCCGGCTTGGAGGAACTGGCGGAAAACCTCTGGTGGAGCTGGAATCCGGGCGCACGCATGCTTTTCAAGACCCTCGACCGGCAGGCCTGGAAGGAAAGCGGCCACAACCCGGACAAGATGCTCAGGGAGCTTCCCCGCGAGCTTCTGGAAAAGGCCGGCGCCGATGCCGACTACATTGCCAGGTACGATGATGTCATGGATGTGTTTCGAAAATATATGCAACCAAAAGCGTGCCATCTGCTGGCGCCGTTTTCGCCGGACCACAAGTATGCCGTGGCCTACTTTTCCGCCGAATACGGCCTGCATCGCTCCTTACCTTTTTATGCCGGTGGGCTGGGCTTTCTGGCGGGAGACTTACATCAAGGAATGCAGTGATTTGTGTATCCCGCTGGTGGCGGTGGGGTTCATGTATCCGGAAGGCTATTTCCGGCAACAGATCCGGGATGACGGCTGGCAGGAGAATATCGTCGAGTCCATCGACCGCGAAGCCGCTCCGATTTCAAGAGTGCTGGACAAGGATGGACGCCAGCGCATCGTCAAGGTGCCGCTGACCGATCCGCCCATCCATGTCGCGGTGTGGAAGGTCGCCGTCGGGCGTGTTTCCCTCTATTTGATGGACACGGATATCGCAATCAACGATCCATGGAACCGAGCCATCACGCGCCCGCTCTACATCGGCGATTTGGAGCAGCGCCTGCGCCAGGAGATCGTCTTGGGCCTCGGTGGCGCCGCGGTGCTCAAGGATTTGGGCATCCATCCTGAAAAACCGGAAGCCGGATTCAACATGACCGCTTTTGCGTTGAGATTATCCGGCTGTCGCAACGCGGTGAGCAAACGGCACGCCGAGGTCTCCCGCAAGATGTGGCAAAGCCTGTGGCCCGGCGTGCCGGAAGATCGGGTTCCCATCGATTATGTCACCAACGGCGTCCACGTGCCCACCTGGATCGAACCGAAAATCAAGTTGCTGCTGGACACTTATCTCGGGGCCGATTGGCTGGACAAGCATGACGATCCGGCGATCTGGCAGCGTCTCGACAACGTCCCCGACAGCGAGTTGTGGCAAACGCACCACTGGCTGAAAGTAAAACTGATCGATGCGATCCGGGAGCGCACCCGCCTGCGTTGGGCCGACGGCGGGGGCAGTTCCTCGGTGATGCTTGCCGGAGGCGCCTTCCTCGATCCCTCGGTGCTGACGCTCGGTTTTGCCCGCCGGTTCGCCACGTACAAAAGAGCGCTGTTGATCTTCCAGGATCTGGAGCGCCTTAAAAAGCACTTTAAAGACCGCTGGCGCCCCATACAGATTATCTTTGCCGGCAAAGCCCATCCGGCTGACGACCCCGGCAAACGGCTGCTGCAGGACCTGATCAACCTGGCACGCGACCCGCAATTGGGGGGCCGAATCGCCTTTGTGGAGGATTATGGCGAACAATTGGCCCAGTATCTGGTGCACGGGGTGGACGTATGGCTGAACAATCCGCTGCCTCCTTTCGAGGCCTGCGGGACCAGCGGCATGAAGGCGGCGCTGAACGGTGTCCCCCATTTAAGCGTAGTGGACGGCTGGTGGGGGGAAGGGTTTAACGGGAAAAATGGCTGGGCTGTGGACCATGATGCCAATTCCGAGAACCCGGACGGCAGCGATGCCGAAAAAATCTACCGCCTCCTGGAAGACCAGATCATACCGCTTTATTACCAGATGTCGGAAAACGGCATTCCCCTCGAATGGGTCCGGCTGATGAAAGCAACCATGAAAAGCGCCGCAGCCGCTTTCTCCGCACGCCGGATGGTCAAGCAATACATCGAAAAGTTCTACTCCAGCAGCATCAAAAATGTGCTGGACGATTAATTCGTGCGGTTCGGTCAAACTGACGATATGAAGATGGTCCGTCCAATATTTCCATAAAGGAGGTTGTCAAAATGAAATGCGCAATGGTGGTCAACGGGTTATCGACAATCATGGTACTGCTGGCCCTGATGATCGTGCCGGGCTGCAGCGAGAAGGAAAAGCCCCAGAGCAAGGCCGCAAAAGTTTCCACAGAGGCGGTCGAGAAGGAAGTCAAGGAAGCTTATGAGGCAACCAAGACTTATACCCAGGAGCAGATGCAGGCCTTTCGGGATGAAACGGAAACCAAGCTCGCTGAATACGAGAAGGAAATCGATCAACTGCAGGCAAAGGCGGAAAAGATAGAAGGGGATGCCAAGGCGAAGGCGGAGCAACAGCTGACGGCATTGCGTCAATATCGGGAAAAGGTGTCTGAAAAGCTGAATGATCTGAGTTCTTCCAGCGGAGATGCGTGGGAGCAAATCAAATCAGGTATCGATGAGGCCATGGCAGATTTAGTCAGCGCCTACGAAAAGGCTGCGGCTGAGTTCAGCAAAATTGGTGAATGAACTCGCTTGCAACCTAATTCACGTGCAATTAGGTCGCTGGAATCGCTGAAGCTTGTGGAAACCGATTCACCTTAGGGTCACGGAAATAAATAATTCCACAATATGGCGCCAACTGTGGGTTCGCCATCAAGGCGCATCCGCCGGCGCATATCGAGGTATGTGCCGGCGGATGGAACGCAGGTGACGGGCCAACAGGCAAGCAAGATGTGGAGTTATTTTTTTCTGGGGCCCTTAGTGTTCTTGCGGGACATATAGGCTTGCAGCGGGCCCCTTGGAGACGAAAATCTGGGTGCGACGGACCATCGGGCCATGAACTGCACCAGCACGGAAAGTTATTCACGTCATGGAAAGCAACGACGAAGACGCGAAGGCAGAGAGAAAGATGCCTGGGGCGAAGGCTGATTTTATCAGACGAATCGGCATTGGACCGGACCTTGCCAAGTTTTTGACTGATTTTACCGAGAGGACCCGAGATCTTCTTCTCACTGTCTTTGGACAGGTGCCAGGATAATTGAATCTCGAGGGATGGACGCGATTTTATCTTCCTTCGGGAAACAATAAGATGGATATCGTTACAGTGAGTGTATGGTACCTGGCACAAAGATTGAAAATATAGTGATTAGAAGATGTCGTTACGACGATTTCCGTTTTCTAAAAAAAGCCCCATCGGTTTTTTGCTCCGGAACATCAGTGCAACCGTTATTGAACAGGAGGTCGACCATGAAATCAAGCACCCAGGACAACGCAGAAGGCAAGTGGCACAAAGTGAAGGGCAAGATCAAGCAGGTCGCCGGAAAAGCAGTCGGGAACCGCGACCTGGAAGCCGAAGGCAAGGCCGAAAATGTTGACGGGAAGGTTCAAGAAAAGATTGCCGAGATCAAAGCAGTCGTTGGGAAGTAAACATATGGCAACCCATCCGGATGCAAAACGAAAAGATGTTTTGGAACAGATCGCCCGCCAGGCGATGCAGGCTTTTGGCTTCCTGCCCGATTTCTCAGCGGATGCCCTTGGCGAACTGAAGACGGTCCGGAACGGCGATCGTGGGGCGGAACCTGCCGGGATGGACCTGCGCCATTTGCACGGGCGCAGCCAAAAAAGGGACATGGGTCCGCATCGTTCAGCCGCCCGTCGAAGGCCGGCGGCGCTATGGGTTCGAAGGCGTCGATATCGGTGACCGGCTGAAGGTGCAACTGGTCCGTACGGATGTGCAGAAGGGGTATATCGATTTCAAGAAAACCCAATAGGCTTTGCGGCTAGCCGCACAACAGTTGGGGTCACCCCAGGAGAGTGAATCATCATGAAAAGGGTCGGAATAATTATCGGCGCAGGAATCCTTCTGGTCATCGTGCTCTTCGGCTGGTGGTTTTTCAGCCGCCCCGAACGCGGAACGACCGGATCGATCAGCACGCATTTTCGATGGCTCGGACCCAACGACAAGATCGTGGTCGACGGCTTCGACGACCCCAAAGTCCAGGGTGTCGCCTGCCACATCTCCCGGGCCCAGACCGGAGGCGTGAAAGGCGGCATGGGCGTGGCCGAGGACACGAGCGACGCCAGCATCGCCTGTCGCCAGATCGGGCCGATACAGTTCCTTGGCGAGATCAAGGACGGCGAGCAGGTCTTCGACGAACACCGCAGCCTCGTCTTCAAGACGCTTCAGGTCGTGCGCTTCTTCGACCCCGAGCGCAATGTGCTGGTCTACGTGTCCTACAGCGATCGGGTCATCGAGGGCAGCCCGAAAAACAGCATCAGCACGGTGCCGATCATGCCTTGGCCGACCCAATAGCCTCCGATGGTAAAGGCAAACCATTTTGATGACTATGGTCGTTTGCTTGGGATTTATTTATCATTCAATCAAAGGAGAAATACGATGCCGTTGATTCAGTTGGTCATTATTTTGGTCGTCGTCGGGGTGATTCTATGGGTTATCAACAGCTACATACCCATGCAGGCCACGATTAAGATGATTCTAAATTTGGTCGTGGTTGGTGCAGTGGTCCTCTGGCTGTTGAGTGTCTTCGGGATCATCGGCTCCCTCCAGGGAATTCATATCGGCAAATGAACGCCGGTAGTTCTTGAAAGATAACTTCGAAAAAGGTCACGACCATGGGAGACAAGGGCGGCAAAAAAAACAAGCAAAAAAGTCAAAAACAAAGCAATGATAAAAACAGGCAGAAAGCAAAGAAAAGCTCGAAAAACAGCAGAAAGGGCCGCCAGTACTGGTATTGCCGCATCAACAATCGTGATTCACGCCCATAATCGCCGGTGGAATCCCACCCCCATAGCGCCATCAAGGAGGTGAAGCGGGGTCATGCTCGATCAATTGATTACGTTTGCAGGCCAGCTCGGTCATTGGGGTTACCTGGTCATCTTTATTGGTGTGGCGCTGGAGTGCCAGGTGTTGCTGGGCTTCATCATGCCGGGCGAGAGCCTGGTGCTGGCGGGAGGATTCTTCGCGGAGCAGGGGCTGCTCCATCCTGGGGTCCTCATCGTTGTGATCTCCATCGCCGCTATTCTCGGCGACAGCATCGGCTACGAACTGGGGCGGCATCTGGGACAAGGATGGCTGCTGAAACAGGGGGGACGGTTCGGGCTGCGTCAGGAACACCTGCATCGCGTGGATGGTTTCTTCGTGCGCCATGGCGGCAAGGCCGTGTTCGGCAGTCATTTCATGCATCTGTTGCGGTCGCTGATGCCCTTCGTCGCAGGTTCCCGCCGCATGCGTTATCTGAAGTTCCTCCTCTTCAATGCGCTGGGCTGCATGGTCTGGGCGACCGTGTTCGTCTCGCTGGGCTATTTGGCGGGAGAGACCTGGCGCGTGGCCGCGAAATGGATTGGTCGCGCCAGCGAAATCATCGGCGGCGCCCTGCTGCTCGCCATCGCCCTGGGCTGGTTATGGCGCTGGCTGGGGCGGCACGAGGCCGATGTCAGGCAGCGCTGGCAGGCGTTGGCGGAACATCCGCGCGTGACTGGCCTTGCGCCGACGGTTTGCTCCCCAGCTGGAATTCCTTCTCGATCGACTCTCGCCGCGCGGCTATCTGGGACTTCATCTGACCGTGGGTGTCCTGCTCCTCATCGGCGCGTCATGGCTGTTCGGCGGCATCGCCCAGGATGTGGTGGCCGGCGACCCCCTGACGGTGGTCGACAAGAACGTCGCGGATTGGTTCCACGAGCGCCGGACGCCCGGGCTGACGACGACCATGCAAGTCGTGTCCGGCCTCGCCTCGGCTGCCTGGGTAACTGGCGTGGCGACGATTGCCGCACTCGTCTTGTGGTGGAAGCGGTGCTGGTTTCGATTGCTGGCCCTGGTGCTCGTCGTACCCGGTGGCATGGTACTGGCCTTCCTGCTGAAAATAGCTTTTCATCGTCAGCGACCCAGTTTCGCGGAATCGTTTTTGGTCTTCAACGGCTATAGTTTCCCGAGCGGCCACACCATGGCGGCCACGCTGCTGTATGGCGTGCTGGCCGTTTTCGCAGTCATCGCACTTGAAACCTGGCGCTGGCGCGTGGGGGCAGTCCTGGGCGCATTCGTCATGGTTCTGCTGGTCGGCTTCAGCCGCGTGTACCTGGGTGCGCATTATCTGAGTGATGTGCTGGGAGCCGCCGCGGCGGGTTTGGCCTGGCTAACGCTGTCGCTTACGGCGGTGGATACCGTGCGCCGACGCCGCGGTCGCCAGGTCTGAGCCATGGGAAAGCGGGCTTGTCGGGTGTTGAAAGATCGATTCTGAGAATAAGCCGTCGATCGGCAATGTTTCGAAGTGAAGGCTTAGCCAAGAAAGCAAAAAAATACTTGTCAAAATGCCGACTCGCAACCAACTGGCCGATTGGCGTATCGACCACCGAATATTGTAAAGGACGATAGGGATGGCACAATACAATCTGAACCGCATCTTTAAACCGCGGCAGGTTGCCGTGGTGGGCGCCAGCGAAAAAGCGGGCACCATCGGCAACGCGTTGATCAGAAATCTCATTGACGGCGGGTTTTCCGGAACGGTGCTGCCGGTCAATCCCAAATATAAGACCATGCACGGGCAGGCGTGCTTCGAATCGGTTTCCGTCCTGGAGACGGGCGTGGACCTGGCGGTTATCGCCACGCCGATTCATAGCGTTGTCGATATCGTCGGCGAATGCGTCGAAAAAAAGGTCGGCGGCGCCGTTATCATTTCGGCGGGGGGCAAGGAGGTCGGTGAACAGGGCCGGGAGATAGAGGAGAAGATTCGGCGCATCGCTCATGGCGGTGGGCTTCGGATCGTGGGACCGAACTGCATGGGCATTATTCGGCCCGGGGTGAACCTCAACGCCAGCTTTGCCGCCGAGATGCCCGTGGCCGGAAATCTGGCCTTTGTATCCCAGAGCGGCGCCATCTGCACGGCGATTCTCGATCTGGCGTTGAAGGAGCGCATCGGCTTCAGCCATTTTGTCAGCATCGGCTCCATGCTGGACGTCGATTTTGGAGACATGATCGATTATCTCGGCAATGATCCTTCGGCCAAAAGCATTCTGTTGTATATCGAAAACCTGACGAATTTCCGCAAATTCATGAGTGCCGCGCGTTCCGTGTCCCGGATCAAACCCATCATCGTGCTCAAATCCGGCAGAAGCCCCGCCGGTGCAAGGGCCGCTGCCTCCCACACGGGCGCCATGGCCGGAGAAGATGCGGTCTATGACGCCGCCTTCAAGCGCGCCGGCATCGTACGCGTGGACACCATCGAAGAACTCTTCGACTGCGCGGAACTGATGGCCAAACAGCCGCGACCGCGCGGCCCCCGGCTGGCGATCCTCACCAATGGCGGCGGACCGGGCGTGATGGCGACGGACACGCTCGCCCGCTATGGTCAGGAGCCCGCGCCCCTTGACCCCGAAACGTTGCAGGCCTTCGATGCCTTCCTGCCGGACTTCTGGAGCCGGGGCAACCCCATCGACATCCTCGGCGACGCCTCCGCGGAACGGTTCGACCGCGCCCTGACGATCTGCTTCAACTCGAAAAACCTGGACGGGGTGCTGGTCATCCTTGCGCCCCAGGCCCTTACCGACCCCCTTTCCGTAGCCGAGACGCTGGCCGCCGCGATGCAGGAACGCCGGTTTCCGGTATTTGCCTGCTGGATGGGCGGCAAACGCATCGCCACGGCCGTCGACGTGTTGAATGCCGCGGGGATCCCGACCTACGACACGCCGGAACGGGCGGTCCGGGCGTTTTTATATATGGTCGAATATACCAGAAACCTCGAAATGCTGTTGGAAGTCCCACCGAAGATGACCGGGCACATGGTGTTCGATCAGGAAAAAGCCCGTCAGTCTGATTTCCGGGGCGCCGGCGCAGGAATTTATGCCGGAATCGGATTCCAAGGAAATGCTCATGGCCTACGGCCTGCCCGTGATCAGGACGGAAATTGCAAAGACCGAGGCGCAGGCTTCGCTTATCGGCCGGGAAATGGGATACCCGCTGGTCATGAAGGTGCACTCTGCCGGACATCTCCCATAAAACCGATGCCGGCGGCGTTCGTCTGGACCTGCGCGGCGATGCGGATGTTCTCGAAGCCTACCGCCAAATCATATCCTCGGCCCGCCAATACAAACCCGATGCCCGGATTGAGGGCGTGACGATTCAGCCCTATTTTTCAAACCCGGATTATGAAATTCTGCTGGGCGCCAAGCGGGATCCCAATTTCGGTCCGGTAATCCTTTTCGGCATGGGCGGCATTTACACGGAAGTGTTGAAAGACCGGTCCCTGGGGCTTCCGCCCATGAACCGATTGCTGGCCCGGCGGCTGATGCAGGAAACCAAGGCCTACTCCCTGTTGCAAGGATACCGCAACCGCCCCGCCGCCGATATGCAGCGGCTCGAAGAGATGATCATCCGGCTCTCGCAGCTGTTGATCGATTTCCCCGACATCGCCGAACTGGACATGAATCCCGTTCTGATCAAGGACGGCAAACCCGTCGCGGTGGATGCCCGCATCCTCGTTTCACCGCTTGCGGTGCCCTCCTCCCTGCATCTGGTGATCGGCCCGTACCCGGAGGAGGATGAATCCCATATGGTCAGCGTCGACGGGCGCCGTATTTTTATCCGGCCCGTCAAGCCCGAGGACGCACCGCTTTTCACGGCGTTTTTCAAGACGCTTTCGCCCACGACGATCTACTATCGTTTCTTCGGGGCGTTAAAAGAACTGAATCCCGAAATGCTGGCCCGCTTCACCCAGATCGATTACGACCGGGAGATTGCGCTGGTGGCCATCGATGAGGACTCGGAATCCGACTGCATGCTGGGGGTTGCCAGAATCATCGGCGATGCGGATGGCAAGACGGGTGAATTCGCCGTTCTGGTGGGTGATGCCTGGCAAGGCAAGGGCATCGGGGGGAACCTGCTGGAAAAATGCCTGTCCGTTGCCGAAAAGCAAGGTTTTGAATCGGTGCACGGCATCGTGTTGCATGAGAATCGGAACATGCTCGCGCTGGGGAAAAAGCTGGGGTTTGACATCAAAAGAGAGTCCGATTCCGGAGACAATGAACTGGTGATTCATTTCAAGGGTAACCGGGCATGACGTTAGTTGAAAAAATCCAATGCATATGTTCGTCTGAGAATATGAAGACGCGTTATGCAAATGGTGAAATCGACACGGAGGAATTTGACCGGAAGAGAAAGGACCTGGAATGACCATCCCCCATGAAGGGGCTGAAAAAGCGACCCCGGAAAAGCCCAACAGTCAGGGCGCGCAACCCAAACAGAAAAGCCGTCTGGCGCAGCTTTCGCTCGCCGCTTTGGGTGTGGTTTTTGGGGATATCAGCACCAGCCCGATATACGCCATTCGGGAGTGTTTCCACGGTGAATACGGTATCGACGTAAGTCATGCCAACGTCTTGGGAATCCTTTCCCTGATGTTTTGGGCGCTGGTAATGATCGTGGGCCTGAAATACTTGACCTTCGTTTTTCGCGCCAACAATCATGGGGAAGGCGGTGAAATTGCCCTGATCGCCTTGATTCGCGGTAAAAATGGGCCTTCCGAAAACCGGCGACGGTTAGGCGTCATCGCCCTGGGTCTTTTTGCGGCGTGCCTGCTGTATGGGGACGGCATGATCACCCCGGCGATTTCCGTTCTGAGCGCCGTGGAAGGGCTCGCCGTTATCACCCCCCTATTCGAGCGCTATGTGATCCCCGTCACGATTGCCATTCTCGTTGGCCTGTTTCTGATCCAGCGCCACGGCACGGCGCGGTTGGGCGGTCTTTTCGGACCGGTAATTGTGGTGTGGCTCGGTTTTCTGGCGGTAACCGGGGCCGTGCAAGTGGCCCATACGCCGCAAGTGCTGTCGGCGGTTTTTCCGTGGCATGCGATTCGCTTTCTGATCTTCAACAAACTGCACGGGTTTGTGGTGTTGGGAGCCGTATTCCTGGTGGTCACCGGCACTGAAGCGTTATACGCAGACATGGGGCATTTCGGTCCCGGGCCCATTCGTCTGACCTGGTTTGCCATCGTTTTTCCCGCCCTGGTGTTGAATTATTTCGGGCAGGGAGCCCTTCTCATGGTCAATCCGGAAGCGGCGGGTCATCCGTTTTACGCCATGGTGCCCGCCTGGGCCATGATTCCCACGGTGTTGTTGGCCACCCTGGCCACCATCATTGCCTCCCAGGCGGTCATCAGCGGCGCTTTTTCCATGACCCGACAAGCGATCCAACTGGGATACCTGCCGCGTTTGAACATCCGGCATACCGCCGCAACGCAAATCGGCCAGATCTATGTGGGCCCGGTCAATTGGATGCTCATGGTCTGCACGATCTCCCTTGTGGCCGGTTTTCAATCCTCCAGCAAACTGGCGGCTGCATACGGGTTAGCCGTAACCTCCACGATGGTCATAAACACAGTGCTGTTTTTTGTTGTGACGCGCAGACAGTGGCATTGGCCGTTGATGTGGGCCGCACCGTTGGCAGGTCTCTTTTTGCTGGTGGACGTGCCATTTTTTGCGGCCAACATCAGCAAAATCTTTCATGGTGCCTGGTTCCCGCTGGTTATCGGGGCTGCATTTTTTACATTGATGCTCACCTGGGCCAAGGGACGTGGGATCCTGGCGGCCAAGCTGCACAAGGTCATGCCGCCGGTGCATCAATTTATCGTCGATCTGGCCAGCCACCCGCCAAACAAAATCGAAGGGGACGCGGTTTATTTAACGGGAAATAAAAATGTCGTGCCCGTGGCCCTGGCAAAGAACGTCAAGCACAACAAAGTCATTCACAGCCGGACAATATTGCTGAATTTTCAGGTGGAAGACATCCCTCGTGTTCCAAGTCTGAAAAAGATCCAAACCGAAAAATTAGGCGGCGGATTTCATCGCATTGTGGCTCACTATGGGTTCATGGAAGATCCCAGCCTGGACACCTTGTTTTCATTGGCGCGCGACCAGGGTTTGGATCTGGATCCGGAAACAACGAGCTTTTACATCGGCCGTGAAAACCTGGTCATCGCTGAACCATCCGCCATGATGCGCTGGCGTACGAATCTTTTTATTTTTATGTCGCGCAACGCAGCCGATGCCACCTCGTTTTTTAATCTTCCAGCGGACCAAACGATTGAAGTCGGCGTTCGGCTGGAAATTTGACACGCCTCTTTATTGCCGGTTCCTCTATAAAAGAGATGGTCTTGGGGACAAGCTCCATAGCGGAGCAATGAAATGGGTGACTGCCAAAAGAACGCATGGTTCGGAAATTGTGGAAGGAGGAATCGAAGATGATTTATACCGTCACATTAAATCCTGCGCTGGACCGTTTCATCGTTCTGGATGCGGATGGAAGCGCTCTGCATGAAGCACTGGACTATCAACCGACCTGTATTAAACCGAATATTTACGAGCTTTCCCGGCTGGCGGAGAGGGAACTGCAAACCGAATCGGAAATTCTCGGCTTTTGTGAGCAAATCCACCGCAGAGGAATTGCACATATCATTGTTTCGAGGGGAAAAGCGGGCTTGCTGTTATCTTCAGCCGAACAAAAAATCAAGGCTGTTGCACCGCCGGTCGAGGTAGGCAGCACGGTAGGCGCCGGTGATTCGGTGGTGGGAGGCTTCGTGCTGGCGCATTCCCGGGGCAAAGACCTTGCGGACTGCATGCGACTCGCCTGTGCCGCGGGAACGGCAACCGCGCAAACGCCCGGCACGGAGCTTTGTCATCGCGCGGATGTTGAAGCCATCTTGTCCAGGGTTGAACTATCAAATGTTTAGACGTTGCTGTACATTCCTAAACGGTTATTGGATGTCAACGCCTGTAAAGCATTGAAATAACAGGAGCGCTATTGTGGCCATCACCCTGCCAAAAACGAAGATTGTCTGTACCATCGGACCCGCCAGTGACACGCCTGAGGTCATTAGAGATTCGATTGGAACCTGGACGTCATATTATTCTTACCACGCAGTCCCTTGTGGGTTCGCAGCGGCGCATTTCGGTTTCTTATCCGCTTTTAAACGAACAAGTAACGGCCGGGGATCGGATCATGCTCGCGGATGGCTTTTTGGAACTTCGGGTTGCTGCGGTAAGCGGAGCTGAAATCCACTGTGAGATCATTACGAAGAGATCCTGGATGCTGCCGACGCAATCATGGTGGCCCGAGGCGACTTGGGGGTGGAGATACCCCTGGAAGACGTGCCCGGCATCCAAAAACGGCTGATTCAAAAAGCCAATACCTTGGGGAAACCGGTTATTACGGCTACCCAGATGCTGCGATCCATGCTAGATGCGCCACGACCAACCAGGGCCGAGGCCTCGGATGTCGCCAACGCCGTTTTGGATAGAACGGATGCCGTTATGCTTTCGGAAGAAACCGCGACGGGGAATTATCCGGTTCAAGCGGTTCGCTATATGAGTCGTATCGTAGCCCAAGTGGTTGCGTTCATGATACAAATAGATTAAAATAGTGCAATTCCTACCTGGTGCCAAGCGACTGCCAATACAATTTTCGATAAACGGATAGTGTGAAACGACTATATGGAAAGAGCGTTTCTGGAAATTTTCAACAGCATTCTAGGTTCGATTCGAGAACCTCTGGTAGTGCTCGATCCTGATCTTAAAGTGATAAAGGCAAACCCTTCTTTCTACGACACGTTCAATGTCTACCCTGAACAGACGGAAGGCGTGTTGATATATGATCTCGGCAATCAGCAATGGAACATCCCCAAACTGAGAGAATTGCTGGAAGAGATCCTCCCCCAGAATACCAAATTCCATGATTTTGAGGTGGAACATCACTTTGAGACCATCGGTCGGAAAATCATGCATCTGAATGCCCGGCGAATCTACAACGAGGTAAGCCAACCCCAGCTGATTCTATTGGCCATCGAAGATGTGACCGAGCGTGAATATTACAAAAGAAATCTTGAGGACATTGTTGAACAGCGAACCATCGAACTCAGAATAGCCAGAGAGGAAGCGCTAAACAGCAAGCATCTGGCAGAAAACGCCCTTGCCGAAATCAAGCAGCTAACCGACCAGCTCGAAGCCGAGAGAGCCTATCTTCAGGAAGAAATAAAACTGGAATTCAACCACGAAAATATTATCGGTCGAAGCAACGAAATCAAATATGTGTTCTACAAGGTCGAACAAATCGCCGGCACGGATACCAATGTCTTGGTATTGGGTGAAACCGGAACCGGCAAAGAACTGGTGGCACGAGCGATTCACGGCTTGAGCCTGCGTAAGGATCGGGCCCTGGTAAAAATGAATTGTGCCGCATTGCCGGCAAACCTCATTGAAAGTGAGCTTTTCGGCCACGAGAAAGGCGCTTTCACCGGTGCGAATTCCAGACGGTTGGGGCGCTTCGAGGTTGCTAACGGGACCACCCTTTTTCTGGATGAGATCGGCGAACTTCCCCTGGAGTTGCAACCCAAGCTGCTCCAGGTGATTGAGACCGGCGAGTTTGAACGCCTGGGCAGTTCCGAAACGATCAACGTCGATATCCGAATTATTGCCGCCACCAACCGCAATCTGGAGGCAGAAGTCCACAAGGGTGCGTTCCGGAAAGATCTCTGGTACCGGCTGAATATTTTCCCAATTACCATGCCGCCGCTCAGGGAACGCAGGGAAGACATCCCGCTGCTGGTCAATTATTTTATTGCTAAGATAACGAAAAGACTTGGAAAAACAATAAGTCTGGTCCCGGTGAATGTGATGGACGCGTTGCGGAGCTACCATTGGCCCGGCAATATTCGCGAACTCGAAAATGTCCTCGAACGGGCGGTGATCAACTCGTCCGGTCCCAAACTGCACCTGGTGGATGAACTGAAAAAGCCGAATAAAGATTTAAATAAGGCGAATCGGACCCTTGCGGATGTAGAGCGGGAGTATATTTTTCAGGTGCTCGAGCAGGCCCATTGGAAAGTCAGCGGCAACAACAGTGCTTCTGAAATCCTTGGCCTCGACCGCAGCACCTTGCGCGCACGCATGCGCAAACTGGATATTAACAAACCATAAATCCTCATAAAATTACTTTTTTTCCTGGCATCTCGATAAAAGGAGGCCACGCATGTTCAGACATATCCTATGCCCGACTGACTTGAAGGAGCGGGCATACATCGCCCTGAAAAAGGCGGTGCAAATTGCTCACCAGTTCAATTCGAAAATCACGATACTGAATGTCCACCCGGAGTTTATCGCTCGACGGGAACGCGAAATGCTTCGTGTCAGTTTTGACGGCCTAAAAGAAAAGTATCGGCGGATCGCCATGGAATCACGCGAAGAGATGATGGCTGAAATTGGCAACCTGCATGCCGAGGATATTCAGGTCGACTATGAGATACGCCAAGGCAAACCGGAACGGGTCATTGCGGAGACGGCTGGAAAACTCGGTGTCGATCTGATCGTCATTTGCACCGACGGCAGGGACAGCATCAAGGACTTTTTGACCGGTACAATTACCGAACATGTTATCAACCATGCATCCTGCCCCGTGTTGGTTATTCCATACCCAAAAAACGCATAGTCTTTAGAATTATCCACTGGGATCGGCCTGGCTCCGGATAGTGTGATGGATTCGCTGCAAAACGATCCTTCGCCCGGCACGATTCACCAACCATAATTAATGGTCACATATGATCAATGGCTATATATGACCGATCCCGTTTCCCCTTTCCGTCATGCCCGCCTTCATCTGCTCAATTATATTTCTATATTAAATCAGTCTGATGTGGTTAAAACACGCAACACACCAATTCCGGCATGAACCTTGAGTATGATGTTGGTGGATATCAATGCAAAGAGGCATTTGGTGCGTGAATTATCGCATAACCGGAATGGCAGGCATTGCCGGGAGGTAGTCACAATGATCGTCGTTAGAATTACCATGAATGTGCTTCCGGAAAAACAGAAAGAACTGGTGCAAACGCTGCTTTCGATGGTTGGGTCGATGGAGATGGAAACGGGCTGCCTAAGCTATTCACTTTATTGCAATATGGAAGATCAAAACCTTCTCAATCTTCTCGAAGAGTGGCAGACGCGTAAAGCGTTGAATCAGCATTTGCGTTCCGACATTTTCGACGTTTTGCTGGGAACCAAAAGCTTACTGATCGAGCCGCACGGCATCCATATCTACACCATCGGTCAATCGGAAGGGATGGAGGCCGTTCATTCCGCCCGAGGGAAAGAATTTGAGCGTGTCCATAAAGATGCGTCGCAGTATCTTCCCACAGATTGACATTTCGGCATGCCGAGCCGTTGATTTCTCAAAATAACCGCGACGGCGCAGATGGAAAAGTTTTTCTGCAGGCACGCCTTTACCCTAATTGAGGAGAAAATGACATGGAATTTTTTTGGATGATCTTAATCGGCATGATTGCCGGTTGGCTGGCAGGGCAGTTTATGACCGGTAAGGGGTTCGGTGTGATTGGAGACATCATTACCGGCATGTGTGGTGCGTTGATCGGTGGGATCCTTTTTCAAAAGGCAGGCCTTATGCCCGGTAGTGGCATGATAGGCAGTCTGATCGTTGCGACCACAGGCGCGATTATCCTCTTATATGGCCTGCGCATGGTCAAGAAGGCTTAAAGGCGGCTATCATGACATCTGTTATTAAATATTACGAGGGAATACACTCGGTTGCCGTAATCGGCAACTATCTGCCCCGCCAATGCGGCATCGCCACCTTCACCACGGATCTGGTAGAAAGCCTGTCAGCGGAAGCGCCTGACATTAACTGCTGGGCGGCGGTAATGAATGACACGCCCGAGGGATATCCTTATCCGGATAAAGTGCGCTTTGAAATCAACCAGAACAAATTGAGCGACTACAGCATGGCGTCTCAATTTCTCAATATCAATCAGACGGATATTGTCTGCGTGCAGCATGAATACGGTCTTTTCGGGGGGGCGGCCGGCAGTCACCTCTTAAAACTATTGGGTGATCTGCGTATGCCGGTGGTAACCACGCTGCACACGGTGTTGAAAGACCCCGCACCGGAATATCGTGCCGTCATGGGCAAGCTGTCCGAATTGTCTGACAAACTGGTCGTGATGAGCCATAAGGCATCCGACTTCCTCAAAGAGATCTACGGGGTGTCCGAAGAGAAAATTGTCTTTATCCATCACGGCATTCCGGATACACCGTTTATCGATCCCAGCTATAACAAAGACAAGTTCGGTGTGGAAGGCAAAAAAGTGCTGCTCACATTCGGTCTGCTTTCCCCCAACAAAGGGATCGAAAATGTATTGCAGGCGCTCCCGGCGGTCATCAACAAACACCCCGATGTGGCTTATATTATCCTGGGGGCAACCCATCCGCATATCTTGAAATTGCATGGAGATGCCTACCGCATCATGCTGCAGCAGCTCGTGCGCAAACTCGATATCGGCGCGCATGTCATTTTTCAAAATCGTTTTGTTGAACTCCAAGAATTGTGTGAGTTTCTCGGCATCGCCGATATCTACACAACTCCCTATCTTGAAGAAGCCCAGATTACCTCCGGAACCCTTGCCTATGCCATGGGCACCGGCAAAGCCGTTATTTCCACCCCTTACTGGTACGCCACCGAGATGCTTGCCGATGGCCGGGGCCGGATTGTGCCCTTCAGTGATCCGGATGCCATGGCGGAGCAGATCATCGACCTTCTGGACAATGATGTTGCGCGTCACGCCATGCGCAAAAAAGCCTATACATTCACTCGTGAGGCAGTGTGGAAGGAGGTCGCCCGGAATTACCTCCAGGTGTTCAGTGAAGTGAGGCAAAACCGCACCCGGAACCCCCGCCCAAGGCATTCCTACGTTGAAAATATCAAGGCCATCACCAATTTCGAACTTCCCGAGATCAAGCTCGATCATCTCAAAGCCTTTACCGATGACACGGGCATCTTGCAGCATGCCAACTATACCATCCCCGATCGCACCCATGGCTACTGCACCGACGACAATGCCAGAGCGCTGCTGGTTGCCGCCATGGGTCAACGATACCTGCCGACAAACGGCTGGGGGCTCGATTCACTCAGCGGTCATTATCTCGGATTTCTTCTGTATGCGTTCAATGAAAAAGAAGGGCGATTTCGCAATTTCATGACCTATTCGCGGCAGTGGACGGAGGAGATCGGGTCCGAGGATGCCCATGGCCGGGCGATCTGGAGCCTTGGCAACGCGGTGGCTTTGCTTGAGAACCCAGGGCATCTGGCAATGAGTACGACCCTCTTCAAAAAGGCCCTGCGAGCAGTCGAGAATTTTCATTCACCCCGGGCCATCGCTTTTTGTCTGGTTGGCATGCATGCCTACCTGGATAAATTCTCCGGTGACAGCGAGGTGCGCAGGGTCCGGGAAATCCTTGCCAACAGGCTTTACGATCAGTTTAAAAACCATGCCACCGACGGTTGGCCCTGGCTTGAGAACGCCCTGAATTATGCCAACGGCAAACTGCCCCATGCCCTGCTGCTGTCCGGCCAGCGGATGCAACGCAGCGACATGGTCGATATGGGACTCGTCTCACTCAAGTGGCTGCTTGCCATCCAGACCGAAGACGGCCACTTCGTGCCCATCGGCAGCAACGGATGGTATGGACAAGGCGGCCCCAGAGCCCGTTTCGACCAGCAGCCCATCGAGGCCAGTACCATGGTCGAAGCGTGTGTGAAAGCCTTTGATATCACCCGGGATCAATCATGGTTCGACAAAGCGGTCATGTGCTTCAATTGGTTCCTCGGGCACAACGATCTCAACTTGCCGCTCTATGATGCCAAAACCGGGGGCTGCCGGGATGGATTGATGGCGGACGGCATCAACCAGAATGAAGGCGCAGAGTCCTCCCTGGCCTGGCTGCTTGCGTTGATGACCTTGCAGAAGCTCTATGCCGACGAGACCTTAAACCAGTGGTCGTCACAAAAAACCAGTTAATCAAGGATCGATCATGCACATTGCCATGCTCTCGCCCATTGCCTGGCGCACGCCGCCACGCCACTACGGTCCCTGGGAGAGCGTGGCGTCGATGTTGACCGAAGGGCTGGTAGCGCGCGGTCATGACGTGACCTTGTTTGCCACCGCTGATTCCCAGACCACCGGTACACTTCACGCCGTTTGCCCGCGGGGCTATGAAGAAGACCGCTCACTCATTCCAAAAGTCTGGGAGTGCCTGCACATTGCGGCACTCTTTGAGCATGCCGAAGCATACGATGTAATCCACAACCATTTTGATTTTCTGCCGCTGACGTATAGCAGCATGACCACCACCCCGGTGGTGACCACCATTCACGGCTTTTCATCACCCGGAATTCTGCCGGTCTACAAAAAATACAATGGCAGCTCGTTTTATGTTTCCATCAGTGACGCCGATCGATCGCCGGATCTTGATTATATCCAAACCATCCATCACGGCATCGATATTCGGCAGTTTGATTATCAGCCTGTCCCGGACGACTACCTGCTTTTTTTCGGGCGATTTCACCATGACAAGGGAGCCCGAGAAGCCATTGAAATCGCCAGTGCCTGCAATAAAAAGCTGATAATGGCGGGCATCATCCAGGATCATGCTTACTATGACCAATATGTCGTCCCTCGCATAGACAACGACAGGGTGGTTTATATCGGCAGCGTCGGACCCGTTGAGCGCAACCGGTTGCTCGGCAAGGCCTGTGCGCTATTGCACCCCATCCAGTTTGATGAGCCTTTCGGTCTGTCCATTGTTGAATCCATGGCCTGCGGTACGCCCGTGATCGCCTTTGATCGGGGCAGCATGCCTGAACTGATCGAAAACGGCAAAAGTGGTTTTCTGGTGGGCGACGTAAACGAGGCCGTTGAGGCGGTTGCGCGTATTAAGGAGATCGACCGTGCAGCCTGTCGGCGCCATGTTGAACGGCGTTTCACCGTCGACCGCATGATCGACGCGTACATTCATGTCTACGAAACGATTTTACAGGACGGATCCGTATGAAAACCGACAGACCCATAATTACCCGCTTTAAAAAAAACCCCATCCTGACAAGCAAGGATGTGCCCTATCCGGTTGCTACCGTTCACAATGCAGGCATCGTCAAACACAACGATCGTTACATTATGCTTTTCAGGTCGCATCTGCTAAACGGGCGCTCCATCATCGGCAGGGCCGACAGCGAGGATGGTTTCTCATTTACGGTTCATCCCAAACCCTTTCTGATACCCTCTACGGACAATGTTTTTGCCGAATATGAGGCCTTCGGCGTCGAGGACCTGCGAATTTGCGCCGGTAGAGGGACGCGTACCTGCTGACCTATAGCGCCTATTCCCGTCACGGCGTGCGAATTGCCCTGGCACGCACCAGGGATTTTGAAAAAGTCGAACGGATTGCGCTGATCACCCAGGCCGACCTGCGCAACGTGGTTATTTTCCCTGAAAAATTTGGCGATCGATATGTCCGGTTGGACCGACCGCATTCGGAAATTTCGCCCTGGTCGATCTGGATTTCCTATTCTCCCGACCTGGTGCATTGGGGCGACTCCCGGGTGATTATGAAGCCGGTGGCCTATCACTGGGATGAGATGAAAATCGGACCCGGCGCACCGCCATTTAGAACCGACAAGGGCTGGCTGCATATTTACCATGGCGTTTTCAAGACCATGTCCGGAACGGTGTATCGACTCGGCGTGGCCCTGCATGACCTTGATGATCCGGCCACCATCATCGGCGTTTCGGATGGTTGGATATTGCAGCCTGAGGATCCCTGGGAGGTAACTGGCTATGTGCCAAATGTTGTCTTTACCTGCGGCGCTGTTCCCGAAGACGACGGTACGGTAAAAATATACTGGGGCGGTGCAGATACGGTCATGTGCGTCGGTACGGCCGTCATCGATGAATTGGTGGCGCTGTGCCTCTCGACACCCCGGCCTCCGCTGTAGCGGACCATGGCCGGATGATCGTAGACCGAAAAATATACTCCGAGGATTGGCTGGAATTGACGATCGACCACGTGGCCGCGCATCGCGGTCAATCGTCTTTAAGGACACAATGAATATGCCCCCTAAAAAGCGACAAAAGCTGAAAGTAAAAAGAAAAGCGGTTAAAATCATCGGGAATACTTCACGGGTTATCACCCGGTTGCATCTGCCCGATGAGCGGTACCGCATCAAGAAAATCATTCAGCGTATAATTAACATATCGGGCACGGCAGCCGAGACGTTGATGGCGCAAATCATGGTTGATTTTGCCGGACGGCACGAAGACATCAAACACATTTTTGAGCTGCACCTGAATGCAGTGAAGGATTATCTCCCGTCGGAAACCAGCGCTCAGCGATGTTCAGAAATCACTCATCGGGGCATACTTTACGAAGGAGTACTCCATTGAATCGGCTGCTCTTTTCAACCCCTCCATTGTTCCCCATCCCGATCAGAGCCATCTGAAAAATGGCAGTCTGCGCTTTCATCATGAGTCTGCGGGCAACCGGTGAAGGCCATATTTCGTCAATTGTCTTTCGCAGCGGTGTTCTTGATCGATACAACAAGTTCCTTTTCGACCCGATCAGTGATTTTGTGGAAACGCCGGATCTCCAATTGGACGCTGTATACAAGCGCAATCCGTTCCAGCTCAAGCTAAACGAGATGGGAGCAAGCGATGAGATAAGCCTACATATTCTTAACCAGCTGCCGGAAGATTTTACGTATAATCAGTTAATAGAAAAAATTGGAAACCTTCGCGCAAAACCGCAATTTCCGGAAGCGAACCAAAACAGAACCTTCCATGTCATGAGCTGGCTTGCAAATTCCAATTATGAGGTCAGTTTCCACCCCGATCACCGCGTATCCGAACGGGTGATATTTCCCGTTTCCAAAAACGAAAGCAGAGGTATTGAAGATGCCCGCTTCGTTCAATTTTTCGATAACCAGCAGGAAGGCACCTATTATGCAACCTATACCGCCTATAACGGCCATACGATCTTACCGCAACTGATCGAAACCAAGGATTTTATCAACTTTAACATTGTCACCCTCAACGGCAAAGCCATCAAAAACAAGGGGATGGCGCTTTTCCCGCGAAAAATTGGCGGCCGCTATGCCATGCTCTCGCGCCAGGATGGTGAAAACAATCATATCATGTTTTCGGACAATCTCCATTTCTGGCAAACGTCCCAAATCATCCAAGAACCTGAATATCCCTGGGAATTCATCCAGATCGGCAACTGCGGGTCTCCCCTGGAAACCGATCAAGGCTGGATCGTGCTCACCCATGGTGTCGGGCCCATGCGTAAATATTGCATCGGCGCCATGCTGCTTGATCTTGAAAAGCCTTCAAAAGTTATCGCCCGCCTGGATGAGCCACTGCTTTCCCCGCATGAGAAAGAGCGCGAGGGATATGTTCCCAATGTGGTTTATTCCTGCGGTGCGATAATTCACAATGATGAGTTGGTCATCCCTTACGCCATGTCAGATATCAATTCCGGAATAGCAACTGTTGACGTCAACGAGTTGCTTAGCTTTATGCGTTCGGTCGCTTAGGGTGACGCATGCAGCGCTATAAAATTCTTCATCGTACCTATTATAATTTCTCCGGCACTGTGAGGCTCGGCCCCCACCACCTGCGCCTTCGTCCGCGGGAAGACTATGAACTGCGCATCGAGTCCTCAACCCTGAAGATCACACCACCAGCAACCCTGCTATGGCACCGTGATGTTGAAGGAAATTCGGTTGCCATCGCAACCTTCGATTTGCCTACCAACCAGCTTGCGGTCGAAAGCGAAGTGATCATCCAGCAATACAACGAGACGCCGCTCGACTTTCTTGTCGCCGATTACGCCATCGGTTACCCCTTTACCTATCCATCCGACGACAAGATTTTGCTGTCGCCCTATATGGCATCCTCGGCGCAAGAGATGAAAAACCTTCTGGGTGAATGGATTGCGAATATATGGAAACCCACTGATCGAATACAAACCTACACGCTATTGCATCGGATCTGCACCCACATCCATGAATCGCTGTCGTATCGCGTGCGGGAAGAACCCGGCGTTCAAACTGCGGAACAGACACTAACCGACGGCACTGGCTCTTGCCGTGACTTTGCCGTATTATTTATGGTTGCTGCGCAATATTTAGGTTTCGCTTCTCGCTTTGTGAGCGGTTATCTTTACGCACCGCCGTCAACGGCTAACTTGGGTGCAACCCATGCCTGGGCCGAAGTGTACCTGCCGGGAGCGGGCTGGAAGGGTTTCGATCCCACGATCGGAAAAATCGCCGGAGCGGATCACTTTGCCGTGGCGGTCGCAAGATTGCCTGAATCCGTGCCGCCGATAGCGGGATCGTTTGTGGGTGCCCCGGGGTCGCGTCTTGATGTGGGCGTTTGGGTAACGAGGTGTTAGTTAAAAGACACACCGGTTCTTGCCAATCATTCTATTTTGTACTTCCCGTAAACATCTCTCCGGCATGGTAAGAACTTCTCACGAAGGGGCCGGATGCCACTTTCTCAAAGCCCAATGTCAGGGCAAACTGGCGCCAGTCTTCAAATTCTTCCGGCGGGATGAAATCGATCACCGGCAGATGCTGTGGGGTGGGCTGAAGGTACTGGCCGATGGTGAGCATACGGCAGCCGGTGCGGTAGACGTCGGCGATGGTCTGGCGGACCTCCGCCTCCGTTTCCCCCAGGCCCAGCATGATGCCGGATTTGGACGGGATGGCCGGGTCGATCCGCTTGACTTGTGACAGCAGTTCTAATGAGCGGTCGTAGTCGGCTTCGGGGCGAACTTTCAGGTAGAGGCGGCGCACGGTTTCCATATTGTGGTTGAGCACGTCGGGGCGCGCCGCCAGCACCGTTTCCAGGGAAGCGCGGTCCCCCTTAAAATCGGGGATAAGCACCTCCACCTGCACGCCGGGAATGTTCTCCCGCAGAGCCCCGATGGTGGTGGCGAAGTGACTCGCACCGCCGTCTTCCAGGTCGTCCCGGGTCACCGATGTGACGACGACATAACGCAGGCTCATTCTGGCGGCAGCGTCGGCTACGCGACGGGGTTCATCCTCATCCACCGGACCCGGTCGACCGCCCTCGATGTTGCAGAAGCGGCAGTTGCGGGTGCAGGTGGCGCCAAGAATCAAAAAGGTGGCCGTGCGGGCGGAGAAGCATTCGAACTGGTTGGGGCAGTTGGCCTCCTGGCACACCGTGTGAAGCTGACCCTTGCCGATCATGGCTCGGATCTGTTCGTACTGGGGTCCGGAAGGCAGCTTTCTTCTCAGCCAGGAGGGTTTGCCGGTGCGGATGGGGTTGGATGGGGTCATGGTGAGGCTATTCCCGACAGTGAAAAGAAAAATTTAAATGATTATGTCTTTCTGGGTTACCGGTTCATTTTCTTGGTCGGCCAAGAAAACGAACCAAAAGAAGCCGCCCGCGTCACGGGCTAATCCTGCGCTTCTCGTCATCGACGGGGTCTGTGAAACTCACTCCGCTCAGGCAGCCACAGGCCCTTTTCGCCGATGTCTGCGATGCTCTGAGCCGTGACGATGGGGACAACCAGGCTGCACGCGTATTAAATTCCACAATCCTTAAATCCCTAAATCCCCAAATTCGATTTTTTCATATAGTTGTTCCAGGCTGACCGTTGTCAAGGCAATTTCGAAAATCTCTGCCAGATGCCTGGCCATGTGTTGTCGGGCTTCTGCCATGGCGACGGGACCGCTGAGGTGGCGTTCGAATGACGTCATGCGCACCTGGTTCAGGCCGCAGGGGTTGATCCAGCCGAAGGGCTCCATATCGGTGTTGACGTTCAGGGCCAGTCCGTGGAAGCTGACGCCGCGCCTTACGGTGATGCCGATGCTGCCCAGCTTGTCGCCACCCAGCCAAACGCCGCGATTGGCCGGGTCGGTGCCGGCATCGATGCCCCAGTTCCCGGCCGTACGGATCATGGCCTGTTCGAGGCCGGATACGAATTCGACCACTTTCAGGCGCCGGTGATTCAGGTCGATGATCGGATAGACCACCAGTTGACCCGGACCGTGATAGGTGATGTTGCCCCCCCGATCCGTGGGCATCACCGACACGCCTTTTTCGGCCAGGAAATCGTCGGTGACGCACAGGTTTTCCCGACCGCCGCGCCGGCCCAAAGTGAAGACGCGGGGATGCTCGACGCACAGGATCACGTCGGCCTCCAGATGGCCGGTCGTTTTAGCCGCCACGACCGCCAGCTGCAGGTCCAGTGCTCTCTGGTAGTCGGTTTCCGGCAGGTCCACCCACCAGCAGGGCAGCGTTTTACTGCTGTTTTTCTCAGGTGAAATGGGCAATATTTAATAATTCCAAAATGATGTGACCATCTGCAAGCACCAAATTACAAAACTCAACTTCCAAATAAATTCCAAATATCCAAATCTCAAATAAGGTCATAAACCAATAGTTGTTTACCAACATGGATGTTTGCGACTGTCTATGGCAATCGTTTGACGAAAATCCTTACCGTCTTATCGAATTGGAATGTCCTCTCTTTTCACCCATATCGTTTGTATTTTTGGTGATTGTTATTTATTTTCTGACATTTAAGAGACAAGTTGCCGAATTGTTAAATAACGCCACAGCGAGAAAAAAGGGCGGCCGTCCGGCCGCCCTTTTCGATGGTCAGTTTAGCCCTTCAGGCAGGGATTCCGGGCGGCCGCGGTTTCGTCGAGTCGCCGCACCTTGGGGAACTGGGGCGATTCGTGCAGGCAGTCGGGGCAGTCTATGGCCTCCTGGGCGATCTGCTTCATGGCGTCGATGAACTGATCCAGGGTCTCCTTGGATTCGGATTCGGTGGGTTCGATCATGATGGCGCCGCTGACCACCAGCGGGAAGTAGATCGTGGGCGGATGGAACCCATGGTCCATCAGGCGCTTGGCGATGTCCAGGGTGGCCACGTGGTGTTCCTGCTGGTGCTTGTCGGTAAAGACGCACTCGTGCATGCAGGGCCGGTCATAGGGCAGGTGGTAGGTGCCTTTGAGGCGTTCTTTGATGTAGTTGGCATTGAGCACGGCATACTGGCTGACCTCCTTGAGGTACTTGCCAACGCTCAGAATGTAGCTGTAGGCACGCAACAGGATGCCGAAATTGCCGTAAAAGGCGTGCACCTTGCCCACGGAGAGAGGATAGTCCTCGTCCAGGCGGTAGGTGTCGCCGTCTTTGACCACCCGCGGTACGGGCAGAAAGGGTTCCAGCTCCGGGGTGACGCATACCGGGCCGGCGCCCGGACCGCCGCCGCCGTGGGGGGTGGACATCGTTTTGTGCAGGTTCAGATGCATGACGTCCACACCGATGTCTGCGAAGTTGACGATGCCCATCACCGCGTTCATGTTGGCGCCGTCGCCGTATACCAGGCCGCCCTTTTGGTGGACGATGTCGGCCACCTGACGGATGTTGTCTTCGAACAGCCCCAGGGTGTTGGGGTTGGTGATCATGATGCCGGCGGTGTCCTCGTCCATGAGTTCGGCCACCGATTCGGGCAGCAGGACCCCGTCCGGGCCGGATTTGACGCCAACGGACGTGAAACCGCACAGGGCGGCGCTGGCCGGGTTGGTCCCGTGGGCGGTGTCGGGAATAAGCACCTTGGTGCGCGCCCGCCCTTTTTGTTTATGGTAGGCGGCAAAGATCAGCATGCCGGTCAGCTCGCCCTGGGAGCCGGCGGCCGGCTGCACGGTCACCGCCGGCAAGCCTGTGATTTCGCCCAGATAGCCCTGCAGGTCGACCATCAATTCCAGGGCGCCCTGGGAGAGGCTTTCCGGCAGCAGGGGATGGGCGCCGGCGAATCCAGGAATGGACGCCTGGCGTTCGTTGGTCTTGGGGTTGTATTTCATGGTGCATGAGCCCAGCGGGTACATGCCGCTGTCCACGCCGAAATTCCACTGGGAAAGCTTGGTGAAGTGGCGCACCACATCCAATTCGGAAAGATCCGGAAAATCCGGACCGTCGCCCACCAGGGCGTCGTCCAGGGGTGTTTCGTCCACGTCGCGGCGGGGCAGCGACAGTCCCTTGCGGCCCGGCGATCCTTTTTCCCAGAGCAGGGGCTCGTTGAAGATCAGACCGGTGGTTCCCATTTTCTCTTTCATTTGGCCACCTCCTTTACCAATGCATCGATCACCGTTTTAGAGATGGTTTCGGTTACGCACATCAGCCAGCAGTCGGACAGTTCCGGATAGTAGGGGCCAAGGTGCAGCCCGGCGACGATCTTCTTTTCCAGCAGGGCCTTCCAGGTGTCGGCAAAGCCTTTGGGGAAGCGCACCACGAATTCGTTGAAGGTGGGCGCGCTGAACGGCGACGCGTAGCCGGCTTTGGCCAGTGACGCTTTGAGGTACTCGGCCCGGTCGCGGTTGAGCCGGGAGAGTTCGCGGATGCCCGTGCCGCCCAACGCCGCCATGTACATGGTGGCAGCGGTGGCACACAGCCCCTGGTTGGAGCAGATGTTGGACGTGGCTTTTTCGCGGCGGATGTGCTGCTCGCGGGTGGCCAGGGTCAGCACGAAGCCGGTTTTGCCGTCCCGGTCCGTGGTTTTGCCGATCAGGCGTCCGGGCATGGTGCGCACATATTTTTGCTTGGCGGCAAACATGCCCAGGCCGGGCCCGCCGAAGCTTTGGGGAATGCCGAAACTCTGGCCTTCGCCGCAGGCGATGTCCGCCCCGCAGGTGCCGGGGCTCTTGAGCAGGCCGTAGGCCAGCGGTTCACTGAATGCGGCCACGAACAGGGTCTTTTTGTCGGCGTGGATGGTTTTCCCGGCAGCCTCCAGATCCTCGATGCAGCCGAAAAAGTTGGGGCTCTGCAGGGCCACGCCGGCCAGCTCACCCAGGTCGGCCAGACCGGAGAGGTCGGTGCGGCCGTCGGCGCCCACGGGCAGCTCGACCACCTCGAAGCCGGTGGGTGCGAAATAGGTCTCCACCACCTGGCGGTACATGGGGTGAACGGCGCGCGAGACGGCCACTTTTTTGCGCCGCGTGGCCCGGATGGTCATCAGCATGGCTTCGGCCAGTCCCGAGGCGCCGTCGTACATGGAGGCATTGGCCACGTCCATGCCCAACAGGCGGGTCACCAGGGTCTGGTACTCGTATATGGTCTGCAGGGTGCCCTGGCTGATCTCCGGCTGATAGGGGGTGTAGGCGGTGAAGAACTCGCTGCGCAGCAGCAGCTGACGGCTGATTTCCGGGATATAATGATGGTAGCTGCCGGCGCCCATGAACACCTTGTAGAACGGGGGAGCGCCCATGCTGGCGGCCATGCAGTCCATATGCCCGTTGAGCTCCCACTCGGTGAGGGGGTCGGGCAGGTTCATCGCTTCCTTCCGGCGGCAGTCGTCGGGAATACTGGAGAATAAGGCGTCCAGATCCGACGCGCCCACCACCTGAAGCATCTCTTGGATGTCTTCTTCGGTATGGGGTAGATATCTCATGGGGCTTATCCTTTCAGCATCTCAAGGTAGTCGGCCTTGGATTTCAGGGCCTCGAGTTCGGCGGGGTCGCTGGCTTTGATTTCCATCATCCAACCGCCGTCGTAGGGGTCGTTGTTCACCAGCTCGGGCGCATCGGCAAGGGCGTCGTTGATGGCCGTCACCTCGCCGCCGATGGGCATGTAAAGCTCGGACACGGCTTTGACCGATTCCACGGTGCCGAACTCCTCGCCCTTGTCGAAGCTGCTGCCCACCTCGGGCAGTTCCACAAACACGATGTCTCCCAGCTGATCCTGGGCATAGTCAGAAATACCCATGCGCACCACGTCGCCGATTTTTTTGGCCCACTCATGGTCGTCGGTGTATCTCACATCTTCCGGTAGATTCAGTTCGCTGATCGCTTTCATGTTTTACCTCCCTGTGGTTGTATTTTTTTAAGAGATACGCGGTTCCGTGTCCGTGATTAGATCATGTCGGCCATGGGTTTGCGGGCGGTGCGGTGAGGACGCACATCGTCCACGATGGTGACGGTTATTTTTCTCCGGTTGTCGGCGATATCCACGTGCTGGCCAACGGACAGTTTCCGATTGACCTTGACGAAGCCGCAGCAAAGGCCCTTGGCTTTGAAGCCTTCCGGTTTGTTCGGGCTGGCAACGCTGAAAATGTCGCCGTCGTGACGCCCGATGCCCATGTCTGTGGCGCAGGTGAGAACGGTCCCGATCGCTTGGCCGTCGGCATCGATGACCCGGGATCCTTCCCCGGCTGAGATTTTGCGCAGATCCTTGCCTGCAAAGGCGTGGGTGAAGAAGACATCCGTCTGCTTCTCCAGGGCGGCCCGTCCAATGAAATCCTTGGTGAACCCGGTCTGGTCTGCCGTAAAGGGCAGGGCGAAGGGCCAGGGGTGGTTGATGAATGGCCAGTGTCCGATATCCTGGTGGGAGAGCGGCAGCACGGCGCCGGCACGCAGGCTGTCCCGGGCCGCCAGGCCGCAGGGCGTGATGTCGTTGGAACGGCCAGCCTCCAGAAGGCGTTCCCACAGGCGTTGGATCTTGTCCGGTGCCAGGAAGATCTCGAAGCCGAACTCGCCGGTGTATCCGGTGCGCGACAGCAGAATGGGGGTACCGTCGTCCAGACGAACCGCATCGGCCAGGGGCGAGGTGGCGTCAACATGCCCCTTGAAGGAGAAGTAGGGCATGCCGGCAAAGACGGCTTTGGGATCGGCCAGAACCGCGCCGAGGATCTTGGCCGCCGCCGGCCCCTGAATGTCCATCTTGCCCAGCCGATCGGACAGGTCGGTGACCTTAGCCTCCCGCCCGCCGAGGTTGCGCTGCAGGTGCTCGGCAACGGCGCCGCCCATACCGGCGTTGATCACCACCATGTAGCTGTCCGCCTCCACGAAAAAGACAATGGCGTCGTCGAGGGTATGGCCGTTTTCGTCTAAAAAGGCGCCATACACGCATCGGCCCTGAGAAAGGGGCTTTTTGGACGGTCCCATGCAGGCGTCTAAATCATTGGTAAAGCAATACTGGAGCAGGTCCGCAGCTCCCGATCCGGCGACGGTGACGGCTGCCATGTGGCTGGTGTCGAAAACACCGGCACCGTTCAGTACGGCTAAATGTTCATCTTTAACCGATGAATACCACAGGGGCATGTCGTAGCCGCCGAAGTCGGCCATGTTGGCGCCGTGATTCTCGATGCCAGCTGTTGAGTGGGGTCCTTTTAACGGTGGTTTGCATGACTTGTTTCTCCTTATTTAATCCTAACCCGGACAAACAGAAAACAACAAATTACAAGCATCAAATTTCAGGACGAAACTAAAAGATATAAGGTACCTTCAGGTTGTAGCTCTTATAGACCACAAAGGTTTCCACAGACTGTACACCTTCCAGCCGGGAAACCTCTTCGGTGTAGAATTCCAGCAGGCCGAAGCCCTCCTTGAGCAGAACCATGAGGATCAGGTCAAACCGGCCGGTGACGACGCTCACCGACACCACCCCGCGAACGCGGCTGAACGCTTCGCCCTTTTTGACCAGGTCCATGGTGGTCAGCTTGACGCCCACCATCACGACCCGGTGTCGTGGAACCTTTTCCGGGTCCACCAGACCGACGATCTCCAGCACACCCTCTTCTTCCAGCTTACTGACCCGTGATCTGACGGTATTCTCGGAGACGCCGAGATCCTCTGCGATGATTTTGTAGGACTTCCGGCCCTCCTGCAGATGGCGGACGATGGAAATGTTCAGATCGTCGACTTTCATCGATGGCCTTTCAAAGTATACCCGGATACTGAAAATTATTAGTCGAGCATGATGGATCTGTCAAACATTTTTTAAAAAATTGAAGTATTCGGCAAAAATATGTTGAAAAAAGGTTGAAAAAGACATTAATTGTGCTTAGCTGATTGCAATGGTTGTTGCGGCGAACCGATCCGCAGGTTCGAAAAAAAGGAGGAATCGTAATATGGCAACACAGGTAACGGTCCTGGGCGCCGGTCCGGGAGGGTATGTGGCGGCGGTTCGTGCCGCGCAGCTGGGCGCAGCGGTGACGGTGGTGGAAAAGGAGCAGGTCGGCGGCACCTGTCTGAACTGGGGGTGCATTCCCTCGAAGATCATGAAAACCACTGCCGAGATGCTCGAAAAACTTCACCAGGCCGATCAGTTCGGTATCCGCCTCGATGGAAGCGCCGTGCTGGACATGCAACACCTCATGGCCCGCAAGCAGAAAGTCCTTTCCACCCAGATCAAGGGTATCGAAGGCTTGCTGGCCCACCACAAGATCAAACTGGTTCGCGGCACCGCCCGTATCGACGGTCCCGGCAAGGTGGCCGCCACCGGCGAAGACGGGCAGAAGATAGTCTGGGGGTGGGACCGGTTGATCATCGCCACCGGCTCCCAACCGTTTTCGGTGCCGGCGTTTCCCTTTGACGGCCGGTGGATTCTGTCCAGCAACCACATTCTGGAGATCGAGCAGGTTCCCGAATCCATTGTTATCGTTGGCGGGGGGGTAATCGGCTGCGAATTTGCCTGCATCCTGTCCGCCATGGGGGCCGCGGTTATTGTCGTGGAGGCCCTGGACCGCTTGCTGCCCCTGCCGTCGGTGGATGCCGGCTGCTCCAAGGTGCTGGAGCGGGAGATGAAAAAGCGCAAAATCAAGTTTTACGTGAACCGGGTGGTGGAATCGATCGAGCGGTGCGCTGAAGGCCTGACGGTGACCATCGGCCCCTCCCCTTTAGCATCGGAGTTGAAGGAAAAGGACAAGGTCCCGGTGACGGAGACGGTGGCGCAGGCGCTGGTGTGCATCGGCCGGTCGCCCAATACCAAAGATATCGGCCTGTCCACCATCGGCCTGGCGACGGATGCCAAAGGATGGATCCCGGTGGACGATCGAATGCAAACCGGCGTTCCGGGCGTTTACGCCATCGGCGACGTGCTGGGGCCGGAGCGGGTAATGCTGGCTCACGTGGCCTCCACCGAAGCCATGCTGGCGGCGGAAAATGCCATGGGCCGCGACCGCGCCATGGACTACACGGCCGTGCCCGGGGCCATTTTTACCATGCCGGAGGTGGCCTGCGTGGGGCTCACCGAGGCCCAGGCCAAAGCGCAGGGAATCGATGCACGCGCGGATAGCGTGTTGTTCCGCACCATCGGCAAGGCTCAGGTTATCGGTGAACTGGCCGGTCAGGCCACCATTATTTCCGATACCGGCAGTGGCAAGGTGCTGGGCGTTCACATCATCGGCCCTCACGCCACGGACCTGCTGGGAGAAGGCACCCTGGCGGTCAGCTGTCATCTGTGTGTGGCGGATATCGCCGACACCATTCATGCCCATCCCACCCTGGCGGAGATCATGCTGGAGGCAGCGCTGAAAGCCTCAGGTAAAGCACTCCACGGATAGGGTGAATGTCCACAACAGGCATCTTTCGGCCCCTGGCGGCGTACTCGCTCGTCGGCAATCCTCGGAATAGGCTCACTATGCCTGCGGTTGCCAACCCGCTCGAGTCTTGCCAGGAACCAAAATCTACCCGTTGTGGGCGTTCACCGTCACACGATGGTCGCCTTGTTTAAATCACCATAACCAAAAACCAAATGACAAATAAATCACCATCGCCAAATTCAAAATTCTAAACCTTATGATCTTGAAGAAAGGGCCTCTAGATCGTCAAGATTGGAGCAATCAAAATGTTAATCCACGGTTGGATTTTGCCCTTTTTGAGATTTGAATATGGTAATTTGGATTTTATTTGAGATTTGTTATTTGTAGCTTGTCATTTAAAATTGGTGGTTGCGACTTGTTGTTTCCGTTTTATCCGGCTCAGGTGCTAAGAATAGCGCCCGAATGTTGATTCTAAATCGCAATGAGGACCAGTGCCACGCCGGCACTGGCCACCCCGAACCACTGCCGCCGGCCCAGTCCTTCCCGGAACACCAGCCAGGCCAGCAACACGGTGGAGGCCGGGTAGAGGGACGCCAGAATAGCCGCAATGTCCAGGCGTCCGAGGTGGGCGGCCATTCCGAAGGCGGCGTTACCTGCGGTATCCAGTATGCCTGCCAGGGCGATAAAGACGAACTGACCCTGGGGGGGTGGTGTCAGTTGACGCGTCGCAGTCAGAAGTGTGAACATCACCCCGATGGCAGCTGCCCGGGCAGCCACCAAAGGCCACAGGACAGACTGGCTGCTGGCCTGATCCATAAAAATGAAGAACAGGCCGAATCCCAAACCTGCTAAAATCGAGAGTCGCAGTTCACCGGGTTCGATTTTCGATTTGTCCCCAGGAGAAGAAAGCAACCAAACGGCGGTCATGGCGATTCCGAAACCGATCGTGCGCAGCCAGCCGGGAAACCCCTCCATCAAGAAAGAGAATGCCAACGGCACAATGGCGGTTACCACCGCTGACAGTGGTGCCACCAGGCCCATCCGGCCCTGGGACAGACCCTTGTATAGGCTGGTAAGGCCCAGCACACCAAAAATTCCCGCCAGTCCCCCGAATATCAGATGGCTGACCGGTGGCATGCTCCGGGCAAAGGCTGATGCCAGACAAACCAGAAGGATGCCGCCGATCATCTGGGAGAAAAGCACCACGGTGAGCACGTTCCCCCGCCGGGAGGCGAACCCGCCGGCAAAATCTCCCGCCCCCCAGGCCAGGGCGCTGGACAGACCGCAGACCACGGCCAAGCTTTCCGGATTGATCATATCCACACCTTCAACAGACGAGAATCGACGGGCGAACCGTCGGGTGGAAATTTCCCCGGTCAAGGGCGAGCAGCTATCGGATCGTTTATAACAGCGGTTTTACAGCCGCCCCCAGGGCCCACTTTTATTGTTGAGGCGCCAACGTCAATTCTGACCAGACTGCGGGCCCGGGGTGCTGACTATTTTACCCGCTCCCAGGCCGTCATCTGGCTGACGGTGTGCTGAAATTTGCGCCGGGTTTCACGGATGACGAATTCAACGTCGAGGGGGTTGCCGATCATCTGAAAATGCCTGGCCAGCTGGTCTTTCAGCCCGTCCAGTGTGGTATACGGCTCACCGTCCTTGCGGATGCCGCCCACCCAATTTTCCCGAAGGGTGAACTCCTCCAGCCATGTGTAGGGCGAGGTGAGGACCAGAACGCCACCCATGTTGAGCCGTTCATGAATGGTGGAGAGAAACTTTTTCGGGTCGTAGAGCCGGTCGATGAGATTGGCTGCCAGGATCAGATCATAGCCGGTGAACTGCGACTTGAGATTGGAGGCATCGGCCTGAAAAAATTCCACCCGGTCGGCTACGGTGTCCAGTCCGAACTCGGCCAGGCGCCGTTCATGGTAAGTGAAGATGTCTCCCTCTTCCACCCGTTCATAGTGGGTAACGCCTTTTTCCTTCATCTGGACGGCGATGCGGATAAAGCGTGCCGAAAAGTCCAGGCCGTGGACGACGTCGAAGGTCCGGGCCAGTTCGAAGGTGGCGCGGCCCACGGCGCAGCCCAAGTCAAGGGCACGCTTTTTCGGTCGGTCTTCCATGACGGCCACGGCAAGCCGGGCACATTGCCGCGGAAAGTTCTCCACATTGAAGCAGGACTCCCCGAAATGGAACTCGCAATACTGGGAAACCGCCAGGTCGCTCTCGTACATGGCTTCGGGCAGTTCCACCGGCTGTTCGGATGCCACGTAGCGAAATCCCGCATGCTGGAAGAAATGACGCCGGAAGGCGTAGCGGGAATCGCGCGTGGCCTCGTTGCCGGTGGAGATCCAGGACCCCCCCTTGATCAGATTGTGACGGGTGTCGAAGGTGGGTGTGGAGAAGTCGTCGTAAACCGGATGGACGGCAAAGCCCGCGAATCCGGTGATGGGGGTTTCCGTCCACTGCCACACATTGCCGATGATGTCGAAAAAATCGCCGAAGCGAAAACGGTTCACCGGACACGACGAGGCCCAGTGTTCCAGATTGATATTGCCCGGCGCGTGATCCCATTCGGGCTGGTCCGGGATGTCGTGCAGATCGCGCAGCCGGTACCACTCATCTTCGGTGGGCAGCCGGATGGTTTTGCCTCGCTTTTGGGCCATCCAGTTGCAAAAGGCCTTGGCCTCCAGGTAGTTGACCTCGACGGGCCAGTCCCATGGCATGGGGACGATCCGGGTCATGGTCCGGAAACGCCAGTCGCCATCCGACGGGATCCAGAAGAGCGGGTGGCACGCGTTGGAATAGCCGACCCAGTTCCAGCCCTCTTCGGTCCAGAAAGATGCCGTTGCATAACCGCCGTCCTCCACGAAGTCCAGATACTCCCGGTTGGAGACCAGATAGCGTGACGCCGCAAAATCCCGGACATCGACGGTGTGACTGCCGAATTCGTTGTCCCATCCATACAGGGGATGGTCTTTGGATTTTCCCAACACCACCTGACCGCCGGGCACCGGCAGCAGATGGTTGTCCGGTGCCGCACCGGATTCCGTGCAGATATCCCACAATGGCATATGGCGGACCTGGTCGATGGGCATTCGTCGGATG
The DNA here is from genome assembly GCA_963716825.1 of uncultured delta proteobacterium. GTDB lineage: Bacteria > Desulfobacterota > Desulfobacteria > Desulfobacterales > Desulfosarcinaceae > Desulfosarcina. Next base: position 251,306 of record CAVQUU010000019.1, read on the forward strand.
ATCACCGAAGAGGTTTCCAGGTGAATCCGCTGGTGTTCGATACCCATCATGACGGTCCAGAACGGGTGGTCCCAGGTGATGGGCAGGGTCAGCGGAAAGTTGCGGATGATGTCGTCTACGAAGGTACGCACCGCGTCCCGATAGGCCTTCACTGCTTCCACGGTGGGCCATTCATAATGGGTGTCGTCCAGATCGTCCCAGGACATTTCGTCCACCCCCACGGCAAACATGGATTCGAATGCCGGGTTGATGCGCCGATCGATGATTTTCGCAATGATCAGTTTGTTGATGTAGAAGACACCGGTGTGGCCCAGGTAAAAAATCGGCGGTTGCCGAAGCGGTTCGGCCCGCAGGTAAAAGGCGTCATCGGATGCCAGGGTGTCGTAGAGCCGTTCGTCGAGGGTGAAGGTCTTATGGAAATAGTCCAGGATTTCCTCGCGCTTGGCTTGGGGTGTGCCGGTGTTCAAAATGGTTGTGCGCGTGTTTCGTAAATCTGTCATAACGCCTCCCGATCTGTTATATATCCCCCCATGTTGCATGAACAACGTGGAAAAAGATAGCTAAAACAAAGGTATTATGATGAATATGTCCAAGTTCATTGCATACGCAGGGAATCATATGTTAAAAAACTGAACCAACCCCCTGGAAAAAAGGCCCCATCGTCATGCCCGTGGTTCAGATCGCCCTTGAATACTGGTTATTGCTGATTCCACTGATCCTTCACGTTGTGGGCATCCTGTTCATTTTCGACGTCATCATGAACGGCCGGACCAGCCAGGGCACCATCGCCTGGGTGATGGCCCTGTTTTTTTTCCCCTACCTGTCCGTTTTTCTCTATCTCATGTTCGGGGCGCGACGAATCCAGCGTTACGCGGACGCCCACCAGTCCGGCAGCACCGCCATCCACCACCTGGGCAGAGATCTCCGGCTGGATCAGCGCCTCGGCGGCCTGATGGTGCGCAATACACCCAAAATCGATGTTCTCAGCGAGATCTACCACCTGCCGGTCATGGTCGGCAATCGCTGCTCCCTGCTGATCAACGGCGAGGCCACTTTCGATTCCATCCTGGAAGGGATCCGGTCCGCCAACAGCTATGTGCTGATTCAGTTTTTTATCGTCCGCGACGGTGAACTGGCCAATCGGCTCAAGGCGGCTTTGATCGACCGGGTAAAGGCCGGTGTCCGTGTCTATTTTCTGCTGGATCAGATCGGAAGTGTGGGCCTTTCCCGATCGTACACCGAAGCATTGAGGCGTGCCGGTGTCAATGTCGGCGTTTTCCGCATGGGCAGTGGATGGCTCAACCGGTTCCGGATCAATTTCCGCAATCACCGCAAAATCGTGGTTGTGGACGGCGCCGTGAGTTGGGTGGGCGGCCACAATGTGGGTGATGAATACCTGGGCAGGGGCCGGCGTTTCGATTTCTGGCGGGACACCCACGTGAAAATGGAAGGCCCGGTGACCCTGGCGGTGCAGCTCTGTTTTGCCGAGGACTGGCATTGGGCCTGCGGGAAGCTTCCGGATATTTCCTGGGATCCGCCAGCCTGCATCGGCAGCGAACCGGTCCTTTGTATTCCCACCGGTCCCGGGGATCTGGTGGAAAGCTGTTCGCTGATGATGGTGCAGGCCATTAACCTGGCCAGGCATCGGTGCTGGATCCTGACCCCCTATTTCGTGCCGGATGTGGCCGTGATCAAAGCGTTGCAGCTGGCTTCCATGCGGGGGGTGGATGTGAGAATCTTGATTCCCGCCAATCCGGATAAGCGGGTCGTCTGGTGGGCGGCGCACAGTTACCTGTTTGAAGTGGCCGTGGCCGGGGTCCGGATGTACACCTACCGCAAGGGCTACATGCACCAGAAGGTTTTTCTGGTGGACGACGCCCTGGCCGGTATCGGTACGGTCAATCTGGACAACCGCTCCCTGCGGATCAATTTCGAGATCACCATGGCTTTTACCGATCCCGACTTCATCCGGCGGGTGGAGAAGATGTGCCTTGACGATTTTGCCCTGGCCGATCCGCTGACCACCGACGAGGTCTATCGCCGATCACTGCCTTTCCGTCTGGCGATTCGGGCAGCCCGGCTGTTTTCGCCGATATTGTGAGCTTGTATGATTCAATCAAAAATTAAAATACGAACTAAATATGTGCCGGCTGGCATCAAGATTCTTTATGAGGATCGAGACATCATCGTGATTGACAAGCGCTCGGGGTTGTTGAGCGTCAAGGCGAATTACGAAGCAGAAAAAACAGCGCATCATTTGCTTACCAATTATGTCCGAAAAGGCAACCCGAAGTCAAAGATCAACCTGTTTGTCGTTCATCGGTTGGATAGGGGTACATCCGGCCTGTTGATCTTTGCAAAAAGTTTTCAAATTCGTGAGAAGTTTGCCGCGCAGTGGGAACATGTAGAAAAGAAATACATCGCCGTCGTTCATGGTACCTTGGCAGAAAAAAGTGGCCTCATAGAATCTTTTCTTGCCGAGGGAGATGATTATAAAATGCGATCGGTTGAGAATTCAAAAGATGGCGCTTTTGCTAGAACGCAATACAACGTCATAAAAGCGTCTAAGCACCATAGTCTATTGGAAATTAAACTGTTGACGGGTAAAAAAAATCAGATTCGTGTGCACTTGTCTGAACATGGGCATCCCATTGTCGGTGATAAAAAGTATACAAAGCAGGCCAAGGGGCGTTTGGCTTTACATGCATGGTCGATTCGTTTTAAACACCCATTTACCAATGAAGAAATGACGTTTGAAACGAAAATTCCGGACTATTTTTTGACTTATTTTAACCAATCCGACAATTGATGAACATGCAAAAAGTCGGGTTTCCGACGGGTTCGTAAAAAGCTCGAGATCAAGGCTTGCGAATCCTGAGGAGTGAGGCGTACTGACGGTACGCCGCAGTGACGAAGGATGAAGCGTAACGCAGATATCGGGCTTTTTACGAACCCGTCACGATTAGTTGATGCCGTAACCCTTTAGCTTCAACTGCAAGGTGCGGCGGCTGATACCCAGCGTCTCTGCCGTTCGTGTCCGGTTTCCGCCCATGTCTTCCAGGGTTTTCAGGATCATCTCCTTCTCCACCTCCTTCAGCGATCGGCCGGAGGCCAGCACCGGCTCTCTCGGCGATTCACCGGCGTCTGGGTCCTGAAGGGTGCTGGGGAAATGCTCCGGTCCCACCATATCCCCCCTGGCCATGATCACGGCCCGCTCGATGACATTCTCCAGTTCCCGGACATTGCCCGGCCAGGCGTGACGCAGTAGAAGATCCATGGCGCCGGGGTGAAAGCCTTTGAGGCGGCGGTGGTTCTTTTCGGCATACTGCCTCAGGAAGTAGTCGGCCAGCAGCGGTATGTCGGCGGAGCGATTTCTCAGGGGCGGCACCTTGATCATGACCACGTTGATCCGGTAGTAAAGATCTTCCCGGAAGCGGCCGGCGGCGATTTCATCTTCAAGGGTGCGGTTGGTGGCCGAGATAATTCGTGTGTCGACCTGCACGGTGCGGGTGCCGCCCACCGGCTCAAACTCCCTTTCCTGGAGGACGCGCAGGATCTTGGCCTGGGTGGCCGGGGCCATTTCCGCGATTTCATCCAGAAAGAGGGTGCCCCGGTCCGCCAGTTGGAACCGTCCCTTTTTGGGCCCGGTGGCACCGGTAAAGGCACCCTTTTCATGTCCGAAAAGCTCGTTCTCCAGCAGCGTTTCGGGCAGGGCGGCGCAGTTGACCTTCACAAAGGGATGATCCTTGCGGGGGCTGTTGTGGTGAATGGCGTTGGCCACCAGTTCCTTGCCGGTGCCGCTTTCTCCCTGGATCAGAATCGTGGCATCCGACGGGGCCACCAGGGACAGGGTCTCGAAGAGCTCCCGCATGGAGGGACTGCGGCCGATGATGTCCCCAAAATCGAAGCGCGCGTCCAGGCGCGCTTTAAGGTTGATATTTTCTTCTTCGAGCTGGCGGTGACGCAGGGCCTTGCCCACCAGGATTTTCAGTTCATCGACGTCGATGGGCTTGGTGAGGTAGTCGTGGGCGCCGGCCTTGAGGGCCTTTACGGCCGAGCGCACCGATCCATAGGCGGTCATGATGACCACCGGCGTACCCGGACTGATCTCGTGCATCTTTTTTTGGGCTGCATCGCCGTGCATGCGTTTCATGCGCAGGTCCATCAGCACCAGATCGAAAACCATCTTCTCCACGGCCAGGCAGGCCGCGTCACCGTCGTCGGCCTCGTGCACCTGGTAGCCTTCGGCAGACAGGACGGCTTTAAGCATGGTCCGATGTGAGGCGTCGTCGTCTACAACAAGGATTTTGGCGGTCATGGGTTTGCCTTCATATTGCGCAGTGAGAGGGTGAATCGGGTGCCGCTGCTTTTTCCCGGTGGCGGACTCTCTACCGCAACCCCGCCGTCATGGTTTTCGGCGATTTTACGCACCATGGCCAGTCCAAGGCCGGTGCCTCGCTCGCGGGTGGTGTAAAAGGGTTCGAAAATTTTTTCCTGGACGTCCCGATCAATTCCCGGACCGTTGTCCGTCACCAGGATTTTCACCCCTGCGCCTTCATTTAAGGCGGACGCCCGGATTTCCGCAGCGCCTCCCCTTTCCATGGCGTTGATGGCATTGAGCATCAGGTTCAACAGGGCCTGGGTGATCTGGTTTGGATCCAGCATCATGAGCGGAAGGCCGGATTCACAATCGATATGGATCGCAACGCCATGTTTTTTCGCATCGGCGGAAACCAGGGAAACCACATGATCGACGAGATCGGGAAGCCTGGTGATTTCCGGTTCCAGGGTCATGGGCCGCGAAAAATTGAGCAGGTCGGTTACGACCCGGTTGATGCGGTCGATTTCACGTACCATGACGTCGGCGTATTCCCGTTCGGGTGTTTCCTTGCCGTGGCCCCGGCCGAGAAGGTAGGCAAATCCGCGGATGGAACTGAGCGGATTGCGGATTTCGTGAGCCACCCCGGCGGCCAGTCGGCCGACGACCGCCAGCTTTTCGGCACGCCGCACCTGTTCTTCAAGCAGGTAATAGCTTCGGATCACGATAAAAAAATAGATCACGCCGCCGCCCAACGCCAGAACGATGCCTCCCATGATCATGGCATGCTGCAGGTCCGACTGCCGGGCGGCATCGTAGGCAGCCATGGTCATTCCCAGGTACACGGTGGCGCGGGAATGGAAATGGGTTGGTGATGCGGCTGAGGAATCTCCGGAGGATGGCAGGGTGGCGGCCAGATGGATGCCCACGGGCGCAAAGGGTTTGGCCACCTCGTATACATGGACGCCGTCAGCCAGCCGACGGATCCGGGTACGGACATCTCCGGCCCGCTCGAAATCAGGGCGCCACACGGCCCGGGTACCTTCCAGGGAGGGGATGGAGTGGTGCACCACCTCGCCCGCAGCGTTTACCAGGTATAGGTAGTTGACGTCGCCGGACCTGCCGATTTCGTGAACCAGATTCCCGATGGCATCCTTGCCGGCCATCTGCATCATCATGCCGGCCCGGGCGCCGGCTGCCAGGGCATTGATCAGGGTCAGGGCCTGGCGCCGGACCGTCTGCATGGCGGCGTTTCTTTCCCGATTCAGGTTCCGGTAGGTGGAGACGCTGATAAAGACCAGCAGCAGCATAACGATAAAGAGAATGGCAAGGGCGGTCAGATAGAGATGTCGACGGGGGGCGACGGTCATGGCCGGACTATTCCCTTCATTGAAGGTGGTCGCTTGAGCCGATAAAGCGTTTCGAAGAGAATAATACGGCGACGGCATAAGTGCAAATTTTTTGCGCACCCAACCGACAAGGGGGGGGGGGTCGGAAAAAAAACACCGTCCGAATGGTTCTCAGGATCACCGACGGCGTGCTGCCGGCATGGCGATCGCCTGACGGCGGGGCCGGGGCATCGTTTCCGGACGGCGAATAAAAGGTGGGATTTGATTCCATACCTGGAGCTCCTCATTCCCATGCCTTAACTTATTTCAATATCCATACCACTGGTGAACGAGAAGTCGCCCGTCTCACCGAACAACCCCCTGGAATACTTGCCACCGGGATCATACATGGTTATTATTTCGACATCATACCGACCGTTTTTTTTCGATATCCAATTTTGCCTGCGAATATTTTTCGCACTTAGCTTCCAGTTTCATAAAATTCGCGAAATATTTGCGCACCGCTTTGCCGGTTTTCTAATTATATTATAATAATTCGAAATGATATCATGGCCTTGTAATAATGGCACAGCAATTGATTATATAGGGGCGTTGTCTGAACGGCCTCCCATTTTCGAAACCATCAGGAGAGCGGAATGAAACATCGAATATCCCAACGGGTCGTCAAGGCGTTAACCATGCACACACCATGGCGGGCATGGGGGCTTTTTCCGGCGCTGCTTTCGGGGATTGTCCTTTCCATCGGCACAAGCGCCAGTGCCGACGATTCAGGTCAGCCACCTGCCGGCGAAAAGCGGCCCCCGACCGGCACCCTCCGGCTTGCCAACCTGATCGATCAGGCCTACGCTCATAATCCCTCGATTCAGATGGCCCGGGAGGCATGGAAGGCCTCGGTGGAAAACTACCGGATCACCACCGGCTACCCGGACCCCCAGCTGATGGTCACCTGGTTTCCCGAACCCATCGAGACGCGGCTGGGTCCCCAGGATTGGAATGCCCAGATATCCCAGATGATTCCATTTCCCGGCAAGCTGACCAAGGCTGGTGAACTGGTGACCGCCGACGCCCGCATCGCCCGCCTCAAGCTCGACATGGCGGTGAAGGAGACGATTTTGGCGGTGCAGGAATCTTACTACGAACTGTGGTACATCCGGCAGGCCAAAACGGTCACCGAACACAACGCCCGCCTGTTGGACCACCTTCGAAAGATCAGCGAAACCGCCCACGCCGACGACCGGGCCACGCTCACCGATGTGATCAAGGCCCAGTCCCAATCCGGCCAACTCCAATATGACGCCTTGTTGCTGGAAGCGTTGGAGCAAACGGAGATGGTTCGTCTCAACGGGCTGTTGAACCGTCCTCCCGAATCGGCTGTGGGAGAACTGGAGGCGCCGGTCCTGTCACTGCTGTCCACTGACGTGGAAACCATCTATGGGCTGGCCGAAGCCAATCAGGAGGAGATCCTCATGGCCCAGGTGGGTGTCGATAAAGGCGACACCAAGGTAGCCCTGGCCCGCTTCCAGAATCTGCCGGACTTCAAGGTGGGGCTGTTCTACGCCGGTATCGGCGAGCCCGATGTACCCGTCCAGCCCAAGGATGCCGGGCGTGACGCCATCGGTCTGCAGGCGGGTATTTCCATCCCCCTGTGGTTCGGCAGGAACAACAGCCGGGTGGACAAGGCCATGGCGGAAAAGTCCATGGCCCGAGCGGAAAAGACAGTACGCGTCAATGCCGTCCGAACCCAGATTCGCACCCTCTTTTTTAAGGCCCGCAATGCCCAGCGGGTCGTCAGCCTGTATGAAACGGACCTGGTCCCTCAGGCGGCCCGGTCCATGGAAATCGCCGAAGTCTGGTACCGGGAGGGGGAGTCGTCATTCACCGATTTCATCGAAACCCAGTCGGTCTGGTACAACTTTCAACTGGCCCTGGCGCGCGCCAAGGCGGACTACGGCATCAACCTGGCACGGCTCGAACGCATGGCGGGCACGCACCTGACCGGTGAGGTGCAAATTCTCACGGAACCTGCCGGAAAGGAGCAGCCATGAAGATCCTGCGGTTGGTTCTCACCGGAATAGCGCTGATCTGGGCAACCGGCCTGGCAGCCTGCGGATACCGGGATCTGAAGCAGGACATGGACGCCTATGCGCCACCCGCTTTGCTTCAGCAGGCGCAGGCGTCCAAGCCGCCGGTCACCGGTGAATCGGATGCCTTCGAAGCCGAAACGGCGACCATCGCAAGGTTGCGGGATCGTTGGGAGAAGGCGGTGGATGAGACGGTCTCGTCAGTTGGGGGGGCCGATGTCCAACCCGCTGTGATCGAGGCCGCCACCGATGACGCCCTTACCTTAAACCTGTTGCGGTCCCCCTTTTCCCTGCAGACGGTCCAGTCCCTGATCCTGCTGAGAAACCCATCCATTAAAGCCGCCACCGATCGGTTGCGGGCCGCCCTGGAAGGCTTCGACCAGGTGACCCAGCTGGACGAAATCCTGCGTCAGTACTCGGCATTCACGGAAAGCGTGATGGCCGGGGTAGGGCCCATGCGAGGCGCTGACAACATTCAGATGAAATTTCCTTTTCCCGGTGTGACCGCGTTGAAGGGCCAGGTGGCGGAAAAGAATGTGGAAGCCGAAAAGCAGACCCTGGACCTAATCCGGCGCGACGTCGTGGCCCAGGGCAGCAAGGCCTACTGGAATTTGCTTTACATCCACCGGGCGCAACGGATCACCAGGGACACCCTCGATCGGCTGAACCAACTGGAGTCGGTGGCCACCACCCGTTACGGTGCCGGCAAAACCAGCTACCAGGACGTGGTCAAGATACGCATCGGCCGTGAAAAACTTCAGGAACAATTGGCCACCTTGAAGGAGCAGCGGGTCAACCTGGAAAGCGAACTGCTGTCCCTGATGGACCTGAGGCCGGGGACTTCTATGGGTTGGCCGGACACCCCCAGTCCCCCCATGTCGATTCCACCGCTGGACCGCCTCTATGCGCTGGCTTTGGAAAAACGCCAGGAGTTGAATCGCATGCGGGCCATGCTGGGCAAGATGGAGCGAATGGTGGAGATGGCCGAAACCATGATTCAGCCGGCCTTTTCCCAGAACGATTCGCTCTACACGGACGAAGCGGTTCTCCAGGTGGGCAGCGCCGCAATGAAGCCGACCTTTGCGACCACCGTGTCACCCGTCCGGGGAAAAGGCCTGCCAAAAAATGCCTGGTTCGGCACCCAGGACACCTATCTCAAGGAGACGCGGCGCAAGCTTGCGGCCCTGCGGGCCGATCTATCGGCGGCCGAGGCGCGCACCCGGCTGATGGTAAGAATGGGCTGGTTCGAGCTGGACCGGGCCCGACGGGAGCGTTCCCTGTACAAGGACCGGCTGCTGGAACTGTCCCAGACATCCCTGGACGTGTCCACCCAGGCGTATGAATCGGGCGGTGTCTCCTTTGCCGATGTGATCAACTCCTACACCGGATGGCTGGATGTGAATCTGGCCGGCCAGCGGCGCAACAGCGACGTGGGTGTTGCCCGGGCCGAGTTGGAGCGCCGGGTCGGTGCGGCCCTGCCCTGAAAGAAGCGAATTTCTTGGTCATGTAGGAGCGGCTTCCAGCCGCGATCAATGGTCGTAATTTCTCAGTGCTCAACGATCGCGGCTGGAAGCCGCTCCTACGGATCCTACCAGCGACATAATGGTGAGCTGTTGCAAGTCAGTTAATTGGCGGCGGTTTAATACAAGAAAGGACCATGACCCATGTTAGCTAAACCAATCATCATTACCTTTGCGGCAGCGGTTATCGGCGTGGCCTTGAACCCGCCTGCAACGCTGATCCACGGACGGACGTCGCTTTACAGTATCCTGGGACCGGCGATCGCACACGCGGAAGAAGCGCTCAAGGCCGGCATGGTGGACCCCAAGACCGGCAAGAAGATCAAATACTGGGCGGCGCCCATGGACCCGACCTACATCCGCAACGAGCCGGGCCAGTCGCCCATGGGCATGGACCTGGTGCCGGTATACGAGGAGGCGGGAGAGGAGAAGGAACCCAGCTCCACCATCCGCATCGATCCCGTGACCCAGCAGAACATGGGGGTGCGACTGGGCCGTGTAGAGAAGAAACGCCTCTCCAAATCAATCCGCACCTTCGGCACCATCACCTACGATGAAACCGGTCTCTACTCGGTAAACACCAAATTCAATGGTTGGATCGAAATGCTCTACGTGGATTTTTTGGGGGAACGGGTGGAAAAGGGGCAGCCGCTGTTCGACATCTACAGTCCCGATCTGCTCACCGCCCAGCAGGAGTACCTTATCGCCCTTCAGCAACAGAAAGGGCTGAACGGTAGTGCCCGCAAGGGCGACAACCGACTTCTGGATGCCTCCCGTACCCGCCTGGCCTACTGGGACCTCACCGATGAACAGATTGCCCATTTGGAGGCTGCCGGCGAGATCCAGAAAACGATCACGATCTTCTCGCCGGCCTCCGGTGTGGTGGTCAAGAAAAGTGCCCTGAAGGGACACTACGTCAAAGCCGGCGAGCACCAGTATGAAATTGCCGACCTGTCTACCGTGTGGGTGGATGTGGACATTTACGAATACGAGCTGCCTTGGGTCCACAAAGGCATGCCCGCCGAAATGGAGTTGTCCTATATCCCCGGCAAACGTTACGCGGGTGAAGTCCTCTTCATCTACCCCTACCTGGATCCCAAAACCCGCACGGTCCGGTTGCGGCTCTCCTTTTCCAATCCGGGCAATCAACTCAAACCCGGGATGTACGCCAATGTCTATCTGCAGAACACCCTGCCGGGCAAGCGGCTGGTGGTGCCCCAGGAGGCGGTGATCGACAGCGGTGTGCGTAAACGCGTCTTCGTCTCCAGAGGGAAAGGAAAGTTCGAGCCGAGGGATGTCACCATTGGTGCCGAGGGCAACGATTATGAATTTGAGGTCATCGACGGCCTGGCCGAGGGAGAGGAGATCGTTCTCTCCGGACAGTTCCTGTTCGATTCGGAAAGCCGGCTGAAAGAGGCCATCGCCAAGATGCTCGAGGTCCGCAGCAAAGGGTCGGGCGGCGGCGACGACCTGGATATGGACATATGACCATGGAAGACGGACGATCTGGACATGAACGATATGACCATGGATTCTGAAGAGGAAACCCAGCCATGATCGAAAAAATCATCGAACTGTCCGTCAAAAACAAGTTCCTGGTGATCCTGGCAACCCTGTTTATCATCGCCGCCGGCATATACGCGATCGTCCGTACACCGCTGGACGCCATTCCCGATCTGTCCGACGTGCAGGTGATTATTCTCACCGAATATCCGGGGCAGGCCCCCCAGGTGGTGGAGGACCAGGTCACCTATCCGTTGACCACCGCCATGCTGTCGGTGCCCTTTGCCAAGGTCGTGCGTGGGTTTTCTTTTTTCGGCATCTCCTTCGTCTACATTATTTTCGAGGACGGTACCGACCTGTACTGGGCGCGCAGCCGGGTGTTGGAGTACCTGAACTTCGTGGCCGGCCGCCTGCCCCAGGGGGTTACCCCTTCCCTGGGCCCCGATGCCACTGGCGTGGGTTGGGTTTACGAGTACATCCTGGAGAGCGATCGCCACGACCTGTCCCAGTTGCGCTCCATCCAGGACTGGTTTCTGCGCTACGAGCTGGCCAGCGTGCCGGGGGTCTCCGAAGTGGCGTCCATCGGCGGATATGTCAAGCAGTACCAGGTGGTCGTGGACCCCAACAAGCTGCGGGCATACAACATCCCCATCCAGAAGATCCGCATGGCCATCAAGCGCAGCAACAGTGACGTGGGCGGCCGTTTGGTGGAGATGGGCGAGACCGAGTTTATGGTACGGGGGCTGGGCTATATCAAGAGTATCGAAGACCTGTACAATGTGCCGCTGAAGGTGGATGACCGGGGCGTTCCCATCCTCTTGCGCAATGTGGCCACGGTGAAGATCGGACCCGAGCTGCGGCGGGGCATCGCCGACTACAACGGGCAGGGTGAAGTGGTGGGCGGCATCATCGTCATGCGCTATGGAGAAAACGCCCTGCAGGTGATCGACAACGTCAAGAAGCGTCTGGAGGAACTCAAGTCCGGCCTGCCCGAAGGGGTCCGCATCAAAGCGGTCTACGACCGGTCCGGGCTCATCCTGCGTGCCGTCGACAACCTCAAGCGCACCCTGATCGAAGAAAGCATTATCGTGGCTATTGTTTGTATCGTTTTCCTCTTTCACTTCCGCAGCGCCCTGGTGGGCATCTTTACCCTGCCGGTGGGCGTGTTCATCAGCTTTATCATCATGCACGGCCAGGGGATCAACGCCAACATCATGAGCCTGGGCGGCATCGCCATCGCCATCGGCGCCATGGTGGACGGTGCCATCGTCATGATCGAAAACGCCCACAAGCACATCGAGCACGACGGCGGGAAAAAGCCCCACTGGGAGCTGATCACCGATGCCGCCAAGGAGGTGGGGCCGGCGCTGTTCTTCTCATTGCTGATCATCGCCGTGAGTTTTCTGCCGGTATTCACCCTGGAGGCCCAGGAGGGACGGCTGTTCAAGCCGCTGGCCTACACCAAGACCTACGCCATGATGGGTTCGGCCCTGCTGGCCATCACCATCGTGCCCATACTCATGGGCTACCTGATCCGCGGAAAAATCAAGCCCGAGAACAAAAATCCGGTGAACCGGTTTCTCATCTGGATCTACCATCCCATCATCAAGGTGGTGCTCAGGAAGAAGGCCATCGTACTCGTTGCCGCGTTGGCGATCCTGGCCCTCACCTGGATCCCGATCAACCGCATGGGTTCTGAATTCATGCCGCCCCTGAACGAGGGCGACCTGTTGTACATGCCCACCACCCTGCCGGGCATCTCCATCACCAAGGCCAAAGAGCTGCTGCAGCAGACCGATCGAATTATCGCCGCTTTTCCGGAAGTTCACCATACCTTCGGCAAAATCGGGCGGGCGGAGACGGCCACCGATCCGGCACCCTTGAGCATGATTGAAACCACCATCACGCTGCGACCCGAATCCGAATGGCGCGAAGGCATGACCATGCGAAAAACTGATCGATGAACTGGACAAGGCCATCCAGTATCCGGGCCTGACCAACGCCTGGACCATGCCCATCAAGACCCGTCTCGACATGCTCTCCACCGGCATCAAGACCCCGGTGGGCATCAAGATCATGGGTCAAGACCTGCAGGTGCTCAACGACCTGGGTGAAAAAGTGGAGGCCGTCATGCGCGACGTGCCGGGGACGCTGAGCGTCTATGCGGAGCGGGTGACCGGCGGCAATTTTCTGGACTACGAGATCCGGCGGGACGAAGCCGCCCGTTACGGCCTCACCGTGGGGGATATCCAGGACATCATCATGACCGCGGTGGGAGGGATGAACATCACCCAGACCGTGGAAGGACTGGAACGCTACCCGGTAAACCTGCGCTACGGCAGCGAACTGCGGGACACGCCGGAGAAACTGCGCCGGATTCTGGTGCCCACACCCACCGGCGCCCAGGTGCCCATCGCCCAACTGGCCGACATCCGCATCGTCAAGGGGCCGCCGGTGGTCAAGAGCGAGAACGCCCGCAACAGTGCCTATGTTTACGTGGACATCACCGGCATCGACGTGGGGACGTATGTCAAGGCCGCCCAGAAAACCGTCCAGCAAAAAATCGATCTGCCGCCGGGCTACAGCCTGGTGTGGAGCGGGCAGTACGAATACATGGTTCGGGCCCAGAAGCGATTGATGATCGTGGTCCCGATGACCCTGCTGCTCATCTTCCTGCTGCTTTATTTCAACTTCAAGGACATTACCGAAAGCCTGCTGGTGATGCTCAGTGTGCCCTTTTCCCTGACCGGCGGGTTCTGGCTGATGTATATTCTTGGGTACAACATGAGCGTGGCCGTGGGCGTGGGGTTTATCGCCCTGGCCGGCGTGGCTGCCGAAACCGGCGTGGTCATGCTGATCTATCTGGATATCTCTTACCGCAAGTTCAAGGAGAAATACGGAGACCGGTTCAACCGGCGCCATCTCAATGCGGCCATCGAGGAAGGCGCGGCCCTGCGGGTGCGCCCCAAGATGATGACCGTGGTGGCCATCATGGCGGGTCTGGCCCCGATCATGTGGAGCCATGGATCCGGTTCCCAGGTGATGAAGCGCATCGCCGCCCCCATGATCGGCGGCATGGTCAGCGCCACGATCCTTACCCTGATCGTGGTGCCCGTCATCTATGGGATATGGAAGGGGTGGCGGCTGCCGGAGGACAAGGGACAGATAACAGAAAACCAAAGACAACCATAATTAAAATTACAATAACCAAGAACCAAATCACAAATAAATCACAATAGCCAAATTCCAAACTTCATAATCTTGAAGAAAGGACATTCTAATCATCAATGCTTGGAGAAATTAAATCACAACCAAATGCTAGTTTTTTGATCATGTTTGAGATTTGGATGTTGTAATTTGGGATTTATTTGAGATTTGGTGCTTGCGATTTGTTGCTTCCGGTTTATCCGGGTTAAAGGAATGTAGGAGCGGCTTCCAGCCGCGATGTGTCGATCTTCAAATCGGTTGTGACCGATTTGGTTTATAGAACAGCAGCAACATGCATCATTTGATTCAACACAACGGTATCATTCATAATTTTGGAGGACCTATCATGAAAACGCGCACACTTTTTATTACGGCAGTTATCTTCGCCCTGGTCGCGGTTCCGGCCATGGCCATGCAGGGGCACGACATGCAGTCCGACAAGGCGATGGATCACAGCGGACACGACATGCAGTCCGACAAAAAGATGGACCACACGGGCATGGGCGGCACCTTCAAGCACACGGCCACGCAAGGGGGCATCGATGCCGAGTTCCAGGTGATGAGCCTGGCCAGCATGAACATGACCTCGGACAAGGGCGAGACCCATCACATCATGGTCAACCTCAAGGAAACCGACGGCGGCGCGCCCATCAAAAATGCCGTGGGCAAGATCAAAGTGATCGCCCCGGACAAGAGCGAGCAGGAAGGCACCCTGAAAAACTACAGCGGCATCCTGGCCGCCAATTTCACCTTCAATCAGTCGGGAAAGTACGGCGTCATCTGCCTGCTCAAGGAAAATGATGAAAAGCAGGTGTTTAAGTTCTGGTATGAACACGTTGAATAAATCAACAGAACCTGATCCGATTTTGACGTTGTTGGAGCGGCATCTTGCCGCGATTTTGTTTTATTACCCGCGCCTTTATCGCGGCTGGAAGCCGCTCCAACGGGGAAGCCCGAAAGTTAATCTGGTAAACCATAATGATGCCTGAAATAAACAGCATCGGAGCATGATATCAGGTCCTAAGCCCATGAACCTCAACGCCATGAAAATCGTCATCATCATCGTCCTTCTGGCGGCGGTGGCGGTGGTTCACCACCTGCCCATCCACGGATTCCTGGGCACCCACATCCTGCATCGGGAGCTGTTTTTCTTTCCCATCGTTCTGGCCGGACTCTGGTTCGGTCTCAAGGCCTCCCTGCTCACCAGTGTTGCCGCCAGCATCTTTTATGCGCAATTTTTTTACCACAACCTCGATGCCGGCCGCATATCTGTGGCTGTCGTGGGGCTTCAGGTGGCCGGGTTCAACCTCATGGCGCTGCTCACCGGCTGGATGGTGGACCGCCAGCGCCGCCAGCGACGGGAACGGGATTTTCTGAACGAAACCTTCGGAAAGTATGTGTCGAAGGCGGTTCGCGACGAGATTCTCGGCGGCCGGGTGACCCTGAGCGGGGAACTCAAGGAGGTGACCGTCCTGTTTGCCGACCTCAGGGATTTTACGCGGCTGGTCGAGACCATCCCCCCCCGGGAGGTGGTCACGGTCATCAACACCTACTTCAAGTCCATGTCCGCGGCCATCAACGCCCATCACGGCCTGGTGCTCCAGTTCATCGGCGACGAAATCGAGGCGGTCTTCGGGGCGCCGGTGGCACTGGAAAACCACCAGCAGTGGGCCGTCGACGCGGCCCTGGACATGCGAACGCGCCTGTCCCAGGTCAATCTTCAACTGGTCAACCAGGGGTTCCCGTCCCTGCGGCACGGCATCGGCCTGCATACCGGCAAGGTGGTGGCCGCCAACATCGGCAGCAGCCAGCGGCTGTCATACGCCCTGGTGGGGGAGACGGTGAACATCGCCTCGCGAATTCAGGAACTGAACAAGGATTTCGACACGGACATCATTATCAGCGAAGCCGTGAGACAGGGCCTCGACCGGTGCGTCGATATGCATCCGCTGCCACCGGTTCCCGTCAAGGGCGTCCGTGAACCGCTGCATCTGTTCAGCATCGACAAGCAGCCATTTGTGTGCGTGACGAATTTGTAGAAAGCTTTTTCACCTCAGGCCGCGGAAACGTCAGGAACAAAATCATGTGCCGTTTTGATGGGTTGCGCGGCTACCCAGCCGACGAACTGAATAACCAGATAGACTTATTGGCGGTTATCATCAATTGCTGGAAGAAGAATCCCGAAAAATCTCGTCGATATGTATTGATGGTTTAGGGGTGTCGATGGACAAAAAAGAGGTTCTAAAATACTGGATAGAAAGTTCTGAAAATGATTTCAGTGCAATGGACCACTTGTTCGAAAAAGGCGATTACTCATGGTCCCTGTTCATCGGCCACCTGGTCATCGAAAAACTGCTAAAATCCCTGTATATTCAAAATGTTGATATCACACCGCCTTTTATTCATGACCTCGTCAGGTTGTCTGAAAAGGTGGGTCTTTCCCTACAGAGGTCAAAACGATATCTGCGTTACGCTTCATCCCACTTCACTCTGCCAGTAGCGACTCATATCGCTGATCCTTATTCGACATTCGATGGTCGACGTTCATAGCTGGTCTGTTCCAGATTCCTGACCGTTCATCTCCAGCAGGGCCTTGATGTCTTCCATCTTCTCCTTGACCCCGATATAGCCTTCTTCGATGGCCATTTCCACCTGGTGGAAATCCATCATTTTCAGTGCCCCCAAGCGTGGCTGGACCAGGATGTCCGGCGGCTCAACGGCCAGGTTGATGCGCGTGATGCGCTCCTGCATGATGTTGATGGAGGTCATGACGGTGTCGATGATGTCGGGCATATGGGCATCGCGACCCAGCAGTTCGTTGATTTTGTTTTTAAAATTGGTTTCCGCCGTTTCGTAGTAGTCGGTCAGTTTGGTCAGGAGCTCACTTTTGAATTCTGGGTGCTTCCGAGACTGATTGTTCAATTTCATTTTTCTGCGGTGTTTTCATTCGTCGGGAGGTGATGCCGCTGTTCAGGTCCACGGCAATCACCACGTCGGCTTCGGTGGCCCGGGCAACGCCCACCGGCACCGGATCCACGATATCCGCCGTCCACCAGCCAGCGCCCTTTGAAACGGGCGGGCGCGAAAAGGCCGGGCACGCTCATGGTGGCCCGCAGGGCCTGGAGCAGGTTGCCCGATCTCAGCACCACCTTTTCGCCGCGCTGCAGGTCCGTGGCCACCATCATCACCGGGATGTTGAGTTCGGAAAAGCGCTGCACGGATGTGTGCATGGAGAAAAGCTCGGCCACCTTCTTGGTGCCGTCCAGCAGGCCGGAGCGCGGGAAGACCACATCGAAGTAGGAGAAGACCTTCTTGCCGTCCATGCTCAGCACGAAATTCTTGAGGCTGGCCAGGCTGCCGCTGGCGTAGATGGCCCCCACGTAGGAGCCGACGCTGCAGCCGGAGATGAAGTCGATGGGAATGCCTTCCTCCTCCAGGGCCTCGATGGCGCCGATGTGGGCCCAGCCGCGCGACGAGCCGCTGCCCAGCACCAGGGCGACGGTTTTGCGGCGGGTTGCTGCGCGCGGATCGGGAACCAGTCGGGGGTTGGGTTCCATTGAGGTCTCCTGCTGGCCGTTAGCATACACGGGTTTTGATAAGAAGTGAAAAAGATTTCCCGTTTTTTAATTATTTTTCGCATCAGTGCTCAGGCTGAGCCGACCTGTAAATGGTAACCAATCGAAATAAAAATAAAATTTAATTTTGAGCAATTTGCATAACTTTTGCGGGATCATGAAAGTATTTTTTATACAGGCCTTTTGTATTTGAGGATAGTGCCGATATTGATGTTGGGGCCATTGGATGAACGGGAATAAAAACAAACCGCCATGCGCAAGTGTTTTGACACCCGATAAAAAATCAGATACAAATTCATCCTTTAAAATTAACGTGTTTGATGCATCCAGGCGATTTTTAATTCGCCGGCCACCTGCTCAGCATCAACTCAGCCGTTGCATCACTGTAACTGAGGAAGCGGAGCTTTACAATATTCGGCGTTGGGTGTTATGTCCAATCCTGTTCTTAAATTTTTCATTGGACGTTTGGCTTTACAATGTATGAATTTCATAAGCGAGGTATATTATGAAAGCGGTAATTCTGGCGGGAGGATTTGGTACCAGGTTGTCAGAGGAGACAGGTGTAAAACCAAAGCCAATGGTTGAAATTAGCGGTAAACCGATTTTGTGGCACATCATGAAGATTTTTTCAGGTTTTGATATAAATGATTTCATCATTTGTTGCGGATATAAAGGCAACGTTATCAAAGAATATTTTTCCACCTACTACCCTAACCGGTCTAATGTAACTTTTGATTTAAAAAATAATACAGTGGAAGTTCACAAAAATTCCGTAGAACCTTGGCGGGTTACCCTGGTGGATATCTGGTGAAAACGTCATGACCGGCGGGCGGATTAAACGAGTAAAGGAATATATAGGGGATGAAACATTTTGTATGACCTATGGAGATGGCGTCAGTGACATTGATATAAAAAAGTTATTAGAATTTCATAAACAACAGAAAACCCTCGCTACCGTCACCGCTGTTCAGCCGCCGGGCCGTTTTGGTACCTTTACGCTTGGAGAAAATCAGAAAAAAATAACTTCTTTTCGAGAAAAACCCAAGGGCGACGGTGCATGGGTTAACGGCGGATTTTTTGTACTGGAACCTCAGATAATGGATTACATTGATGGCGATCAAACCACCTGGGAGCGCGAGCCGCTTACCAGGCTGGCAACGGATGGACAACTATCCGCTTATAAGCATTATGGTATTTGGCAACCCATGGACACGATTCGAGACAAGAATTTCCTCGAAGAATTGTGGAATAGCGGCAAAGCGTCATGGAAAGTCTGGAAGGATTGACAGTTGTCACCTGTCCGAAATTATTACACGAAGTCTAATGTTTGGCCACTGCTTATCAATCAATTATTTCAGCTCTCGGAAAATAGATGATGACAAATTTCTGGATGGGCAAAAGTCTGCTGACCGGGCATACGGGTTTCAAAGGCAGCTGGATGACGTTATACCTTCAAACTTTGGGAGCCGAGGTCACTGGTTTTTCACTACCACCCAATACCAATCCATCCCTTTTTGAACTTGCTGGAGTTGTTGAGGGTATCACTTCCATCGAAGGCGATATCCGCAGCTATAAACATATTCTGGATGTTTTGCAGGCGGCCAAGCCGGATATTGTGTTCCATTTTGCTGCGCAAGCCTTGGTGCGTTTGTCATATGAACAGCCTTTGGAGACCTATCAGACCAATATATGACGGGACCGTTCATCTGTTGGAAGCGATCCGCCATGTCAAAGGGATCCGGGTGGTGCTTTGTATAACCAGCGACAAGTGTTATGAAAACCGGGAAAGCGGTCGGGCGTATGGTGAGGATGATCCGATGGGG
>CAVQUU010000020.1:0-94730 GCA_963716825.1 uncultured delta proteobacterium
ATCGCTTTGGCAGCACTACTAAGGTAACTTTTTTTATCATTCTTGTTTCAGGACGTTAAGCAATCGCTTTTTCCAGTTCACTGAGAACCACTGCAGATTTTTTGGTCATACGGGTAAAAAATTGGTGATAACGTTCTTCGCGTTTAAACTGTTCGCTGGCAATATTCAGCCCCGTTAGGACCAAAATCGTTTCTCTATCGACATTAACCGGTTTACCGTCAAATTGAGATTGAACCTTCTGGACGGCATCCTCGAAGTGTGCTGCCACCTTTTCTGCATCGGGCACACCGGATTCTGTCTGAAAAGTAAATTTGCGACCAAATATTTGCAGTGTAACCGTTTGTTCCAATTGGCGTCCGTTCCTAAAAATCCCGCAGGTCGGCTTTCTATTCCTCTGTAATCCCTTCTAGTCTTCCGATCAGGCTGTCAATTTTTGCTCTGACGAGCGCCGTCAATTCCTCGTGTTTCTTTTCGGCCTCGGCTTTTTCCTGTATCAAGTTTTCAAGCTGTCCAATTCGATTGTTCAGATCTTCGTTTTCTTTTTGAAGCTGCTTGCGGGCCTGAACAACATGCTCTACTTTTTGTTCAATGAGTTCAAATTGTTGAAGTATTGCTTCTATATCCAGCATATTAGTTTATTCCTTCGTGTTTCAATATAACCAGCCAACGGTTTTTAAGTCAAGTGCTTTTAATCAAGGTCAAATCCGGCGGGCAGCGATTGAACGGGACGATCATGCCAATTTTAGCCAAAATTTAGTGATCCGAAATCCGATTTTTCAACCCGACGGAAAAGGGGCAAACCGAATCCGGTTTACCCCTTTGTATTTCTATGCCTTCTACCAATTTTCATCGCGTACCCGCCAGCGCAATGGATTCGGGCCGCTATCTATCGTCAGCGTGTTTGGGCGAGTTGTATCCGGCTGATGGCGCGAAGCAGCGCTGCTTTGGCACGAATGTAATCGACATCCTTATCACCGGATTGAAGACGCTTTTCGGCACGTTCCACAGCGGACTTGGCCCGCTGCAGATCGATATCCTTGCGTCGCTCCGCTGATTCGGCCAGAACCGTCACACGGTCCGGAAGGGCTTCGGCGAACCCGCTGCTGACAAAGACGAACCGCTCGCGGCCACTTTCGTCCTTATATTTCAGGGCCCCGGTCTTCAGTGTGGTCAGAAAAGGGGTATGACCGCTAAGCACACCGAACTCACCCATTGAACCGGGAGCCATGACAATCTGGACACTTTCACTGACAACGGACTTTTCGGGGGTAACCACTTCGAGTCTAATGCTTTCAGCCATTTATTACCTCTTTCTCTCCATTAAGCCTCGGCCATTTCCTTGGCCGCTTCAAGGACTTCCTCGATTCCGCCCCTCATGTAAAAGGCCTGCTCGGGAATGCTGTCGTGCACACCTTCACAGATCTCTTTAAACGCACGGACCGTGTCTTCGACCTTGACGTATTTGCCGGCTTTGCCGGTAAAGGTTTCAGCCACGTGGAACGGCTGGGAGAGGAAACGCTGGATCTTACGGGCACGCTGCACGGTAAGCTTGTCTTCGTCGGAGAGTTCCTCCATGCCAAGAATCGCAATGATGTCCTGCAGTTCCTTGTATTTTTGCAGCATGTTCTGCACTTGCCGGGAGACCAGGTAATGCTCTTCACCGATGACCATGGGGTCCAGGATCCGCGACGTTGAGTCCAGGGGATCCACCGCAGGATAAATGCCCAGCTCGGCGATCTGACGTGACAACACCACGGTTCCGTCGAGGTGGGCAAAGGTGGTGGCCGGCGCCGGGTCGGTCAAGTCGTCAGCAGGCACGTAAACGCACTGCACGGCGGTAATGGAGCCCTTGTCGGTTGAGGTGATGCGCTCCTGCAGGCCACCGAGGTCGACGGCCAGCGTGGGTTGGTAACCCACCGCGGAAGGCATGCGGCCGAGAAGGGCTGACACTTCGGAGCCGGCCTGGGTGAAGCGGAAGATGTTGTCGATAAAAATCAGCACGTCCTGGCCTTCTTTGTCGCGAAAATATTCCGCGCAGGTCAGGGCGGAAAGCGCCACCCGGGCACGCGCTCCCGGCGGTTCGGTCATCTGACCGTATACCAGTGCCGCTTTGGGGAGAACACCGGATTCCTTCATTTCGTGGTACAGGTCGTTGCCTTCGCGGGTACGCTCGCCCACGCCGGCAAACACGGAAATACCGCCATGCTGCATGGCGATGTTGTTGACCATCTCCATCATGATAACGGTCTTGCCAACGCCGGCGCCGCCGAACATTCCCATTTTCCCACCACGGGGAAAGGGCACCAGCAGGTCGATCACCTTAACACCGGTTTCAAGCACGCGGACTTCCGTGTCCTGCTCGGTGAAAAGCGGTGCCGGCCGGTGGATGGGCATCATCTTTTCCTGGCTGACCGGTCCCAGGCCGTCCACCGGGCGTCCGACGACGTTGAGCACACGGCCCAGGCTGGCTTCGCCCACGGGCATCATAATGGGAGCACCGGTATCTTTCACCGCCATACCACGCACCAGACCATCGGTAACGTCCATGGCGATCGTACGCACCACGTTGTCGCCGAGATGCTGGGCAACCTCGATCACCAGGTTGTCTTCATCGTCATTGATGGTCGGGTTGGTGATCAGCAGCGCGGTGAGGATATTCGGCAACTGCCCCTGTTCAAACTCAACGTCTACGACAGGTCCCATAACCTGTGTGATTTTACCAATATTCTGTGCCATTTACAGCCTCCTAAAATGTGTTTTACCCCTTGAGGGCCTCGGCGCCGCCGACAATATCCATCAGATCCGCAGTAATGCTTGCCTGTCGGGCTTTGTTGTAAGCGAGGGTCAAATTGTCGATCATATCGTTGCACGCCTTGGTGGCGTTATCCATGGCGGTCATCCGGGCGGCGTGTTCGCTGGTGGATGTTTCCAGCAACGCCCGGAAAATTTGGACATATACGTTGCGCGGCAGCAGATCGCCGAGAAGCTCTTCCGGCGATGGTTCACAGATGTGTTCGGCCTGGTATTCCGCAGAACCGCCATCTTCCGTTTCATCTTTTTCGATGGGCGGAATGGGCAGCAGTTTTTGAAACACCGGGAGCTGCTTGGCCATGCTCACAAATTCAGAGTAGACGATGTAGACTTCGTCGTACTGACCGTCCAGAAAACCGTCCACCAGTTTTTTACCGGCGGTCGAGGCAACATTGAAGCCGAACTTGCTGCCGACGACACCGAGATGCGCATCGACGATTTTATGATTGTTTTTACGGCACCAGTCCCGCCCCTTCTTGCCGAAGCAGGTGAAAGAAAATTCGGCGCCGTCATGCGGGTTATTTTTGAGGTGTTTTTTAGCGCCATCGGTGAGGTTGATGTTAAAACCGCCGCACAACCCCCGGTCCGACGTGCACAAGACCACATGGATCTTTTTGACGTCTTCTTTGGGAATCAGCAACGGGCTGGCTTCATCACCGGCCTTTTCCGCCAGGCTGCCAAGGACTTCAGAAAATTTTTCGGCATAGGGGCGAAATCCGTCCATCGCCCCCTGCGCACCGCGCAACCGCGAGGTTGCCACCATGTTCATGGCTTTGGTGATCTGCTTGGTCTTCTTGACACCCTGGATTTTTAACTGGACTTCCTTTAACGTTGGCATAAAGTTTACGTCCTTATCGCATGTGGGCTGAGTTCAGCGGTGTAACCCAGGTCGTTCCCAAAAACCTTATTTAATGGTGTCTTTGAATTCTTCATTATAGGCCTCAAGGGCGGTCTTGAGCAGGCCGTCGATCTCTTCGGTGATATCCTGAGCCTCTTCCAGTTTGGAAAAAATCTGCGGATAGCGCTCTTCGACGAAGGGATAGAGACCGGCTTCGTACTTGGCGACGACGTCGGTGGGGAACTTGTCCAAATACCCGCGTGTCGCCGCGTACAGGATGGTGACCTGCTTTTCGTGTGAAAGGGGCTTGTACTGGGGCTGTTTAAGCACCTGTATCAGACGCGCCCCACGGGTAAGCTGCCGCTGCGTGGCGGCATCCAGGTCGCTGCCGAAGGCGGCAAAGGCCTCCAGTTCACGGAACTGGGCCATATCCAGGCGCAGGGTACCGGCCACTTTCTTCATGGCCTTGGTCTGGGCGGCACCACCCACGCGGGAAACCGACAGGCCGACGTTGATGGCCGGACGGACGCCGGCGAAAAACAGCGCCGGTTCCAGGTAGATCTGACCATCGGTAATGGAAATCACGTTGGTCGGAATGTAGGCGGAAACGTCACCGGCCTGGGTTTCGATGATCGGCAGGGCCGTCAGGGAACCGCCACCGAGTTCGTCGCTGAGCTTGGCCTGAACGTTCCAGCAGCCTGGAGTGGTTGTAAAAAATGTCGCCGGGGTAGGCTTCACGTCCCGGTGGCCGTCTGAGCAGCAGGGAGATCTGGCGATAAGCGACAGCCTGCTTGGAGAGGTCGTCGTAAATGATCAGGGCGTGCTGGCCTTTGTCGCGGAAGTATTCGCCCATGGCGCATCCGGCGTAGGGGGCCAGGTACTGCAGGGTCGCCGGGTCGGAGGCACAGGCGGCGACGATGGTGGTGTATTCCATGGCCCCTTCCCTTTCGAGAATGGCGGCCACCTGGGCAACGGTGGATTTTTTCTGGCCGCAGGCCACATAGATACAGAAAACGTCGGTATTTTTCTGGGCCAGGATGGCATCCACGGCCACCGCGGTCTTGCCGATCTGACGGTCGCCGATGATCAGCTCACGCTGGCCCTTGCCCACCGGGGTCATGGCGTCAACGGCCTTGAGGCCGGTGTAGCAGGGTTGGTGCACCGATTTTCTGGCGATAACACCCGGGGCCACCATCTCCACGCGGCGGGTCTCCGAGGTGTCGATGGCGCCCTTGCCGTCGATGGGCTCACCCACGCCGGAGACCACGCGGCCAAGCACCGCTTCGCCTACGGGCACCTGGGCGATTTTGCCGGTCCGTTTGACCATGTCGCCCTCTTTGATGCCGGTGTCGTCGCCCATGATGGCGATACCCACGTTGTCCTCTTCCAGGTTGAGCACCAGACCAAGGATACCGCCGGGAAACTCCACCAGTTCGAGTGCCATGACTTTTTCCAGGCCGTACACCCGGGCGATGCCGTCGCCCACTGAGAGAACGACACCGGTTTCGCTCAGTTCGATCTTCTTGTCATAATCCGTGATCTGCTCTTTGATAATCTGACTTATTTCTTCAGCTCTTAGTTCCATTAGACACGCTCACCCCTTTTTAAAGATTCTCTCATATTGAGCAACTGCGTCCTCACACTGCCGTCCAGAACCAGATCACCGATGCGGGTCACAATGCCGCCGATCAGTTCCGGATCCTGCTCAACCTCCAGAATGATATCCTTACCTGTCCGCTTGGACAGGGCTGACCGAATTTTATCAACGGTTTCGGATGAAAGCTCCGTGGCCGAAACCAGGCTGGCCCGGGCGACGCCTTTGAGTTCATCGGCAAATTTTTGGAAAAAGTCATTGATGTTGCTCAAAAACCCGATCCGCCCCTTGTCGAATAGAAAAAGAAGAAATGTGGTCATGGCCTGAGACAATTTCAGCTTATCCATCACGGTCGTCAGGACTTTTTTGCGACCGTCCGCGTCGTAGAGCGGATTGACCAGCACCTGCTGAAGGCTCTTTTCCTGCTCGATCAGATCTGCGAAAGCGCCCAGTTCTTCCCGGTAGGTCTCGGTTTTACCATCCTCTTTACCGATCAGCAGGAGCGCTTTGGCATACCGCCTTGCAATCGCCAGATTCTTCACTATGCCACCACCTTCTCTAAGTATTCATCCACCAGTTTTTCCTGATCTTCCGAATTGATCTTTTCCTTGATGATCGCCTCGGCCTTTGCCAGGGCCTTTTCCACGATTATCGCCTTGAGCTCAGTTTTGGCCTGCAAAAATTCGTGTTCGATATTCTTGCTGGCCTGTTCTTTGAGCCTCTCTGCAGCGGCCTCGGCTTCCTTCAGAATTCTGGCCTTGGCGTCTTCACCCTGCTTCACGTACTCGGCCAGCAAGGCTTCGGCATTCTTTGTCCAGATGAGCCATTTTGGCATCGTACTCGGCCAGTTTGGCTTCCGCCGCCTTCTTCTTTTCTTCTAGCTCCGCCAGCTGCTCCTTGATGCCCTGGATTCGTCCGCCCAGTGCCTGGGCGACCGGTTTTTTGAGGACCAGAAAGAGTCCGATGACAGAGCACGGCAAAATTCATCACCCGATAGGTATCCGTTGCCACCCAACCCTTGGCAACAGCATCACCATGTCCACCTTGTGCGCCCGTATCACCGTGACCATCAGTGGCAGCTGCCTCGCCGTGCCCCCCACTGGTGGTTGCATCGCTATGCCCACCATCGGTTGACGCAAAAACAGCGGCGGCCCCAAATATAAGTAGCGCGGCCAACGCCAGTGGCAACGTCCACCGAACGATACGGCTGCGTTTCCCGCTGAAAATCGGAACTTTCATTAGGCAGCCCTCCCCAATATTTTTTGTCCAATCGCGTTCGCAAATGCGTCAATTTCTTTTTCAAGCGCGGCCTTGACGGTGCCCATCTCCTGGGTGATTTTTTCCCTGACGTCCTTGAGTTCGGCCTGGGCGGATTCGTTGATCTTGCCGATGATCGCTTTTTCCTCTTCCGCAGCGGCCTGCATCAGCGTTTCCTTCTCCTTCTGGCCGGCCGCTCGGGCCTGACGGACACCATCGGCATATGCGTCTTCTTTTGATTGGACCTGCTGGGCAGAACCGTCAATATCGGACTGCATGCCGACCATTTTTTCTTTGCGCTCCAACAGGATTTTTCGAATGGGCTTGTAGAGCACCATGTTCAAAATCCAAATCAACAGTAAAAAATTCGCGATCTGCAAGACTATGGATCCATCAACGCTTACCATCTAAGAGCCTCCGTTGAAGTAGGATTAATTACCCCCAAAAAACAGTATATTGTCTATAAATGATGTGACTTACGAAAGGCGCGAACTCCGGCGGTCTATACCATCCGCATCGCTGAAATGTCAAAGGTTTTTTAAAAATTAATCCGTCATCCGGATTTCTTTTCATCACGCGTTGTTTCTACCGATTTTTTTTCAACCGGCAGCGGTTCTGGTTTGGCCATGTTGCAATTTCCGTTAAAAAAGACTCCCGTTTCAATGGAAATCACCGGCGCCTGGATATCCCCGGTGATTTTGGCCGGCGGGTAGACCTCGATTCGCTCGGCGGCTTGAATATGCCCGTTGACGGTTCCCTTGACAATGGCTGTTCCCACGCGGATCTGTGCCTCCACCACCGCCCGTTCACCAATGATCACGGTGCCCTTCTCCGAAACGATTTTTCCACTGACCGCGCCATCCAGTCGGATGGTGTCTTTAAATGCCAGGGTCCCTTCGATGGTGGTCCCGACACCCAGCAGTGTGGAGATATGGTCTGCACTCTCTTTTTTTTTCATCGCATCCCCCTGTTTACGCTTGAATAACACTGATTTCACACCCCGACCACGATGACCGCCTGTTGCGATTATTCAAATTTGAATCGGCGCATGCTCACATTCATGAGCAGGCCGATGCCGATCATCATGGTGATGATCGACGATCCGCCATAACTCACAAAAGGCAGGGTCACCCCCACCACCGGCATGAGTCCCATGACCATCCCGATGTTGATGAGTACCTGCCAGGCGATCATGGCGGTCACCCCCACGGACAGCATGGTGCCGAAGGGATCCCGGCAACGGCCGGCAATGCTCAGTCCCCAGGCAATGATAATCAAAAACAGAATGACCACCGACAACGACCCCATCAGTCCCCACTCTTCGGCCAGCACCGAAAAAATGAAGTCGGTATGCTGTTCCGGCAGGAAAGAAAGCGCGTTTTGGGTGCCCTTTAAAAATCCTTTACCGGTGAGCATCCCCGATCCGATGGCAATTTTTGATTGGATGATATGGTAACCGGCGCCCAGCGGATCCCGGTCCGGATTCAAGAAGGTCATGATGCGCTGCTTCTGGTATCCACGCAAAAAAAACCAGACCAGCGGAACAAGCATGGTAAAGGTGGCTATCAGCCAGCTCAGCGCCCTGCGCTCGATCTTGGCAAAAAGGGTCATGGCCCCGGCAATGAGCGCAATCACCATGGCCGTGCCCAAGTCCGGTTGGCGGACAATCAGGGCAAAGGGCATCGCGGTAAGCAACGCCGGTACCATCAGGTCCCGGAGGGTGAGCCCGTCGGTATTGATAAGCTTTGCAAAATAGCGGGCCAGGACGATGATAACGGCGACCTTGGCCATTTCGGAAGGCTGGAGGGTGAAGGGGCCCAAGGCCAGCCAGCGCCGGGATCCGCTCACGTACTTGCCGAAAAACAGCACTGCCGTCAATGAACCGACGGATGCCAGGTAGATGAAATTGGCAAACCGTTCGAACTGCTTGTAGTCAAACAAAAAGCAGAAAATCATGGCTCCGAAGCCGACACCATACCAGATCAGCTGTTTTCTGAACAGGGTTAGGTCCGGCTCGACTGCACCGGCGGATACGGCACTGTACAGCACCACCAGCCCAGCGGTTCCGATGGAAAGGGTGAGCGCCAAGAGTCCCCAGTCAAAGCATTGCAGCAAGCGTCTATCGAACATGGATCAATCTCCATCGGCGGATGATGCCGGTGCGACAGCCAGTGGCGTATCAGGTTTGGGTTGGCCTCCGGATAGGTAGAACCGGATCATTTCGGCCGCCACCGGAGCAGCCGCACTGGACCCATGCTCTCCGTGCTCGACGATCACCGCCACGGCAATCCTGGGATTTTCCCGGGGTGCATAGGCCACAAACCAGGCGTGGTCCTTGATCGACCCCCATTCATCATCATCGCCGTTGGCGGCATCGTCCCGCCGTCCCGCGACCTGGGCTGTCCCTGTCTTGCCGCTCATGCCCATTCCTTCCAACCGACTGCGCCACGCGGTCCCGTGTCGATCATTGACGGCTTTGAACAGTCCCTCTCTCACCAGCCACAAGTTTTTTTCGCTGATTGGCAGCCGTCCCGCGACCTCGGGGACACTCTCGTACATGGTCTGCCCGTCCGCGGTCCGGATGGTTTTGACGATCATGGGTCGATAACGCACCCCCCCGTTGCCAACTGAAGCAGCCACCATGGCCATCTGCAAAGGGGTTGCCAGATTGAACCCTTGGCCGATGGCCACTGACAGGGTTTCGCCCTTTTGCCAGGAAACGCCCACCCGTTTTTTCTTCCACTGGGCAGTTGGAACCAAGCCACCCTCTTCGTGATCCAGATCGACACCGGTGGGTTCCCCCAGGCCAAAGGCGTTAGCATACCATGCCAGGCGGTCTACGCCAAGTTCGAGTCCCACTTTATAAAAATAGACGTCGCAGGATTCGGTCAAGGCCTTTAAGACATCCACCTCGCCATGTCCCCACTTTTTCCAGCACCGATAGGTCCGGTTGCCGAACCGAAGAAAGCCGGGACAGAAGAAGGAGGTGTTCTCGTCGATGATGCCCTCTTCGAGCCCGGCGGCGGCAACGACAATCTTGTAAGTAGACGCCGGCGGATATTCGGCCTGGATGGCCTTGTTTTCAAGAGGGTGAGAGGGATCGGATATCAAGGCGTTCCACGTGTCATGAGACATGCCGGAAATAAAGGCATTCTGGTCGAATGAGGGGCTGGATGCCATAGCCAGGATCTGACCGTTCGACGGATCCACGGCCACAGCCGCCCCTGCCTGGTCCGCCAGCAAGTGCTCCGCCGTTAGCTGGAGGGACTGGTCGATGGACAAAACGATATTGTGGCCTGGGGTTGCAGCCACTGTGTTGAGCACCCGAACCACCTGTCCGGTGGCGTTAACCTCCACCTGCTGGCCGCCACGTTTGCCGCGAAGCCAGTTTTCCCTGATCCGTTCGATACCATATTTTCCGATATAATCGCCGCTTTTATAGTCGCTGTAAATCTGGTTCTTCAGTTCCTCGACGCTGATTTCCCCCATATAGCCCAGGAGATGAGCCAAACTGGGGCTGAAAATATAATCCCTCCGGGGCGAAACGTTGACCAGGATACCGGGCAAGTCCCATCGATTCACCTCGATGGCTGCCAGTGCATCCCGGCCGATATCGGGTTTGAGCAGAACGGGTTTGTATGCACGGGTCCCCTTGGCTTTCTCAAGCCTCTCCCAAAACTGCGCTTCGTCGATGCCCGTATATCGGGATAGTTTTTCAATGGTCCGCTCAAGCGGATGGGCGTCCTTGACGGTGATGCTCAGGTCATAGGAAGGCCGGTTGTCCGCCATCAGGCGGTTATGGATATCATAAATCAACCCGCGGGGTGCATCCACGCTTCGCAAGCGAATGCTGTTGATTTCCGACAACCGCCGAAGCTCTCCGCCTTCGATTACCTGAAGGAACAGCAGGCGGGCAATCAGGACCACAAAGGCGGCAACCACCACAGTCAAGGCAGCACTCAGCCGCTTGCTGAACCAGTCGCTGTCCACATTGTCCAGGTAGTTGGTCAAGGTTTCCTCAAGGGGCTTTTTTCCGCATAGAAGGATTTGCTTGCCCGATCGACGACTTTCTGTCCACGGATGAAAAATAGCATCAGAAAGGGACCGGTCACCGCCCCCCACAGATACTTGAGCGGAAACCACGGGGAACATGGACTCCACCGGCCAGGGCGCCGACGCCAAGACCACCGCGGAGAAAGCCACCACCAGGCTCTCGAAAACAATACCGGCGGTAACCAGCAGCGGCAGTAGAATTACATTGCCCACTTGCAGGAACTGGATGGCCCAGCGCACGCCCACGTACATCCACAGATAGGCGGTAAGGTGAACGCCGAATACACCGCCGGAGATGCCGTCCATGGCCAGTCCGCCGAGCACGAGGACTGGAATAGCCCTGCGCGGCAGGTGGTAAACCCCCAAATAAACCACGAGCGGAGCCAGCAGATCGTAAAGGTGCACCGTGCCCCCGCCAACCAGCAGCGTCGTCTGAAAAATAATCAAAAACAGGCAAAGCATTAAATGATAGCCGTAAATCATGATTCCCCGGGAGGACTTTCGTAATCCGGTTCGGAAATGATAAACACTTCTTCGAGGATCTCGAAATCAACGTATGGAGTAACCGACACCTTCTGAAAGATACCGGCATTCTGGCGAACGATTTCGGAAATGCGCCCCACTCGAAACCCTTTGGGAAACACGCCGTCCAGGCCGGAAGACACCACCATGTCCCCCACACTGATATCATGCTTTCTCAGGACATAGTCGAATACGCAGAAATCGGCCCCTCCGCCCTTGACAATGCCCCGCGCCCGGGTTTGCTGCACCAGGGCATCCACGGCACTGTTGGGATCAGTCAGCAAGAGCACCTTGGCATACCGGGCCGACGCCTCGACAACCACGCCGACAATCCCCTCGGGGATCACCACGGGAGCGCCCTGCCGAACGCTGTCCCGGGTTCCCTTGTCCACAATAATGGTCTTTGACCAGGCAGACGGATCCTTGCCCACCACCTGGGCAGCGATCATTGGCCGCGGAATCACTTTTTCAAAATCTAGCAGATGGCGGAGCCGGTCGTTGGCTATTTCAGTTTCGCTGTAGCGGTTGAGTTGCTCCAGGCTCTGTCCCAGCGCCTTTTTCAGTCGCTGGTTCTCTTCAGCCGTGGAGACCAGGAAGAAGTATTGATTCCATGTGTCCTTGACGGAATTAAAAAAAGCGGTGAACTGTTTCTGGAAGGGGGAAACAATGACAAGGGCGCCCCGGCCGAGACCGGAAGGCGCTTGGGTGTGTTTGCCGGTTATGGTCAAAAGGATGATGTTCACTGCGACCAGAACGATCACCAAGGCAACCAGAATCATCCTTTTGGAAAACATTGGGATCCGTTAAACGATGACAATCTGTTTGAGAATTTCCAGGCTGTCCAGCATCTTGCCGGACCCTAAAGCCACAGTGGACAGCGGATCTTCGGTAACTGTGATGGGGAGCCCACTCTCCTCTCTGAGGAGCTTGTCCAGGTTTTTGAGCAACGCACCACCGCCGGTGAGCACGATGCCCCGATCCACGATATCGGCGGCCAGCTCCGGCGGAGTCTGTTCGAGGGCAATCTTCACCGTTTCCACGATGGCTTCAATCTGTTCGGAAATGGCTTCCCGGATCTCTTCGGAATCAATGGCCAGAATCTTGGGGATGCCGGTAACCAGGTCACGCCCCTTGACTTCGATGGTCTCTATCTTGTTGGGATCCGGGTAGGCGTTGCCGATGGTGGTTTTAATGATCTCGGCTGTGCGCTCGCCGATGAGCAGGTTGTATTTGCGTTTGACGTACTGGATGATGGCTTCGTCCATCTTGTCCCCAGCCACCCGCAGGGATCGGCTGTAGACGATACCGGCCAGGGAGATGACCGCCACTTCGGTGGTACCGCCGCCGATGTCCACAACCATGTTGCAGGTGGGCTCGGTGATGGGCAGGCCAGCGCCGATGGCTGCCGCCATGGGCTCTTCGATGAGAAAAACCTCGCGGGCGCCGGCAGATTCCGCCGACTCACGCACGGCTCGCTTTTCCACTTGGGTGATACCGGAGGGCACGGCGATGATGATGCGCGGTCGGACGAAGGTCCGTCGGTTGTGAACCTTGTGGATGAAGTGGCGCAGCATGGCCTCGGTCACTTCAAAATCGGCGATCACACCGTCCCGCATCGGTCGGATGGCAACGATATTTCCCGGGGTTCGGCCGAGCATGTTCTTGGCTTCCATACCCACGGCCAGCACGCGGTTTTTGGTGCGGTTGTCCGTTCGAACGGCAACCACGGAGGGCTCGCTGAGAACAATGCCCTTGCCTTTAACGTATACCAGCGTATTGGCCGTGCCCAGGTCGATAGCCAGGTCGCTTGAAAAGACACCCAGAATGGAATCGATGAAGTTCATGCCGCCTCTTTTTCGTTTTGAATCTCAACAGCGCCAAATAAGTCTTGCACGAGGGGCAACGGCAATGGGGCCGGCCTTTCTGCGCAGTGAACGAGCTCAAGGCACCGCTACCAGAAATAGCCAGTGATTTCAAGACTTGATTTTTTGAATTCGGCTTTAATCCAATTAGATTTCAAAATGTTCCATGATCCGGTCGTGGATAAGGGGACGGAACTGACCCAGCCGGGTATTCCAGCGAAAGGGATGCACCCGGTTGGTGAGTAAGATAATGCAGACCTCTTTTTCCAGATCCAGCCAGA
This sequence comes from uncultured delta proteobacterium, assembly GCA_963716825.1. Taxonomy (GTDB): domain Bacteria; phylum Desulfobacterota; class Desulfobacteria; order Desulfobacterales; family Desulfosarcinaceae; genus Desulfosarcina. The sequence goes on from CAVQUU010000020.1 coordinate 13,219, forward strand.
CGGAAACCCCCGTAAAACCCAGATGCCCCACGGTATTGCCTGAAAAATAACGGCCCGCGCTGGATTTTTGCACCGATGGGCGGTCAAAACCCAGCGGCAATGAATACCTACCCTCCCCGTTGAAAATGTCGGAAAGGATTCGCTTCGAGAAAACGGATGCTGACGAACGGCCCCGAAAATCGGCAACCAGACATCGAAGGAGCCGAAAGACAGCCTCGGCCGTGCCAAACAGGCCGGCGTGTCCGTCAACGCCTCCAGCATACCAGGCATTATCATCATGCACCTCGCCGACCAGCAGTCGGTTTCGCACCGGGCAAAGTTCGGTGGCGGCATACGGCCTGCGGGGTCGATAGTCGCGGGTGAGATCCACGAAAAATAGATCGGTCAATCCCATTGGGTCATAAATTTCAGCCTTGAGAAATTCATGCATGGGACAACCGGCCACCGCTTCAACCAGCCGGCAAAGCAGCATGAACCCCAGATCGCTGTATAGGGTCGTCTTCCCCGGTCGGCAGGCCAGGGGTGTATGCTTCAGCAGATCGAGCACCGCCGCCTTGCGCTTCAACGGCGGAAGGGATTTCAGCGTCATGTAGAAAAGATGGTGGGCGGGAAAACCACTTTGATGGCAAAGCAGTTGCCGGGCCGTGATCGTCGCCTTGTCGCTGCCGGCCAATGCGGGAAGCCATTTTCCCACAGGCTGATCCAAACTGATCCGAGCCTGATCAACCAGTCTGGCCACAGCCAGGGTGGTGGCCAGAGGCTTGGTCAGCGATGCCAGGTCAAACACGGCATCCCGGGTCATCGGCTCGTCCGAGAAAAGGTTAGCCTTGCCATAGGCCTCGAAAAAGAGCCGGGTATCGCCGTTGCCCACCAAGAGCACCGCTCCGGGAAATACATGCTCATGAAGGCCCTGCTGCATCAGATCGTGAATGGCATGACTTTTCATCGATAGCTACCATTACCGCACGGCGGGTCCCGCAAACGTCAATGTTCCGGAGTATGTGTCCAGCTGGACGGGCAATCCCACAGGCAGCGTCATGTTGATCGTTTCATGGCCCACGTCAAATCCAGCCAGAATGGGAAGATTCAGCCCGCCCAGCCGATCGGCAACGATGCGGTGGACCGCGTCGGCTGATCCGCAGTCGCTAAAAGCCCCCAAGGCCAGGCCGGCAAGGCTGTCGAAGCAGCCGGCCATCCTCATCTGGGTCAGCATGCGATCGATGCGGTATGGGGCCTCCCCCTGATCTTCGATCAGCAAAATGCCGCCGCTGAAATCCGGCTGAAACGGGGTTCCCGTCAGGTGGCAAAACAAGGTCAGGTTACCGCAAAAAAACCGTCCCGCGGTGATGCCGGATTGAATCACCTGGCTCGACACGGCAAAAAGTGACAGTGGTTCCGGTGTTGACAGCGCCAACAGAAAACGATCCCGGGCCGATGGATCAGCCTTGCCCAGGGTCGTGACCGTCGGCCCGTGAAATGCGACCATATGGCAACGCTGCACCAGAAAGTCCAACAGCACCGTGATGTCGCTGAACCCGACAAACACCTTGGGATGGCTGGAAATGGCATCCACGTCCAGCAACGGCAGAATGCGCATGGCCCCGTATCCCCCGCGGGCACAGATAATGCCGTCAATGTCGGGATCGGCAAACAGCTGGTTCAACAGGTTCGCCCGGTGCCGGTCCGAACCGGCCAGGTAGCCGTTTTGATCGAATATGGATTGCGGAATGACCAGGTTAAAATTCATGGATTCCAGGACCCGCAGGCCCGCATCAAATAAATCTCGATCAAATGGGCTGGCCGGCGCAACGATGCCAAGGGTGTCGCCGGGTTTGAGGGCCGGCGGCAACACCGGCTCAGATAGGCTCTGGGGGCTCACTTTTTTGCCTTTGCCTTCTTGACAGCGGTTGATGATGATGCTAAAGGTCTGCTTTCTCGTCGGGGCGTAGCGCAGACTGGTAGCGCACTTGAATGGGGTTCAAGGGGTCGGAGGTTCAAATCCTCTCGCCCCGACCAGAATAAACTATAGTATAATAGGGAGCTGCAAATTTCTTGCAATTCCCTTTTTTTATGCTTTTTCCCTTTGGGTACAAACTTGGGTACAAAATTCATACCCTAAGGGAATATTAAAAAAATATCAGAAAATGTGCAATGGATAAAAAAAGCCCCCGGTGTTACGGGGCCCACATTGTATGATAAGCGATAAATCATGCCATCCTGATCATCTCCGCTGCTAACCTCCCCTGCCTTACCCAATCGTGAAATATCTGCCAGACTGCATCCTTTGAACATCCCCACCACTGGACACCGCCACTAATTAGTTGGATCTATCCGTTTCTTTATTTACCGCTAAGGGACGCGCATGATAGACTGATTAAAAAACAAATATATCTAACCCTACAACGTTACTTATGAATATTTAATTTTAAATTTATCCCAAGGTCTGCCATACTGCGCAACAACCCTTTAAAAAAGGAGGCAGGCCATGCTACCCGTCACGCGGTGCGACGAACACCTTTACCCAGTTCCCAAATTCGATCTTGGCAAAGGCGATGTTAAAGATTTTATGAATGAACTCAGAGGATTTCACGAACAGTTTTACGATTGTTTTCAGCGCAATGAATCCAGCGCGCACTTTCTAAAATACATGGCCGGACAATTCAGCTCACTTGAGCGTAAATCCATTGAACCCATCGCACTGGCCGTGAAAGATGGCAATGTCAGAGCGATGCAACGTTTCGTCAGCGATGCGCCATGGGACGATGACAATATTTTAACCTAGTATCGTAGTTTCGTTAACGATGACCATTACCCGGGCGATGATCCGCGATACCGTTATTTCATCAGCAATGCGTCATCGAGCACGAGGCTGAAAACACTCGTATGGCTCTCTCCGGCCTGCGTTGGGCAATCGAACAGTGTTTTTCAGGAGGCCAAAACGGCGTTGGGCATGGGCCACTACGAGGTGCGCAAGTTTCCTGGATCGCAGCACCACATGTTAACGTGCATGCTGGCCCATTTTTTCCTCTGGCACCTGAAAATCAGGATGGGAAAAAAAAGTGCCGTCTATTAGGCTGTCGCAGCTTAAGATCCTTCTCAAACTCATTTTGCCAATGAAACGGCACACGTTTAAAAACCTGCTCGAACAGGTCGCTTGGATACAGGTCCGGAACCATCGCGCCTACTTGTCACATCGAAAAAGACGCATGCGTGAAATTTTCAAAGAACGTTAAGTAACATGGTAGGGATAACCGCTATAAAGAAGGGGACACTCCGAATGAAACGAATTGTAATCTTAATTATGTTCGCCATGGTGTTTACAGGCTGTGGCACATTTCATTCTCAATCATCAGATAATCGGAAGCCTGAACGGTCCAGTGTATTCCTCCAATCTTGGCGTGATGGCATGGCCAAAGAGCAAATAGTGTCCTTTGTGGAGGATGTTACAATTGAAGGATTGACGAATTTTGTGCCGAAAGCGCAAAGACGGGCTTTTTTCGATATGGACGGCACGCTTTTTTGTGAAAAACCAAATTATATCGAGGTGGCGCTCGCTCAACACAGACTGCTTGAAAAGGCAAAGGGCGATCCAGCTCTGGCCGATAATCCGATATACAAGGCAATCCTTGGCGGAGACAGCGATTATCTTAATAAAAATGTCAAGGCCGTAATTACGGAGGCTTTTGCCGGAGAGACACTGTCGTATTACATTGATTACTGCCGTAATTTTTTGAAAACACAGAAGCATCCTCGATTCAATCGTTCCTATGGGTCGCTTTTTTACCTACCCATGTTGGAGCTGATCAAATACCTTCAGGACAATGGGTTCATCGTCTATGTCGTGTCCACGTCTCAGCAGGAATTTATCCGAAGCATATCGGAAGACCAGATCGGCATTCAGCCACAACACATCATCGGAACCATGGTGGGCTTCACGTTGGCTAATTTAAAGGGAGATGCGCCACCGATATTTGTAAGGGACAGATCATATTTTGACCCGTATAATGCGGACGACAATAAAGTGGTTAGGATACGAGAGCGTGCGCTTCTTCCGGCGATGTTTGCTTTCGGCAATTCTATGGGCGATTACGCCATGCTCGATGCAACTTCGGACAGCCAATTGCCCAGCCTGGTTTGTATCCTGGACCATGATGACGCCGAGAGAGAATATGAGTACCATAAGAAGACGTTGCTTAAGGAAGCCCAATCACGTGGCTGGCTCGTTGTGAGCATGAATAAAGACTTTCGCAGGGTATTCGCAGACGAATAAATGGTCGAATTCAGAATCCTAACCATCCGGAAGGGCACGGCAAATTAAAAAGCGCCCGAAATTATGTAGACCAACCCCAACATCTGTATGTTGGCTTATTTTCCAGATAAGTTGAGCATCGGTTGGGGTACCTGTACAAAGTTCTATCGGGTGGAATTCCATATATCCAACGATCTACAAGTTGCCCTAAACAACACGTTACATCCGTCTATACTTAACTCAAGCCTCTTTAACTGTCATTTCCTGAACCTTTCGTGGGCTGCATTGTGCCGTTCCTGTGCCAACTCCTAAAGCCAAAACCACGTTCTCTCCTGTGTTTGCGGCAGTTTCACGATTGCCTCACCACCCCTGTCTGAAATCTGAAGCAGTCTCGGTTTCCCCTTAATTCGGTGCAATGAACGCTTGTAATGCCTCCGGTAGGCATCTTCAATCATCGGCTGATTGCTTTGAGCACCTCGCGTCGTTAAAGCTTGAAGATCTGCGTGAGCCCATAAATCATGGTATGCTCCACGCAGGGCAGCAATTTGATCTCCTCTTCGATGGTGGCCGGGGATACAAACTTGCCGTTTTCCAGTTTGAACTGCTCCTTGATGCGGCCGGTAATGTGCAGGTAACCGTCTGCGTCGACATAGGCCCGGTCTCCGGTGCACAGCCCGCCGTCCTCGGTCATGGTAGCGCGGGTCTTCTCGGGCTTGTTGTGATAGCCCTTCACCACGTTGGGGCCGTAAACGATCAGTTCGCCCTCTTCCGGATTGTCGCCGTCAACTGTCTTGTCGATCACCTCGCGCACCTTGTCGATGGCCCTGCCGGTCCTGCCCAGCCGGTGGTGCTGCGGGCTGTTGATGGTGCCCATCTCAATACTCGCGATGGGCGCAAAAGCGAGAGCATCATTTACCGTGGAATAACGGCTCACGCTTTTCCATGAATGCGGTGACGGCTTCCGTCAAATCCTCGGAAGGCAGGGCCGCGGCATTTTTCTGGGCCACGTAGGACAGTCCGGCATAGACACCGTTGTCCCGGCTGAAGTTAATCACTTCCTTGACCCCTTGAACGGTGAGCGGAGCCATACCGGCAATCGCTTTCGCCAAATCACCGGCGGCCAGAACCAGCGCCTCCCGGTTCTCGCATACCCGGGTGACAAAACCCATCTGCAAGGCTTCGGCGGCAGTGAAATCACGGCCGGTCAGGGCCAGTTCACGAAACCACCCCTGTCCGATAATGTGGGGCAGCCGCTGCAGAGTTCCCAGATCGGCGATGATGGCGAGCCGCGTTTCCCGGATACTGAACAGCGCATCGGCTGAAGCCAACCGGATGTCGCAGGCGGACAACAGGTCCACACCGCCGCCGATGCAGTGGCCATGAACGGCGGCGATAACCGGCTTCCTGCATCGCTCGATGGCGTTGTTGCTCTCTTGGAGTTCCAAGATTGTTTTCCTCAGGCGTTCCCGATCGTCGATACCTTTGCCGATCAGCATGGCCCCGGCTTCCATGAGGTCCAGACCCGCGGTAAAGCTTTTACCTTCGGCACGGATGACGACCGCCCTGACGGTGGGGTCTTCGTCAAGGCACCGGAAATGTCCGGTCACTTCTTTAAAAAAGGTCATGCCCATGGCATTGTGTTGCTCGGGTCGACATAGATTCAGCCAGGCGACATGCCCGTCAATTTGCACGTCGATCGCTTTATTTTGACGCATTGAGAAGTCCTTTTTATTCGGGAGCCAGTTCCCTTGATTCCCACCACTCTTTTCCGTAATTGACGAAAAGCTGTTTGCCGGCATTAACCGATCTGATTGTGTGAAACACAATCAGATCCCGGTCGGTATCGTGCCAGTATTCGGTATTGTGATCATATGAGTGGTTGAACAAGCTCCCCCATCCAAGCACCAGGGAATAATAATCCGATTGACCATTTTCTTCCGATGATTCCAGATTGAACACGTAGTCATCGAGGGAAGCAGCGCATTCGCCGGCTTTAATCCGCAGATAAGGGCACTCTTCAAGCGTCGTGTCTGCGGGGATAAACGCTGTCGTGAAAATCCCATGGCCGAAAACACATGGAGAGATGACAATCTTCGGATGCCTGAAAAGAGGCTTTCGCTTAATGTTTATCATTGGCGCTTTCAGCAGCTTTGGTCTGAGATTTTGCCGTGCAGGCGTCGAATTCTCATACTGAGAACCCGGCAGACATGCAGCGCAATCTGGGGATACTCGCGCACGATCTCCTGAAGCTCCTGCTTGTTCAGGGTCAGAAATCGGGCCTTCTTCTTTACCCGGATGGTTGCCGAGCGGCGATCATCGCCGAAGAGGGCCATGTCCCCGAAGTAGTCACCGGGTCCGATACTGTCCAACTCGAATTCCCGTTCCGCATTGCAGTCCTTGATCACCGCCACTTCGCCTTCCAAGATCAGAAAAAGCGTGTCGCCTATCTCTCCTTCCCGAAAGACCATTTCCATCTCGTCAAAAGCCGCCTCCTCAGTGACCGAAGCCACAGCTGCCAGCTCGTTGACGGACAGGTCGGCAAATATTTCAATATTTTTGAGATGTAAAATTTTATCGGTCAAGGGAATCGATGTCGCTATTTCCATTACTGTCTCCTGCGCGGATGGGGAATCCGTTTTTTTCAAGTAGTTCTGTAGCCGCAAGGGATACGTTCACGTTATCGTGTTGAACAAGTGCCTGGATTCGGGAGGGATCTTCTGGTGACACCGATAGTTGCCGAATCAAGGTAAGTGCCAATACCAGCGTAACCCAGTTTCGGCTGCTCAGCAAGCCGTCAAACAGTTCCCAGTCCGTAGACACCCGCAATTCGTTGGGGAAAAGCCTTTGTCCCGCGGCGATACGCGCAGAGACATCCAGGTCGTCCAGCAGCGGTGTCAACAAGCGAACCAGACTTTTATCCAGGATGTCATCCATCGCTTCCAGGCTGTTGGATCGCTGGCGTTTGTCCGATGAGAAGATGCTTTTGGCGATCGTTTGCATCCGCCCCGATTGATCTTGAGCTGCCAACACCCGCAGCGTCGTCTGCAGGGTAAACCAGACCCGCTCGTCCAGATGAACGGCCAGCAATTCCTGCAGCGCCCCATCAGAAAACTGCCTGATACCTTGGGCTTGAGCCGTCAGTTGATAACAGGTGTGGGCCTGAAGCTGGACAAACCGGAACACGTCCAGATCCTTGATGGCCATGTCCGACAGCAGACCGAACAGGGACTCTCTCACTTTTTTCTGGGGAAGTGAAAGTGATTTTACCAGCCGCAGGCTGTTCTGGTAGTCGGCAGTCCTGATCTTCTCGCGGGCAAGCCCGGCAATGGCTTCGGATTCATCCCCCAACAGCGGGATCACGTTCTTCAAAGCGCCCTCATCTTCGATCTGGTAAACTTGGAGCACGGCGCGCCGCATGCGCGGATCCGGGTCCCACAGGCGGAGCACCACCAGGGGGTTCAGGCCCGCCATGTTGATGGTGCGAAGACTCTCCAGAACCAAAAGCAATGTGGCATCATCGGAGGTCAACAAAAGCGTCTTCAGACGCTCCGCAAAACGGATATCCCGGCAAACCCCGGTAGCGATAATGCCGGCGCGAAGGCTGTCGGCCTCTTCAGACGTCAGCCACGCCCCGATGACAGGGCCATACCGGGCCGGGTCCACCGTATATAGGGAGCCCACGGCGTGGGCCTTGACGTCAAGGGGAAGCGACATTTCGTAGATGCGCCGGTTAAAGGGGGCAAAGATCTCAGCTGATATGCGGTGGCCGGCATCGATCAGGGCCACGACCAGTTCAGGTGTCCCCTGCTCGATCAACTCGGTGAAGGATTCGACAGCAGCCGGGCCGGACGCTTTTGAAAGTAGTTCGATGAGTCCGATACGGGTCTGGATATCCTGCTCTTCCCGCAACGCCGTTAATAATTGGGCGTCTAACCCGCTATAAGAGATGGACCTGAGCAGTTGGCCATACCACAGGCGATTTTCTCCGGATGAACCTTGAAAGCGCCTGACGAGGTTTTCCTGAATTTTCTTGTCCCGGAACACCTGCCCCAGTTCACTGGAATTGAGGGAACGAAAATCGACTCTGTTGTCTGAAACCAGATCTAGAAGAATGCCGGCATATCGGCGCTTGAGAACAAAGGGGGCGACCACCCAAGCGATGACAAAAGGCAGGGCCACCAGCGAGAGGTAGCGCGGGTGGAACAGGGTGTCGGAGAGCAGAATGAGTCCGGATCCGAGAAAAAGGCCGATACGGACGATGGTGCCCCTCAGAAAAGGCCGGATCATGGCACGATAGGACTCCGGGAACAGCCCTGTCACCACCGCAATGGCCGGGATGTTGATCGTGGTACGGATGATGTTGGCGGACATGCGGGCATACATGGCCGAAACGGCATCGAACCGCAAGAGGAAGGCAATGAACACCACCATGTAGTTGAAAGGGTGGAACATCAGGGCCACAGGCAACCCGAATCGGTCATAGAGCTTCCCCACGAAGAGCAGAATCACCAGGCTGATGATGTTGAGCACACCCCTGAAATACCCAAAAAATTCGATGAGGCCCGTTTCGGTGGCAAATTGCTCATTGACGGCAAAATTGAACTGATAGTTCATGATGGGGATCACGACGTTGGGCATGAAGGTGAGCACCACCAGGATCTTCACCAGTATCGAGGATTTCATCAGCGGCAGCACCGTCTTGATTTCATCGATCATAGAGGTGCGGCTCTTTTTTCCACCTTCTTTTTTCTGCTGGAACAGCAAGGTGGGATACCGCCTTCCCATGGCCTGCACGGCCCAGGCACCGGCCAGGGCCGTGACCATATATACCAGCAGCAGGTTGTCCATATGCAGCCAACGGGCCACCAGGGGTGTGGCAAAACTGCCCAGGATCTGACCGATGACTCCCCCGGCAGTGATCAGCGGGAAGAGCCGCTTGGACTGCCGCGTGTTGAACAAGTCATTGGCCAGGTTCCAGAACAAAAGCGCCAGCAGCACCTCGTACTGGGATTTAAGCATGAACAGCGCAGGGTAAACCAGATCGATCCCAAAGGGAATGATCGCGCGTATACACGCCACGGAAAGCCCGCAGAAGACGAAAAGCCGGGCCAGAATCCGGGCGCCGGGCAAACGGGTCATGAACCCGGTCATGACGCCCATGACGAAGAAGGTCACCACCGCGTTGAGCATGTTCACGACGGGCATGTATTCGACGCCGTAGCGTTTGAGGAACGCCGTTTCGGCATAATTGTTCAGGAAAATCCCGGAACTGCGGACGAGAAAAAGCAGCACAACGGTCCACATGAACAGGCCAAGCTCATCCTCGTGAACGTTGAACCAGTGGCCTATTTTTTTATGGATTGCCAAAGTGGATGATCCCTTTCAGGAGGCAAAGTCTTATACAGGTCCGTTGAAACCGGCAGCGGATGCTGCGGGTCGAACGGCTCACCATGGAGTTGGTCGGTTATTGGGGCTGAGAAGTCTCATTCTGCCGGTCAGGCAATAAGCGGACCAGTCGGAATCCGGTGTTCTGCAGTCGGCTCATGGCGTGGCCAAAAGCTCGGTTGGCGCTGCGGCACGAATAGCCGGGACCGTACCAGCTACCACCGCGACGGATCCGGTCTTTGCCCGATTCGGTTTCGCAGGGATCGACCACCGAGACGACAGCGTATCGATTATAATGGTCCTCGCACCACTCCCAGACATTGCCGTGCATGTCAAAAAGTCCCCACGCATTGGGGGCATATCGCTTGACCGGTGCCGGGCCATCTGGGTCAAGGGTTGAAGACCGGTTGGCTGAAATACAAGCGTTATATTTCTTGGAGTTGTTGGCAAACATGGCTCGGGTACAATCGATCTGGCCGCCCCAGAAATAAGCCGTCTCACTGCCCGCCCGGGCGGCGTATTCCCACTGGGCCTCAGTCGGCAAGGCGTAAAGATCACCGGTCATCAAATTGAGTTTCCGGATAAATTTCTTGCAGTCATGCCAGGACACCTTGACGACCGGCATATCTCCAGCGCCTTTCTTCCTGGCAAAAAAGCGCCGCCCCATGACGGCTCGCCATTCATCGACGGTCACTTCGGTGGTCTGCATGTAAAACGATCGGGTGATGGTGACCGGATGCTGGACCTCGGAAGCCCCCCGATGCACCTCGTCGATGGGGCTGCCCATGATAAATGTGCCGGCAGGGATCAAAACGAACTCCATGCCCAGGGAATTGACCACTTGCTTCTCCTGGGCATCGCCCGCCACTGCCGGGTCATACAGGAACGACAATGCCAGGGTTAGCAGGAGTCGATTCAAGAAGGCCATTTTTCTGCGCACATGAACATGAAAGGTTCGCCGACAGGTGGTCGAGATTCTCGGGGTGGAACGTGGGGAATCCATCATCATGTCAGACCTATATCTAAAAAAGGGTTCATCAACGGGCCTTCATTCAGTGGCGTCAGGCGGCCCGGATCCAACGGTTCAACAGCGCCCTGTCCGCCTGGTCCATATAGGTGACGTGCAACCGGTAGACCGGCGGCTGGTTGGTATTGTCCACATCGACGACCTTGGCGTAGATGTCCGAAAAGCAGTGCGCCTCCTGGCAAAACGTAAATAAGAGCTTCACATTTGTCAACGGTGAGAGCGTCTCTGTGAAATTGACGACAAAGGTGGTTTCATTGAGTTTGCGCGTTTCACCCGCAATGGGGCCGGCAACCACTTTTTTGCCGTCCAGGCGCCATAGTTGTAGCGGTAGGCAGATCTCGACCAGTGGATCAGGTGTTTTCAGGCTGAAACGCAGGTCGTAAGGCGGACCGATGGCATTCACCGGGTAGCAAACCAGGGGGCGCTTGAATCCCTTCATCATGACGGTCATGGGCGGCCCTGCCGCCACCTGCGCATTGACCTTCGCGTAGGTGGCCTCGCCCACCAGCACCTGTCCTCCGATGGTGTTGGATTCAATGCGTGATGCAACATTGACCACTGCGCCGACGATGCCGTATTTGGTCCTGGCTTCGGAACCCAGGTTTCCCACCACCACCGGGCCGGTGTTGATCCCGATCCCCATCTCCAGGGCAGGCAGGCCGTCGGCCACGAAATCCCGGTTTAGACCGGCCAGGGTCTGCTGCATGGCAAGCGCACAAGCCACGGCGCGAGCCGGGTCGTCAGCTTTTTCCTCGGGGATACCGAACACGGTGAGGATAGCATCGCCGATAAATTCGTCGATCACGCCGTCGTATTCCTGAATGACCTGGGTCATGGCCTCTAGATAGCGGTTGAGTATCCGGACCATCTCCTCCGGGTCTCGAGAATCGGACAAATCGGAAAAGCCCCGCAGGTCGGACATGAGCACGGTCACCGTCTGCCGACGACCACCGATCCGCCGACCCTCGGGAGACTCCAGTATCTCGTCGACGATCTTGCGGCTCAGATAGCGACCGAAGGTGTCCTTGATAAAATTGACCAACTGAAGTCGCTGATTGGACACGTTCAGTATGGCCTCCAGCATTTTGGCCCGGGTGGAAACAATCTCCCGTATTTCCAGGGCGACGTCATCTTCCAGGGGCACGTTGTCCACCTCAGGATGGGCCACATCCAGCCGTCGATTACCCTCGGCGACGGCCTCCATGGGCTGGATAATTTTGCGTTCCAAAAAATGGCGAAGGGAGATCATCATGAACAGAATAATAACGACCACCAGCAAAATGATGCGCAACGCATACCACATCAGGTCCGCACCACTGGCGTCCTCAGAGGCCATCTTGTAGACCACTGACCAAACCAGCAGAATCATCTCGATAACCAGAATCCGCCAAAATACACCAGCCAGCAGGATCTCGCGTATCCCCTTGTCCTTCAGTTTCTTTTCAGATTGTTGGGTCGATGATTCCGTTTTCATGGACATCATACCGGATAACAGTTGTGGCCGCCCGGGCAAGTTAAGAGCAATTGGCGTAGTCGAGTAAGATAAGTCCTGAAACCGATCCAGGCAACGATGGGTATCTGTTAAAAAAGGAAACAGGAAACACGGTGGCCGGCGTCCAGGTTTTTCAGTTTAGGGGCTTGCAAATTGCATGTATTGTCCACGGCCAGACGGCAGCGGGGGTAGAACAGACAGTGGTCGGTTTCCGGTCGGGGCCGTTCGACGTCAAGCAGGGTGTCGAACCCGTGATGGTTGCTGCCACCGAAACGAGGATGGGCGTCCAACAGCGCTTTGGTATAGGGATGTCGCGGAGACATGATGGTCTCCTGGGCCGTACCCAGCTCCACCAGCCGCCCGCGGTAAATCACCCCAACCCGGTCGCACAGGTTCCGGGCCGCCGCCAGGCTGTGGGTGATGAACAAAATGGTGACGCCGAAAGTCTCCCGCAGACGGTGCAGCAGCCGGAAAATCTGAAAAGAGATTGAGGCATCCAGCATGGAGGTCGGTTCGTCGGCGATCAGGAACCGGGGTTCCAGAACCATGGCCCGGGCGATGGCCACTCGCTGACGCTGTCCCCCGGAAAGTTGATGGGGATATCGCTCCAGATAGGCCTCCGATGGTGTCAATTCGGCGGTCTCGAGCGCTTCGCAGACCCGAACGCGGCGCGATGCCCGGTCTCCGATGCCATGGATGACCAGCGGTTCACACACGGTATCGAAAATGGAAAAGTGGGCGTTGAGGCTCTGGTAGGGGTCCTGGAAGATCACCTGGACCTGCTTGGTAAATTCCCGTCGCGCCCGCCCTTTGAGGCCCACAATGTCCTTCCCGTCAAACTGGATCCGCCCGTCATCGGGGGATTCCAGACCGACGATCAGCCGACTGACCGTCGTTTTGCCGCTGCCGCTCTCCCCGACCAGGCCGAAAATCTCACCGGCGTTGATGTCGAGGGAGATGCGATCCAGGGCGACGACACGGCTTCCGGACGCTCCCAACAGAGAATCCCTGCACGATAGATCTTGGTCACGTCGGTCATCGAAAGGATCGGGGAAGTGGAGTGTGTCCATATCAGCGTTGTTCCCCGGCATATGGACAGCGTACCCGATGGGTGGCCTGAGAGCTCCATCCAATCGGCCTGTTCACGTCGGCAGACCGCGGTGGCATTCGGACAAATGCTGTTGATCGGACATCCGCCGGCCATGGCCGGCCCATTGTGGCTATGGCACAGACGATTTCCGCAAGGTCTGCCGGTTGATCCGACAGGGTCAGCAGGGAACCCACCAGCATCCGCGTGTAGGGGTGGCCCGGACAGTCCAGCACCTCCTGCCGGCTGCCGTACTCCACCATACTGCCGGCCTGCATGACGCCGATATGGGTACACACATCCGCCACCACGGCGAGGTCATGGGAGATAAAAATCATGCCGATGTTCATCTCTTTTTGAAAGGTGCCGATGGCATTTAAAATCTGATTCTGGACGATGACGTCCAGGGCCGTGGTGGGCTCGTCGGCAATAATCAGCGACGGGTTGCAGGCCAAGGCCATGGCAATAATCACCCGCTGGCGCATGCCGCCGGAGAACTGGTGGGGATAGTCCTGCAGCCGGCTCTCGGGAATCTTTGACCAGTTCGAACAGGGATCGGGTCCGGTGGGCGACGGCATGGCGGGAGAGATGCGGCTCATGGGTCATGATGGCTTCGGCGATCTGGTCCTGAACCCGATGCACCGGGTTCAGGGCATTCATGGCGGCCTGGAAAATCATGGAGATCCGGCGCCATCGGATCTGCCGCATCCGGGCATCGCTGGCGGTCATGAGGTCCTCGCCTTCGAAACGGACCTGTCCGGAGACGACCGTCGCATTGGGCGCCAGAAGTCCCATGAGGGCCATGCCGATGGTGGTCTTTCCGCACCCGGATTCGCCCACCAGCCCGAATGATCCGCCCCGGTCCACGCGAAAGGAGACCCCGTCCACCGCCATCTGGATGCCGCTGGCAGTCCGGTAGCCGATGCTCAGGTTGTCCACTTCCAGCAGGGCCGTGGTCACGCTTCGGTCTCCTCTTTGCGCAATCGCGGATCCAGCACGTCGTCCATGGCCCGGCCGGTCATGTAAAAGGCCATGGTGATCAGGGAAATGCAGATTCCCGGCGGCAGCAGCCAGTAGGGGGCCTGGAACATGTGGCCCGTCTTCCACACCCACTGAAGCATCATGCCCCAGCTGACCGTGCCCGGATCGCCGAACCCAAGGAACGCCAGGGCCGCCTCGATGATGATGGCCGAGGTGACCCTGAAAGGTCATGTAGAGCAGGGCCAGGGGCATCACGTTGGGCAGGATGTGCCTGAATATGATGCGAAGGTGCGACGCACCGGCCACCCGTGCCGCCTCGATGAAGGGCCGGTGGCGCAGGGAAAGGGTCTGGGATCGAATCACCCGGGCGACCCCGGGCCACCGGAACAGGGCGATCATCAAGCACGATGACCCAGATGTTCAGCTGGCCGAACAGGGCCGACAGAATCAGCACCACCAGCAGGGTGGGCATGACCATGATCATGTCCGCCAGGCGCATGAGCACGATGTCGGTGTACCGTCCCGCGTACCCGGCCACCATGCCGATGGTGGTGCCGAACAGGATGCTGATCAGCGCCGACGAAATGCCCACCATGAAGGCGATGCGGGCACCGGCCAGCAACTGGCTGAAGATGTCCCGGCCGATGAAATCGGTGCCCAGCCAGTGGCGCAGGCTGGGGCCGGTGCTGTGTGAAATCATGCGGGTCCACGCCGGTCATGGGGTGGTACATGGGGTCCACCCATTGCGGGATAAAACTGGCCGCGGCCATGAGGGCGAAAAGGCCCAAGCAGGGCCACCCCGATGCGACCGATGGTGTTTTTCCGGTAGATCGACCAGCCCTCCAGAAAACGTTCCACCCAGTGGGACGCGTGCCTGTTGGCTGCGGCGGCAGGGTGTATTTTCCGGTGTCGGAGAGTGAAACGAATGTGTCCGACATATCAGTACCGTATCCTCGGGTCCAGGTAGGCGTAAAGCACGTCCACCACCAGGTTGGCCAACAGCACCACGATGGCGATGAGCAGAAAAGCAGCCTGGGCCAGGGGGTAGTCGCTGTGGCTGACGGAAAAGACCAGCTCCCGCCCTATGCCCGGCCAGGTGAACACGGTTTCGGTCAAGGCGCCGCCGTTGATGGAAAAGGCCAGGCTTAGCCCCACGCTGGTCACCACGGGCAGGGCCGCATTGGGCGCCGCGTGGTGGTCCCGGATGGTCTTTTCATCCAATCCTTTGGCCCGGGCGGTGAGAATGTAGTCATCCTTGAGCGTGTCGAGCATGCTGCTGCGCATCACCAGCAGGTAGCTGCCGAAATGGATCAGAATCAGGGTCATCAGCGGCAGGGCCATGTGGTGGAGCACATCCAGGGCCTTGATCAAAAAACCGGCATCGGGATCGATCCACACCTCGGGTGAGACCATCCCGGTGATGGGGAACCAGCCCACCCAGTAGGCGAAAAACCAGATCATGATCAGGGCCAGCCAGGGCAGAAACAGGGTGTGGCAAAACAGCGCCCCGATGGTCATCAGCGTGTCGGTTCGCTCGCCCCGTTTCCAGGCGGCGATTTTTCCCAGAAACACGCCCAACAGGGCCGACAGGATGATGGACGTGGTAAACAGCAGGATGGTGTTGGGCAGCCGGTTCATCAGGATATGGCTCACCGGCTCGCCGTAGTGGAAGGAAATCCCCATGTTGCCGGTGGCCACGTTTTTCAGGTAGTAGAGGTACTGGGTCCACAGGGGCTGGTCCAGCCCCATGGTCTCCATGAGCAGACGGGCGTCCTCCGGCGTCATGGAAGGATCCACCATCCGGGACACCGGGTCCCCCGGTGCCAGCCGGAACAGGACGAAGAGTACCGTCATGATCACGAAAAAGATCACGGCGATCTCCACCAGTCGTCTGAGAATGAATCGTTTAAGCCCCATCGTTGTTCACCGGTTTGACCTGGAACATGGACCAGATGTTGCCGATCCCTTCCAGCATCTCCACCCAGCCTTCGAAGCGGTCCGTGCGCACCGCCTCCACCACGGAGGGCTTGTACAGGGGAATATAGGGCAGGTCGCGGGCGATCAGTTTCTGCATCTCCATCACCAGTGCCTGCCGTTTGACGGGATCCATCTCGGATGTAGACCGGTCGGCCAATTGATCGAAGGCGGAATTGTGGTACCCGCTCATGTTCCAGCCCCGGGACTTGTCATTGTCCGAATGAAACAGGTTGCGCACATAGTCCGGATCCAGGCGCAGACGCCCATAACCCAGGATGAAGGCGTCAAAGTCGTGATTCCCTTTTATCTGCTCCAGCATGGCGGAGAATGACATGGGCCGGGCGTAGGCAGGCATGCCCAGTTCCCGGAGCCACTCCTGGATCATCAATCCGCTGGTGGCCCGGTGCGGATCGTAGTCCGCCGGCGGCGTCAGGATGGTAAACCGCCCCATGGGTTGTCCCCCGGGCAGCCGGATCTCCTTGGCTGGCTGAAGGTTGCCGGCGGCATCCACCGGCGGCACCGCCCAGCTGTAGCCCGCTTCGACGAGCACTCGGTAGGCGGCTTTGAGCCGGTCTTCCCGGCTCATACCGTCCCCGTAGCGCGGCAGGTCGGTGCAGCACCAGAAGCGGTTTTCAGCCGGCACCACCGAAAACATCTTGGTGCCCTGGCCCTGGAGGATCCGCGAGACAATGAATTCTTTGTCGATCGTATAAGCCACGGCCCGTCGCAGGGAAGCGTCGCTAAAAGGAGGCCGCCGCAGGTTGAATCCCATGAAGTAAAGGGCGCTCTTCTCGTTGGTGAACAGGCGGATCTTCTTCTGCCGGCTCAGATCGGACATATAGCCAGGCTGGATGGGCCACCAGAACATGTCGATGTCGCCCTTTTTCAGAGCCAGTATGGCCACATCCGAAGTGCCGAACACGGTATAAACGAGCTCGTCGACAAACGGCCCCAGGGTGCGGCCGTTGATGGTTTTGCCGCTGCCGAAAAAATGGGGGTTTTTCTTGAGGTGCAAAAACGCCCCCTGCCGCCACTGCTCGAGGGTAAAGGGGCCGGTGCCCACGGGATGCTGCATCCGTCGGTTGATTAGGGTGGCCAGCGGTTTTTCGGTGGTCTTGGCTATTTCTGCAAAGTCGGACCATTCCTTATCCTGGACGATGGGCGTCGACAAGGTACCGGAGAGAAACGCCGCCATGGGCTGTTTCAGGAAAAAGATCACCGTGCGGGCGTCCGGCGTTTCAATACGTTTGATGAAACTCCAGCTGGACGCATAGCGGGGTACCCTAAAGGATTGAATCAGACGACCGGTAAAGGCCACATCCCGCGACGAGAATGGCGTGCCGTCCGACCATTGGGCCTCCCGAAGCGAAACGGTGTAGGACAACGCCTGAGCATCGTATACCGGCATGGATTCAGCCAGCCAGGGCACCAGGTCCAGGGTCTCCGGGTCATACACATACAGGGGCTGATAGATCAGGGAAAGCACCTTGCGGGAATTGGCGTCGCTGGCCAGCCAGATATTGAGGGTGCGGGGTTCTTCAGCCAAGCCGATCTTCAAGGCAATGGGGCGATGATTCTCATGGCAGGCAGAGACCACAACCGCCATCCACAGCAGAACGATCAGGATGCGCCACTGCTTCCCCCGCCCCATACTCAGGCTCGCTTCCGGTTAGGAAAATGTCTGATGGTGCTGACTTTTTGTTCTATGAAATCGACTACTTTTAACTCGAGACGGTCATCGTTCAACCGGTTGATGCGCGGAATACCGCCCGGGCTGACGCAGTTGACTTCCACCAGTTTGCCGGCGATGATGTCGATGCCCACAAAATAGAGCCCGTCGGCGATCAGCTTCTCCTTGATCACCTCGCAGATCCGCTTCTCGCGCGCCGTCACCCGGTGGGCGAACACCTCGCCGCCGGCATGGACGTTGGTGCGAAAATCCCCCTTTTTGGGTTTACGGCGCATGGCACCGATGATTTCGCCGTTGAGCAGCAGGATGCGGATGTCCCCTTCCTGCTTGACGCTTTTCAGGTACTCCTGCACCATAATCGGCTCACGCCGGGCATAGGATTCATAGGCGCGCACATAATAGTGGATCAGCGAATTGAGGTTCATGCGGTCCCGGGTGCTCACCTTGATCACGCCCTCGCCGCCGAACCGCTGAAGGGGTTTGACCACCATGGCCCCGCCGAAATCATCGATGATTTTGCGCAGGCGGGAGGGATCCCTGGACACATGCGTCTCGGGGATGATCTCCGGAAAATTGAGGATGTAGAGCTTGCTGTTGCCCAGGATCTGGCCGGTGGTGCTGTTGAGGATGAAGACATGATTGTTGACGGTCTGCAAAAACTCCATGGTCTGGTAGTTGAGCGGCGGGTTGCTGCGCAGAAACAAGGCATCCAGCTGGGTGATGGCTTCGAAAATAAGATGGTCCTGATTCGTGCAGCGGATAATCGCCTGCCAGTATTCGGCCATGCCCAGGCCCGGTTTCACCGTTATGTTGCGCATACGGGCCACCACTTGACCGTTGCGGATATATACATCGTGGGGCTCTAAAAAATAGACCGTATGCCCACGCTCGTTGCACGCGTACATCAGGTGGCTGGTGGTCTCGTTTTCCGGCTGGATGCTGTCCAGCGGGTCCATCAGGTAGGCGATCTTCATGGTAAGCACAGTCCTTTATGGGCCTTCACGACAGGATAATTTTATTTACTTCAATTTAGACCAATTAGCAACCCTCAGCAGGGGGGCGGCATGGCTGGGATCCTCCGGGCCTTTGCAATTGACACCACCGCGCAAATTCCCTATGGTTCTGGCCATTACACCCAGGGAACCGATGCCTGCCGGATGATTGCAGCAAGTTCAACTCCCTGGCCGATGATGAGCGCAGCCATCGCGACACCATCATTCGGGAAAATGAACGGCTGCAGCAGACCGGCGCTGATTCGACGTCGGACAGAGATCGCTGACTGCCGGCACCGGACCACCGACCATATAGGGATTGCCTTCCTTAGAAATATGACCGTTACATCCTCGTTTTCGATTCAACTGATTCAGCCATCCCCGGCGTTGTCTGCCATGCCGCCGACGACCCTGGCCCAGGCGAAGAAGCTTTCTTCTGCGGGGTCGATGGAAACCCACCGGTGGGATGTTCGCCTGGATGCCTTCACCAATGGCGGCAGGCGGTTGCTGGATCTTTTGGAGCGATTGTCCGCGCGTTACCATACCCGCCATTGCTTAAGCTCGAATGAAATCCCACCGGTTCAATTCAAAGACCTGGTGGTGGCGCTTAAGGAACGGCAGCCAGGATTGCGCTTGTCCCTCTGCAGTACCATCGATAGAGATATTGCAAATGATTTCAAATTGTTGGCTGAAAGTGGCAGTATCGTTCAAATTCAATGGCAACTCAGGGGCCAACTGCCGGATGTTGGTTTTTTCAAAGCGTTATCCCGGGCCGGCATCTGGAACCACCTGATGCTCGATGGCGCGAAGGCTTCATTAGAAACCTGCAGGGCCGTCGCCAGCCAGCCGAATATCATCCACTCCTGGGAGATAACCCACGCCAGTGATCGGCGTTGTCATTCCAATGAACCTTACGGTGAGGTCGGCCCGTTGCCCGGCCGGCCGCTGTGGCAGACGATAAACGACCCGGTGAACCGGTTTTTACTGGTGGACCGGCTGGCCAAAGATCAGCTGCTCCGCATGCGCGTGGATGACGACGGTGAGCACCTTTTTACGATCGGCGCGACCCTTGGGTACCACTTTCTCCCGCCGGACCGGCTGCCGGACGGATACCTGGAAGAGATCTGCGCCATGGTTGCGGCCGGAGGCACGGTGGCGGCCACCCATGTCCGGTTCAATCTGCTGCGGGCGCATCTCATCGGCTATGTGCAGGAAAAAGGCGTCATCGTCGGTAATTCAAGTCTCAAGAACCCCAGACCCGAATACATCGACACGGTCCAACGCCAGACAGGGCTGGATCTCACCGGATTCGTCGAGCGGGGCTATACCTCGGTGCGTCCTGAATACCGGGGATTGGGCATTGGGACCAGGCTCTTGGAAGGGCTGACCCAACGGGCCGGCGACCACAAGATCTTTTCGGTCATCGCCGAGGACAACGCGGCCACCAAGATCATCGCCATGCGCAACCGCACCCGCAAAGTGGCCACCTATTTCAGTGAAAAGGCCGGCAAACCGGTAGGCATCTGGATGCCGGAATGGGTGATCGACACCCATGGGAGGAAGGCACCAAGGTGACCATGCGCATCGGCATCATCACGGTTCAAAAACCCGGCTACCACCCCAACCGCCGGCTGCTGGAAGCGGCCCGCAAAGCCGGTCACCAGGGCATTCTCGTCCACCCTTATCACCTGTGGCCAATATCGGCAGCGGGGCGATTAGAAGTAACCGGCGCCCATTCCGCACCCATTCCCCACGTGGTGCTGCCAAGGCAGGGCGCGCAAATCGGCGATGCCTGCCTTGCCCTGATCCACCAGTTCCAACTCATGGGCGTACCCCTCGTCAACGATCTTCAGGCGGTTTCCATCGCCCGCAACAAATTTCTCACCCAACAGGTGCTGACCGCCGCTGGTCTGCCCTGCCCCGACACCGTTTTCGTCAACGACGAATCGGGCTTTTTTCTGGCCCTTGATCAATTGGGCGGCTATCCGGTGGTGGCCAAGCAGGTCAGCGGGCGTCAAGGAGACGGGGTATTGCGGATCATGGACGTGAACGATGCCCATCAGCGGGCCCTTCCCGGATTGGATCGCCGCCGGGGCCTGTTGGTCCAACGTTACATCGCGCCTGATAATCGTCGGGATATCCGCGCACTGGTCATTGACGGCGAGTTGATCTGTGCGGCGTCGCTTGTCCCTGCCAAAAGCGAGTTTCGGGCCAATTTCCATCTGGGAGGCGACATCAAGGCCACGCCCCTTAGCGCCGAACTTGAACAAACCGCCGTCAGCGCCGCAGCGGTCGTAGGATGCGACGTGGCCGGCGTGGACATGATCGTGGACCCTGATGATCGCCCATTCATCGTGGAGGTGAACTACGCGCCGGGGTTCAAGGGCCTGGAGGCGGCCACCGGTCTTGACATCGCCGGCCGGATCGTCCGCCTGGCCATCGATCGGTATCGCCAGAAACGAGAAAGCATGGACGTCTGAAATGAAACTTTCCAACCTGCATGTGAGAAAAAACGATGGCCTGACCCGCGCCGTGGCCACAGTCCGCTTCGAAGATTGCGACCAGCCGGAGAAAGAGATCTTCATCGAAACCGAAACGACCTACGCTGAAGATATTTTTGCCAACCCACACGCCTTTGCCGCGGGCTGCATCATCCCGGCCCTTTACTTCGGGGAACGGCGGCTGGCTCTCGACGAAGCCATCTGTCCCCGGCTCAAGGAGGGACTGGAAACCGTCATGGTCCTCATGCATCATTGGACCGATGGCACATTTCAACCGCTGACCATCGATGCACCGCTTTCCAGAGCGGCCCTGCATCAAGCAAAAAAACGTCACGCGGGGATCTTCCTGTCCGGGGGCATGGATTCCCTGGCCGCCCTCAAGCGGATCAAAGACTACTATGCCCCGACCCATCCCGGGTATCCCAGGGACGCCCTGCTGGTCCACGGTTTCGACATCGGCGGCGTGATCGAGCGGGGTGCCAAATACCACGTGTTCGAACGCGCCAAGGCAGCCATGGCGCCCGTTGCCGCCGACGCAGATCTGGCCCTGATTCCCGTCTACACCAATATCCGCCACCTGTGCGACAATCGCGACTTGTGGCTCAACCAGTTTTTCGGCGCGGTGCTGGCCGCCGCCGTCCACACGTTTTCACCACGCATCAACCTGGCCTGGCTGGCATCCTCCTACGACATCCCCCACCTGCACCCCTGCGGCTCCCACCCCCTGCTGGACCCCGAATACGGCAGCGCCGATCTTCAGATTCGCCACCGCGACATCGGGCTGTCGCGAATGGAAAAGTTGAAAATGGTGGCCGGTTGGGATGTGGCCTTCCAGAATTTCCGTGTCTGCCTGGCCAACGTGCCGGAAAAACTCAACTGCGGCCGCTGTGAGAAGTGCGTGCGCACCATGCTGGAACTGGAGGCTTTAGGCCTTCTGGACAAAACCCGGGCATTTGAGGAAGATGCAGTCGATCCGGCATGGCTGGACGCCTTCAGCATCACCATCCGGGTACGCGAACCCTTCTATAAAGAACTGGTTGAACCACTGAGGACCCGCGGCAGGAGGGATCTTGCGGAAAAAATTGAACACAAGCTAAGGGATTAGGATTCTTTCAGAAGGTATTTGGCTATTTTTAATTGTTTCAAGGGCGCACTAGACCATTTGCTGACACGGATCCAATTTTGACGGTTTTCGCTATCCGACCTTCTTTCCTTGGATCTGCGCCTATCCTGCTTGTTAAGAAAAAGCCCTTTAATTGAGAAAAGACGTCTTCTATCTTTCCCTGTCCGTCTTTCGATGAATGATCGATCGGTTCGTTGCATTGAAAGAACCTCTGTCAGTCGGTTTCGCCGGATTGCTGCTATACCGACCGCCACTGACATTGGGATTCAGCCGTTGAATACATAGATAAGGGTCAACTGTCCTGGGCGACCCTGCGATGGCTCATTTTTCGCCTATTTTGTTTCCTTTTGTCTCTATCGGGGTCGAGCATGGTATGAATCGTTCGCCTGTCCTTTCCACTTCTCTGATCAAAATCTTTGAAATTCCGAGGCGTTGGATGCGCATCTAATCTATCAATCATTTGTTTATCCTCGCTAATTTTGGTTTTATTCCAATTTTTTAAATGCTTTTACCAATGCCTGATCGGACGTCAACCTGTCTACGATGGATAGGTAAAAAATAGTACCTGCCAGATGCGAATGCAATAAATATGCAATTTTCAGTGGAACGCAAAAGTAGTCAATGAAATCAGTGTAAAAAGAAACTTTTCACATTTGGCGGCAGGCAACAAATTATGAATAAATTTTCATAATTCTGGGAAAAAAAATTCAGAATTTCATCTGACCGGCTCATTTCCCCTGTAAAAAAACAGTTGTGCGTCAGAATCCTTGCTTTAACAGCCTGTTGATTTCCTCCGGGTAGGCCATGCACAGGGTTTCGTTGAACAGGTTGCGCAGGGCGCCGATGTCCGGGGTGCCCAGTTTCTGGTTGAAAAAGGTGCGGGGCGAGAAGAGCAGGTGAAAACGAAAGTGATCGTCCCCCCAGGCGGCGGTAAAAAAATTCAAATTGAAGCTGTAAACCCCCATCTTGTCGTATTCGCCCATCAATCGAGCCAAGCCGGTGGCCACGTCCATGAGGTCTTCGGCAGTCAGATCAAGGGTGCAGCGGGCATCCTCCACCACTGCCAGGACATCGCCGGCAACCCCCATGGGGGCAAAAGCGGTCAACCAGTGCGTGCGGCCGACCTGCCCTAAGTAGCGCTGGCCAACATCCTTTTCTGCAGCCACCAGGTCATCCCAGTAGGTGGAACCATGGGTGTCCTTGTAATTGCGGGAGGCTTCGATTTCCTGGCGCATGAGGTTAGGGGCGGTGGATGTGGAGAACACCTGCAGATGGGGGTGAATCAGCGAACTGCCCGCCGGCGGCATGTAGTTCCAGTTGACGATATGGTAGACGGATTCGGGGTGGCCGGATCCCGCCACACGTCTGAAAAAATCGAGGGCGAAGCCAAACGCATCCGCCATATGGGACGGCGTGAACAACGTCATGGGGACGTAATGCCGGGGGCCGAATGTGGCCACGGCGCCGATGCTATCGTATGGGGCAATGTTGGGAAAGATGACCATGTCGTCTTTTTGCATACGACCCTCGGCGACGAGGTCCTTGGGGAAGCAGGGGGTCACATCGAGTACTTTGTCCCCACAGAAGGGGCACCAGGCTTCGGTGCCGGCCACGAGGGCATCGAAATCAGGCTTTTCCCAATGCAATTTCATGAAATGGCAGATCCGGGCGGTCCGACCGGTCAGTGGATCGATGCGGATCTCGCTGGGGATGCGCCGCTCGGCCATCTCCTTTTGGGGATTGAGCATGACGGTCTCTTTCCTGATGGCCTCGAATTTCATGGCACCTCCTTTGAAACCGCCTCACGGCAGGCAGTGAGGATTTTTCGCTAAAGCGTTGACAGGATAGGCGACTGCTGATGACTGCAGGGAGTATAGGCGTGTCACTCAAGTGACGACACACGTCCATGGACGATAGTACTCAATAGTGTAGATTGATCATAATTTTATTGCTGTGTCAATGCGTTACCGCTAAACCGTCCCTTCACCGCCATGCCAGGTGGGTTGCTATAGCCGGATCAGCAGATTCCCGCCATGTTAACCGCTACCCGCCCGGGGCTCAATCAAAGTGGCAGTTTCATCCTATCAATGGCCACCGATTCTAACCGCATTGAAATATCATCGTCGGCTGACGATATTGGTAATTAGATTAAAAACCTCTGTGTGGATGTTCAACCCGGTGATCGCTACGCCCTGACCTATATTCCCGGCGTGGGCACCGAAGTGACACTCAACGGCCTGAGCATGGGGGTCATCGAGGGTGCCGATTTTGCAGCGGCCATTTTCTCTCTTTGGCTGGGTGAAAATTCCTATGACAGGCAATTGAACCCTCCCCGCGGCAAGCCGCGGGGAGGGTTCAACGTAAGGATGAAAGTCTATTTTCAGTTCGCGGTTCAAAAACGCCCTGCTGGGCCTGGATGGTTAAGCCTCATGCAAACTGCATCCTTTAAGACACGTTTTGCTTATGCACTGCCGGCATTTGCCCTGGCCATTATCGGCATACCGGTTTACGTGTACATCCCCAAGTTCTATACGGATGTGGTGGGGATTGATATCGGTCTGGCGGGTCTTCTGCTGTTCGGCGTTCGCCTTTTTGATGCGGTCACCGACCCGCTCATGGGGACCCTGTCCGACCGGACACGCTCTCGCTTCGGCCGCCGCAGGCCCTATATATTGATCGGTTCACTGCTTATCGCCGTGGCCCTGTTATTTCTGTTTAATCCTCCTGCGGTGTCAACCACCTGGAGTACGCTCTGGTTTGCCTTCTGGATCTACGCGCTCTTTTTGTTTTGGACCCTGGTCACGGTTCCTTATGAAGCGCTGGGTCCCGAAATCACCTATGACTATGACGCGAGAACAGCCTTGTTTGCCTGGCGGGATGGTTTTCTGATCGCCGGCACCCTGGCTGCCGCGGCATCTCCGGCCCTGGTTCAGGCCATCTTCCAGACCGGTGACGATGCGTCCGGCCAACGCAGCCAATTTTTCTGGATTTCGGTGATCTATGCCCCGCTTATCGTGGGGATGTGCGGGTGGTGCGTCAGGGCCGTACGCGAACGGGAATATGTACCGGCAGTGGCTTCGGCCGTTGGCTGGCGAGACCTTCGATCGGTCTTTAGGAATCGGCCGTTCATGATCCTGTTGGCCGCCTACACCATCAGCGCCATCGGCAGCAACTTGCCGGCGACACTGATACTTTACTACGTTCAATACGTGCTCGGTTCAAACCAGGCGGACCTGTTTCTTATGCTATACTTTGTGACCGGTATCCTCCTCCTTCCGGTCTGGGTCCGCCTGGCCCACCGCTTCGGCAGAAAAGAGACCTGGATTGCATCCATGGCAGTCAACACCGGTGCATTCATCGGCGTCTTTTTTCTGGGTCCAGGAGACACCGCCATCTATGCGATCCTGGTGGTGGTGTCCGGCATTGGATTCGGTGCTACCCTGGCACTGCCCTCTGCCATCCAGGCAGATGTGATTGATTACGACGAACTGATAACGGGCCGCCGCCGGGAAGGCCAGTATATCGGGCTGTGGTCCATCGCCAAGAAACTGGCTGCAGCCGTGGGCGTTGGCGTGGGCCTGGCCGTTCTTGGTGCCACCGGATACACGCCCAACGTTCCTCAGACCGACACGGTGCGCTTAGCCCTGCGTGTCCTTTACGCCCTGGTGCCGTCGGTCTGCAACCTGCTGGCCATCGCCATTGCCCTGTACTATCCCATCAGCGGTGACATCCACGGCCGTATCCGGGCAGCCATCGACCGGCGACGGGCCGGCCATATGGTTACCGACCCGCTGAAACCCGCAGAAACGATCGGATAGAGGCAATGACCATGGAGAGCTGGATGACCATACCGATGATCAACCTGGCCACAGTTACCGCGATGATGACCGTGGGCTGGATTTTCAGTGTATTACGCCACAACGTCACCATCGTGGATAGCTTGTGGGGTGTGGGGTTCGTGCTGGTGGCCGGGGTCACGTTCTGGACGGGAAACGGGTTTACTGATCGAAGCCTGCTGATTCTGTGCCTGACCGCCGGCTGGGGATTGCGTCTTGCCGGGTATCTGACCTGGCGCAACTGGGGCCAAAACGAAGATCACCGCTACGGCCAGTGGCGAGAGAAGAGCGGGCAGCGCTTCTGGTTCGTCAGCCTCTTCAAGGTTTTCTGGCTGCAGGCGCTCTTTCTCTGGTCCATCTCCCTGGTATTGCAAAAAGCGCAGTTGTCCGCAGAGCCGTCCCGATTGACCAGGCTGGACATCCTGGGTGCCATCGTGTGGGCGACTGGTTTTGTTTTCGAGTCAGTCGGCGACTGGCAGTTGGCCCGGTTCAAAGCGAACCCGGCCAACCGCGGCCGGGTCATGGACCGTGGCCTGTGGGCCTGGAGCCGCCATCCCAACTACTTCGGCGAATTTTTGATCTGGTGGGGTTTCTTCCTGGTGGCCCTGGCCACACCGGGCGGATGGTGGACGGTGGTCAGCCCCGTCATCATCTCCCTAGTCCTGTTGAAGATGACCGGTGTACCGCTGACCGAAGCGGCCCTTAAGACCCGGCGTCCCGGTTATGCCAAATACATCGAAAAGACTAGCACATTCTTCCCACGGCCCCCGAGAAAGCGAGTCAGATGAAGTCGCTTACCGACCTGGCAGACCGGGCATGCCTTCCCGATGCGTTGATCCGGCTGGGCTTTCGGTCATAGATCAGTTCTATCGCGTAATTCAAACTCCGTAGTTAATTACCTGATTGAATCCTCCCCGCGGCAAGCCGCGGGGAGGATTCACCGTAAGGATGAAAGATGCCGCCTTTGCATGGACAAGGTTCATCGCGCCGTGGTATGCGTTGTTCTGGGGAGTTTTATGTGCAACGCATAAGGACCGCGGCAGGCCTCTGCCGCACAAAGGGGGAGGAAACTATATGGAGTTTATCGATTTTTCCAACATTCACGGCATGCTTAAACAAACGGTCGACCGATATGGCGAGACCATTGCCTATAAGTGGTTTACGGAACCTGGGCAAATCGATTCGGTGACCTGGAACCAGTTTTACGGTCAGGTCCGACAGGTGGGCAAATCGCTCATGGCGCTGGGGGTGGAAAAAGGCAACAAGGTCAACATTCTCAGCTATTCGCGGTACCAGTGGGTGCTCTGCGATATGGGCATCACCAGCATCGGATCGGTAACGGTGGGCATCTACCAGTCCAACCTGCCCAAGGATGTCCGTTATATCGTCGATCACTCGGATGCGGTGGTGATTTTCGCCGAGGACAATGCACAACTGGCCAAGTTGATGGAAATCCGGGCCGAGATTCCCGACATCCGCAAGGTAGTTCTGTTTATCGGAGACGTACCGGCAGACGATTGGGTCATCAGCTTCGAAGACTTTCTGGCGTTGGGCAAGGATGTCACCGATGCCGATTTCGATTCAAGGGTGGAGGCCGTGACGCCGCCAGACCCGGCGGGCATCGTTTACACCTCCGGCACGACAGGGGTTCCCAAAGGCGCGGTGCTGACCCACGACAACATCACCTTTACGGCCCAGTCGGTGAAAGGCAGCACCAATATCAGCGAAGGGGAGGAAGTCTTTTTATTCCTGCCGCTGGCCCACGTCTTCGCCCGCACCTGTGTCTACGCCACCCTGCTCACCGGGTGCGCAACGACATTCACGCGCAGCATGGAAACCATCGTCGAAGATATCGGCGTGGCACGTCCGCACTGGTTTGCCAGCGTGCCCCGCATCTACGAAAAAGTCTACTCCAAGGTCATCAGCGGTGCGGAAGCCAAGGGCGGCATAGCATTGAAAATATTCCGGTGGGCCTGTGAAGTGGGAGAAGCCGTCAGCGACTGCAAGCTCAACAAACAGCCCATCCCCTTCGGGTTGGGAATCAAGTATGCATTGGCCACCAAGCTGGTCTTCAGCAAGGTGCAGGCAGCCCTGGGCGGCAGGGTCAAATGGTGCATCAGCGGCGCAGCACCGTTGAACCCCTCCATTGCCAAATTCTTCCACGCCGCCGGTATTTTGATTCTTGAGGGCATCGGTATGACGGAAAATACATCGTTTACAAATCTCAACCGCTACGACAACTATCGTTTCGGCTGGGTCGGCCCTCCAGGTCCCGGCATCGAGCAAAAAACGGCCGACGACGGTGAAGTGATGTATCGCGGTAGAAACGTCATGAAGGAATATTACAAAATGCCGGAAGATACGGCTGAAACGATAACACCCGACGGGTGGCAGTACACCGGTGATTTGGGTGAGATCGACAGCGAAAACTTCCTGAAAATCACCGGTCGGAAAAAGGATCTCATCATCACTGCCGGCGGTAAAAACATTGCACCGTCCTCCATAGAAGGGGTCATCGCCACGTCCAAGTACATCAATCAGATATGCATCATCGGCGACAAGCGGAAATTCCTCAGCGCGCTCGTCACCATCGATCCTGAAAATGTGCCGGAATGGGCACAGACCCAGGGCATCACTTTCAACTCACTGGAAGAGTTGATGACCAACGGCAAGGTGCGGGCGATGATCGAAAAGGAAGTGGCCGAGAAGAACAAGGAATTCGCCAGTTTCGAGACGATCAAGAAGATCACCATCGTACCGGAGTTCACCATCGAAAACGGCCTGCTGACGCCGACGATGAAACTCAAAAAGAATGTGGCATTCGCTCAGTACGAGGAAACGATCAACGCAATGTACCCGGATGATTAGGTGGAGGGGTAAAGGTGGAAGGCTGAGAGCTGAAATCAGAAGGTGACGTCCGAGGACTAAAGGTTGAAAACGGAAGGAAAGAGCGGGCATCCATTGAGAAATGATTTCAGTAATAGCCAGATCGTACCACACGATTTCTGAAACGTACGACAACTGCTATAGTCCCGTTGCTATCATTTTTCTGACCAAGATTGCTTTTGCGTCTATCAACTGAGTTATCACCCAACTTTCTGCCAACGCATATTTACAACTTTGCAAAAAAGTGGCTATCTGTTGCTCAAGACAGGTCGATCCGATTTGGCTTGATGGCAAGCAACATGTCGTTTTCGTCAAGGCGTTTTTAGTGCGATATCCAAGATAAATCTTCAATAAAATCCAATCAAACGAACCTTTGGGCCACAGCCACGATTTAATCGGCGCTGGACTCCCACAACCGATTCATTCTATTCATAAATATGAAACTTCGAATGATTATCATTATCCTCTCTTTAATGGCATTTCTTTCAGCATGGACAGGGGGATACCTTTTTTATTCATCAATAAAAACGTCTGCAATTGAGGAAGCCAACAAGCAGGCTGTTTTTCACACGGAGACAATAAAGGGGCATTTGTCTTTCTTTTTACAGGAAAATTTGAATTCGGTCAGCGCTTTGGCGGGGCTTAAAGAACTAACCAATGCCCTATCTAAAAAAGACCAGGACTCACTCGCAGGAACCAATTCCATCCTCGATCATTTTAAAAGAACCTACCAGGCAGATGTCTGCTATTTAATTGACCGAGATGGCAACACCATCGCCTCAAGCAATCGAAGTTCCCCTGATAGTTTTATAGGACAAAACTATGCTTTCCGCCCCTACTTCCAGCAGGCCATAAAAGGTGATCCAACTGCCTTTTTTGGTTACATGGCACTCGGGGTGACATCAGGCAAAAGAGGGATCTACTACAGTCATCCGGTTCATGGAGATGGTCAGGAAACGCCCATAGGGGTTGCGGTCATCAAAGCACCTATCGAACCCATGGAAAAGGCGTTCGTGAAGGAATACGAAGGAATCGTGATGCTCACAGACCCACATGGCATTGTTTTCATCACCAACCACCAAGAATGGGTTTTGCATACCTTCTCAAAACTTTCTGACGAAGAGACCAAACGTATCGAAAGCTATCGGCAATTTGGACAGGGACCGTGGCGTTGGACAGGTCTTAATTTGATAGATGAGGCGCATGCGATTGATAGTTTGGGAAATCAATATCTCTTCCATAAGATCGCACTGGAAAACTATCCAGGGTGGAATCTTATCTTCTTGAGCGACATCAATTCAATTTTAAAGCGCGTGCAGCGACCGTTAATCAAAGTCAGCGGCTATCTGATCATTACATTATGCGTATTGATCGGTTTGACGGTTTTTTTTCTATATAAAAAAGCCAATCGTGAAATCGATCAACGCATCAAAGCCGAGCACGCTTTAAAAAGCGCTCATGATGATCTTGAGAAACGCGTTGATGAACGAACCGCTGAACTAACCAAGTCCGTCGATGAACTCCGGAAAGAAATAATTGAACGAAAACGTGCGGAAGAGGCGCTTCGTGGAAGTGAAGAGAAGTTTAGAACGTTAACAGACAATTTAAGTGTTGGGGTGTTCCGAAGTACGCCGGGCCCAAAAGGTAATTATGTCGAGGTAAATTCAGCATATATGCGAATGTTTGGATTTGATCATAAGGAAACGTTGCTTTCATTATATGCTTACGAACTTTATCAAAACCCGGACGATAGAGACAAATTCAGTAGCAAGATGCTCAAAGACGGCGCTGTCAAAAATGAAGAAATCATCTTTAAACGGAGAGACGGGACGTCATTTTGTGGTTCAGTAACAGCGGTGGTGGTAAAAGATGACCACGGGAAAGCGAGTCACTATGACGGCATTCTAGAAGATATCACAGAACTCAGGCAAGCCAAGGAGGAGGCCCAGAAGCGCAGAGAAGAGATCGCTCATATGGGGCGAGTGGCAACAATGGGTGAACTCTCCGCGTCGTTGGCGCATGAACTCAATCAGCCTTTGACAGCAATCTTGAGCAACGCACAGGCAGCCCTTCGATTCATTGCCAGCGACAGAATGGATCTTGATGAGATTGGTGATATACTCAATGATATCGTCGCCGACGACAGGCGCGCCGGCAAGGTCATTCACCGGCTTCGTTCGCTGTTCAGAAAAGGCGAATGTAAAAGGGTTTCCGTAGACATTAACAATCTAATTCAAGAGGTTGTTTCCCTTATACACACTGAAGCGATGATAAGGAATGTCTCCATAGAGACCACTCTGGACAGAGGCCTTGCCCCAATTCTGGGAGACAAGATCCAACTGCAACAGGTGATTATCAATTTCATCCTGAATGCCTCAGACGCAATGAAAGACATGGATAGCGGCCCCCGTAAGATTACGATCACAACGAGCAATGCAAATGAGAAAATGGTCAAAGTGGGCGTTCACGATAACGGGGTCGGCTTGGCTGAGGATTCTTTAGGCCACATGATAGAGCCCTTCTTTACCACCAAGCCGGAAGGCATGGGAATGGGACTTTCAATCAATCGAACCATTATCGATGCTCATTTGGGCCGGATGTGGGCTGTCAATAATCCCGACAGAGGGGCCACATTTTATTTTACGTTGCCAATTCATGATGAGGTATAAATGAGCCCATCCAATGCAATCATATTTGTGGTCGATGACGATACCTCATTACGTAATGCCGTAAAAAGATTAATTCGATCTCTGGGGTTTACCGTGGAAACTTTCGACTCAGCTCAAGCGTTTTTAACACATGAACCTCATGATGGGCCGGCATGCCTGGTTCTTGATATTCGGATGCCGGGAACTAGCGGGATCCAACTGCAAGAGCGATTGGCAAAGGCCGGCGTTCAAATGCCGATCATCTTTATTACCGGACACGGTAATATTCCGATGAGTGTCAAGGCCATGAAGGCTGGGGCGGTGGATTTTATCGAAAAGCCCTTTGAAGACCAACAACTGATTGACGCCATTCACGTGGCCATTGCCAGAAGCAATCAATTGAGAAAACAACAAGCCGAATTGAACAAACTTCAACAGCGTGTTGATTCGTTAACGCCCCGGGAACATGAAGTGTTTAGGCTTGTGGCATCCGGAATGTTGAACAAACAGATCGCTTTTGATTTGGGCCTGAGCGAAAAAACCGTTAAAATTCACCGTTCCCGCGTTATGCAAAAAATGAAGGCAGCATCACTGGCGGATCTGGTCAGGATGGCTGAAAAAACAATACCTTCCAATAGCAACCGCAAATCTATATAAGACTATAGTCCTATACGCATGGGACCAAGGTCCGATTGTCTCGCCCACTTCTATTCAATTATAATCCTGCCATAATTCGGTAATTTCTGTTCACGCACACTCGCATTATTATCCGATTTCAGATCTCACACCTTAAATGCGGCCATTAAGGCCGCTTGGTTTAACACTGGTGATCCATGATCAAAAGTTGCCCAACCATTGGTATCGTCGACGATGAACCCTTGGTCTGTAGGGCATTGAGCCGGTTGATAACCTCAGCGGGATTCAATGTAATCACATATGGTTCGGCACAGGCATTTTTGGATGATAAACCCACCAGCGAGCCCGACCTGCTGGTCCTCGACATGCGGATGCCCGGAATGAATGGGTTGGATTTACAAAATCATTTGGCTGCTACGGGGCGGACCATTCCCATCGTGTTTATTACGGCTCATGAAAACGAATTGGCCAAAGCAACGGCTATAGCATCCGGTGCGGTGGCCTTTTTTCAAAAGCCGTTGGATCAAAAAGATCTATTGGGAGCTATTCACAAAGCACTTAATTTGAAAAACACTTAAGATTTAATCTATCATACAAAGGAGGATTAGCCATGCATGAAGAGAAATCAGGACCCACACGGAGTACTTCTCAAAAGATAGGATTGTTCTTAGGCCCTGCATTATTTTTGATTGTGATCCTGTTTTTTGATTTTGATTCCGAAAAGCCCATCGTTACCCGAATGGCCGCAGTGGCAATCCTGATGGCCGTATGGTGGATCACCGACGCCATACCGCTTTTTGCGACTGCATTGCTGCCGATGCTTCTCTATCCGCTGTTGGGCATTTTAAAGGGCAAAGCCGTCGCACCCATATATATCAACAGCACGATTTTTCTGTTCATGGGCGGCTTTATGATCGCGTTGACCATGGAAAAATGGCAATTGCACCGACGCATCGCCCTTTTCATCATCCGTCTCATCGGAGGCGGACCTTCCCGAATTATACTCGGATTCATGGCGGCGGCCGCATTTTTATCCATGTGGATATCCAATACCGCCACGGCGATTATGATGGTTCCCATCGGTCTGGCAATTGTTTCGCAGATGGAGGCCAAATTCGATGAAGCCAAAACGCATAAATTCACGGTGGCGCTGATGCTCGGCATTGCCTATGCGTGTTCGGTGGGCGGGGTGGCCACCCTGGTGGGAACACCCCCCAACCTCTCTTTCGCACGGATTTTTGAAATTACCTTTCCAGAAGCCACACCAATCGCCTTTGGCACCTGGTTTACCATGGCACTGCCGCTCAGCGTGGTCATGCTTGTGACCATCTGGCTGATCCTCACCAAGATATTTTTCCGTGTCCCGGCAGATATCACGGTCGACCGGGCAATTGTGGATAAAGAATATGACGACCTGGGCCCAATGAGTTTTGAGGAAAAAATTGTCCTGGTTGTCTTTTTACTGACGGCATTCCTATGGGTGTTCCGCAAGACACTGAATCTGGGATTCGTGTCCATACCGGGATGGTCTCAATTGATTCCCTATCCCAAGCTGATCGACGATGGCACCGTGGCGTTGACCATGGCCATGATTTTGTTTTTGATCCCGACCCGCAGCAAAGATGCCGAGACGGCCACCATCATGGGGCCGGATGTGATCAAAAATATTCCCTGGAACATTGTCATCCTTTTTGGCGGTGGTTTTGCCATGGCCAAGGGCTTTCAAGTGACCGGCCTTTCGACACTGATCGGAAATCAATTTGCCGGGCTGGCCGGTATGTCGCCGGTCTTAATGACCTCCATCATCTGCACCGGCCTGACTTTCTTGACGGAGCTGACATCCAATACCGCGACCACGGAAATGATTCTTCCGATATTGGCATCCGTAGCCTTTGCCATGAAGGCCAATCCGTTGCTGTTGATGATCCCGGCCACGCTTTCCGCATCCTGTGCGTTTATGATGCCGGTGGCTACGCCGCCCAATGCCATCGTCTTCGGCAGCGGACGAATCAAGATCGCCGAGATGGCCAAAGTGGGGGTCTTTATCAACATCGTCGGCGTCCTGATCATTACGGCCATGTTTTTTATTCTTGGAACAGCGGTATTCTCCATTGATCCAGGTGTGTTCCCCGAGTGGGCCCAAAACATGGGATCCGGAGCGCATAATTAATTTTTCACCTGTCTGGATTTGTTACCAATGACCGCTAACAAGCAAAAGGCAGAAGGAATAAAAAGATGAAATATAAAATTTTTCAGATTATACTATTCGCTGCTGCGGTGGCAATAGCGCTACCCATATCTGTGGGCGTCGCCTCAGCGGAGTCAGTTACTATCGGCATTCCGCTTCCGCTGAGTGGCAATTTGAAAGCCTTCGGCACCATGATGAAAAATTCATTTGAAATGGCGCAAGTGTCCATTAACGAAGCGGGCGGAATCAATGGCAATTCCTTGGAAATTGTTTTTGCTGATGACCAAGGCAAAGTGGCCTTCGCAAAAACCGCATTTGATCAATTGGTCGCTGCCAAGCCGGTGATGTTGGTCGGCGGCTATGCCAGTGACCCAACCTACCAGATGGCAAAATTGTCGCAAAACAAGGATTTACCTTTTCTCATCTGCACGGCTTCGGCCGATAAAATCACCCAGAAAGGGTGGCAAAACATCTACCGCATGAATCCGCCGATCAGCGAGTATACCAAGGGTCTCGAGGACTTTTTTATCAATCGTATTAAACCTAAATCCGTGGCCATTATATATGAAAACAGCATGTTCGGAACCAATGGGGCCCTGCGCATGGCCGAATTCTGTACCGATCAGGCCATTGAAATACGGGCCCAGATCGACTATGATAAGACAACAATCAGCCCGGCATACTTTCGTTCCCTACTTGCACCCTTGACCGAAGATCCGCCAGATGTGATCTACATGATCGCCTACCTTGAAGATGCGCTGATGCTGGTCGATCAGATCCAGGACCTAAAGCTTAAACCACTGCTCGTTGGCGGGGCAGGTGGATTTACACTGGAAGCCTTTGTTAAAAGGGCGGGAGCGTCCGCAAACAACTTGTTGACCGTCTCCTTGTGGTCCGAACACGTGCTCTATACCGGCGCCAAGGAGTATCACACGCAGTATGTGAACCGGTACGGCGAATCTCCAGACTATCACGGGGCCGAAGCTTATTCAGCGCTGCTCGCGGCGTCAGACGCGTTAAAGCGGACAACGTCGTTCACCCCGAAAAGTATCAGAGATGCATTGAATCGAACTTATCTGATAACCCCATTTGGGCCGGTTAAGTTTTACGCGTATGAAGATTTTGAAAGGCAAAACAGCATCAACACGCTGGTCTTACAGATCATTGACGGCAAGTTCGAGACCATCTGGCCTCCGGCCTTTGCATCTGCGATGTTCAAATCGCCTTAAATAAAAATTATGATGGAGGAAAAAATGAAAGCAATCCAGAAAATTTTGGTCGGCTGCGACTTCTCTAATTACTCAAAGAATACATTGCAATATGCAGCCACACTGGCCGAAAAATTTAAGGCTGAGTTGACCATTGTGAATGTGATCAACAAGAAAGATATCGATACCATTTTAAAAGTTGCCGAGGGGCAGTTTGACCGAAACATTGAAAAGTATGTAGAGAAATCGGCCAAAGAATATACAGAAAGAGTAAAAAAGGATAGAACTCGACAAATGGAGAAACTCATCGATGAGATCGGTTGTGCTGATTTGAAGATACAGAAAATGTTCAGAATTGGCGTACCTTTCCAGGAGTTAATCCGTGCAATCGAGGATGAGGAGGCAGATCTGATGGTCATGGGCCAAAAAGGTCGCAGCGATCTTGCAGGCGTTCTTTTCGGATCAAATGCCGAAAAAGTTTTTCGCCGATGTCCGGTTCCGCTGTTGAGCGTGCGGCCATTAAAAGAATAAAAATCGCTGATCTCATCATCCGAAATCGCTTATTTTTAGCATACACAGAGAAAGGATATCCAATGGCGGTTAAAATTATCATTAAACGGCAGGTAACGGAAAGCATGACCGCGCAATTAACGCCTTTGTTGATCAAGTTGCGCAACCTTGCCATGAATCAACCCGGATACATTACTGGAGAAACGTTGAAGAGAATCGATCGCCCCGACCAGAGTTTGGTCATCAGCACCTGGAAATCCGTTGAAGCGTGGCGGCAATGGGTGGCCAACACCGAAAGGGTTGCTGTCCAAGCACAGATCGATGTTTTACTCGGTATGCCAACTGATTATGAGATTTACTCCTCTGAATAGCTGCTGCGCTTCTTTAGCATGGGCGCAGCGGTATGCCAGAAAGGAGCCGCTGTTGTCCAAGAGATACGAATTTTATTTACATTGCTGACGAATAAGAATGCCGTTTGTCCCGATCTTTAAGCGCAAGGACCGATGCAACGGAGCGATTGGCTATTCCAAAATTATAATCACAGACTCGGAGCAGACGAAAGGAAAATCTGACATGGGTATAGTGAAGGAAAAAATCAAGGATCTCAAGGCGCGCGAAGCCCGCATCCTTGAGATGGGCGGAGATAAGTTGGTTGCCAAGCACAAGCAAAACGGCAGGCTGACCGCCCGTGAACGATTGGGAAAGCTGTTCGACAAGGGAACCTTTCGGGAGATCGACATGTTCGTGCGGCATCGCTGTGTCAATTTCGGCATGGAGGAGGTCGAGATTCCCTCGGACGGTGTGGTCACCGGACACGGCCTGGTGGACGGCCGGCCGGTCTTTGCCTTTGCCCAGGATTTTACCTCCCGGGCGGGAAGCCTCGGCGAGATGCAGGCCAAGAAAATCTGCAAGGTCATGGATATGGCCCTTAAAGCCGGCGTGCCCTTCGTGGGCCTCAACGATTCGGGCGGGGCCCGCATTCAGGAGGGGGTGGATTCGCTCTCCGGCTTCGGCCAGATCTTCTACCGCAACTCGGTGGCCTCCGGCGTGATCCCCCAGATCTCGGCCATCATGGGACCCACGGCCGGCGGGGCGGTCTATTCACCGGCCATGACCGATTATATTTTCATGGTCAAGAACACCAGCTACATGTTCATCACCGGCCCCGAAGTGATCAAATCGGTCACCGGCGAGGAGATCAACTTCGAGGACCTGGGCGGCGCGATGGCCCACAACGAAAAAAGCGGTGTGGCCCAGTTTGCCTGCGAAAGCGACGAGGACGCCCTGGTTCAGATCAAGCAGCTGCTGGCCTACCTGCCGGCCAACAATATGGAAGAGCCGCCGGTAGTGGATACGGGCGACGACCCCACACGCACAGATGCAAAGCTCAACAGCATCATCCCGGACAGCCCCAACAAAAGCTACGACATGCGCGATGTGATCCGCAGCATCGTTGACAACGGCGAGATCTTCGAACCCCACCAGCACTTTGCCACCAATATCCTGACGGCCTTTGCCCGGCTCAACGGGCGGTCTATCGGCATCATCGCCAACCAGCCCATGGTCATGGCCGGCTGCCTGGACATCAATGCGTCGGACAAGGCCACGCGCTTCATCCGCTTTTGCGATGCCTTCAACATCCCGCTGCTGACCATCGCCGATGTGCCCGGCTACCTGCCCGGCAGCCAGCAGGAGTGGGGCGGCATCATCCGCCACGGCGCCAAGCTGCTGTGGTGCTACAGCGAGGCCACGGTACCCAAACTGCTGCTGGTGACCCGCAAAGACTATGGCGGCTCCTACCTGGCCATGTGCTCCAAGGACCTGGGGGCCGACTTTGCCTTTGCCTGGCCCACCGCCGAGATCGCCGTCATGGGTGCCGGCGGTGCCGCCAATGTCATTCATCGCAAGGAGATCAAGGGTGCCAAGGATCCCAAGGCCAAGCGGGCGGAAAAGATCGCCGAATACGAGGAGCTCTTCTCCAATCCATACTGCGCGGCTCAGCGGGGCTACATCGATGCGGTCATCGAACCGGCCCAGACCCGGCCGCGGCTGATCGACGCCCTCGAGGTCATGTGCAGCAAGCGCGAACTGCGGCCACCGAAAAAACACGGCAACATTCCCATGTAGCGGCCCTGACAAAAAGCGAACCAAACCAAAAAAGGTGTGATTTATGGATGCAAATGAAAAAAGACTGGCCGCCGCCCTTGCCGCGGTAAGCGCCTATATCCAGACTGAAGAGGAAGCACTGGTCATGCCGCCCCCCTTGCGGCCGGAACCCCGCCGCTTTGAGCAGGGGAACCTGTGGGGCCTGTCCGGAAGGCAGGGCATGATGCAGATGAGAGGCCTCATGCAGATGAAAACCTTCAACCGACTCCGCTAGGATTGGGGATGAAATAAAATCCAACCAGCCATTAAACGTCCAATTTTTTAAGAGGAGACCCATACGATGAGTGACCACGATCAAGTCAAAATGACACCAATGAACTACGATGTGAACCGGCCCAAGGCGGACAACCCGTTGAAGGTCATGGATCTGAGCCTGCGTGACGGCCACCAGAGCCTGTTTGCCACCCGCGGGCGCACCGAGGACATGATCCCGGTGGCCGAACTGATGGACCAGGTGGGCTTCTGGGCCGTGGAGACCTGGGGCGGCGCCACCTTCGACACCATGCACCGCTTCCTCAACGAAGATCCCTGGGAGCGCATCCGCACCCTGAAGCGCTACTTCAAGAAGACGCCGTTTTCCATGCTGCTGCGGGCCCAGAACCTGGTGGGCTATCGCAACTACGCCGACGACGTGGCCAACGCCTTCATGGACCGCGCCTGCGAAAACGGCATGGACATCTTTCGGACCTTCGACGCCCTGAACGACTACCGCAACTTTCAAACTGTGGTGCCCAAGATCAAAGAGTACGGCAAGCACTTCCAGGGCTGCATCTGCTACACCATGACCGAACCGCGCCTGGGCGGCGAGGTGTACAACCTGGACTACTACGTCAACAAGGCCAAAGAGCTGGAAGCCATGGGTGCCGACAGTGTTTGCGTCAAAGATATGGCCGGCCTGATTGCCCCCTATGACGCCTATGCGATCGTCAAGGCCCTGAAAGCTGCCGTCAAGGTGCCCATCCACCTGCACAGCCACTTCACCTCGGGCATGTCCGCCATGAGCCACCTCAAGGCCATCGAGGCAGGCGTGGACATCATCGACACCTGTATGACCCCTTATGCCTATCGCACCTCCCATGCCGCCATCGAGCCCTTGATCATGGCGCTGCTGGGCACCAACCGCGACACCGGCTTCGACATCAAGCTGATGGCCCAGATCAACGAGATTTTGGAAAAAGAGGTCATGCCCAAGTACAAGCACCTGCTGGACGACTCCAAGGTGTCCATCATCGACATCAACGTGCTGCTGCACCAGACGCCGGGCGGCATGCTCTCCAACCTGGTCAACCAGCTGCGCGACATGGACGCCCTGGACAAGATCGGCGAGGTCTACAAGGAACTGCCCCGCGTCCGCAAGGACCTGGGCCAGATACCGCTGGTAACCCCCACCAGCCAGATCGTGGGCATCCAGACCGTCAACAATGTGCTCTTCGACACCCCGGAAGAGCGCTACAAGATGATCACCGGCCAGGTCAAGGACCTGTGCTACGGCCTGTATGGCAAGACCGCCGTGCCGATCAATCCCGAGGTGCAGAAAAAGGCCCTCAAAGGCTATGATCGCGGCGAGGAGCCCATCACCTGCCGACCCGCCGAAGTGCTCGAACCGGAGATGGAAAAAGCCAAGGCCGAGATCGGCGACCTGGCCGTGGACATGGACGATCTGGTGCTCTATGCCATCTACCCGGTCACCGGCAAGAAGTTTTTGCAGTGGAAATACGGCAAGGAAGAGGTCCCCGCAGCGGTGAAACCCATCACCATGCAACAGGTCAAAAAACAGGACGAGCTGATCAAAAAAGCCAAGGCCGGCGACCTGGTGGAAAAAAAGAAAGACGCCCCGGCCAAGGGCGAGAGCCTGCGCACCTTTAATGTATTCGTGGACAACGAGTACTTTGAAGTCGGCGTGGACGAAGTGGGCGGCAGCCCCATCTTGAAATACGCGCAGCAGATTCAGCTTTCCGGTGGGTTGCCGGCGGCCGCACCGGCCATGGCGGCGGCGCCGGCGGCACCCGCTGCCGCACCGGCTCCAGCAGCCGCCGCGACGCCGGCGGCTGCACCCGAAAAGAAAGCCGCGGCCGCACCGGCCGCCGATACATCCGGCACCCCCCTGGCCGCGCCCATGCCCGGCATGATCGTCAAGTACGACAAGAAAGAGGGCGACACGGTCAGCGCGGGTGAAACCGTGGTGATCCTGGAAGCCATGAAAATGGAAAACGCCCTGGCCGCACCGGCCAGCGGCACTGTCAAGGCAATCAAATACGCCTCCGGAGACTCGGTGGCCAAGGGAGACGTGCTCTGCGTGATCGGTTAAGCCGGTTCGCATCCCAATTCCGAAAAGTAATCAAAAAAGGAGAATCACATTGTATGGATTAGCAGCCATTCAGCAAGCCAATGGGTGGGCCATGGCAGGCGCAGGTGCCTGTATTGTTCTTGTCGGCTTGGCGGTACTTTCTTTTTTAATATCGATGATTCCCCGCCTTACCGGTGTTTTTGAAGAAAAAGCCCATCCACCAGTCGAAAAATCGGAAATATCCACCAAGCCCAAAATGATCGTTCCAGATAAACTGCCGGAAGACCTCGACGCCGCATCAACGATCTATATCGCTTTGACAGAAGATTTGGGTGAGGATTTCAACTTGATCGAACTACACCAAAAATCAAAGGAGATCGGGCTTCCTCACCCCCACCTTTCGATTAACCGCTTCAGGGACGCAGGTATACTGGTCTCGGTTGGCAACGGACGCTTTTCCTGGCAACCCCTTTCCGAATAAAAAACAAGGACCGAATCAATGGAACTTTTACTACAGTTTCTGACCAATACCGGGTATTACCTGGCCGATTACCGACACTTTTTAATGTGGGGCATTGGACTCATCTTCGTCTACCTGGCCATCGGCAAACAGTATGAGCCGCTGCTCCTGCTGCCCATCGGTTTCGGCGTTTTGTTGGGCAATGTTCCTTTTTTTAAAGGTTTCGGCCTGGGCATCTATGAACCGAACAGTGTGCTTCACTACCTTTACTTCGGCGTCACCACCGGCGTCTATCCGTCGATTGTTTTTCTTGGTCTCGGCGCCATGACCGACTTTTCCTCGCTGCTGGCCCGACCGAAATTGATGCTGCTCGGTGCGGCGGCACAAATGGGTATTTTCTTCACCCTGCTCAGCGCCCTGGCCCTGGGGTTCCTGCCCAAGGAGGCGGCCTCCATTGCAATCATCGGTGGCGCAGACGGCCCGACATCCATCTTTTTAACGGCCAAGCTGGCGCCTCACCTGATCGGCCCCATCGCCATTGCCGCCTATTCATACATGGCATTGATCCCGATCATTCAACCGCCGATCATGCGGCTGCTGACGACGAAGGCCGAGCGCCGCATTCACATGCCCGACCCACGGCCGGTGTCGAGAAAGGAATTGTTGATTTTCCCGGTGATCGGCTTGTTTCTCTGCTGTTTCCTGGCTCCGGCCTCGATTCCCTTGTTGGGAACCTTCTTTTTCGGCAACATCTTGAAGGTCAGCGGCGTGGTCGAGCGCCTGGCCCAAACGGCTCGAACCGCCATCATCGATACGGCCACGATTTTTTTGGGACTCACCGTCGGCGCCAGTACGCAGGCCGATGTTTTTCTCACCACCAAATCTGTGGGCATCTTTGCGCTAGGCGCCATCGCATTCAGCATCGCCACGGCATCCGGTGTGCTTTTCGCCAAAATCATGAACCTGTTCCTGCGGGAAAAGATCAACCCGCTGCTGGGTGCGGCCGGCGTATCCGCGGTTCCCGGTTCGGCAAGAGAAGTCCACTTGGTGGGTCTGAAGGAAGACCCGAGCAATTATCTGCTGATGCATGCCATGGCCTGCAACTCGTCCGGTGTGATCGGATCCGCCATCTGCGCCGGGATTCTGTGGAGTTTCTTGGCTTAAGTCGTTTCCAAAGGAACTGGTAGAGACGATGAAGGCGATCTCCTAAATCACTCCATCGTTTCAGTGAGCGTTAAGGGTAGGAGGCAGGCTGTTCATCCTCTGGCCATTGGTCATCACCATCAACCACTTATAAACATGATCGCATGCACGTGTCTGAGTCTTCCAGTAAAGGAGCAGTTATGGCAAAGCAAATGAAAACCATCGACGGCAACACCGCCGCCGCCCACGTGGCCTATGCCATGAGCGAGGTGGCCGCCATTTATCCCATTACCCCCTCGTCCCCCATCGGTGAAATCTGCGATGAGTGGGCGGCCACCGGCCGCAAGAACGTCTTCGGTCAGACCTTGCTGGTACGCCAGCTGCAGAGCGAAGCCGGGGCGGCGGCCGCCGTCCACGGTTCCCTGGCCGCCGGGGCGTTGACTTCTACCTACACCGCCAGCCAGGGCCTGTTGCTGATGATTCCAAACATGTACAAGATGTCCGGTGAACTGCTTCCCGGCGTCCTGCATGTCACCGCCCGGGCCATCGCCGCCCATGCGCTGTCCATCTTCGG
This sequence comes from uncultured delta proteobacterium, assembly GCA_963716825.1. GTDB lineage: Bacteria > Desulfobacterota > Desulfobacteria > Desulfobacterales > Desulfosarcinaceae > Desulfosarcina. Next base: position 56,265 of record CAVQUU010000020.1, read on the forward strand.
CGACCACCAGGACGTCATGGCCGTCCGTCAGACCGGTTTTGCCCTGCTGGCCTCCGCCTCGGTTCAGGAAGTCATGGACCTGGGCCTGGTTTCCCATCTGGCCGCTATCGATTCCAGCGTGCCATTCCTGCATTTTTTTGACGGTTTCCGGACCTCCCACGAGATTCAGAAGATCGAGACCATCGACTATGCGGACATGGCCAAGCTGATCAACATGGAAGCCCTGGAGAATTTCCGTGCCCGCGCAGTCAACCCGGAGGCCCCCGAACTGCGCGGCACCGCCCAGAACCCGGACATCTACTTCCAGGGGCGCGAAGCGGCCAACGCCTACTATCAGGATGTGCCGGACATCGTTGCCGACTACATGAAAAAAGTGTCCGCACTCACCGGCCGCAAGTACAACCTGTTCGATTTCGTGGGGGATCCCAACGCCGATCGCGTCATCGTCTCCATGGGATCTTCCTGCGAGACCATCGAGGAGGTGGTCGACCACCTCAACGCCCGCGGCGAGTCCGTCGGCTTGGTCAAGGTGCGCCTGTTCCGCCCCTTCTCCGCCAAACACCTGTTGTCGGTCATTCCGGCCACGGCTGCCCGAATCACCGTTCTCGACCGCACCAAGGAGCCCGGCGCCCTGGGCGATCCGCTGTACCAGGACGTGTGCACGGCCTTTATGGAACAAGGTGAAATGCCCTCCATCGTCAACGGCCGGTACGGACTGGGGTCCAAGGAGTTCACCCCCTCCATGGTCAAGGCCGTGTTTGACAACATGAACGGCATGGCGCCCAAGAACCACTTCACCGTGGGCATCACCGACGACGTCACCCACACCAGCCTGGATGTGGAGACCGGACTTGACGTGGCGCCCGAAGGCACGGTCCAGTGCAAGTTCTGGGGCCTGGGGGCCGACGGCACCGTCGGCGCCAACAAGAGCGCCATCAAAATCATCGGCGACAATACCGACATGTACGCCCAGGCGTATTTCGCCTACGACTCCAAAAAATCGGGCGGCGTCACCATCTCCCACCTGCGTTTCGGCAAGACACCGATCAAGTCCACCTACCTGATCGACAGTGCCGATTACATCGCCTGCCACAATCCCGCCTACGTCAACATTTACGACGTGCTGGAAGGCATCAAGGTCGGTGGCACCTTCATGCTCAACAGTCCCTGGAGCCTTGAGGAGATGGAAGAGAAGCTGCCGGTGGCCATGCGTCGGACCATCGCCCGCAAAAAGCTCAAGTTCTACAACATCGATGCGGTGAAAATTGCCGGTGATGTCGGTTTGGGCGGACGCATCAACATGATCATGCAGACCGCCTTTTTCAAGGCGGCCAACGTGATTCCGGTGGACGACGCCATCGCCTACCTCAAGGACCAGATTCACAAGCTGTTCAGCAGGAAAGGCGACAAAATCGTCAACATGAACAACCAAGCCGTGGACAAGAGCCTGGACCACCTGGTGGAAGTCAAGGTTCCGGCAGCCTGGGCCGATGCCGGCCTGGCGGCTGCCGTCGCCGGCGACGAACCCGATTGGGTCACCGAGGTGATGAGGCCCATGCTGGCCCAGCAGGGCGACAAACTGCCGGTGAGTGCCTTCTCGCCAGACGGCATTTTTCCAGTCGGCACCACCCAGTATGAAAAGCGCGGGGTGGCCATCAACGTGCCTGAATGGATCATGGAGAACTGCATCCAGTGCAACCAGTGCGCCATGGTCTGTCCCCATGCAGCCATCCGCCCGGTGCTGGTCACCGAGGATGAGTTGAAGGCCGCCCCCGAGGGCTTCGAGGCCAAAAAGGCCCTGGGCAAGGAGCTTAAGGAGTATAAGTTCCGCATTCAGGTCTTTGCCGAAGACTGCATGGGTTGCGGCAACTGCGCGGACATCTGCCCGGCCAAGAAGCCGGCCCTGGTCATGAAACCCCTGGACACCCAGATCGAAGTACAGGTACCCAACCAGCGCTACGCCTCCAGCCTGCCGGTGCGCGAAGGTTTGGTAGCCCGCAGCTCCGTCAAGGGAAGCCAGTTTTACCAACCCCTGCTGGAGTTCTCCGGCGCCTGTGCCGGATGCGGTGAGACGCCCTACGCCAAACTGCTCACCCAGCTGTTCGGCGACCGCATGGTCATCGGCAACGCCACCGGGTGCTCGTCCATCTGGGGCGGCAGCGCGCCGTCCATTCCTTACTGTGTCAACGAAGACGGCTGCGGTCCCACCTGGGGTAACTCCCTGTTCGAAGACCCGGCCGAATTCACCTACGGCATGTTTCTCGGCCAGCTGCAGCAGCGCCAGGTGCTGGTCGACCTGGTCACCGAAGCCCTGGAGACGGACGTCGATGACAGCCTGAAGGCGGCCATGAAGGGCTGGCTGGAGAACCTCAAGGACGCCGACGGCTCCAAACGCTACGGCGACCAGGTCCGGGAGATGCTCTTCGCCGACTCGGGGAATCCCCTGCTGGATCGGATCGATCGCCTGGGACCATATTTCACCAAGCGTTCCTACTGGATCTTCGTGGGTGACGGGTCGGCCTACGACATCTCCTTCGGCGGCATCGACCATATCCTGGCCACCGGGGAAGACATCAACGTCATCGTCTACGATACCGAGGTGTACTCCAACACCGGCGGCCAGAGCTCCAAGGCCACGCCCACCGGCTCCATCGCCAAGTTTGCCGCCTCCGGCAAAAAGACCGCCAAGAAGGACCTGGGCGGTATGGCCATGACCTACGGCTACGTTTACGTGGCCAGCGTCGGTATGGGCGCCAACAAGCAGCAGTTGATCAAGGCGTTCTCGGAAGCGGAAAGCTACGACGGGCCGTCGCTGATCATGGCCTACTCACCGTGTATCAACCACGGCATCAAAAAGGGTATGGGCAAGACCCAGGAGGAGACCAACCTGGCCGTCAAGTCGGGTTACTGGCCGTTGTATCGCTACAACCCCACGCTCACCGCCGAGGGAAAAAATCCCTTTGTCCTGGATTCCAAGGAACCGGACGGCAGCCTGCAGGCGTATCTTGCCGGCGAGGTGCGTTACGCGGCCCTGCAGATGATATTCCCGGATGAGGCCAAACGGCTGCACACCCGGCTGGAGGCGGAGTTCACCGATCGTTACGCCGCACTCAAGCGCAAAGCGGAGGCCGCGTATGTACCGGCCGAGCCGTCGGGAGAATTGGCCGCAGCTGTTGAAGACGATGGTGACGCCTGCACCCTGGCCGGGACTGCCGAGCACGCCGGCCGGGCCGGTGCCGACGATGCCTGCGACGACGGCAGAGCCGGAAAATAGCCAGTCATCGATTCAATCGACCTGTCTCATCGATACCTGACGCGCCAGGATGACAAGGATGGTCTGGAAAAGGATATCTATCTGGTCCCACCGGTAGTGGTTTTAAAACGAGGCAAGAACCTACAACCGAATACCCTAACGAAAGGACAAATCATGCTTGAAATTAAAGGTTCCGTCGCGGTTATTACCGGCGGCGGCGGCGGTATCGGATTTTCGATCGCCAAATACTGGGTGGAAAACGGCGGCAAGGTCGTGATTGCCGATATTTCCGAAGAACTCCTGAAAAATGCCGAGGCGGATCTCAAGGCCATTGGGGGTGAGGTCGTGTCGGTGGCCTGCAACGTCACCAAGGAAGAGGACTGCGCCCGCCTGGCCGACACGGCCATCGAAACCTTCGGGCAGATCAATCTCGTGGCCCCCTTTGCCGGCATCATCAAGGACGGAATGATGGTCTCGCCGGACCGTGAAACCGGCAAGGTCAGCAAAAAGATGGCCCTGGGCGATTTCAAGCTGGTCGTCGACATCAACCTGACCGGCGTGTTTCTGACCGTGCGCGAATGCGCCGAGAGAATGATCAACCACAACTGTCGCGGCCTGATATGCCTGGTCTCTTCCACCGGATCCCTGGGCACCGCCGGCCAGATCAATTACGCCTCCACCAAGGCGGCCATGTCCGTCATGCCCAAGGTTATCACCGCCGAGTTCTTCCGCCGTGGTCTGGCGGACAAGATCCGCTGCGTGGCTGTTGCACCGGGTTATGTGGGCACCCCCATGGTAAAGGGAATGAACCAAAAAGCCCTGGATTATATCATCGGTCAGGTTCCCATCGGCCGGTTGATTGAGCCAGAGGAAGTAGCTTTGCTGGTCGGCGATATCTATCGGAATGAGGCCCTTGCTGGTGACGTCTTTTTTATCCACGGAGGTCTGCGGTTAGGTTCGAAAGGTTAATAAACTGACGAAAACCCCTTTGCCGGTGGTCTATGCCTTGACTACCCAAAAAATAAGGAGGAAAAATGAGAAACTTGGCGCTTAATTATGAAACGATCATCAAGGTCACTCGAGCCCTATCGAGATCAAAGGATCCGGAAAAAATCATCCAAATGACTGTGGAGAGCATCAAATCTGCACTTGCTGTGAAGGGGTGCGCGTTGTTCTTGATGAACCAACGTTCTAATGAATTGGACCTTGCCGCTTCAACAGGCCTGAGTAAGGAGTATTTGAACAAGGGAGCAGTGAGTGCATTGAGCTCAATTGCTGATTCTCTTAAAGATGGCCCGGTTGCGGTTTACAATGTCGGTGATGATCCCAGAATACAATATCCGGAAGCAGCCAAAAAAGAGGGTATCGCCTCTATTCTTTCGTTACCCATCCTGGTTGGTGATGACGCCATCGGCGCCGTCCGTGTATATACCGCCGATAAGTGGGAATTTACCTTGGACGATGTGAATTTCGTTCAAGCGCTGGCTCAGATCGCCGGTGTCCTCATAGAAATGAGTCGACTTTACAAAGGTCAGAATGAATATATCGATGTTTTAACCACCAGTTGTGAGTCGCCAGCATTATAGTTCAATAAGTCGGTAGCGCCATCTGATTACAGTAGCCCCACAATATGTAGGAGATAGAATCACCGACAGAACACATATTAAACCGTCAGACGAGTAGGTCTTCCGGCACAATGAAATATCTGCGGCAAACGTTGACGTATACTGCCCTCTCCATTGTGCTCATGATCGTCGGCTCAATCGGCTACATGGTCAGTGAAGGCTGGAACTTTATGGGCGTATTGGTCGGGTGTTGGCTCAATTTCTGATTGAACGCTAAATCGACGTTGTGGTTATCGAACACAGCCAATGCCGAATCGCTAAATTAGAAGAAGACGGCATTCTCTACCTTATCCCTGTAATTACGGCAACGATCCGATAAATCAATTGTTTCCACACAACCGTTAAATAATTAACCACATCACTTAAGAAAACGGGGGAATAGTCATGAATCTTCCTTGTAAAAGCTGGTTGTGGACTTTTGGGGCAGCGATAGCTTTCTGGGCGTTCTCTATTCCGCTGATGGCCGCGGATTCGGTGGTTGTCGGGGTAGTTCACCGAGAGAACTTTGCCTACGCAAACATGATGCGAACCGCTTATGAAATGGCGCTCGAAGAGATCAATGCCACCGGCGGCATTAACGGGCGACCATTGGCACTGGTGTTCGCTGATGACGGAGGCGATGTAAAGGTCGGGGGGCTGGCCATCAGTGAACTGGCTCTGGAGAAAAAAGCCGTCATGCTGGTAGGGGGTTATTCCAGCAGCAACACCCTTGAAATGGCATATGCAGCGGATCGGCTGGACATCCCGTTTCTGGTATGCACGGCCGCCGACGATCGAATAACCCAACACGGACTGAAAAACATCTATCGGCTGAATCCGCCGGCCTTGGGATACACCAAAGGTTTGGAAGAATTTCTCATTTCCCGGGTAAAGCCTGAAAGCATGTCCATCGTATATGAAAACAGTCCGTTCGGTACTGGCAGTGCCATGCGGATGATGTGGTTCTGCCGGGAAAACGGTATCACCATCAAGGCGATTCAGCCATATTTCAAGAACAGGGCATCGCTGACCTATTTCCACCGGCTGTTGATTCCTATTCAAAAGGATGCGCCGGAAGTTCTCTTCATGGTATCCTATCTGGAAGATGCAACTCTGCTGGTAAAAAAGATCGGCGAGCTGCAGATCAAATCACTACTGTGCGGTGGCGCTGGCGGATTCACTCACGATGATTTCAGCCGTAGCGCTGGAAACGCATCGGAATACATGCTGACGGCCACCCTGTGGTCAGCCGCAAACAAAGGTTTTCAGGCGAAGGACTTCAGTGACCGGTTCACCAAACGACATTCTCAAAAACCGGACTATCACGCTGCCGAAGCCTACTCAGCGCTGATGGTGGTTGCAGAGGTGCTCCGCAAGAGTTCCTCGGTAGCATCCTCTGACATCCGCACAGCACTCGATGCGATCAACATGGATACACCATTCGGAAAGGTTCAATTTTTGGATTACGGTCCCTTCCGGCGTCAGAATGTATCCAAAACCCAGGTGCTTCAAGTGATCAACAGCCAGTTCGAAACAATCTGGCCTAAAGACTTGGCAACTGCAGAATTTGCTGTACCTTTGCGATGAAAACCCTATCCCAGGCGCAGTGTGGTCGAACGGTTCTCGAACAGCGACGTCGACCTTTGGCGCCCCTTGGTCATCTATTTATTGAAGTCGCCTCTTTACCAAAGCACACATGGCTATCGCGACGTCGTGGTCTTCCCCGGGCTATTCCTGTGCTTTTCACAAGCAGATGGGCGACGGCCACTATCGTTGGCGGTCCATTTTCACATGGATTGGGATCAACCAACCGAAAGCCAGGCAATGGTCATATCATGCACGTAATTCGGAATAGTGTAAGAAAGGATGTATCCGAGGGCAGCGGCTTGGCATGATGAAGAGAACGCTGAAGGAAACGGGCTATACGGTAAAGGTTGTATTCTTGGATATCAGAATGGGTTGTGCCAGTTGACGGCGCAGACTTTTTTTTAAAAAACCAATCGCATTGATTTCGGACAAATAAAGCAATTCACTTCGCCAGCCACTGGTGTGAAAACAAAAGAGGTATACGCATTGCCTCGCGCATACCCCCTTTTTGAATTTTGGATCAGGTCGAAACCTCAGACAACCGTCACATTGGACGCGGACGGCCCTTTGGGACCCTGAACGATCTCAAAAGTGACCCGGTCGCCTTCGTTGAGAGATCGGAAACCGTTTGAATTGATACCTGAATGATGGACAAACACATCCGGCCCATCTTCCTGTTCAATAAAACCGTAGCCTTTGCTGCTGTTGAACCACTTTACTACGCCGTTAATCATGCTGGCACCCTCCTTTCAAAAAAATTCTCTTGCTTCATACATAAAGGGTGCCACTGGACGAACATGACCAGCACCTTCATAACGAAACCGGCCCGCCAAACTGAAACGGACCTTCGATTGATGCAATAATAACACTACCATAAGAGAAATCAAGAAAATTTTTTGGTTTTCACCAATTTTCGCAAAATCCGCCAGCATGGTTATAAACAACTGTTATTGTATTTGATTCACATCATGGGGCATTACTCAGACGAATTCGGGTCCCTGATCATTTAAAAACGGTTTGATAGAATTGATTGGGATGAAAATGACACTCTCTCAAATGCGGGGAAGTCGCCGAATCAGTGGTTTGGAAAATACCATCTGAACGTTACCGATATAACGTTCCAGAAAGCCGCCTTCGCAGTAACTCAGATAATAATCCCACATGCGGATGAACGCATCTTCGAAGCCCAGTTCGCGGACCTGGTCGAGGTTGTCGAAAAAACGCTCCCGCCACATCCGCAGGGTGGTCGCATAATGGGGGGTGATGTCCTCCATATGAAACAGCCGCAGATCGCTTGACCTGGCCATGGCTTCGAGCAGCGCCGCTACCGAGGGGATGCAGCTTCCCGGGAAAATGTAGCGTTTGATGAAATCGACTGAATTCTTGTGCTGTTCAAATGCGTGATCGGCGATGGTGATGGCCTGGATGGCCATGAGGCCGTCATCCTTGAGGTACCCCGCACACGCCTGGAAAAACGTATCGTAGTAGTGGTGGCCCACGGCTTCGATCATCTCGATGGAGACCAGTTTGTCATATTGACCGGTCAGTTCCCGGTAGTCGGATTTCAGCAGATGGATGCGGTGGGATAATCCTGCCGCTTCAATCTTCGCTTTGGCGAAGTCATACTGCTGCTGGGAAATGGTGGTGGTGGTGACCTCACACCCGTAATTTTCTGCTGCGTAAAGGGCAAATCCACCCCATCCGGTGCCGATCTCCAGCACGTGCTCGTCGGGATTGAGATCCAGCTTCCTGCATAATCGGTCGTACTTGGCGATCGATGCCGCCTTCAGCGAGCGCTCCGGTGTCTCGAAGATACCGCACGAGTAAGTCATGGTCTCGTCCAGAAATAGTCGGTAGAAATCGTTTCCCAGGTCGTAGTGGGCCATGATGTTCTCACGACTACCGGTGGGTGTGTTCCTGCGCATCAGATGGAAGATCTGATTGACGGGACGCGAGAACATGGTCCAGCCTTGGTCCATCTCCCCGAACACCTGCTGATTGCGGACAATGATACGCATCACGGCGGTGAGGTCGGTGGACGTCCAGTGGCCGAGCATGAATGCTTCGCCCGCACCGATGCTGCCGCCGAAGGCACAGAAACGGTAAAAATCATCCCGGTGGACCCGGATGGTGGCCGATACGTCGAATCCAGGGGTCTTGCGGCCGAAGGTTTTCACCATTCGTCTGTCTTTTACGGTCAGCTGACCATGTTGAAGCTTTTCCAGCATTGCCAGCACCAGACGACGCCCGACACCATTGAGGGAACGCACAGGGCCGGGTACGGACACGCTTTTATTTTTGGGTGTAATGGTTGTGGTGGTCATGTTGACACCTCCTTGTTTAGTTCACTCGCATCTTCTCGCCTGGGTGGTCATAAAATGGAGTTTGTTTGAGCTTCAGTTTGAGTGCCTGCCAGTAGATCATGGCGACGACCTTAACGGTCATGGCCGGGTAGAGAATCAGCATCCGTGTGAGGTTCTGCCGGTTCATCGGCCGCCGGGAAAGATTCAAGGTGGCGTCGAAAACCCGCTTCCCGTCTTTGAAATTCATCAAGTGCACGTTGAGGCGATCTGACGGAACCGAAAACCGCCAATCGTAATCGATATTCATGGGCATGAAGGGCGAAATGTGAAATTCCTTGGAGAAGCGGAACCGACGCCACTTGCGATCCGGATGGATGTTGCTTGCATCGTCCAGGACGTACAGGTGGCGTTCTCCCCAGGGGGTGTTGGCGATCTCAGCCACGATGGTCTCCAGATGGCTGTCGCTGCCGTCGTAAAGGAAGTAGAACGTCACCGGATTGAAGCAATGGCCAAAGTAGCGCAGATGGGTGAGCATTCGGATAGGTCCCGCCGGCCGCAGGCCGGTTTTCGCTTCAACACGGTCCCGCAAGGCCCGATCCAGGGGTGTCTTGACATCGCCAAAATGGTCCCGACGCCGGAAATAGGCCAGATTCACCCGGTCAGCCGACCATAACGGATGAATGGTCAACACCCGGGACATTTCCGCCAGGTCCAGAAACATGAAGAAGATGCGATATCGAAAGGCGTTGTCAACCGGCGTGAAGCGGCGGTGACGAATGCTGCCCCGGTAGATGGCGCTTTTCATGGCAGACCCTTTCCGAAGGCGCGGCACACCGCCAGTGCGCTGTTCACCCCGTCTTCGTGAAACCCGTATCCCCAATAGGCGCCGCAGAAGGATGTCCGGTTCACCCCGCTGATCTCGGCGTGCCGGCGGCGGGCGACCAGGCTGTCGGGTGTGTAAATTGGATGGTGGTAGACGAAATGGCGGATGACCTTGGCCGGATCGATGCGCTCGCCGATGTTCAGCGAGACGCAGAAGGTCTCCGGGGCATCCAGGTTTTGGAGCATGTTCATGTTGTAGGTCAGGGCCACCCGGTCCGACGATCGTTCGGGTGTCAGGTAGTTCCAACTGGCCCAGGCCGCCTGTTGGGGAGGCAGCACCGACGTGTCGGTGTGCAGCACCACCTGATTTTCCTGGTAGCCGATACTTCCCAAAACGGCGCGTTCGGTTGCCGATGGGTCCATCAGCATGGCCAGGGCCTGATCGGAGTGGGCGGCGATCACCACGTGATCGAAGTTGTCGACGCGGCCGTCGACACGCTTTATGCGCACCTTGTCCGGCGACCGGGTGACGGCTGACACCGGACTGTTCAGGCGGATGCGGTTGGCAAAGGGCCGGGTGATGGGCCCGATATAATTTCGGGAGCCTCCCTTGATGACCCGCCATTGCGGTTGATCTGAAATATTCAAAAAGCCGTGGTTTTCAAAAAATTCGATAAAATAACGCGCCGGAAACTGCCTGAACGCGCCCGGGCCCGCCGACCAGATCGCCGCACCCATGGGGATCAAAAAGTGGTCGATGAAGTCCGTGCTGTAGTGGTGGGTTGAAAGGTAGGCCTCCAGGGTTGTTCGATCATCGCCTGAATCGAGAAGCTTGCGCGCCCCACGCCGGAAGCGAAACGCATCGAGCAGCATGCGGTGAAAAGCAGGACGCAAAAGGTTCCTGCGCTGAATGAACAAGGAATTGAAGCTGCTGGGGCAGAACACCAGTCCGCTTTTTTGATCCTGGAAGCTGAAGCTCATCACCGAGGGCTGAGAGGCCACCCCCAGATGATCCATCAGCCGCGTGAAGTGGGGATAGGTTTTGTGGTTGAAGACGATAAAACCGGTGTCCACCGGCCAATTGCGGCCATTTAAATCAACATCCACGGTAGCGGTATGGCCGCCGATCGTGCTTTTGGCCTCGTAGACCGTCACCTCGTGATCTTCGCTCAGCAGGTAAGCAGAGGTCATCCCGGATATGCCGGTACCAACGATGGCGATGCGCATAAGCATACTCCCCGTCTGAAGTGGAAGGGAAATGACCTGCCGGAGGCCAATCTATCCGGAGCGGAGCCTTTCAGGCAGCGGTCGCAAATCCCGAACGATGCCGAACCGGGCCATGAGCTTCAGCAGCATGTAAGTGATGTCGATTTCCCACCAGCGAAAGCCCTGGCGGGCCGACACCGCATAGTGGTGATGGTTGTTGTGCCACCCCTCTCCCAGGGTGATCAGGGCCAGCAGCGCATTGTTGCGGCTGGTGTCCGGCGTATCAAACCGCCGGGTACCGAACATGTGATCCAGGCTGTTGATGGTGCAGGTGGCGTGAAAAAGTATGACGGTGGAGATAAAAAAACCCCAGACGACCATCTGACCACCACTGGTTCCCATCTGCGGGGCAACCCGTTCCAGAAGTGCACCAAACAGGTAAAGACAGGTTGTCAAAAAAATGGGAACGACCGTGTCGAAACGGTTGAGCCAAACCAGTTCGGGAAAGCGAGTCCACTCTTTGACATAGCGGTATGGCGTCGCAAAATTGGCGCGGGAGGTCAGCCAACCCATATGGCTCCACCAGAACCCATGCTGCGAGGGGGAGTGGGCATCCTTTTCCGTATCCACAAAGCGATGGTGATGACGATGATGACCCGCCCACCACAGCGGCCCCCGCTGGGCCGATGCATTGCCCAACACGGCAAAGACAAATTGCCAGCCTCTTTCGACCTTGAAGGCTTTGTGGGAAAAATAGCGGTGGTAAAAACCAGTGATGGCAAACATGCGCACGAGGTAGAGAAGAAGAGATGTCCATACCGCCACCGGGCTCCATCCGACCCACAGGACCCCCAGGCAGGCCAGGTGCAGCAGAACAAACGGAATGATTCTCGGCCAGTCGACGGTCTTTTGAGCTCCGCCTGACGCAAGGCTTTCAATTCCCGCTTCTGAATCAATCCATCTCAATAGAGCATGCTTTAGGTCTTTGCGCATGGTTTCGACACCCCTGTTCAGTTGTTGGGGATTGGAACATTGTAGAAGTGGCCACGAAAAAAAAATTATCCATCGCTCACATTCTGCTCCAATTTTAAAATGAGCAATAGCCTCAAGTCAACTGTAAGGAATGGGTCCGGGAAGGCAATGAGGAGTCATCGACGGCACACTGGTGGGTATAACCTATCAATAAAACGGTTGTCCAAAGGGTGCCGCGGACAGCATCCCGGCAGTCAATTGACAAAATCAATGGGGTCGATTAAGAGTCTCAACAGATAGTTTCCCATGATCCTTTTGCCGAATCCGAAAGCCTACGGAACACCATCGTGACCCTCAACCCCTTTACCTGCCATTGCATCGGCGACACCCTGGATGGCCTTCGTGACGGCCTGTCACACTTCTCCGGCCCCAGCCGGGCGGCCATGGTTTTCGCCGTGGGATCGGATACCCCCATGTTCATCTTCGATCCCCAGAATCTTCTGTACGGCCACGAACCCCGGCTGAATGAATTGTATGTAGAAAACCAGGAATGGCGAACCCGTCCGTCCATCCACCGCGGCAGCCTGAAATACAGCCACATCATGCCGGAGAAGAATCTTCAGATGACCGGTCTAATCTCATATGGCGGCCGATCCGGATCCGTCTATTACCAGATGTGGTTTACCGAGCATCACCCGGACATGTGCAGCATCGGGCCCACCGAGCGCTGGCTGGAACACGCGGCCTGGCGTTTTTCCCATGACATGGCCAGTGAAAGCACTTTCTACACCGGCATCTCGGGCAGTTTTCTGCGGGAATACGCCACCCATGCGGTCCGCGACGATGTGGTCGACCGCATGAACGTCCTGCTCGGTTGGGATACCCGGCTGCGCATCTATCCCATCCTGGATGCGATCCTGGATCTTTCACGGACGAGGGAAGAGGGTGCCTGGCCCCGGGGGGAATTGGTTTTTGTTGAACCCCAGGCGCTGGCTCACATACCGTTTTTGGCTCATTTTTCCCCGGCGGAACAGCCCACCATGGGCAACATCAAGCATGTCCGCAAGTTGCTGGCCGCTGTGGAGCAGTCCAGTCTAAAGCTGGTTTCCGACGGCCGCTGCGTGGCCGGAATCGCTGTCGACCGTCTGCCTGATTTTAGCATTACCGCCGATTTCAGGGGCGGACACGGTTTTCTGAAGGTTGTCGACGACAGGGTATGCAGTTTTGCCGACGGCACCTACCAGTCCACCACCCGGCGGGCCAACCTGGTACACCTGGAAGAGGCGCTGCTGGAATCGGACCTCGATCCGGAAACGGGCACCACCGTTTTAAAAATCATCGCCGCCCTGGTTCATCAGGCCGAAGACCAGAAACACGGCGCCACCCTCGTTTTGGACCTCAATCCCTCGCCGGTGATCATTTCCGGTCAGTGCTTCGACCGCCCCCTGGATTTGCGGGAGCCGGCCATCCTCGACCTGGCCAAATCCCTTATCAGGGTGGACGGCGCCCTGCATATCGGCGCCGACATGCATCTTCACGGGTTTGCCTGCCTGCTGGACGGGCGGGCCATCGTGGGCGAAGACCGTGCCCGCGGCGCCCGCTACAATTCGGCCCTGCGGTTCACCGCCGAACACGCGGATATCATTGTCGTGGTTGTTTCATCGGACCGGCCGGTATCCATCATTCAATCTGGGGTTGAAGTCAGCGCCGCCTGCCAGTGGAAGCCCATGTCCTGCCGCATTGTCGAGCCGATCCATCTGGACCAATGGGTGGACCGCAATGGTGAGTAGCCAACAAGGTCGAGAAGGAGCGGGCTGAACTGCTCCTGAAGCTTGAAGCATCCCTCAGCCAGCAGAAAGTTCTCGAAGCCGAGAACGAGATGCTCCGGGGATTGTTGCCCATCTGCTCCGGCTGCAAGAAAATTAGGGATGAAAAAGGCAAATGGCGCCATGGGGAAGCGTTTTTCTCCATGAATTCCGAAGCCGAATTTTCGCACACCATCTGTCCGCCCTGCCGAAAAATAATCTACCCGGAAATCGGCTGATATCGGCCCGTTTCAACCGACATCGCACCATTCAGCAAACAGGCCCATCCGTGCCTGCCCGATTGGGTGAATCCAATTCGGAGTTATTGACCCTGGTGGGGCTATGTGTTAATTTACATCCTTGTGACCTACCATTTCCTGCACGGGTACCATTTAGACCGCAGGTAGCCTGAAAAATCACTTTTTTTCATTCGGCATCTCGGCGTCAACCGAATCGGTCCCCGGTTTTTTTGAACGCAAAGGCGGTATATGAAACCAATCACCCTGACCCTGGCAAACCTCGTGGTCTTGCTCTCTTGGCTGCCTGCATCGGCCGTTGAATCGGTGAAACAGCCGATTCTCTATCCCAACGCCCACTATCACATCATGGGCAAAGAGACCGCCCGGGCCGATATTGACGACTGTTGGATGATGGCGCGGGAGACCGGTGCCAGTGAGAACAACGACGCGCAACGATCGCAGGACGCGGCCAATGACGCAGCCGCACTGGCTGTCGCCGGTGCGGCCGCTGCAGCGGTTCTCGGTGGCGATCCCGGCCGGGGAGCCGTTGCCGGAGCCGTGGGAGGCGGCGTCGCATCCATGACTGCCGGCATGATGGCTCAAGACAATCCCCCCTGGGTGTTCAGAGGCATCGTTGAACGCTGCCTGTTCGAAAAAGGGTACGAGGTAGCCGGCTGGGAGTAACCGCCGCGCCACCCGTTGAACACCCTGACTTCGCAAACCGATCCACGCAGACAGTCTACTTTTTTGGAAACCACCAAGCTAATTTCAATCAACACTTATTGTATGGAGGAAGAAAGCAATGAAACAGTTCAAACGTGGTCTTCTGCTGTTACTTGTTCTTGTTTTTGCCACAGCGTGTGCCCATACCAACAGCGGCACCATGACGTCCTCGAACCTGGACCGGATTGCGCAAAGCGGCATCCTTCGCGTGGGCACGGCAGCCAATATGCCGCCGTTGAACATGCTGGATAAATCCGGCGTACCCATGGGCCTGGATGTAGATCTGGCCAGCTATATCGCCGGCGCCATGGGCGTCGAGCTGAGCCTGGTCATCAAACCCTTCCCCGAGTTGCTGCCTGCGCTGGAAGCCGGTGAAGTCGACATGGTCATTTCAGGCATGACCATCACCCCCGAACGTAACATGAAAGTGGCCTTTGCAGGTCCGTATCACATCTCCGGCAAGGCCCTGTTGACCAAGTTCAAGTCTCTGGTGACCTCCGAAGACACCTCAAAACTCAATTCCGAGGCATTTGCTTTCACGGCCCTGGAAAGTTCCACCTCCGCAGGTCTGGTCCAAACCATGATGCCCAAGGCCCGGCTGGTCACCGCCAAGGACTACAACGCAGCCGTCGATATGGTTCTCTCCAACCAGGTGGACGCCCTGGTGGCCGATTACCATGTCTGCGTGCTGTCGCTGCTGCGTCACCCCAACGAAGGACTGGTTTCACTGATCACCCCGTTTACCTATGAGCCGTTGGGCATCGCCATGCCGGCGGGAGACGCCCAGATGATTAACTGGACCACCAATTTTCTCAACACCATGCGGCAGTCCGACGAGTTGATCAAGCTGAAAGTCAAATGGATCGAAGATCCCTCCTGGCTGTCGGATCTCAAGTAGCCCCTTGAAGTTAAGCGGCAAGGATGGGTCAACCGGCGGCCGGGGCGCACCCGTCCATCTCATATGCACGTCCGACACACTTGACTCACATCATAAAAAGGGACTGAGGCATGACAACATCATTTCGTAATCCAATTCAACTGCTCGATTATCATTTTGACTTGCAGCATGATCCTGTACGCCTGCGCCACGGCACCGCCTGCCGTCATCGAGGCCGATCCGGGCATTTTGCGCGTGGGCGTTTCACCGGATGCACCGCCATTGATTTTCAAGCAGAATGATAAAATCAGCGGTCTGGAAGCCGAGATGGCCATGGCCCTGGCGGACTATCTGGAAAAGACGGCGGTGTTCGTCGAGGTCCCATGGGAGGACCAGATACCGGCACTGTTGGACAACCGCACGGACATTATCATGTCCGGCATGTCCGTCACCCTTGGCCAGACAATACAAAATTGCCTTCTCAAAGCCCTACTTCAAAAGCGGACTGATGATTTTAGTGAAGGATTTGCATAAGTTCACCTTCATTACAAATAGAGAAACCGCCTTTGCCCAGTCCATTACCTGGCGAATCGGCGTGGTCAAAGGCACCACCGGAGAAGCCTTCATCCGTCAGAAGAGCACCGGTGCCAAGGCGATCAATGCCTTTCCAAACCAGGAGGAGGCATTGAAGGCCCTGATCGCCGGTCGCATCGATGTATTCGTGCACGATGCACCCATTGTGCTGATGATGGCTGCCCAGAATCAGTCCGACGGGGTCAAGCCCCTTCCCGTCATGTTCAGTGAAGAGTTCCTGGCCTGGGGATTGAGAAAGGATGATCCCGACCTGGTTGAAGCGGTCAACGCGTTTATCGACCAGGCCAGGCAAAAAGGCACCATGCAAACAACCATCAAACGCTGGATTCCGCTGGCGGAGTGAGCCGGTGTCCGCGATTGCCCTGGTTGGTTTAGTTTTCAGACCATCGGTCACCGATGGCAGGTGTTTTGATCGCAGGTGTCTGCGCACCGACATCAACCGCCTGTCATCGGTTTTTGCTATATGGAGGATGAACCGTGAGAGCGTTCACCAAAGCCCAGAAAGCCCGTCATGCCATTCGTGAATTCAAAACCCTGACCGACGCATCGGCTATCCGCGGGTTCTATCGCCCGTGTGGAAAAATGGGCAAGGCCCTGGAGCAGTGCCTGCGAAACCTGAGCCCGGAAATTTACGGCAGCATGAACGACCCCCGGATCGTGGAACTCAAAGGTCTCGAATACGTCATCGACCGCCTGCCCAAAGGAATCGAAGAGTGCAATCGCATCATCCTCACCGAGGAGGACCCGTTTAAAAACGATCCGCTGCAGCCGACCATTCCCTTGAAGCGCCGGCGAACCTGCTACCGGGTGGGGCAAAACGAAATGTGTTTCGTGATCACCCGGGGTCTCAGCGAGATATACGACATTCTCACCCATATGACCTTTCTGGTTGTTGAGGCCCGCAAAATCCACAGCCGCATGACCGATGATTCGGGTAATCTCACCATCGAATGGAGCGAACTGGAAAAATCCGTTCGCCAACAAGACCCGCTCTCCGATGCCGTTCTGGACCAGGCCTTGTGGAGCCTGAGCATTATTTTAGGCCGACCCTACCGGGAAACGCGGGACACGTTTAACTATCTCGAAGCCAATAAAAAACAGCACGGCAGCAACAACGGGCTGTTTCATCTGATTCACCGTCTGGGCCAGCGTATCGAGGCCGAACGCAGCAACAGGAACGACGCCATCATCGTCTACCTGACCCCGTCACTCATGCGCATCATCGGTCAGCAAGAGTACGAAAAAAAGTGGGCCTCGGATATCAAAGCGCAGTTGATTCGGCAGAACCTTCACCAGCGGCCAATTCACATCATCAGCGCCAACCTTCACAGCGTGCTGAATGTCATATACGGGTTCGCGGCACTGCCCAAAGCCGGGCAGCCACCCAGCGGCAGCCTGTTTGATTTTTTCCACGACCTGCGCCAACACCAGGAGGAAATCCAAAACTTCGCCGCGGCGCATGGCTTTTTCGAACTGCCCGACCGTTCCGGCGCGCACATCGACTGCCAGATCATCGATACTGGCCGGTTGAATGGGGTGGAACTGCACCCGGAGCTCAACATCACCGTGCCTGAATCGGCCGAAACCGCCCCGGTCATCCTGGTAATCGACTATGCCTTCGGGGCCCAGGCTTTCGAAATCATGGAAAACCTGTTGGAATCCTACAGCAAGAACGACTCCACCGTCGCCTTTGACTTCAGTTCCATCTCCATCATGGGCAAGGCGGGCATCCTGACCGGCGACAAAGGAGACATCATGCTGGCCACGGCCCACGTATTCGAAGGCACCTCGGACAACTACCGGGTCGACAACGATCTCTCTGCGTCGGATTTTCCTGATACGCAGAACGTGTTCGTGGGCCCCATGGTCACCGTTTTGGGCACCTCGCTGCAGAATCGGGATATGCTGGAAAAATTTCAGTCGGACTGGAAGACCATCGGATTGGAAATGGAGGGCGGCCATTTTCAGCGGGCGATCAGTGCGGCGATCATCAAGGGCAACGCCCGCGAGGATATGCCGGTGCGCTATGCCTACTATGCCTCGGACAATCCGATCAAAACGGGAAGCACCCTGGCCGCCGGAGCGATGGGCAAGGAGGGCGTCAAGCCGACCTACCTGATCACCAAAGTCATCCTCGAAAAAATCATGGACAACCGCTGAGCCTGGAAACCAAGGCAATGAAACTTAAGAACCTGCCACGCAACAATATTATCCTGCTGGTCTGCCTGCTGGCACTGATCGTCCTGTTCCCCCTTTTCAAGGAGAGGGATTCCCTGGCAAAGGACCTGCTGCTGACCGCCATTTTCTTCTCGGGTATATTCTCTCTGGATTTCTCAACCAAATCGCTAAAAATACTGCTTCCGCTGGGCTCTCTGACGGCAGCCACCACGTGGATTAATTATTTTGTAAGCAATGACTTCATCCACCTGGTCGATTCCATCACAACGTTTTTATTCCTGGTGGCCATTGTCGTGCTGATGATCCGTCACATCGCCCACAGCCGGGATGTCAACCGCACCATTATCCTCAGTTCCATCAACGGATACCTGCTGCTCGGTGTGCTCAGTGCGGTGTTGCTGGTCATTTCAGATGTGGTTCATCACAATATCTATAATTCAGCCAGCCAGGCCATCACTTTCCCCGGTGGAAGCGTGCCGCAGTTAGGCGATTATTTATACTTCAGTTTTGTAACCCTGACCACCCTGGGATATGGAGACGTTACCCCGGTCTCCCATCTGGCCCGATCCATGACGGTGCTCATCGCCATTACCGGCCAGTTGTACATGACCATCCTCATCGCCATGCTGGTGGGAAAATTTCTGGCCCGGTCCGAAGGAAAATAAATGCGCACCACCCGGAAAATTCTGATGGTCAGTTTGGCGTGTGTCGGCGGCGTCATCGCCCTGCTGCTGACTGCCGTCCTGACCTCCCAACTGATAGCCAACCGCGAGATGGTGAAGTCATTTATCGTCGATAAAACCGCCCAGGCAACCGGCAGCAAGTTGGATTATGACCGCCTGGACGTCAGCTTCTTTCCCCTGCCCCATTTAAAAGCAAGCGGCATCAAGCTTCACCGGCCGGAGGCATTTGCGCTCCAGGCTCAGGCGATATCAATCTACCCCAGGCTCCTGGCGATCTTGACCGGCCGCCTCAGTATCCGCCGCCTGGTGCTGACAAGGCCAGACACCCGGTTCCGCTTGGGAGCGGATCCGCTGAAAGCACCGTCATCAGCTAAGGAAAAAAGTGACGGGGGCTATGAAGAGGCCGTCAGGATGGCCATCGGAGGCCTGTTCAATGCCCTGGCGACCATCGATCCGGGAACCGATCTGCGGATCGAGGACGGTTCACTGACGCTGGTATTTTCCGATGCACCAGACCTCCAGATCGACGGTATCGACGCCTATGCGGCCAATGACAGCGGAAATCTGCTGATAAATCTGGACTGTCGGTCCGAATTGACCGGCGAACTGGCGCTGAAATTCGAAGCCAGCATCGAAAGCAGGCAGGCCAGCGGTCAGATCAGTATTAGCGACATCAGCCTGGGACCGCTGTTGGCCTATGCCCCCCTGCCCGCAGACATTACCGTCGCGGACACCCGCACAGCGGTCGAGGCAACCGTCACCGTCAGCAGCCCCGAAACCGTGCACAGCCGCTTTGACCTTCGGTTTCCATCCCTGACGGTCACGCGCAAGGGGCGCCGATTGGATCTGGAAACGGTGGTCATCGCCGGCAGCCTTGAGTATACCGATAAGAAAAAAGTCCTCTCTTTCGACACACTGCAATCTGCCAAGCCGCCGCTGAATCTCTCCGCCACTGCCGCTATTGCGCCTGCAGCTGAAAGCGGGCGCGCACTCCTGGAAATAAATGCTGACACCAGACAAATCGATATAGGCGTGGCCAGTCAAGTCACCCGTGACCTTGTCGGCGACTTGAAGGCCATCCGCACGGCCTTTAACATTGCCAAGCAGGGCATACTGACCGATGTCACCTATTTTGCCGCCTTTGATGTCGACCCAAAGGGCTGGCAACCGAAAAAAATGAAAGCCGCCGGCCATATCGCCCAGGGTCTGGTCACCATCCCCGGTATCGAGGCCGACCTGGAGCGCATGGATGGCGATGTGGCTTACGAAGACAAGCGTGTGGTTTTTAAACAGGTCAGCGGCCATTTCAAGGGAGCGACGTTTGAGCATCTGGAGTCCGCCATCGATTGGGAGAAAGCGTCCACCCTGACCATCGCCTGCCCTTCGGCGGTGGTGGATGCAGCGCCCATGTACACCTGGCTGACCGGTTTTAAAGGCCTGGAGAAGGCAAAAAACCACATCGAGACCGTAACTGGCAAGGCAACCCTGTCCCATCTCGAGATCAGGGGACCGCTCACCAAGCCGTCTCAATGGTCATTCAATATTGTCGGGACACCGCAAGCGATCCGCCTGAAAAGGCCCTGGCTGTCGTACGCGTACGTTCTCTCGGGGGGTGAGATCGTTTACATTCCCGGTAAAGAGCGGGCATCGGGCGTAGGCGTCGAATTTTTAGACGGGTCGTTTGTTGCATCCGGCCGAACCAAAGGCATCATCAATCCTGATTCGGCAACGCTTCAGATCGATGGATCCATGGGACAAGCGGCCCTCGACTGGATGGGCACGATCCTGCCCATCCCAGAACATCTCCAGATCAAACCGCCGCTTGATCTGACCGGGGTCAACATCGTATGGGACAATATCCGCAAAACGGTGTCGCTTAAAGGTGAAGGGAAATCCGCCGGTGGCGTGGTGCTTATCACTGACTTCACCTACGCTCCCGAAGACTTGGAGATCCGCAAATTCCAGTTTTCCGACGGTCATTCCAAGGCGACCGGCTCGGCTAGAATACAGACCGGCAGCATCGAGCTTGCCTTTTCGGGAAATATCGAAAGCCAGACCGCCAACCGGCTGCTCAGAGACAACCGCACCCTGTCCGGTCGACTGGAAGGCGACTTTCGCAGCGTGATCGATACCGCAGCACCGCTCAACACCTCGTTTTCCGGAAAACTGTCTGGTGAAGGATTGCATCTGCAAAGCATCGTTCGCGATCCTATCGAGGTAAAACAGTTTGCCATTGACGGCCGCGACGATCAACTCACGATCGCTCCCTCAGCTATATCCCTGCTCAACAGCCAAATGGTTGTAGACGGCTTATTAAAGCGCAGCGATGGGAACCTGGTATTTGACCTCAACGTGAATGCCGACCGGTTGGATGAGGCATTGATCCGCTCCTTGCAACCAGCCGCTGAGGACAACGCAGAATCCATGGCCGAGCAGGAACCGCGCGCCAAGTTTGTCCCGCGGGGAGACATTCACCTCAACGTCGTCGATTTCACTTACAGCAGGTTTACCTGGTCTCCCCTGGAAGCCGACATCCATATAGACGACGACCGCATTCACGTCCGGATCGACAAGGCGGATGTGTGCGGCATCTCCACCACCGGGAAGATCGAATTCTCACCCAGCGGGTTGGCTTTCACCATGACCCCTGAAGCCAAGGGCGCGTCGCTCCAGCAGACGGACCAATGCTTATGGCAGATGCCGATTGAGGCCGAAGCCACCTACGACCTAACCGGAGTGATCACGCTGCCGCCCACCCGTGAAAATCCGCTTCAATTCTTGTCCGGCCAACTGGATGTTTCATCGCAGAACGGGAGAATTATGTATGCCAACGTGACGACGAAAGTCATCTCCTATCTCGAGACCACCGATGTGTTCGTCAGCGAAAAATCCGACCTCGAGAAAAAGGGCTTACCATACAAAACAGCCCATATTAAGGCCAAAATCGGAGACGGAAAATTACTGTTCGATGAAATTCTTTTTGATGGAAGCGACCTGAAAATCACCGGCCAGGGCAGCCTCGACCTGCAAGCCGCCACGGCGGACATCATCCTGCTGGCGGCCCCGTTCAAAAACGTTGACGGCGTTGTCAACCAGCTCCCCGTAATCAACTATATCGCCGGCGGTTCGCTGATCTCCGTTCCGATTCGCATACAAGGTAAATGGAGCGACCTGCGTGTCCAACCCATGCGGCCGGCAGACGTGGGCCAAGGGGTACTCAACCTAATGGAAAGAACCTTGAAGGCACCTTTCAAGCTGGTCCAAAGCGCTTCCGAATTCGTGGAAGAGGAGTCATCTAAGGGGACCCCGTCAACAGATGATTTTAAGGCGGACGGTCCATAAGTGATGGGGGGTGAGAAAAATGAACCCGATCGGAAAAGCAACTTGTTTTCTTCTGCTCTGCCTGGCGATCAACCCGATTCTCGTGCCGGCAGCGGAACCCGATGTCCGCTTGGACGGTGACCGGATCACCCTACAGGCCAGGGATAATAACCTTTCGGAAATTCTGGGATTGCTGGCTGACCAGGGCGTCCGCATCCATATCGATCCACGCATCAATCCCAAGATTACCGCGACCTTCGACAACCGGCCCATCGGATCCGCCATAGCCAGTATATTGAAATCCGTCGATTATGCCCTCATCTGGCGAAAAGACAAGGCATCCGCGACCAGCGAACCCCGGCTCTGGGAAATCCGCATCTTTTACAAGGGTCAGGAAGCGCTGGTCCGACCGCTGAAAAAAAGCGTAAACCTGAACGTCGTCAACAATGGCGACGGTACCTATCATGTGAGTGACATCCTGCTGCTCCGCTTGACGCCGAATATCACGGAAGCCACCCTTGCGGCGCTGCTGGATCGGCTGGGCGCAACCATCGTCGACGCATATGCCCCGTTGGGCATCGTCAGACTGCGCCTGCCCCATGGCAGTGATGTGCCGGCGATCGCCGAAACGCTCGCCAACACCCCAGGAGTTCAAACCGCCGAACCAGATAATGCCTACCCGCTGGAAGGCGGTGGTCCAGCAGCGGGTGGGACGCGGTCATCATCATCTCCTCCACCTTCTCAGCCCCCATCTTCCGGCGCGACCATAGTCGCGGTGATGGACTCTGGCTTGCTTTCTGATTACGAGGCCAGCCCGTTCGTCCAGGCAGTCTACGATGCCGTCTCACCAGGTGCCGAGGTCGGTGACGAATTGGGCCACGGCACCCAGATGACCCTGATTGCCGCAGGAGCGGTCAACCCCATGGGATCTGCAGCAGACACACCCACCGGCAGCCCGGTGGTTGCCATCCGTACATTTGACGACAACGGGTTTACATCCACATACACGCTGATGCGCGGTATTGACTATGCCATCGAAAAAGGTGCCCGTGTACTGAGCCTAAGCTGGGGAACGGAGACGCCCAGTTCGCTGCTGGCGTCTGCCGTCCGCTATGCCGCAACCAAGGGTCTGATTCTGGTGGCGGCCGCAGGCAACGCCCCCACGGGCAACCCGGTCTATCCGGCGGCCTATGATAATGTGATCGGCGTTGGAGCCTTAACCCCGAACGGCGATGCATGGGACCAGTCCAACTTCGGCGATTTCGTTGCCGTGTCCGCCCCAGGCCTGGCCGACCTCCCGGTGGGATACAAGGGCGATCCGGGCATTTATGCCGGTACCTCCATCGCCACTGCCTACACCGCCCGCCGCGTGGCCGCCATTTTAAATCAGAACCCCGATGCCGATCGGGCGACCATTTTGCGAATACTTGGTGAAGCGAAGTGAGTCAATTCAGCCCTTGGGGATAATGGCAGGGCAGCGATCATTGTATAGGATCGGATGGCAAAAGACAAATCGACCATATCACCGCTTTTAATGCTGAAAAACCAACCCAGTAGAGTCGAAGATGGGCGCGGTGGTTTTAGGCTTTTGGTGGCTGTTGGCGTCTCTTTCGATACGCCGCATCAGTCCGACTTGCCATGACTCTGTTTTCCATCGGGGCCTTCTCAAGGTTCACTCGCGTTACGGCCTGCCCGGTTGCTGCAGCGCACAGATCATACCAGCAAAATCACCTATCAACTGTCGGTTTGAAATTTATCTTTGAACGAGTCTCACACGACAGCCACAAAGACTAGCAGGGATGCGTTGAAATAATTCGCTCATATGTTTCCAATCCATCAATTCCAGGCGACATTATCATATCCAAAACTATTAAATCCGGCGTTTCATTTCTGATAAAATTAACTGCCTCTTCCCCACTTGAGGCTGATTTTACAGAATATCCTAATTTAGATAGTATTTTTGAGGCGAGCTTTCGTTGTTCGCTAACATCATCAACCACAAGTATTGATTCTCCATTGCCTTTATAATCAGAAATTTCTATTGATTTTTGATTAGTTGCTTTTTCTGTTCTCGTTATTGGAAAATAGAGTTTAAAGGTTGTGCCTTTTTTTAGCTCACTTTCAACATGGATATATCCATTGTGATCTTGGACTGTGCCCCATACAACTGCCATTCCCAATCCGGTTCCGCTTCTCCCCATGACTTTTTTTGTGTAAAATGGCTCAAAAATTCTATTTATTTCCTCAGCAGCTATCCCCACACCATGATCTGTGATCGTTAAAACAACATAGTCTCCCTCTACAACATCATCATAACCACCTATGGGTTGGTCCATATAGTAATTTTTTGTGCTCAACCTGATAGTACCACCTTCAGCCATAGCTTCGGCTGCATTGGAAATCAAATTCATTACTGTTTTTGAAAGATGGAATGGGGATCCCATAATATTTAAAAGTGAAGAATCAAAACAAGTTTCTATTTCGACTAAAGGGTGAAATATTTTTAATTTATTAAATTCCGGACTGATAAGATAATCCGATATTACATCATTTAGATGAACAATCTCACTGGTTGGTACCCCTCTTCTTGCTAACGTTAAAAGATCTTGGACAATTGCAGCCGCCTTCTTACCTGATTCCTGAATAGTCTTTATTGATTCCTTTATTGGGCTATCTTCAGGTAAGTCCATTAATATTAATTCGGGGTAACTTACAATACCGGACAAAATATTATTAAGATCATGAGCAACACCTCCGGCAAGTGTGCCGACAGCCTTCATTTTCTGAGCCTGTTGTAATTTGTTCTGCAACCGTGCCCTTTCTTCTTCCGCTCTTTTACGTTCTGTGATATCTCTAAAAGACCATACACGCCCTGCTCTATTGTGGCCAACGATAAGCGGCTCCGAATATCGCTCGAAAACCCTCCCATCCTTGAAATTAAGGATATCAAAGTCTCGTCTATCTGATTGGTATACCTCTTGTACCTTTGAAATAAACATATTGGGATCTTTTAATTGATCTAAAACGAAATTGAGTAATTTTTCATCATCGTTACTTTTTAAAATTTTTTTTGGGATTGTCCACATTTCCCCAAAACGAGTATTTTTTGATAGAACTTGCCCAATTTCGTCAACCACTAATATGCCATCAGCCGTCGATTCGATAGTAGCTTTAAGCAGCGTTTCGCTATTCTTCAATGCCTCTTCAGCCTTCTTTAATTCGAATATTGTTTCCTTAAGTTCAATATTTTTTAAGCCTAATTGCTTTTGAGTCTTTTCCCTCACATTTTCAAAAGAAACAGAAAATGCAAATACCAGTATAAATGAGCAAATGAACCTGATTTTTAAATCTCTGGCAAAGGAGGCCGTAATAAATGACTGGTCTTCAATCGAAAAAATTAGGATGGCAAGAAACAATAAAATTAATGTAGCAATCGCTCCTTTTTTGGAACCAAGAAGAAATGTGGCGAATAATGGGAAGGAGTAACACCAAAGGTGTCCAGTATTATTGATTCCTCCAGTTGCAAAAAGATAGACAAATAAGGCCCCCGCAAAAGCAACACCAAAGAAGCTGATAAGAAGATGATAACCTGATTTTCTAAGCAATACCAGGAGAACAATTAACACAGTTGCTACAATTAAATCGAATGTACCCAATGTTAATTTCTCTCTAATAATAGCGGAAATACCCAATGGAACAAGATTTATTATCCCAATTATACTTATTACATTTATCAAGATTACTTTACGCTTGATTTCGATATCAGTGTTATCATCCAAGCCACTTATAAAGAAATTCTTTATCTGTTGTTTGGCGTCGCCTTTTTTTGCAGGCATATTATATACCTCGGAAAATTTATTTGGATCGTTTCACCTTGAATATTGTCGGTTATTTTTTAGGATACTTTAGCTTTCGTTATTCTGTTCCTTGAACTGTTGGATGTAGTGGATAGTGTTCTAACCTTCCGTAAATATAGAATTTAAGGATTTTCGTTTTAAATTTACCGTACGTTCTTGGTGATTCGATGCAGGCACGTATGACACAATTTTTGTGAGGCGAATAATCAATATAATTCTTGATGTATTCCCAAATATCGTTCAAGATATTAAAAACATAATCAAATTATTGATATCTTGTCCAAGTCGATCGAAAAATGTGAGGGAGCCCGTATAAAACCAACTACGCAGATCGCGGCATTGCCGCTGATCGGCTGCGATAGGGGACTGTACTATGCAATACAATGACAGCATTGAGGATTCACGACAGTATCTGCGCCTGGCCCTGGAACTGATCGGCAGACATGGCCTTCCCACCGACCCACTGAATTATTGCATCTGGTATGAGTATGCATCTGATAAAAATCTAAAGCTTAATGCAGCCATAGACGATCATCAAAAAAACAACGGCACCTTTTCCGAAGAGATCAACCGGCAGCTTTACAATCAGTACATCGCCAGTGGCTCTGAAACGGTGACCACGCTGGTTCGAGAAGGACTGAGAAAGGTTTTTTCTGAGATTGTCGGCGCGATAAAAACAACGAGCCAGCATTATTCTGCGTCTGAAAACCATCTGGAAAGTATCAATGAATCGTTAGTTCCCAGCCTGTCTGAAATGGACCTGGAAAAGGTTGTCATAAAGATTAAAAATGAAATCAAGAGTCTGGAATCTACCAATGGTTCCTTCAAAGATCAACTCCAGCAGGCGGCCAAAGAAATCGATGAGCTGAAAAGCAAAATGGCACAATACCGGGAGGAAGCGCTTAAAGATCCTTTGACCCGGATTGACAATCGACGGGGATTTGAAAAAAAACTAAGGGAGGCAATAAGCCAGGCCATCGCCGAAAAAACGTCCCTTTGCCTGATTATTGCCGACATCGATTACTTTAAGAAAGTCAACGACACCCATGGTCATCTGGTGGGCGACAACGTGCTCCGGATGGTCGCTGCCACCATCAAGCACTCGATCAAGGGAAAGGACCTTGCCGCACGGCTGGGTGGTGAAGAATTTGCCATTCTGCTGCCTGACACTCCTTTTGATGGAGCCATGAAGTTGGCCGACGATATACGCCTCGCCTTTGAGCGGTTAGATTTGAAAAAGAAAAGCACTGGGGAGAGCCTGGGTAAAATCACTCTCAGTTTTGGGGTTTCCACCTTTAAAGCATCTGAGCCAGTCGAAGATTTTGTGAATCGGGCAGATGGTGCTCTGTACCAATCTAAAAACACAGGCAGGAACAGGGTAACCGGGCTTTAGCAGCTGCTTTAAAATGTTAATGTCTTACCAAATGATTCCTTATAAAAGGAGTTGTTGTGGAGCCGGTAATAGTTTTTTTTATTTTCTTTCTTTTTGTTTCAGTCGCTTGGCTTATTGGAACTTATAATAAATTTATCAAATATAAAAACAGGATTGAGGAAGCTTGGAGTGGTATAGATGTTACGTTGAAACGGCGCTTCAATTTGATACCTAATTTGATACGAGTAATTGAAGGATACAGTGAGCATGAATCCAAAATTCTAATGTCAATAAGTAACCAACGATATAGTTCGACAGCTACGTCCGATCGTGTTGAGGAGGAAAGTCAGATATCGAAATCGCTTCAAGGTGTTTTGGCTTTAGCTGAAGCTTATCCCGATCTTAAGGCCAGCGCCAATTTCATCGATTTGCAAAACAATTTAAATGATATTGAGGAGGATATCCAAAAAGCTAGAAATCGCTATAATAGTTCCGTAAATAAATTCAACACGTTAGTTGAATCCTTTCCTGCATCCTTAATCGCAAGGAAGTTTAGATTTGAAAAGCAGGATTATTTTTCGCTTGATCTAGCAACTCAAAGAGAACTTCCTGATATCCATTTCTCTAAATCTCGTGAATCTGCGAAATAAGTGAGAATTTTTAGCACCTAACAATAGATAAATAGGATAAAATTCATGGCCGGTAAATTCGATCTGAAGAAGGCAAAAAACGGGCAGTTCTATTTCAACCTGAAGGCGACAAAGCAGCAATATTGAAGATCGACGCGGCCTGCGTGCTTTAGGAGACGGGCGGGTAATCGGTAGGGGTTTGAAATAAGATGGGTAGGCCCGGACCAGGCCTACCCAAGGAGGAGGTAGATGAATGAATTCATTTACCCGTGGCTCCATACTAAACGCAATTGTTCAGCTGGGTTCCAGCTAAAAGCTAAGATCTACCTGACCGTTATGCAATACTCGACAGATCAACTTTAGTTTTGTCCCCTTCCACCAAGATTGCTAAGGGATACCAACCCATTGACATAAAAAGGGATCGGTGGGTTCAAAGGGTTCAAAAATTTGTTTCCACCTACCGCATTAACACCAAATTACACTGAGGCCCACCCATGGCACTGACGAAGAAGGACATCGTTGAGCAGGTCTATAATGAACTTGGATTTCTCAAGATTCAATCCGTTGAAATTGTTGAATCCCTCCTTGAGACCATTAAAGCAACGCTGGAGACTGGTGAGGATGTATTGGTAAGTGGTTTCGGTAAGTTCAGTGTGAGGGATAAACATGAACGCAAGGGCCGGAATCCGGCCACTGGTGACGATATGATGTTGAAGCCTCGTCGGATTGTGACATTTAAATGCTCGGGTAAACTGAGAGAAAAGATCAACAGAAAATGATATACACACCCAAGCGGAACACGTTTCATCGCCGGACCTCCTATATCATTGCAGCGTACACTGTAAAGGAAGGTAGGTTTCGCGACATTATCAAGAACATCGGTGCTGGTGGACTGTTTGTCAGGACGTCAAGGAAGGTTGCCGCTGAGCAACCCATCACCCTCCAATTTCCACTGTTCAATTTTGACCAGACCATTCAGGTGACAGGTACAGTGTCTCGCATCGCTCACTTGGGATTTGCAGTGACCTTCGATGAGCCGATTGATGGCTTAATCTGCAAGAAGGGTCACTTCCCAGAGATTGTCCATGAGAGTGACAGATAGACCAAGAGAGGCTTCACCATCCAGCATGCACTTCAGATACAAACAGTGCTAAAGTCAAACCGACTGTTGTGATGACTGTTTATCGATGACGCATCAAGACGCCAATACCTTTATCATTGTATCTGAATCAATGTTGCCACCACTCAAAATGATTCCAATCCTGCCTTTCGGTTTGACCACCTGACTGAGCAAAGCCGCCAATCCGAGTGCGCCTGACGGTTCAATGACAAGTTTCATTCGGTAAAACATAAATCTTACAGCGTCTATAATCGCCTGTTCCGAAACCGTTTTCATATCGTCAACATATTCGAGTACCAGCGGAAAGGTGATTTTGCCCAATGAAGGGGTCCGGGTTCCATCAGCAATCGTAGGCGGGTTGATTACCCGGTGCAGTTTTTTGGTGTGAAACGATTTGGTCGCATCATCAGCGAGTTCAGGTTCGATACCGATTGTTTTGCAATTTTTCGCCGCTCCTTTTGCAGCAACCGCACAACCGCTCAATAGGCCACCACCGCCGCAAGGCACCAGTAACGTGTCGAGATTAGCAATCTCTTCAAACATCTCCAAAGCGGCAGTGCCCTGGCCTGCAATCACGTCCACGTGGTCATATGGCGGAATCATTACATAACCATGCGTTCGTTCAAGTTCCTTGGCGATATCTTCACGATTTGCTTTGGCAGGATCGTAATCGATAATCGCTGCACCGTATTCTTTTGTAGCGGCCAACTTGGTTGCAGGTGCATCGCACGGCATCACGATCGTTGTTCGAATATTCAGCAATTTCCCAACTAACGCTACCGCTTGGGCATGGTTGCCCGAAGAATAAGTAATAACGCCACGTGCCTTTTCTGGTTCGGAAAGTTGAGAAATGCTGTTGAATGCACCGCGAAATTTGAATGCTCCGATCCTCTGAAAATTTTCACATTTAAAAAAGACCTCTGCACCAACCAACCGGTTCAACGTTCGTGAAACCATTATCGGGGTTACATGGGAAACCCCTTTTAATCTTTTTTTAGCGGCCAGAATGTGTTCAAACATGTTTTTTCCTAATGCGCTTGCTATCGCGGATCTACGATCAGAGGGCGGCTTCCAGGGCCAGCATCCTGGCCTTCAACGACTCTCCGCCGCCGAACAGCCCCGGTGACCCGTCGCTTTTGATCACCCGATGGCAGGGGATGAAAACCGGATAGGGATTGTTGGCCATGGTGGTGCCCACGAAACGAGCGGCACGGGGAAAGCCGGCGAGCCGGGCCACCTGACCGTAGGAAGCGGTTTCACCATAGGCAATCTTGGCCACAGTGCGATAAACGGCCTGTTGGGAGGGGGTAAAGCGGGAAAGGTCCATCACCGGCCAGGGGATGTCGATCTGTTCACCGCTGAAATACCGGACCAGCATGGAACCAACTTTCAGTACTTCCGGGTGGTTGTTGTCGATTCGCCAATAGGCCTCATCAAAGGGCCGGCACAGTCCGTCAAGATCGGACGTAGGAAGCTTGATCGCCACCAATTTGAACGGCTCGGCGGAAAAAGCCACGGCGCTGTAGCCAAAAGCAGTTTCGACTATCAGATAGCGGTTCATGGCTGGTTCCAGGCATTTTGAATGGATGGGGGGTCGAATGCGACGGGGACAAAAAAACCCCTGGCGGCAAGATCCGCCAAGGGTTGGAACGTCTTTGGCATCGTCAATGATTAAGTCTCTTCGACGGTGATGGCGCTCTCTTCGCACACTTCCACGCAGCTTTCGCAGCCGAGGCACTCTTCTGCGTTTACCGCGACGGATTTTTCGTCCTGCATCTCGAATACTTCCACGGGGCAAACATCGACACACTCTTCGCAGCCAACGCACTTGGCCTCGTCAACGATCGGGTTAAAAGCCATCTTAACAGTCTCCTTTCAATAGTTTCTATGCGTGTTGATCCAATTATCAACATCTGCTTTCTTTTTATGGGAAAGGGCTTATACCAAATAAAACACCCAGTCAAGCGCTGATGGCGTTTTTTTCAGCACCTCCCCAGATCGCTCTCAATTCCACGCCAGTTGGGCATTTCATCAGTCTCAAAATCAACTTTCCACCAGGATGATCAGGGTGTGGCAAACCGATTTCGATTTTTCATTTTCTCCAGACAGGGCAAGGGCTGCAGGGGCCATCCGCCGAATGACGGTGGCGGGTGTCAGATTTGCAGCGCCAAAAAGAGTGACGGTGACGGCCGGTCCGGATGCCCCATCGGCGGCCGGGGACACGATGGAAGAAAGATCAGCCGATGGCAAAGATTCCTGGTTGGCCAGATCAACCAGCATCTTGCCCAATATCGGCGCCGTGCCGGCCGGTGGAATGGGAAGTCGAATGTCGGCCAGCCGTTCGAGATGCAGTGCTTCGCCATGGGTGTCCAGCAGCGTGTCGATCACCGCGCGACTGGTGGTGATCAGCATTTCCGGCAGCACGGCATCGGCAACGGCCAGGGTGGCCCAGGCACGAACCCGCTGCCCGGTCAGCGTTGCACCTGGATCGTCACGCCAGGTTGCTGCACCGACCGCCTGACGGTCGAAATCCGCTTCATCGGACTCCTTCAGGGTATCCAGTAAAACATTCTCCAAGGCCTTGAATCGATTGAGGTCATGGTCCAGTCGATCGGTGATCTGGTCGTTCTCCTGGGCCAGGGTCAGGAACAGGCGGGCGCTGAACGCGGCCTCCGTTTTTTCCGTTTCATGATCCGCCCGATGATCGGATTGCCGATAGCGATTGATGTCGGAACGGATCCGGTTGATGGCAGTTTCGTCGAAAAAAGGAATCTCCCCCTGTCGTTGGCTGAAAAAACCGGCACCCGGGGTGGTTTTTCCCGGGTTCATGCGTGCCCAGTCCGTGAATTCCGCCAAAGCGGCGCGCAGCCGGTCGTCATCCCGGGTAATCGGCATGCGGATCTCAACGAGCCCCTGTGATGCAAGTGCATCCAGGCTTTCGGGAATATTCGTTTTCAATGGCCGGTAAACCACCACCGGTCCCACAAGCGAGTTCAGGATACGCGCTGTGGATTCGGATAGATAGGTAAACGGCATGTATACGATTTTCATGGTGTTCTCCGTTATTCTCCTAACCTGGATAAACCGGTGCTGTTGAAAAGGCACAGGCCGCAAATAACAAATTACAAGCACCAGGTCTCAAATTTGGCTATTGTTAATTAATAGATCTGGGTTGCAAGGTGCCATTTATGGACGGACAGGATCATCCCGGGGGACCACCCCCATCTCCAGCAGTTGATCCCGCAGCCGGTCCGCAAGCGTCCAGTCCCGGGCCTGCCGCGCACGCGTCCGTTCGGCCATCAATTGCTGCACAGCCGGGTTTTCCGTTTCGTCTTCAAACTTAAAAATATTGACGACCGTGTTGATGCGGGCCAAGGTCTCCAGTACTTTTTCAGCCCCGGCGGCATCGATGCCATCCTCTATAATCAGGGTGTTGATGCGCTTGACCACGCTGAAAAGGGAGGCCAGGGCGGCGGAGATGTTCAGGTCATCGTCCATGGCGCTGGTAAAGCCATTTTTGATGTCGTAGCAGAGCTGATCCAGTTCTGCGTAGGAATTTCCGCGGCGGACGTTCTTCAGGGCACGGATGCAGGCATCCAGGCGCTTTAACGTCTTGCGCACCCGGTTCAGACGCGCCACGGAAAACAGGACCGGCTTGCGATAGTTCACCGAGATCAGCCAGAAGCGGATCTCCCGTCCAGTGAACCCCATGTCCAGCAGGGCCTGAATGGTCAAGGCATCACCCTTTTCGTCCACCTTTTTGCCGTCCACCAGCACACGGTCGCAGTGGACCCAGTATTTGGCCAGGGTTTTGCCGGTCAAGGCACCGGCAATGGCGATCTCGTTTTCGTGGTGGGGGAAGACCAGTTCGCGGCCGGCGCAGTGGATGTCGTAGAAATCCCCCAGATAGCGCATGGACATGGCTGCACACTGCAGGTGCCAGGAGGGGCGCATGTTGCCCCATTCGGTCCGGGTGTAGATGCCCCGCTTGAGTTCAGACAGCCGGGTGCGCTTGAGCAGGGTAAAATCGCGGGGGTTGTCCTTTTCGTAATCTTCCAGATCCACGGTGGCGCCGATGCGGATCTTGTTGAGATCGATTCCCGACAGCTGGCCGTATGCCTTGAATCGTGAGATGTCGAAATAGATGGAACGCAGCTTTTCGTAAGCATAGCCCTTTTTGACCAGCCGGTCGGCCAGGTCCACCATGTCGTCGGCGTGTTGGCTGGCCCTGGGATAGTGGTCGGCCGGCTGGATGCCCAGGACGTCAAGATCCTTATGAAAAGCGTCGATGTGCATGCCGGTGAAGTCCGCTAAAGACATGCCGGCCTGCTCGGAGCCCTCGATGGTCTTATCGTCCAGATCGGTGATGTTCATCACCTGCTTGACGGTGTACCCCCGGTAGCCCAGGTAGCGCGCCAGCAGGTCCGAGAAGATGAAACGGCGTCCCTCCCCCACGTGCATGCGTGCGTGGGCGGTGGGGCCGCAGGCGTACATGGACACCTTCCCCGGATTCACCGGCAACAAAAGCTCTTTTTTACGGGTCATGGTGTTGAAGAGCTTGAGGTCGATCTTTTCTTGAACGGCAAAGAGCGGTGTGGAGAGGTAGCGTTCACCGCCGTCGGGAAAGATCACCACCAGCGTCCCCTGCTCCAGCGTCTTGGCGATCTCGGCGGCCACCACCATGGCGGCACCGCTGCTCATGCCCACCATGAGGCCCTCTTCACGGGCCAGGCGCCGGGTCATCTCGAAAGCCGGCTCGTCTTCGACGTTGACCTTCTCGTCCAGCAGACGCTTTTCGAATATTTCCGGCTGGTAGGCCTCCTTCATGTTTTTCAGCCCCTGCAGCCGGTGCCCCAGATAAGGCTCCACGCCGATGATCCGGATTTCGGGGTTGAACGCCTTGAGCCGACGGGACAACCCCATCAGGGTGCCCGAGGTGCCCATGGTGGCCACCATGTGGGTCAGCATGCCATCGGTCTGTTCCCATATCTCCACCGCCGTGCCGTTGTAATGGGCCATCCAGTTGGCCGGGTTGTTGTACTGGTCGGTCATAAAATAGGCGTCGGGATTCTCCCGGGCGAGGCGGTAGACCTCCTCGATGGCACCGTCGGTGCCCAGATGACCGGGGGTGAGCAGAATTTCTGCACCACGCGCCCGTAGAATCTGCTGCCGCTCCACACTGGCCGCCTCGCTCATGGCCAGCAGCAGCCGGTAACCCTTGACCGAGCAGACCATGGCCAGGCCAATCCCCGTGTTGCCGCTGGTGGCTTCGATCACCGTTTTCCCCGGTTTCAGTTCACCCGAGCGTTCCCCCTCCTCGATCATGGACAACGCGGGGCGGTCCTTGATGGAGCCGCCGGGGTTGAGGTACTCCAGCTTGGCCAGTATGCGGACATGCGGGTTGGGGTTCAGCCGCCGAATTTCCACCAGCGGGGTGTTGCCGATATGATTCAGAATGTTGTGGGTCATGACAAAGGGTTCCATCAATTTTATAAACAGCCGGAGCGAAGCGACTTCATCATTCGATGGTCGATGGTCGGCGCTTAAAATGAGCCTCGAGGGTGCTTTCAATCTGCGCACGCACCGCTCGTTCATCGGCGGCGGCATCGATGATGGCAAACCGCCGCGGCTCGCGGCGGGCCAGATCCAGGTATCCAGCCCTGACGCGCTGGTGGAAAAGCAGCTTCTCCTTTTCGAAGCGGGACTCCATCACATGGGCCGTATCGGAATCGATCCGGCGCCAGGCACGGGCCAGTCCGGCTTCGGGGTCCAGATCGAGCAGCAGGGTCAGATCGGGCGTCAAACCATTGCAGGTCAGCTGGTGCAGTTGGCGAATCATGTCTTTGTCCACCCCCCGGGCATAGCCCTGGTAGACCAGGGTGGCATCGAAATAGCGATCGCACACCACCACCTTGCCCGCTGCCAGCGCCGGACGCACGATCGTTTCCAGATGCTGGACCCGGTCCGCCACGTAAAGCAGCAGTTCGGCCGCAGGCGTCAGATCGCGGTTGCCCGGGTGGAGCAGGACGGAACGAATTTGACCGCCGATGGGCGTACCGCCGGGTTCCCGGGTGGTCAGGCAGTCGCGGCCGGCCGCCGTCAGCCATTGGGCCATGGTTTGGATCTGGGTGGTTTTCCCGCTGCCTTCGATGCCCTCTAATGTAATGAACATAATTGACGGTTCCGTAAGAAGCCCGATATCGGCGTTGTGCTTCACCCCTTATAAAACTTAACACACAATACACATGCACCGGGTCGTATCACAACAGTCGTTTCAGATTCTCACTCAGCCCCAGAGTCTGCCGGTCCTTTGTAAAAATGGCGCTCCAGGAGCCGGTGATAAGGCGTCCAGGAGCCGTCCGAGGGATCCTTGGCCACGTATTCGCGGATGCTGTTGACCCGGGAATCCATCTCGTCGATATAGTTGAGCAGGACCGCCTCGATGGTTTTGGGCGGCTCGGGAGAGCCGAACGCCCGTTCGCCGTGGTGGCTGACGATCATGTGTTTGAGCAGGTGGGCCTGGACCTCCGGAAACTCCGGCACCCGCTTCAGTTTTTCATCCAGCATGGACAGGCCGATGATGATGTGGCTGAGCAGCCGGCCTTCATCGGTATAGTCGATACGGCGGGTATATTCCAATTCGCGGATTTTACCCACGTCGTGGAGGATCACCCCGGCCAGCAGCATATCGCGGTCCACGCCGCTGTAATGCCCGGCGATGAGTTCCGACAGAATGGCCATGGAGAGGGTGTGTTCCAAAAGGCCGCCGATATAAGCGTGGTGCATGAGCTTGGCCGCCGGCGCCCGGACGTAGGCGGCCACAAACGCGTCATCGCCCCAGAAGGCCTCAAACAGCGCCTTCAAGTGCGGCGTCTGCATCCGGGTGGTCATCTCCTTGAGCCGGTCAAGCATCTTGGCCACGTCACGGGGGGTGGCCGCCAGAAAGTCCCCGGCATCCACCTGGTCCGCCGGCACCCGGGCCATGTCCTTGACCACCAGCTGAAGATTGCCCCGGTACTCGCCCACCTGCGCCCGGACATGCACAAAATCACCTTCGGCGACAGCTGCCGCGATGCGCTCGACCTGATCCCACACCACCCCTTTCACCTGGCCGGTACGATCCGACAGGGTCACGTTCAAAAACGGGTTTCCGTCTTTCTTATGGGCCATGGCGCGCTGGGCCAGCAGAAACACCTCGTCAATGGCGCTGCCCGCGACAAGTTCAGAAACAAAACGTTTGGTCATCGGTGTCACCTCAACTCGGACAAACCGGAAATAACAAAAAGTTAGGTATTAATGGGACATACTGATGTTCCACCGGGCCAGTTCCCGCAGGGTGTCGTAATCGGTCATGTCGCATTTAATGGGCGTAATGGAAATATACCGTTCACCCAGGGCAGCCCCGTCAACATCCGGTTGGTCGTAGGCCTCCTGTCCGTCACACCCTTGCCAGTAGTAGATCCGGTCCCGCGGATCCCGTCTCTTTTCAAAGTGCTGGGCAAATATCCCGGTTCCCTGACGGCTCCAGCGAACCCCGCGAATCTCGTCCATCGGCAGATCGGGAAAATTGACATTGAGGAAGGTCCCCCGTGGCAACCCCCGCCCCGTTACTTGCATGGAGAGCGATTCGGCAAACCGGGCAGCGGCATCGACATGCCGGTCGCCGGGGGCGATGATGGATACGGCCATGGCGGGGATGCCGGCCATGGCGGCCTCTTTGGCTGCGGCAACGGTTCCGGAATAGTTGACATTGATGCCCACGTTGGCGCCCGGGTTGATACCGGAGACAACCAACTCGGGAGGGGCGTCCAACAGCTCGGCCAGTCCCAGTTTCACGCAGTCCGCCGGGGTACCGTTGACGGCGAAGCCGCTCAGGCTGCCGTTGACCCGGGTATTTTCGAAACGGATGGGCTGGTGCAGGGTAATCCCGTGGCCCACAGCGCTGCGTTCACGATCCGGTGCCACCACGGTCACCTGGTGCCGGGTCGCAAAAGCCTGGTGCAAGGCCCATAATCCCGGTGCGTGGATGCCGTCGTCATTGGTCAGCAGTACGCGCATGAACACGCTTTCTTTTTAGAAACATCGCCGCACAACCCGGCCTTGCCTCGGTCGACAGCCGACGTTTAAAACTGTTGTTGCAATTTCGAGCAAGATAGCTTTATATTGAATTTTTCATTTATGTGCAAGTGGTTATCCTGCATTCGCCCCCGCAGGATCCATGCTGAGACCGCCCTTTTCCCCATAACGCCGATGCCTTTATTCTGCTGATGCGACTGCTCATATTCAGACCGCCATCTCTTGTCGCAGACCATCCGGTAGCGATAATGGTCATCCTTTTCTGGACGTTTGGGTTTCTGACGCCTTGGGCGTCGTGTGCCCTTGCCCAGTCGATCACTGACCGGCTCAGCGGCAGCCCGAAGGTGCCCTGGCAGATCAGTGCTGACACGGTGGACTATGATGCCGCGTCCACCACCTATCATGCCAGGGGTAATGTGATCATCGAAAAGCAGGCTGCCCGCCTGGTGGCTGATTCCGTTTCCTTCAACCATAAAGCCATGACGGCCATGGCAGACGGCCACGTGGTGATGACCGTGGGTGGCGATGTGCTTACGGGAGCGCGCGTGGAACTGAACCTGGATCAGGAAACCGGTGTGGTGCACGACGGCACGGTTTTCCTGAAGGAGAATCATTTTTTCATCCACGGCGACCGCATCGAAAAAACCGGCACGGATACGTACCGGGCGGAAAAGGGATCCATTACCAGTTGCGACGGCGACCGGCCGGACTGGGTCATCACCGGTCGAACGCTCGAAGTCACCATCGATGGATACGGCACCGCCACCCATGCCGTATTCCGGGCCAGGGATGTGCCGGTCCTGTACACACCCTACATCCTGTTTCCGGCCAAGACCAGGCGCCAGACGGGACTGCTGTTTCCGGAAGCGGGTGTTTCGGATCGCTGGGGGTTTAACTGGGACCAACCGCTTTTCTGGGCTATCAACGACAGCACGGATGCCACCTTGTATACTCACTATATGCAGGAAAGGGGCACCAAGATCGGCCTGGAATACCGCTATGCCCTGGCCAATGATTCATATGGAGTCATCAAGGCTGACGGCCTGCAGGACCGACAGATCGACGATGGCACCCCCGAAGCCACCCAAAAATGGGGCTACGCCGGCGATGCCTGGGATCGACCCAACACGGACCGCTACTGGCTGCGGGCCAAAGTGGATCAGGAACTGCCCTGGGGTGCCAAGGCGCGACTGGATCTGGACATCGTCAGCGATCAGGACTACCTCACCGAATTCAGAGACGGAC
>CAVQUU010000021.1:0-190273 GCA_963716825.1 uncultured delta proteobacterium
TGGGAATTTAATAGCTGGTGAGCTGATTAGCTCAAAGTTCAAAGCCGAACCCGGAACCCGGAACCCCAGAGACCAGAGGCCAGAGACCAGAGACCAGAGACCAGAGACCACAACCCACAACCCCAAGAGG
The DNA here is from genome assembly GCA_963716825.1 of uncultured delta proteobacterium. GTDB lineage: Bacteria > Desulfobacterota > Desulfobacteria > Desulfobacterales > Desulfosarcinaceae > Desulfosarcina. The sequence continues at coordinate 131 of CAVQUU010000021.1, forward strand.
TTTGTCGATGATTCTACCGGTAATTCTTGCAGGCGGCAGCGGTACCCGGCTCTGGCCGCTTTCCCGAGCCCTTTATCCCAAGCAACTCATCAGTCTGGTTGACCGCCACACCATGCTTCAAAATACGATCCTTCGGCTGGACGGCTTGGACGGTGCACAAAAACCGGTCGTGATATGCAATGACGAATACCGGTTCATGGTGGCCGAGCAGCTTCGCCAGATCGACATCGAGGCCGAATCAATCATTTTGGAACCGGTGGGCAGAAATACCGCTCCCGCCCTGGCCGTGGCGGCCATACGGGCAATGAAGACGGGTGATGATCCCGTGCTGTTAATCCTGCCGGCCGATCACCACATTCAGTTGACCGCTGAGTTTCAGCGAGTGCTCGAGTCGGGCCATGCGTACGCCCAGGCGGGCCGGATGATTACCTTCGGCATTGTCCCGGATAAGCCGGAAACCGGATACGGTTATATTAAAATGGGTGACCCGTTACCCCTGGCAGGCGGGGATGCAACAGCCGTAAGCATTGCGGCTTTCGTGGAAAAACCTGACCTGGCGACCGCCCGACGATATGTGGCCTCAAAAGCCTATTGCTGGAACAGCGGCATGTTCATGTTCAAGGCGTCACAGGTCGTAAAGGAACTGGATCGGTTTGTTCCCGATATTGTCGCTGCCTGTCGGGAAGCCATCGATAAGGGGCGGTCCGACCTGGATTTTTTCCGGCTCGATAAAGCGGCTTTTTCTGCCTGCCCCAGCGATTCAATCGACTATGCCGTGATGGAAAAAACAGATAGCGGTGCCATGCTGCCCATGGCGGCAGGATGGAACGATCTGGGATCGTGGGAAGCCCTTTGGCAGGTTGGAGAGAAAGACGAGCTGGACAATGTGGTCAAGGGAGATGTGGTCCTGCACGACGTCGGGGATTCCTATCTGCACGCCGAGCACCGCCTGATCGCAGCGGTGGGATTGAAGGATCACATCGTTGTGGAGACTTCGGATGCGGTGATGATTTCCCCCCGGGACCGGGTCCAGGATGTCAAGGGGCTGGTGGATCAACTAAAGTCCCAGAATCGGGAAGAGACACGGACGCATAAGCGGGTCTACCGGCCGTGGGGCACGGTGGATCAATTGGTGGCCGGGACCCGTTTCCAGGTGAACCGGATCACGGTCAAACCAGGCGGTGTGTTGTCTCTCCAAAAACATTTCAACCGGTCCGAGCACTGGATCGTTGTTCGCGGGTCTGCACAGGTCACCAAGGCTGACGAACAGCTATTGCTCAAAGAGGACAGTTCGACCTACATTTCCGCCGGTATTGCCCATCGACTTGAAAATCCAGGGAAAATCCCGCTTGAACTGATCGAGGTGCAGACAGGCGGGTATATCGGAGAGGATGACATCACCCGGCTTGAGGATATTTACGGCCGGCACCGGCAGGAGGGATGAACCGCGATAGCGAGCGAACTGAAAATCGACTGTCATCCTTTCGGTGCTGCGCAGCACTGCCGTTACAGGCAGAACATTCCCCACGGCTTGCCGCGGGGAGGGTTCAATGTTTATCGACTGTGAACCAACAGGGTCACCGGTCCGTCATTGACGATGTCGACTTGCATCATCGCACCGAAGCGGCCGGTGTGGGTGTCCACGCCCAGCTTTTGCACACTTTCCACGAAATGCTGGTAGATCCGTTGGGCCAGAACCGGTTCGGCGGCATCGATGAAGGAAGGCCGCCTGCCTTTGCGGCAGTCCGCCAGCAGGGTGAACTGGGAGACCACGAGTATCTGACCCCCCACATCCATCAATGAGCGATTCATTTTGCCTTGTCGGTCTTCGAAAATGCGCAGGTTAGCCACTTTGGCGGCCAGGTATTCGGCATCGGTTTCCCCATCACCATCGGCCACCCCCAAAAGGACATTGAGGCCGGGGCCGATGGCGTCCACCACCGATCCGTCAATGGTGACGCTGCTGCTGATGACGCGCTGAACCACGGCGATCACTGGGGACCCTTTCTATCGGTCGGACGTTTTTCGAAAGGCGTCGGCAAAGGGGTTGTTGAAGGGCGCTGGCGATGCCGGTTTGGGCGCGGTTTTGGGTTTGGGCCGGTTGCCGACCGGCCGCTTTTTCCGGGGATGATCGGCCTTGGGTTTCGCTACCGGTCTTTTGCCCGGTTCACTTTTCATGGACAGCGAGATGCGTTTGCGGGGCAGGTCCACCGCCATCACGGTGACAGTGACTTTTTGCTGAACACTGACCACATCTGACGGGGTTTTCACGAATCGGTCGCACAACTCGCTGATGTGGACCAACCCGTCCTGGTGAACACCGATGTCTACGAATGCGCCGAAATTGGTGACGTTGGTGACGATTCCGGGAAGCTTCATGCCCGGTTCGAGGTCCTGGATGGCAGAGACGTTCGCGTCGAAAGAGAAATGCTCGAAGGGTTCCCGGGGATCCCTGCCGGGTTTGGCCAACTCGTCCAGGATGTCGGTAAGGGTCGGCAGTCCGATGGTATCGGTGACATAGCGGTGCAGATCGATTTTTTTGCGCAGGCCGGCATCGTTCATCAGATCGGCCACGCTGCAGCCCAGGTCGTCGGCCATGGCCTGGACCACCGCGTAGCTTTCCGGGTGGACCGCACTGGCATCCAGTGGGTTTTTACCGCTTTTGACGCGTAAAAAACCGGCGCATTGTTCGAAGGCTTTGGGCCCCAGCCGCTTGACCTTTTTCAGCGCTTCGCGCCCGGTAAAGGCGCCATGTTCGTCCCGGTGGCCGACAATGTTTTTGGCCAGTTGTGGCCCTAAGCCGGATACATAGGTGAGCAACTGGACGCTGGCCTGGTTCACTTCCACCCCCACGCCATTGACACAGCTGACCACCACGTCGTCCAGGGACCCTTTCAGGGCGAACTGGTCTACGTCGTGCTGGTACTGACCCACGCCGATGGACTTGGGGTCGATTTTGACCAATTCGGACAGTGGGTCCATCAGCCGGCGGCCGATGGAGACGGCGCCGCGTACGGTAAGGTCGTGGTCGGGAAATTCCTGGCGGGCGATTTCCGATGCCGAGTACACCGATGCACCGCTTTCGTTGACCATGATCACCGGCAGCGATTGCGCATCGACGGTTGCCTCCACGAAGGCCTGGGTCTCCCGGCCGGCGGTGCCGTTGCCCACGGCCACTGCTTCGATGTCAAATTGACGGCACAGTGTGGAAAGGGTCTGCGCGGCGACGGCTGCCTGCCGCTCGGAGGTGTGGGGGTAAATGGTGTCGTTGTGCAGCAGCTTTCCCTGACGGTCCAGGCACACGACCTTGCAGCCGGTGCGAAAACCCGGGTCGATGCCCATGACCCGTTTGGCCCCCAAGGGGGAGGCCAGCAGCAGCTGGCGAAGGTTGTCGGCAAAGACGCGGATGGCCTCTGCATCGGCCCGTTCTTTGATGGCAACCCGTACCTCGGTTTCCATGGAGCGGGACAGCAGGCGTTTATAGGCATCATGGGCCGCGGTCCGCACCTGCTCGGCATCGGGGCCGTCGCCGGTTACGAAAAGATCCTCTAACATGGCGATGGCCAGTTCCGGTGGCGGGGCAATGGACAGGCCCAGTATCTCCTCCTTCTCTCCGCGACGCATGGCCAGGATCCGGTGGGATGGTGCCGTTGCCACGGGTTCCTCCCACTGGAAATAGTCTTTGTACTTGGCCCCTTCGCTCTCTTTGCCGGCCACTACCTGACTGCGGATGACCGCTTTTTCAAAAAACAGGTCGCGAACCCGTGACCGGGCCCGCTGGTCTTCGTTGATCGTTTCGGCAATGATGTCCCGTGCGCCGGACAGGGCTGCTTCAACGCAATCTACGGTTTTTTCAGGGTCAAGATAGCCGTCGGCCAGTGCGACCGGGTCCGCCCCTGCTTGGGCCAGAATGGCCATGGCCAGCGGTTCCAACCCCTTTTCGCGGGCGATGGTGGCCTTGGTTCGTCGCTTGGGCCGGTAGGGCAGGTAGATGTCCTCTAAATGGGTCATCGTCTCAGCGGCCAGCACCTGGGCGTTGAGCGCCTCGGTCAGATGGCCGTGCTGCTCAAGAGAATTCAGGATGGTTTCCCGCCGGCTGTCCAGCTCCTGCAACTGTGACAGTCGGTCCCGGATGGCGGACACCGCCACTTCGTCCAGACTGCCGGTGGCCTCTTTGCGGTAGCGGGCAATAAAGGGCACCGTGGCCCCGTCTTCCAGCAGCTGCGCAACTGATTTGATCTGTGCCTCATCCAAGCGCATTTCTGCGCTGATCGTGTCGATATGGGAAAAATTCGTTGGGTTCATTGCGTTTGTTGTGTTCATTGGGTTTGTTGAGTTCAAATTAGCTCATGGCTCAAAGCCGATAGTTCATGGAAGAAAGGCTTATCCGATCTCCGTCCGCTGGCTTCAGTTTTCCGGAGGTTCCACCGGCGGCTGGCGGTGGCGGCAGTCGCGGTTGGGGCAGACGTGCAAGGTGCCGTCCCGTTTGGTTGTTTTTTCGACCATGTAGGCATTGCCACACGCGGGGCAGGGGATTGCCACCGGCTTATCCCAGCTGGCAAAACTGCATTTCGGATACTGGTTGCACCCGTAAAAAATTTTACCCCGTTTGGAGGATTTTTCCACAATCTCGCCGTCACATCCCTTTTCGGGGCAGGCGACACCGGTGGGCTTGGCATTGGATCCACCGTTAAGGGACTGGGTATGTTTGCATTCCGGGTAGCCGGTGCAGGCGAGAAAATCCCCATATCTGCCCCGTTTGACAACCATGGGTTTGCTGCACAGCTCGCATACTTTGTCGGTCGCTTCACTTTGTTGAACCGGTGCCACCGGGGCGATGATTCCTTTTTCATCCCGCTCGTAATCGCTGGAGTAGGTGCATTCAGGATAACCGGAACAGGCCAGAAAATGACCGTTTTTACCCATCTTGATGCGCAGGGGTTTTTTTTGGCACAACGGGCAGGTCAGGTCCGTGGGCATACCCACGCCCTTGACGCTGAGCATGCTTTCTCCGGCTTCTGCCAGCTTGCGGCTGAAGGGGCCGTAAAACTGGTTGAGGATGGTCAGTGCCTCCACCTCCGATTGTTCCACCCGGTCCAGGTCGGTCTCCAGGCGGGCGGTGAACTCTACATCGAGGATTTCCGGGAAGCTGGCAATCAGCAGATCGTTGACGATGAATCCCAATTCCGTGGGTTTGAAATACCTGTTGATCAACTCCACGTAGCCCTTGCCCCGAATGGTGGAGAGAATGGCCGCATACGTGCTTGGCCGGCCGATGCCGTTTTCCTCCAGCTCCTTGACCAGGGATGCTTCTGAAAATCGTGGCGGAGGTTGGGTAAAATGCTGCTTGGGATCGATTCCCAGCAGTTCCAGAAGAGACTTTTCCGCCAGTTCCGGCAGTGGCTGGCTTTTCTTGTTGCTTTCCGCTTCGTCGTCGGCGCTTCGATACACGGCGAGAAAGCCGGGAAATTTTACCGAAGAGCCGCTGGCAGTGAACGTATAGTCACCGGCGGCGATGGAGAGGGTCTTCTGATCGATGAGCGCCTGGGCCATCTGGGATGCTACGAAACGCTGCCAGATCATGGTGTACAAGGCCAGCTGATCTTTGGACAGATAGCGTTTGACCTGATCCGGCGTATGGTGGACCGAGGTCGGTCGAATGGCTTCATGGGCGTCCTGAGCCTTGTTTTTATTCTTGAAAAAGCGTGGCCGGTCGATGGCGTATTCCTTGCCGAAGCGCTGGTTGATCAACGCCAGGGCCTCCTGTGCCGCTTCGTCGGCGATGCGGGTGGAGTCGGTCCGCATGTAGGTGATCAACCCCACGGGCTCACCCGGCCCCAGGTCGATGCCTTCATAGAGCTGCTGGGCCACCATCATGGTCTTTTTGGCGGAAAAGCGAAGTTTTTGAATCGACTCCTGCTGAAGCTTGCTGGTGATAAAGGGTGGCAAGGGATTGCGCCGTGTGGTCCGTTTGATAACTTTGTCAACGACAAATTGAGCGGTCTCCAGGTCCTTTAGAATGGCCGTGGCTGCAGCTTCATCCGGAATTTCTATTTTTTCCCCATTTTTGCGCACCAGCTTGGCCGCAAATGCCGGCGGTACCATTCCCTTCAGATTGGCGGTGATGGACCAGTACTCCACGGGTGTAAATGCCTGAATGGCCCGCTCCCGGTCGCAGATAATGCGCACGGCCACGGACTGCACCCGGCCGGCACTGAGGCCGCCTTTCACCTTTCGCCACAGCAAGGGCGAGATCTGGTAACCGACCAATCGGTCCAGGATGCGGCGGGTCTGCTGGGCTTCATATTTGTCCCGGTCCATATCCTGGGCCTTTTTCATGGCCTCGAGGATCGCTTTTTTGGTCAGTTCGTGAAACAGCACCCGGTGAAAAATGCGGCCCTTTTTTTTGAGCACTTCGGAGGTGTGCCAGGCAATGGCCTCCCCCTCGCGGTCCGGGTCAGGGGCGAGATAGATATCTGTCGCATCGCCGGCGGCCGACTTCAATTGGCTCAGCACCTTCGTTTTTCCGGGAATGGTCTTGTATTGCGGAGTGAAGTCGTTTTCGATGTCGATGCCCAGGTCTTTGCTGGGCAGGTCCTTGATGTGACCAACGGTGGCGGCCACGTTGTAGTCGTTGCCGAGATATTTTTTAATGGTTCTGACTTTTGTGGGTGATTCTACGACCACCAGGGGTTTACTCACTGGATACCTCTTATTTAACGTTGCGTTGGTTCAATTGTTGTCGATCGACGCCGGGCGTCAGGCAAAACCGTTTTCCCGGTGATTGGACCACCAGCCCTTTGAGTTCCAGCTGAAGCAGCAGCCCGGACAACCGGCCCGACGAAAGCGTCAGACGCCTGGCCAGGTCATCGATGTGAACGGCGTCGGCTTCAAGACAATCGATAACCATGGCTTCCTCATCCGTCAATGTCGGTGTCGCCGCTTTCGGTGGCTCAGATGCTGGCTGCGCATGGGGTTGAATATGCTCAAATTCATCCAGAACATCCCCGGCATGCACCACCAGTTTGGCACCCGCTTTGATCAGGCTGTGAGTACCGACGCTTTTAAACGAGTGAATGTTTCCGGGAACGGCAAACACCTCCCGATTCTGCTCGGCGGCCAGGCGGGCGGTGATCAGCGAGCCGCTTCGGCCGGTGGCCTCCACCACCACCGTGCCGTGGCACATGCCGCTGATGATCCGGTTGCGGGCCGGAAAATGGTGGGCGTCGGGGCCGGTGTCGAGGGAAAATTCGGTGATCACTGCACCGTTTTCGGCGATCTGGTGGAACAACCGCCTATTTTCCCTGGGATAGATCTGATCCAGACCGGTACCCAAAACGGAGACCGTACAGCCGCCGGCGGCGATGGCGCCTGAATGGGCCGCGGTATCCACCCCCCTGGCCATACCGCTGACGATATTTACCCGCTGCCTGACCAGATCCATGCAAAGCTGCCGCGTGGTGGCGATGCCATAATCGGTGGCATTGCGGGATCCCACGACGGCGATGTTAAGCCCGGTGGCCGGCAGCGACCCGTACACGTATAAAAATGGCGGTGGGTCCGGAATCTGGTGCAGGAGCGGGGGATAACAAGGGTCTGTCTGGGTGACGATGGTGTATCCTTTTTGCCGGACCGCTTCCAGTTCCCGGTCAACCGCATCCGGAACCCGGTGACGTTGTATGGTTGCGACCAAACGGGCGGTGACCCCCTGGACGGCCTGCAATGCAGGACGGTCTGCGCACAACACGGCTTCCGGCGATCCGAACTGCTCCACCAGCCGTCGAAACAACAGATTGCCGACCCCTGGCACGCTTTTCAGGGCAAACCAGGGTCGAAGAGAAGGCATCTATTTTCTCCGGGTCTGCCAGGCCAGCAGAATGGGGCTGGCCACGAAGATTGATGAATAGGTACCGACCACGATTCCGACCAAGAGGGCAAAGGAGAAATCGTGGATGATGCCGCCGCCAAGGACAAACAGGGAGACGACGACCACCAGGGTGGTCAGCGAGGTGAGTATGGTGCGGCTCAGGGTTTCATTGATGCTTTTGTTCAAAATCGTGGCCAGAGGCTCTTTGTGATACTTGCGCAGGTTTTCCCGGATGCGGTCAAACACGATGATGGTGTCGTTGAGCGAATAGCCGATGATGGTCAGCAGCGCGGCCACGATGGGCAGGGTGAATTCCTTGTCGAAGATGGAAAAGATGCCCACGGTGATGGTCACGTCGTGGATCAGGGCCACAATGGCGCCCATGGCGTACTTGAATTCGAAAAACCAGAAGATGACCAAGGAGACAATCAGGGCCGCCAGCATGAGAAAGGGAACGGATACGTTGAACAGGGAGAGCAGGTAGACAGCCCCCATGATGGCTGCTGCCACGACGCCGCTTTTGGCCCATTTCAGTTCGAAACGGCCGGAGATGTAGACGGTGATGAAGAGCAGGGCGTAAAACATGGCAAACAGGGCCTTTTCGCGAAGGTCTTCGCCCACCTGGGGGCCCACCATTTCCACCCGTCGGATTTCCACCGGTACATCGGTGGCTTCCTTGAGGTATTGCTCGATTTTTTCGGACAGGCCTTCCATGGCAGTCGTGGTGGCATCTGTTCGGATGAGATATTCATTGTCTTCTGCTTGGCCGAATTGCTGGACGGCCGATGCGGCCAGCTCCATGTTTTGTAAACCGGATTTGATCTTGTCGATGGTGACGGGGGCTTCGAATTTGACCTGGACGAGGGTGCCGCCGGCAAAGTCGATGCCGAAGCGGGGCCCCCTGTTCATCACCAGTGAGCCGATGCTGATCAGAATCATCACCAGCGATAAAGCGAAGGCGATTTTGCGTTTCCCAGTGAAATCGATATTGATACCCGGTTTGATAAACTGCATGAATCAAGTCCTTGATTGTGGTTTTGCCTTGCCGGCCAAGGTGCAATTGCCTGCTCGGACCGGGGTGTCTGGCTTAGATGCTGATGGTTCGAACTTTACGATTGATCAGAAAATAATCGAATATGGCGCGGGTCAGCACCAGCGCGGTGAACAGGCTGGCCACCACCCCGAGACTCAAGGTGACGGCAAAACCCTTGACCGGACCGGTGCCGAATTGAAACAGCACCAGGGCGGCGATCAGGGTGGTGACGTTGGCATCCAGAATGGTCAGGGTGGCCCGTTCGTAGCCGGCATCCACGGCGGCCCTGGGGGTTTTCCCCAGGTTCATCTCTTCTCGGATGCGTTCGAAGATCAGCACGTTGGCGTCGACGGCCATGCCGATGGTCAGGATGATGCCGGCGATGCCGGGCAGGGTGAGCGTGGCACCGAATCCGGCCAGTCCACCGGCGATGAGCAGGATGTTGAGCATCAGGGCGAAATCGGCTACGACCCCCGATCCTTTATAATAGATTACCATGAACAGGATAACCAGGATGCCGCCCACACACATGGAAATCAGGCCCATGCGGATGGAGTCGGTACCCAAAGAGGGGCCGACGGTCCGCTCTTCCAGAATCTGGACCGGTGCCGGCAGCGCGCCGGCACGTAGCACGATGGCCAGGTCCCGGGCTTCTTCGGTGGTGAAATTCCCGGTGATTCGGGCCTCTCCGCCGGCGATTTTGTCCTGGATGACCGGGGCGGAGTAGACATTGTTGTCCAGCACGATGGCCAGGCGCTTTTTTACGTTTTCCGCGGTGATGCGCTCGAATAGCCGGGCGCCTTTTTTGTCGAAGGTGATGGAGACATACGGCTCGTTGTACTGACTGTCGATCTGCACCCGGGCATCGGTCAGATACGCCCCGGTGAGAGAGGTGCGCTTTTTGACCAGATAGGGAATCTTCTGGACGCGGCGGGTAGCCGGGTCTTCTTTGGTTTCGTAAAGGATCTCGCTGCTGGCGGGTACGTTTCCGCTCAGGGCGGCGTCCACGTCGTGATCTTCGTCCAGCAGTTTGAACTCCAGCAGGGCGGTCTTGCCGATCAGTTCTTTGGCCCGCTGGGTGTCTTTGATGCCCGGTAGCTGGATCAGGATCCGTCGTTCTCCCTGAATGCGGATGTCCGGTTCACTGACACCGAACTGGTCGATGCGGTTGCGGATGGTCTCAAGGGCCTGATCCACTGCCAGCTTGCGGATATGGTCGGCTTCCTTGTCGGGAAGGTCCAGGACGATCCTCAGCACACCGTCCTTGACGGTCCGGTCGGCAATCCGAAGATCGCGAAATTCTTCGTCCAGCAGTTCATCGAAACGCTGGACGTTGTCCGCTTCCGCGACTTTAACGGCCAACTTGACGGTTTCCACCCGTTCGATGCCAAGGGTCCGAATCCGTTCTTTTTTCAACAGCTCCCGCATCTCCTGGCCCACCCGTTCGATGGTGTTTTCAACGGCCTTATCCGCATCCACCTCCAGCACCAGGTGCATGCCACCTTGAAGATCGAGGCCCAGGTTGATTTTTTTATGGGGCCAGACGCCGGGTTGAAATGTCGGAACCACATAAATCACGGCGGCCACAATGACCGCTGCAATTACGATGAGTCTCCACGAAAGATTCTTCAACGCTTCGTTCCTTTCATGATATACACGCCAAAGCCCCAGCCGCCGTGTCACCCCTGACCGACCGCAGGCGAAACTGCGGTCGAAGCGGGTCGATGGTCCGGTGGCAATGGGGCTTTTCAGGAGAAACCGATTTGAATTTAGGCTTTACCGTTGTCGGTTTTGTCTTTCTTTTCTTTTTTTGGCGCGGCCGGGGGCGGGGAGGTCTGCATCAGCGCGGTCACACTGCCTCGGTTGACTTTTACGCGAACCTTTTCTGCGATTTCGACTGTCAGCGCGCTTTCCGAGATGCCGGTGATCCGGCCGTGAAGGCCGCCACTGGTGATAATCCGATCACCGGTTTTCAGGTTGTCGATCATCTGCCGGTGCTCTTTGGTTTTTTTCTGCTGGGGACGGATCAGCAGAAAATAAAAGATGACGAACATGAGAATCAGCGGAATAAAAGACGCGAATCCTCCCGAACCACCTGGGGCGCCAGCCCCTCCCTGTCCCATTGCGTAAGCGATATTCATCGGTATAAAAACCTCCTGTCAGATATTTCAAGCGGTCGCCTGTGTAATCTTGAGATCGTGTTCACCGACGTCACGCCTGTTTGGCAACCGATAAAAGTGGCGCTGATATACTGCAAATCACCCGTCCCGTCAAATGGTTCCTGTGGATGGGAACCGATCATGGCACTGAAATAGCGAAAAAGGCCTATACGGGTGGGGTCTCCACGGCTTTGGTTTTTTTGTCGTAGGCGACCTCCATCTGGCCGGGGATCAGGTCATCCCGGGCGATGATGGTGATTCCTATCGCCCGTTTGCCCTCCAGGTCGCTCAGTTCCTTGCGTTTGCGGTTGAGCAGGTAGGTTGCCACGGGGGCAGGTAATTGTGCCGTCACCTGCAAGATATCCGCTTTTAGGGTGTCCAGTTTCAGCTTCCTTAAAAAACTCAGTCCCAGGGATTCCGTGGACGACACCTGGCCTTTGCCGCCGCAGTGCGAACAGGTTTCCATGCTGCCAAAGTCGATGGATGGCCGCAGACGCTGGCGGGAGAGTTCCAGCAGACCGAATTTGGAAATTTTGCCGATTTTTACCCGGGCCCGGTCCTGTTTCATGCTGGCGCGAAGGGTCTTTTCCACCTGGTTGCGGTGCTTTTGTTCGCGCATATCGATGAAATCGACGACGATGAGGCCCCCCAAATCCCGGATCCTGAGCTGACGGGCGATTTCGGCCGCCGCTTCGAGGTTGGTCATCAATGCAGTCTCTTCGACATTTTTTTTCTGGGTGCCTTTGCCGGAGTTGACATCGATGGCCACCAACGCTTCGGTGCGCTCCAGCACCACCGATCCGCCGGACTTGAGGGTAACCCGGTTGTCGAAAATGGTGGCAATCTGGTCTTCCAACTGGAACCGGGTGAAAATGGGTTTGTCCGATTTATGGAACTTGACGATGTTGGTCTGTTTCGGCGCGATGATGTGGACGAAGCTTTTCACCTCCTGGTGGACCGCTTCATCGTCGATCAGAATTTCCTTGATGTCCGGCGTGAAGTGGTCGCGGATGGAGCGGACGGCCAGGTTTCGATCCTTGTACAGGGCTGAGGGTGCCTGCGCCTTTACGGCCCGGGCGGTGATGTTTTTCCACAGGCGCAGCAGGTACTGGATATCCTTGGCCAGCATGGTTTTGGTGCATCCCTGGCCGGCGGTGCGGATAATGATGCCGAAGCCATCGGGCAGATCCAGCTTTTCGACGATCTCCTTGAGCCGTTTGCGTTCGGTTTCGTCTTCAATCTTGCGCGAGATGCCGCGGCTGTCGCTTCCCGGCATCAGCACGGCGTAGCGACCGGGCAGAGAAATGAATGTGGTGAGCATGGCCCCTTTTTTCATGATGGGGTCTTTGGTCACCTGCACCATCAGTTCCTGGCCGCGCTTCACCAGGTTCTGGATGGTGTTGCCGTTGGCCGGTGGACCTTGAAAATAGTCGCTGTGGATCTCCTGTTTTTGCAAGAAGCCGTGACGTTCGGCACCGAAGTCCACGAACACGGCCTGAAGGCTGGGTTCGATGCGGGTAATCACACCTTTGTAAATGCTGCTGTGAAGAATTTCCCGGGCCGCGCTTTCGATGTGAAACTCTTCCAGGCGGCTGTCCTTGACGATGGCGAGCCGAACCTCTTCGGGATCCACAGCATTGATGAGAATTTTGCTGGTCATTAGCAGACGGTTCTGTTCCTTCCACTATTGGTTGTGAATTTTAAATTTGCATAAATAATGAATTGTTACAGCCAAGTCAACGGATTTTTAGGCGATACCCCGAAAAAGAAGGGCCGGCGAAATCGATAAACGATCCACCGATAGTTGGCCGGATCGTCTAAAAACCCCGGCAGATCGACAGCAATAAGGTTGTTTTCGGTCCGTTGGATGGTCAGAACGGCTCTTGATCTTTACCAGGCTTTATGGCATGAGGATGCACGCTCGCCAACCAAATCAACAATGTTCGCAAGAAGATAGGAAGATTCATGGATTCACGGTATGATCCCCAGGCAATCGAAACCAAGTGGCAGAACCGCTGGCAGAACGACCAGCTGTTCAATGTCGTCGAAGCGCCGGACCAGAAAAAATACTATCTGCTGGAAATGTTTCCCTATCCATCGGGCAAGATCCATATGGGACATGTGCGAAATTACACCATCGGGGACGTGGTGGCCCGCTACAAGCGGATGCGCGGATTTAATGTCCTGCATCCCATGGGCTGGGATGCCTTCGGTATGCCGGCGGAAAACGCGGCCATTGCCAACAACACCCATCCGGCCAAGTGGACCTATGAAAATATCGACGCCATGCGGGCCCAGCTCAAACGACTGGGGTTCTCCTATGACTGGGACCGGGAACTGGCCACCTGTCGACCCGAATACTATCGCTGGGAGCAGTGGCTTTTCCTCAAGATGGTCGAACAGGGCATGGCTTACCGCAAAGAGTCCTATGTGAACTGGTGCGAACCCTGCCAGACGGTGCTGGCCAATGAACAGGTGGAGGCGGGCTTGTGCTGGCGCTGCGGCAAACCGGTTCGCCAGAAGAAGCTGTGGCAGTGGTTTTTCAAGATTACCGACTATGCCGAAGATCTGCTGGTCCATTGCGACATGCTTCCCGGTTGGCCGGACAAAGTGACCACCATGCAGCGAAACTGGATCGGCAAAAGCGTCGGCGCGGAGATCCGATTCCCCGTGGAGGACAGCGAGGCGGTCATCAGCGTATTCACCACCCGCCAGGACACGGTTTTCGGGGCCACCTTCATGTGTCTGGCGCCCGAACATCCGCTGGTCCCCAAACTGGCGGCAGGAACCGACCAGGAAGCTGCCGTGACGGCCTTTGTCGAGCGCATGGCCCTTCAGGACCGCTCCACCAAGGCCATCGAAAACTATGAAAAAGAAGGGGTGTTTACCGGCGCCTATTGCATCAACCCCATGAACGGCCGGCGAATGCCCATCTATACGGCCAACTTCGCCCTGATGGAATACGGCACCGGCGCGGTCATGTCCGTTCCGGCCCATGACCAGCGGGATTTCGATTTTGCCCGAAAATACGACCTGCCGATTATCGTGGTGGTCAGTCCCGCAGGACGAGGACACTGGACGGCAGCACCATGAACGAGGCCTATACCGGTGACGGCATCATGGTCAATTCCGGGCGATTTAACGGATTGGACAACCGGGAGGCCATGGAGGCCATCGCCGCATTCATGGATAAAAACGGCATCGGCAAAAAGACGATCAGCTTCCGGCTGCGGGACTGGGGCATCTCCCGACAGCGTTACTGGGGCGCGCCCATTCCCATGATTCACTGTGACAGCTGCGGCATCGTTCCGGTGCCCGAGGCGGACCTGCCCATCGTGCTGCCCGAAGACGCCGACCTGCTGGAAGGCGGCCGCTCCCCGCTGCCGGTGCTGGACGGATTTTGCCAAGACCACCTGCCCCCAGTGCGGGCGAGACGACGCCCGGCGGGAGACCGATACCATGGACACCTTCGTGGAGTCATCCTGGTATTTCGAGCGGTACTGCAGCCCCCGCTGCGACACGGCCATGTTCGACAACCAGGCGGTCGACTACTGGATGCCGGTGGATCAGTACATCGGCGGTGTGGAGCACGCCATTCTGCATCTGCTCTATTCACGCTATTTCACCCGGGTGCTCGAATCGCTGGGACTGGTGGAATTCAAGGAACCGTTTACCCGGCTGCTCACCCAGGGCATGGTCTGCAAGGAGACCACTGGCCTGCCCGGAACATGGCTTTCTTTTCCCTGAACAGGTCGCGGGAGACGGCGATACCCAACGGACCTGCCTGCAATGCGGCCAGCCGGTGACGGTCGGGCGGGTGGAAAAGATGTCCAAATCCAAAAAGAACGTCATCGACCCCAACATTTTGCTCGACGAATACGGGGCCGACACCACCCGGCTCTTTTGCCTGTTTGCCGCACCGCCCGAACGGGATCTGGAGTGGAGCGAACAGGGTGTAGAGGGCAGCTTCCGGTTCCTCCAGCGGGTCTGGCGGTTGTCCGAACGCTGGCTGCCGCTGCTGAATGATGGTGAATCCAGTCCGAGTCGACTTCCAGGATCTAAATGAACCCTTCCGGGAGCTCTATCGAAAAACCCATGAAACCATCAAGCGGGTCACTCAGGATATCGAGGATCGGTTTCATTTCAACACGGTCATCAGTGCGGTCATGGAACTGGTCAACGCCATGCAGGCCATCGACGAATCTGACTCGGAAGGTGCGGGGAACCGGACCATGCGTTTTGCCCTGGAGACGACCGTCCTGCTGCTATCTCCCATCGTTCCCCATTTCTGCGAAGAGTTATGGGAGGCCCTTGGCCACACGGACAGTGTTTTGCTGAGTCGATGGCCGCGTTTCGACGACGCGGCCACCGTAAAAGAAGCAGTCGAAGTGGTGGTCCAGGTTAACGGCAAGCTGCGCAGCCGGTTCTCGGCCGCTCTGGATACAGACGAAAACACGCTCAAGCAACGGGCCCTGGCCGACGAACGAATCGTCCGATTTATCGACGGAAAGCCGGTAAAAAAGGTGATTACGGTTAAAAACAAGCTGGTGAATATCGTTATATAACCACTTAAAACTTTTCCACCCGGAGAATTTGATGGTAAAATGGGCGATATATGCATGCATGACCGCAACCCTGATGGCCTGGTTCTTCGGCTGCGGCTACCACTTTGCCGGCAGCGGGAGCTTTCCGGCCGGCGTGTCCCGGGTATTCATCACCATCCTGGAGAACCGGTCGGCTGACAGCGGTGCGGAGATCACCTTCACCAACGACCTGATCTATGAATTCACCAGAAACCGCCCGGAGAGCCTGGCTCAGGAGCGGTCTGCGGCCGATGGCATCCTGACCGGGACCATTGTCTCGCTGTCCGTGGAAAATATTTCCCGTGCCACTGTTTCCACAGCGGTGGAACGTCGGGTGACCGGCATCGTGAACCTGCGAATGGAATCTCCGGACGGCCGGATTCTCTGGTCGTCGGGAAATATTGTTGAGCGCGAAACCTATGATGTGGTGGAGGGAAATAAAACGGCGACGGATCTGAACCTGTCGGCAGCCATTGCCGCCGTTTCCAAAAAAATAGCAGAATCGGCCTTCAACCGGCTGACGGATGATTTCTGATGATTGAGAACCAGCGATGCCGCAGTCGGAAGGAATTCGGCAATGATGATCCTCTGCCGCTTCTTCCTGACTGCGGGTGCCGGCAAGGGTCAGGCGTGTTGTGCGTTGACCTGTCGTGTGAGACGGGAAACTTTGCGGGAAGCGGTCTTTTTGTGGAGCACCCCTTTTTTGGCCGCTTTATCGATGGCGGATTGGGCTGCGTTCAGTTGCTCAACGGTATTTTCCGCATCTTGAGCCACGGCGAGGCGCACATCCTTGACCACGTTTTTTACCCGAGTTTGAACTGCTTTGTTCCGCAGGCGCCGACGCTCATTCTGGCCGGCGCGCTTCAATGCTGATTTATGGTTGGCCACCTTCTGTTACTCCTTTCGGAAATTAATTGGGAAAACACAAAACTTCCTGATATCCAAAAAAATTGGGCAAGTCAAGGGTTATTGTGCATTCCACGTAAGATCAGGACCCTATGAATTCCGACGCCAGACACGCGGAAAAAAGTGAGAATCGCAATGTCACCCGTGCCGCCGGCGTGGTGGGGGCGGCGACCTTGCTCAGCCGAGTTTTCGGTTACGTTCGGGATATGGTATTGGCTTCTTTTTTTGGTGCTGGGATGACAGCGGATGCCTTTATTGCCGCCTTCCGGATTCCAAACCTGCTGCGCCGCCTGTTCGGTGAAGGGTCGTTGAGCATTGCCTTTGTACCCGTTTTTACGGAAACGCTGCTCAAGGGGGGGCGCGAGGATGGTCTTCGCCTGGCCGTGAGTTCCCTGAAGCTGCTGCTGGTCTGCCTGTCGGTGATATCGATCATTGGCGTGGTTGCTGCGCCAACTCTGATCCAGGCGGTCGCCCCCGGATTTTCCGATCTGCCGGAAAAGATGGACCTGACGGTAACACTGACGCGTGTCATGTTCCCCTATGTGGTCCTTATCGGTCTGGTCGCCTTGTGTATGGGTATTCTTAATGTGCTGGGACATTTTGCGGCCCCGGCCATCGCGCCGGTCCTGTTGAATCTGGCCATGATCGGCGCTGTTTTTACCGCTTCCCGGTTTTCCGATTCTGAAACGGTTCAAGTCGTGGGACTTTCCTGCGGGGTGCTGGTGGGCGGGGTCCTTCAATTGGCCCTGCAGCTGCCTTATCTGATCAAGCATGGCGTCCGGTTCTGGGCACGATCCGGCCTGTGGCATCCGGCGATGAAAAAGGTCGGTATCCTCATGCTGCCCACCATTTTTGGTGCGGCAGTCTATCAGATCAATCTTTTGGTTGGAACCCTGCTGGCCTCTCTGCTTCCCGAGGGCAGCGTTTCCTACCTGTACTATGCTGACCGGCTGGTTCAATTCCCCTTGGGCATATTCGCCCAGGCGGCGGCCACGGCTGTTCTGCCCAGCCTCTCGCGGCAGGCTGCCAATGGCGATCAGGTCGGCATGGGAGATACCTTCGGGCATGCCATGAGTCTGGTGCTGTTTATCACCATTCCGGCCATGGTGGGACTCATCGTGCTTCGAGACCCCATCGTCGCGCTGTTGTTCAAACGCGGGGCCTTCGATGCCCAGGCCACGCGATTGACCTCCGATGCCCTTTTGTATTATGCTTCGGGACTGTGGGCATTCGCTGCCGTGCGTATTGTTGTTTCAACGTTTTACGCCATGCAGGATACCCGAACGCCAGTCAAAACCGCCACGATTTCCATCGCCGCCAACATCATTTTGGGAACGGCGCTCATGGGCCCGATGAAGCACTGTGGGCTGGCTCTGGCGACCTCGCTGGCCTCCATGGTGAACCTGATGCTTCTGGTGGTTGTGCTGAGAAATAAGCTGGGCGTGATCCGGTGGCGGCTCATCTTTTCCAGTTGCCTGAAGACGCTTGCCGCATCAGGACTCATGGCTCTAACCCTGGTGATGACCTGTCGGCTTCTCATTCCTCCTGAAACCGAAACGGGCAGTCTGCGGTTGCTGGTGGGAATTAGTGCCGGCATCGTCGGTGGCATTGCCATCTTTTCCGCGGCGGCCTGGATGATGAAGGTTCCGGAATGGCAACAGGTGATGGTGTTGATGAGAAGGAGTTTAGACCGGTCATGAACCTTCGCCGAAAAATCATTGTTGCAGGAGCCATCGTGGCGCTGCTCAATCTGATGCTGCTGATTGTCTTCGGCGACAATGGTCTGGTGGAAATGCACCGGCTGCGTGAAAAGGAGCACTTGATGGTGCAGCAAAACGAGACACTGGCCAAGGAGAACGTCAGCTTGTATCGTACCATCGGGCGGCTGAAAAACGATCCGGCCTTCATCGAGAGCGTGGCCCGCAATGAACTGGGCATGATTGGCAAAAATGATGTAATCGTTATTCTTCCCGGTTACACAGGGCAAAGGAAATGATATGGAACGTACAGGGGACAAGACCTTTTACACGGTGACGATGGCCCGCGTTTACGCCGATCAAGGCAGATATGAGGAGGCCGCGAGAATTTACCGTTATCTGCTGGATCAGACCCCCGACCGGTCGGATCTCAGGCAGGCACTTGAGGCGGTGGCATCCGAGTTGACGGATACCCCCGGTCACTGGCACAACATTTCCGGTCTGATCGAGCGGTGGGTGCGCTTGACGGTCAGACACAATGCACTTCGGCGCCTTCGACAATGCCGTGTTCAAAAAAAGTGATCAGAGTGACATGAAAAATAACGTTCTGCATGCTAAACATATCGTTCTGGGTGTATGCGGCGGAATTGCCGCGTATAAAAGTGTAGCGCTTCTCAGGCGGCTGGTGAAGCTGGGGGCCAGCGTGCGGGTAATCATGACTCACAGCGCCACCCGCTTCGTGAGCCCCATGACCTTCGAGGTGTTGTCGGAAAACCAGGTGTGTGTCGATCTTTTCGATGCGAAAGATGACGCGGCCATCCGGCATATTGCCTGGGCGGAATCGGCCCATGGCGTGATCATCGCGCCGGCCACGGCCAACATGGTGGCCAAACTGGCCCATGGTCTCGCCGACGATGCCCTGAGCACATTCATGTTGGCGGTGACCTGCCCGGTAATGATTTGTCCATCCATGAATTCCAACATGTTCGAACACCCCGCCCATCGACGCAACCTCAAACAGCTTGAAGCGGACGGCTTCCACATTCTGGCACCCGGCGAAGGATCGCTGGCCTGCGGTACCATCGGACCGGGTCGGTTGCCGGAACCCGAAGCAATCGTGGACCGGCTGGCCAGCTTCCTTACACCCGACGACCTTGCCGGCAAAAATGTATTGGTTACCGCCGGGCCCACCCGGGAAGCCATCGATCCGGTTCGATTTATCAGCAATCCCTCTTCCGGAAAGATGGGCTACGCCATCGCCCGGGCCGCTGAATACCGCGGTGCCCGCGTAACCCTGGTCACCGGTCCCGTATGTTTAGATCCACCGCAAAACGTCGAGGTGGTGCCCGTCATCACCGTGGACGATATGGCCGCCGCCGTCTTTGCCTGTCTCGAACAATCCCATGTGGTCGTCAAGGTGGCGGCGGTTTCAGACTATCGGCCCGTCAACACCGAAGCCCACAAGACCAAAAAGCACCAGGACCGCATGCAACTGACCCTGGAGCGGACCACGGACATCCTGAAAACCGTCGGGCAACGGAAAAAACATCAGATCGTCGTCGGGTTTGCCGCAGAGACCCGGGACATGGAAACCCATGCGCGCAAAAAACTTGAAGAGAAGCATCTGGACATGATTGCAGCCAATCTCATCGGTCCACCCGATTCCGGATTTGCGTCCGACACCAACCGCATGACCCTGTTTTTTGCAGACGGCCGAAAAGAGACCCTCGATGTGATGGACAAGGATACGGTGGCCCATTTGATTCTTGACCGGGTGGCCGAACTGATCAAACAGAGCGCCGTCCCTTGAGATCGCGGATTCCATATAAAATCATCCGGGACATTCGAAACACGCTGTGTTATCTTAAACAAAGCGGGTGCACCGGTTTTGACGGTAGCGAAGCGAGCCTGAAGATCCTGAATCAACTGGGATTGCCGCGTCATGGTGTAAGGGTTGATCGGGAAACCTTGGCAGACGTCTGCACCGACTTGGGCGATTGTACCCGATGCGGGCTGTGTCAATCGAGGACCCATATCGTGTTTGGTGAGGGCAGCCCGAACGCGCAAGTGGTATTCGTGGGTGAAGGACCGGGCTTCGATGAGGATAAATGCGGCCAGCCTTTTGTGGGAGCGGCAGGACAGCTTTTGACCAAAATCATTGCCGCCATGCGGCTGACCCGGGAGACGGTTTATATCGGCAACATTGTCAAATGCCGGCCCCCGAACAACCGGAACCCGGAACCTGAAGAAATCCGCCAATGCCTGCCGTTTCTCAAACGGCAGTTGGCCGTGATCAATCCGCGCGTCATCTGTGCCCTGGGAAGTGTGGCTGCGCGGGCCCTGCTGGAACACCAAGACGCCAATCTCCCGACTCAGGGGACGGTTTTATGAGTTTTCGGGTATTCCGGTGATGCCGACCTTTCACCCGGCATATCTTGCTGCGCAACCCGGAAAAGAAAAGGGACGTGTGGGAAGATGTCCAACAAATCATGAAAATGCTGGAATAGCTACCACCCATGCCCCTTTCCCGCCTTCACGGGGGTTGTTATGAGATATCGATCCATCACCGTTAGCGTATTCGTCGCCTTTTTATTGCTGCTGTCGATCCGTCAGGTCGATGCCGGATCTGCGCCGGTCTATTTCGTCCGGATCAGCGGAGCCATCTCTCCCGGCAATGCCGATTTTCTGGATTCGGCCATCCACAAGGCCAACGCGGAAGGCGCCGGCTGTCTCGTCGTGATGCTGGACACCCCTGGCGGCCTTGCCGAATCCATGCGCAAGATGGTTATGGCTATCTATGAGAGCAGGATCCCGGTGGTCGTTTACGTGGCGCCGTCGGGCGCCCGGGCGGCATCCGCCGGCGTGATGATCACCATGGCCGCCGATGTGGCCGCCATGGCGCCGGGGACCCACATCGGGGCCGCCCACCCGGTCAACGCCGGCGGCAAGGACCTGGATGAGACCATGGCCGAGAAGATCACCAACGATATGGTGGCCTTTGTGAAAAGCATCGCCGAAAAGCGTGAGCGGAACATCGAGTGGGCCGAGGAGGCGGTGCGTGAAAGCGTGTCGGTGACGGAAACCGAAGCCCTTGAGAAAAAGATTATCGACCTGGTGGCCCGGGATCTGGACGACCTGCTCGCCCAGATCAACGGTCTCGAGATCAAGGGGAAGGGACCTGTTGACATTGACCCGGCCGAGCGGATCTGGATTGCCGAATCGATGAGAACCCGGATACTCAAGGCCCTCAGCGATCCCAATATCGCCTACATCCTGATGATGATCGGCCTGGCCGGCCTCTATTTCGAGTTGTCCCATCCGGGCGTCGTCCTGCCGGGGGTCATCGGCAGCATCGCCCTCATCCTGGCCTTTTACTCGCTTCAGACCCTGCCGGTGAATATCGCCGGCGTCCTGCTGATCCTGCTGGCCCTGATCTTTTTTATCATGGAAATGAAAATCGCCAGCTACGGCCTGCTCAGTGTGGCCGGGGTCATCAGCCTGCTGTTGGGATCGGTGATGCTTTTTGACCGGGCGGGCGGGCGAATCGGTATTTCGTGGATCGTCATGGTGCCAACCATCAGCCTCGTGGGGGGCTTTTTCGTGGTGGTCGCCGGACTGGTATTTCGCTCCCGAACCCGTCGACCCATGACGGGGGAGTCGGGGTTGATCGGTGAAACCGGTGTGGTGAAGAGCCCCTTGACCCCAACAGGCCGGATTCAGGTTCACGGTGAACTGTGGATGGCCCGATGCCGGACGCCGCTGACCGTCGGTCAGCGGGTGCGTGTGACGGCGGTGGACGGCCTGACCCTGGAGGTGGAGCCGGAGGCATCGGCCACAGGACCCAAGGGGATCACGCCCTAGCCGGCGGGACCGGACGGATCGCCTCCCGATCGATCCTCACCGCATATTCATCATCCGCTCCATTATCTGCCCAATCGGGGCTAAAGGAGGAATCCATGCTTCCAACCATTGGTGCCGTTGTCCTGGTCATTTTTTTTCTTTCCGCCGCCCTGCGGATCCTCAACGAATATGAGCGGGGTGTCATTTTCCGTCTCGGCCGGGTCATCCAGGCCAAGGGGCCGGGGCTTGATCATCCTGATTCCCATTGTGGACAAGATGGTCAAGGTGAGTATGCGGCTGGTGGCCATGGATGTGGACCCCCAGGACGTGATCACCCTGGACAATGTGTCGGTGAAGGTCAATGCCGTTATCTATTTTCGGGTGATCGGCCCCATCAAGGCCATTGTGGAGGTGGAAAATTACAGCTATGCCATCTCCCAACTGGCCCAGACCACCCTGCGCAGCGTGTGCGGCCAGGCCGAACTGGACGAACTCCTGTCGGCCCGGGAAAAGATCAACGCCAAGCTCCAGGAGATCCTGGACACCCACACGGACCCCTGGGGCATCAAGGTGGCCAACGTGGAGCTCAAGCACATCGACCTGCCCCAGGAGATGCAGCGGGCCATGGCCAAACAGGCCGAGGCCGAACGGGAACGGCGGGCCAAGGTGATCAACGCAGAAGGCGAATTCCAGGCCGCCGACCGCCTGGCCGCAGCGGCCAAGATCATCGACCAGTATCCCACCGCCATCCAGCTGCGCTACCTGCAGACCATGCGGGAGATGTCCGCCGAGCACAACACAACCACCATTTTCCCGCTGCCCTTGGATCTGTTCCGGCCGTTCATGAAGTTGGTGAAAAAGGGAAACAAGGATTGATCCCTATTGACACGTTCAGTGGGATGGGACTACTAACACTGTTTTTATATAGATGGTTTACGGATTGGCGTGGTGCCCGTGGCACCCATGATCGGGGTATTGACCGCTACTTCATGAAAGGAGACTGGATCAAATGACCAAAGGCTCTGAAGTCGCAGAAAAACCATTGGATAAAATGACCGTCAAAGAACTTCGTGAAATCGCCCATGAAATACCGGACCTCAAGGGTATTCACGGCATGAACAAGCAGGACCTGCTCGATGCTGTCAAGGCGCATCGGGGCATCAAGGAGAAAAAACCCAAAAAGGCCAGCCGATCGCTTCGACAGATCAAACAGCATATTCGGGAACTCAAGGCCCGAAAACGCGAGATCGCCGCAGAAAAAGACCGCAAGAAATCTGGCATTCTGCGGCGTCAGATCTCACGGTTGAAGAAAAAGACGCGCAAAGTGGCCTGAAGGGCCGACGGTTGTGAAACCAGGAAGAAACGATGATCGATCCGGCTGCCCTTGCCTTTGATATCGATGGTGTGATTGCCGACACCATGCACCTGTTTCTGGATATCCTCAGGGATCACTACGATGTCCATACGGTGCGATACGCCGACATCACCTCCTACCGGCTGGACCATTGCCTGGATCTGGACGAGGATGTTCTGGAGGGGGCGGTGGCCCGGATTCTCGACGGCGGAGTACCGGGCCGCCCTGAAACCCATTCCCGGCGCCGGGTCGGTGTTAAGGCGCATCGGTGAGGCTACGGGTCGCATCTTGATGGTGACGGCCCGGCCCGAGCCGGGTCCCATCGAAGCTTGGATGAACCAGCTGCTCGACGGTCAGCATCACCGTGCCAGAATCGTGGCCACCGGTTCATTCGAGGCCAAAACCGATGTGCTGCTGGAAAACGGCATCAAGTGGTTTGTGGAGGACCGCCTGGAAACCTGTCACCTGATCAAGGCCGCCGGTATCGTTCCCGTCGTGTTCCGGCAGCCGTGGAACCGGGAGCCCCATGATTACCTTCAGGTGGGATCCTGGCAGGAGCTTGAACAATGGATCGCTTTCCCATGACGCGGTCCATGCTGACCGAACAGATCGACTTTTTACCTGCAGGCCTTGGCTTCGGAAAAGGGTTACTCCGCCCACACCATCCGGGCCTATGGCCATGACCTGGCGGAGTTCGCCGGCTATGCTGCCCGCGGGGCGGGCCTGTCCGGAGAAGAAGAGAAACGGTCGCTGACCATCGACGATATCGACAGCCTGACGGTCCGGGGATACCTGGGGCTTCTGCACCGCAAGAACGAGAAGGTCACCATCGCCCGGAAACTGTCGGTTCTGCGATCCTTTTTTCGTCACCTGGTGAGACACCGGCTGACCGATGAAGATCCCACGGCCGCCATCCTGACGCCCAAGCACAGCCGGCGGATGCCATCCTATCTGTCGGTTGACGACATGTTTCGCCTGCTGGACCAGACGGCCGACGACACCGTACTGGGACTGCGCAACCGGGCCCTGTTTGAAACCCTTTACGGGTCGGGAATCCGGGTGTCCGAACTGACCGGCCTGAATGTGTTCGATGTTGACTTTTCCTCAGGATGTCTCCGGGTGTCGGGAAAAGGGGGCCGTGAACGAATCGTACCGGTGGGTGAAAAAGCACTGAGTCGTATTCACGCTTACCGGGATCGGCTCTTGGCCCGGACCGGCATCGGCATGGCGGTTGATGGCCCGCTTTTTTTAAATAAAAATAAGGGCCGGCTGAGCTCACGTTCCGTGGCCCGGATTCTGGAAACACTGATTCGCAAGTGCAGCCTGGCGGTGCCGATTTCACCCCACGGCATCCGGCACAGTTTCGCCACCCACATGCTGGACGCGGGTGCGGACCTGCGTACGGTTCAGGAACTGCTGGGCCACAAAAGCCTGTCAACCACCCAGAAATACACCCATGTGAGCATTGACCGGCTGATGGCGGCCTATGACAGCGCCCACCCCAGGCGATAGAAAGGATTCGGGTTCAACCCATGTCCGATCAACAAACGCAACATTCACTGCGATTCCACGGTACCACCATCCTGGCTGTCCGGGCGACGGATCGGGTGGTCATGGCCGGTGACGGGCAGGTGACCCTGAACAACACGGTCATCAAACACAGTGCCCGCAAGGTGCGGCGCATTTACAACGACACCATCCTGGTGGGATTTGCCGGTGCCACCGCCGACGCCCTGACCCTGACCGAGAAACTGGAGCAAAAGCTGGAGCGCTACAACGGGAACCTGACCCGGTCGGCCGTGGAGCTGGCCCGGGATTGGCGGGCGGACAAGTACCTGCGCCGCCTGGAGGCCTTGATGATTGCCGTGGACGATACGTCCATGCTGCTCATATCGGGAAACGGGGATGTCATTGAACCGGACGAGGGCATTGTGGCCATCGGATCGGGGGCGGTGGCCGCCCAGGCGTCGGCAACGGCCCTTTTCCAACAGACCGAGCTGGACGTGCGCCGGATTGTCGAGGTGTCCATGCAAATTGCCGCGTCCCTGTGCGTATTCACCAACGATCGTATCACCATTGAAGAGCTCTGATCCATGAATGACCTGAAACCCATTGATATCGTGGTCGAATTGGACAAATACATCATCGGCCAGAATGATGCCAAGCGCTCGGTCGCCATTGCCTTGAGAAACCGATGGCGTCGCCAGCAGGTGCCTGATTCGCTCAGGGATGAGATCGCCCCCAAGAACATTATCCTGATCGGCCCCACCGGGGTGGGCAAGACGGAAATTGCCCGGCGACTCTCACGGCTCAGCGACTCGCCGTTTTTCAAGGTGGAGGCATCCAAATTCACCGAGGTGGGATATGTGGGTCGGGATGTGGAATCCATGGTTCGTGATCTCCTGGAACTGACGGTCAACGCCGTTCGCACGGCCGAGCAGGAGGCCGTCAAGGACAAGGCCTGGCGCATCGCCGAAGAGCGGATGTTGGACCTGCTGCTGCCCAAGGCCGAGCGTGGCCGGACGGAGACTGCAGGAGAAGGCGGCCTGGAAGTGGTCAACACATCCGCTGACGCCGCTTCGTCCACACGGGAGAAGCTGCGCAAGATGCTGCAGGCCGGGAAAATGGACAGTCGTTATGTCGACCTGGACGTGGCCGAGCGCAACATGCCCATGGTCGAGATTTTCTCCAACGTCGGCATGGAGGAGATGGGATTCAACTTCAAGGACATGCTGGGTTCCCTGCTGCCCAAGAACACCCGCCGTCGAAAGATCAAAGTGCCCGAAGCCATGAAGACCATGGCCGCGGAGGAGGCCCAGAACCTGGTGGACATGGACAAGGTGATCCAAGATGCGATCACCAAAGTGGAACAGTCCGGCATCATTTTCCTGGACGAGATCGACAAGATCGCCGGCAACGGCAAAGGGCACGGACCGGATGTTTCCCGGGAGGGGGTTCAGCGGGATCTATTGCCCATTGTGGAGGGCTCCACGGTGAATACCAAGTACGGACCGGTGAAAACCGACCACATCCTGTTTATCGCCTCCGGTGCCTTTCACACCATCAAGCCGTCTGACCTGATCCCGGAACTCCAAGGACGGTTTCCCATCCGGGTGACCCTGGATGCGCTGAACCGCAGGGATTTTGTCCGCATTCTGACAGAACCGAAGAATGCGCTGCTGCTCCAGTACATCGCCTTGCTAAAAACGGAGGGGGTGGAACTGGTCTTCTCCGACAACGCGGTAGAAAGGATTGCCGAGATTGCCGAGGAGGTGAATGTCCGTACGGAGAATATCGGTGCCCGGCGCCTTCATACCCTCATGGAACGACTGCTCGAAGACATCCTCTTCGACGCCCCCGATGTGCCGAATACTCACCTGACGGTGGATGATGCATACGTTGGGGAAAAACTCAAAGCGATTAAGGATGATGAGGATCTGAGTCGCTATATCCTATAAAAACAGGTTGATAGGCTATAGGCTGAAGGGGTTTGGTGGTGAAGCTCATGGATCCTAGCTCATCGTTGAATTGGTTGTATTGGTTTGATTCGTTAACCGATCGAACCAATACAACCAATAAAACGAATCAAACCAATGAAACGAATCAAACCAATGAAACGAATCAAACCAATGAAACGAATCAAACCAATGAAACCAATAAACCCAATACCCTTGGATCCTTGAACCCTATTTTAAAAGGTCTCTAATGACACCCGAAATCTCACCTCCTAATTCAACCGTCGCGGACATTCTCATCGAGGCGCTGCCTTATATCCGCAAGTTCTCCGGTATGACCGTGGTGGTGAAGTACGGCGGCCACGCCATGGTTGACGAGCAGCTGAAAACCGATTTTGCCCGGGACATTACCCTGCTCAAGTTCATCGGCCTCAATCCAGTGGTGGTTCACGGTGGCGGTCCCCAGATCAACCGGGTCTTGGACCAGATGGGCATCCGTCCCCAGTTTGTGCGTGGCATGCGGCTCACCGACGGCCCGACCATGGACGTGGTGGAGATGGTGCTGGGCGGAAAGGTGAACAAAAGCATCGTGGCCCAGATCAACCAGCAGGGGGGTAAGGCCGTGGGGCTGAGCGGCAAGGACGGCGGGCTCATTGAAGCCAAAAAAATGCGCATCCTTCATCGGGCCGATGCGGGCAGCCCACCCGAGATCATCGATCCGGGAATGGTGGGAGAGGTGACCCGGATCGATCCCCAGATCATCCACACCCTCTCCGAAAAGGGGTTCATCCCCATCATTGCCCCGGTGGGTGCGGGTGCGGCAGGCGAAACCTACAACATCAATGCGGATCTGGTGGCCAGCCACATCGCCACGGCCCTGTCTGCCGGCCGGCTGATCCTGCTCACCGACGTGGACGGCGTGATGGATGCCGACGGTCGGCTGATTTCCTCCATCGATGCGGACACCATCGGTCGCATGATCGCTGAAGGCAGCATCAGCGGCGGCATGATCCCGAAGATCGAAAATGCCCTCTTCGCGCTGAATAACGGCGTGAAAAAGGTGCCCATCATCAACGGCAAGCGTCGCCACGCGATACTGCTGGAGTTGTTCACCGATCGGGGGATAGGTACGGAGGTAATAGAATAAATGACCGACACCATTATGCACACGGCGGACCGGGTGATTGCAGCGACCTACAAACGATTTCCCGTGGTTATGGAACGGGGCCAGGGGTGCACGCTCTGGGATACTCAGGGCCGCCGTTATACGGACTTTGTCGCCGGCATTGCCGTGTGCAATTTAGGCCATGCCCATCCGCGTATTGCCGATGCGGTGGCCCGCCAGGCCGGGCGGCTGGTGCATGTGTCCAACCTTTACTACACCATTCCCCAGACCGAACTGGCCCGGATGCTGGTTGAACACAGTTTTGCAGACCGCGTCTTTTTCGGCAACTCCGGTGCTGAGGCAAACGAAGCAGCCATCAAGTTGGCCCGGAAATACTTCAAGGACGCTGGTCAGGCGGAACGATTTCGCATCGTTTGCATGGAAAAGTCCTTTCACGGGCGCACCATGGCCACCTTGTCCGCCACGGGTCAGGATAAGATCAAGCAGGGCTTCGACCCGGTATTGGAAGGTTTTTCTTTCGTGCCTTTCAACGACATCGACGCCCTGAAATCGGCTATCGACGACCACACCTGCGCCGTGATGCTGGAGCCTATCCAGGGCGAGGGTGGCATCCGCTGCCCGGACCCCGGTTTCCTTCAACAGGTTCGTCAGCTCTGCGACCAGCGCGGCCTGTTGATGATCCTGGACGAGATCCAGACGGGTATGGGCCGAACCGGAACACACTTCGCCCACGAACAATACGGTGTGACGCCGGATATCATGACCCTGGCCAAGGCGTTGGCCAACGGTCTTCCCATCGGCGCCATGCTGGCCACTGAACGGGTGGCGGCCGCTTTCGGGATCGGCACCCACGCCTCCACGTTCGGCGGGACCCCCCTGGTGACGGCCGCCGCCCTTGAAACCCTGAAGATCATGGATGAAGAAAGGATCGTGGATCGTGCCCGGGACACGGGGACTTATTTCAAGGATGCCCTGAAACAGCTGAAGCTGCGTCACCGCTGCATTGCCGAGGTGCGGGGCAGGGGGCTGCTGCTTGGCATTCAATTGAACGGACCGGCCGATGAACTGATACCGGTATTGATGGAAAAGGGTTTTTTGGTCAACTGTGTTCAGGGGGACACCTTGCGGTTCGTTCCTCCCTTGATCATCCAGAAAAATGAAATTGACGCGCTGATCCAGTGCCT
Organism: uncultured delta proteobacterium; assembly: GCA_963716825.1. GTDB lineage: Bacteria > Desulfobacterota > Desulfobacteria > Desulfobacterales > Desulfosarcinaceae > Desulfosarcina. Next base: position 29,335 of record CAVQUU010000021.1, read on the forward strand.
GGATGAAGTGCTGACATTTTAAAAGGAGAAAAGAAAAAGTGACGGAGAAGATCAATAAAGTGGTACTGGCTTACTCGGGCGGCTTGGACACATCGGTGATCCTGAGATGGCTCATCGAAACCTACGATTGCGAAGTGGTCACCTTTTCGGCTGACATCGGCCAGGTCGATTCTTTGGAAAACGTGGAGGCCAATGCCAGGAAAACCGGTGCGGTCAAGGCCTACGTGGATGATCTCAAGGAGACCTTTGTAAAGGATTATGTGTTTCCGGCTTTTCGGGCCAACGTCATCTACGAAGGGCAGTATCTGATGGGGACCTCTATTGCCCGGCCGCTCATCGCCAAGCGGCAGATGGAGATCGCCGCCCTGGAAGGGGCCGATGCGGTCAGCCACGGCGCCACCGGCAAAGGCAACGACCAGGTCCGCTTTGAACTGGGTTACTACGCCATCAACCCGGATATCAAGATAATCGCCCCCTGGCGAGAATGGGACTTGAACTCGCGGACCGCGCTGATGGCTTTCGCCGACAATCACGGCATTCAAGTACCCACCACCCATGCCAAACCATACAGCACCGATGGCAATCTGCTGCATATCAGCTACGAGGGCGGTATTTTGGAAGACCCTTGGGCCGGTCCACCGGACGACATCTTCACCCTGACGGTCTCGCCCAAGGATGCCCCGGACACGCCCGAGACCATCGAGATTACCTTCGCCAACGGCGACCCGGTGGCGGTCAATGGCGTCGTTCTTTCTCCGGCCAACCTGTTGGCCGAGTTGAACCGCCTGGGAGGCAAACATGGCATCGGCCGCATCGACATCGTGGAAAACCGGTTCGTGGGCATGAAATCCCGCGGGGTTTATGAAACACCGGGCGGCACCATTTTACGGCAGGCACACATGGCCATGGAATCCATTACCATGGACCGTGAAGTGATGAATCTGCGGGACTCCCAGATTCCGCGATATGCCCAGCTTATCTATAACGGGTTCTGGTTTTCCCCGGAGATGGAGGTGCTGCAGGGCATGATCGACAGCACTCAGAAAAATGTGTCCGGTGTGGTGCGCCTGGAATTGTACAAAGGGAACTGTGTCGTCCGTGGCAGAAAATCAGACCACTCCCTGTACAGTGAAGCCCACGCCACGTTCGAGGACGATGATGTATACAGCCAGGCGGATGCCGAGGGATTTATCCGTCTCAATGCCCTACGGCTGCGCATCCGTAAACTCATGCAACGGAAAGGGTAGGCGTGGATCATGGCTGAAAAACCTTGGGACGGACGATTCTCGGAGAAAACAGACAAAAGCGTGGAGGCGTTTACCGCCTCTATCGCCTATGACCGTCGCTTATATCCTTACGACATCACCGGCAGCATTGCCCACTGCAGGATGCTGGCCAAGGTCGGTATCATCACCGATGAAGAGGCCAGCGGCCTGGTGGAAGGGCTGGGCACCATCAAACGGGAGTTGGATCGGGGCGAATTTATCTTCGACGACAGCCTGGAAGACATCCACATGCACATTGAGGCCCGGCTGCTTCAAGTGGCGGGGAAGGTGGCGCAGAAGCTGCACACCGCCCGCAGCCGTAACGATCAGGTCGCCCTGGACGTGCGCATGTACCTGCGTGACGAGACGCATCGGACCATCGATCTGCTGCAAACGCTGCGGACGGTGCTGGTGGATCTGGCCAACGGTCACCAGGATGTGGTCATGCCCGGTTACACCCATACCCAGCGCGCTCAGCCGGTGCTGTTTGCCCACCACATGATGGCCTATTACGAGATGTTCACCCGGGATCAGGCACGCTTCTCCGACTGCCTGGACCGCATCAACGTGATGCCGCTGGGCGCCGCGGCCCTGGCCGGCACCACCTATCCCATCGACCGGGGCTATGTGGCCGAGCTGCTGGATTTTCCCCGGATCAGTCTCAACAGCATGGATGCGGTGTCGGACCGTGATTTCGCCATGGAATTTCTTGCGGCCGCCAGCATCTGCATGGTTCATCTGAGCCGGTTGTCCGAGGAGTTGGTGCTGTGGTCCACTTCGGAGTTTGGCTTTATCACCCTTTCGGATGCGTTTGCCACGGGCAGCAGCATTATGCCCCAGAAAAAAAATCCGGATGTCCCGGAGATTGTCCGTGGAAAAACCGGTCGGGTGTTCGGTTCGCTGATCGCCCTGCTCACCCTCATGAAAAGCCTGCCCATGTCCTACAACCGGGATATGCAGGAAGACAAGGAACCGCTCTTCGATGCCGCGGACACGATCAAGGCCTGCCTTTCCATCAACATCCAGATGATTCCCCGGATTACCGTGAACCGGGAGATCCTGCGCAAGGCCGCGTCCGTCGGATTCCTCAACGCCACGGACATGGCCGATTATCTGGTAAACCAGGGCATGCCCTTTCGAAAAGCCCACGCCTGCGTCGGAGGCGCCGTGGCCTATGCATTGGACAAGGGTAAGGAACTGGACCAGCTGACCCTGGATGAGCTCAAATCATTCTCGCCCTTGATCAAGGCGGATATCTTCGATCACCTGACCCTGGAGGTCATGATCGACCGCCGGCAGAGTCTGGGGGGAACGGCAACGGAAAACGTGGCCCGGGCGATTGCGGAGGCCAGAAAGGCGCTGGCCCGACCGCCGGCCTGAAAACCAGCCTGTTTGATCGATGAGGAAACGTTGGCTTTTATGGTTCCTTATGAGGTCTGATGCAAGATAATAGAAGAACTCGCATCTGTTCAAAAATGATCGTTCTATCCGGAATTTTTTTTCTGCTCAGCGTCAGTTATTTCGGGTGCGGCGTCAAGGGACCCCCGGTGCCGCGCAGGCAGCCGCCGGTGCCGGCGGTGGCGGATCTGGCCTACGCGGTGGCCGACCAAACCATCGCACTGACCTGGCGTCTGCCGGGGCCGCTTTCGGCTAAACAGGCAAACCAGGCGGCATTCGGCCTCTACCGGTCCCGAACCTCCCTGGCTGAATCGGGCTGCGATGGCTGTCCCCTGGTATTTGAAAAAGTGGCCACGGTGCCTTACGTTCACACGGAATCAAACCGGTTTTCCTTCGACGCCCCTCTGGAACCTGGTTATCGCTATGTGTTCAAAGTGCGGCTGGAGACGGACGGAGGTGCCGGACCCGATTCAAACCCGGTGCAGATCGACCATCTGCCCGATATGCCTTCCGGAGTGTCGGAGACCCCATGAAAACCATTCCCTTTTTTAAAATGAGTGGCAGCGGCAATGATTTTATCATTATCGACAACCGGGAGGCGGTGGTGCCCGAAGCCCAGTTGACGCGTCTGGTCATCGGGGCCTGCCGCCGAAAGATGTCGGTCGGCGCCGACGGTATGATCTTCATCGAATCGTCTGCCAACCGTGATTTCAAGTGGCGCTTTTTCAACGCTGACGGCAGCCTGCCGGATATGTGCGGCAACGGCGCCCGTTGCGCGGCCCGTTTTGCCTTCATGCACGGAATCGCCGATCGGCAGATGGCCTTCGATACCCTGGCCGGAACGATCGAAGCCACCGTGGGTGACGACACCGTGAAGATCCGCATGACCGAGCCCAGGGATCTAAAAACCGGAACCATGCTGGATTTAGAGGGAACACCGACTGCCGTTGGCAGCGTCAACACCGGTGTGCCCCATGTGGTGATGGTCGTGGACGACATCGAGGCGGTGGCTGTGGCAGAAACGGGGCGCCTTATCCGTTATCACCCGAATTTTGCCCCTGACGGCACCAATGCGAATTTTGTGGCGGTCAAAGAAAACGGGACGATTTTTATCCGTACCTATGAGCGCGGCGTCGAGGATGAGACCCTGGCCTGCGGAACGGGAAATGTGGCCGCAGCGCTGATCCTGGCCCATGAACGGGGGCTGACATCGCCGGTTACGCTGACGACCCGCAGCGGGGGAAACCTAACGGTTCATTTCAGCACGCAAGGCGGCCGCTACCAGGATGTGTTCCTGGAAGGTGATGCCCGGGTGATCTATCGCGGCGACCTGTGGGAGGAAGCATGGCGGCCGTAAAGACGGACCACGCCGTGTTCATTTCCGTCGGGTCTAACCTGGGCGGCAAGCTGGACAACTGCCTGAGAGGCATCGCCGCCCTGACCGAATCCGCTGAATCGTCGCTTCTGGAGGCCTCCCGGTTTTTCCGGACATCGCCGGTGGACTACGCGGATCAGGACTGGTTCGTCAATGCGGCAGTGAAAATCAAGACAACCCTGGCGCCATTGGTGCTGCTGGATAAACTGGTTTCCATACAGCAACAGATGGGGCGAAAAACCGATGCGGTCCGGTTCGGTCCGCGGGTGCTGGACCTGGACATCCTGTTATACGACGACTGGGTCATCCGGACGCCGAGGCTGACGATTCCCCATCCGCGCATGCATAAAAGGGCCTTTGTCTTGCAGCCCATCTGTGATATAAACCCGTCGATCATTCATCCGGTGCTCGGACAAACCGTTGCCGATCTGCTCAGCCACCTTGACGATGAGGACCAGCGGGTCATTCCACTGGAAAACCAGCCGTGAAACTGATTCTGCTTATCATCATCGCCTACCTGGCCTATCGGGCCGCCAAATCGTGGGTGGTGCGAAATCTTCAGGCCCCGGACCGGGATCATTCCGGCAATCCCAGCATCGATGATGTGATGGTCAAGGATCCGATGTGCGGGATATACTTTCCCCAGCGGGAAGGGGTGGAGCTGAGACACGGTGGGCAGACGTTTGTGTTTTGCTCTACGGCCTGTCGCGACCGTTTTTTGGAAGAACAGAAAGGAATCCGATCATGAAATTTTTTATTGATACTGCCAATGTAGATGAAATTAAAGAGGCCCACAGCATGGGCATGGTAGACGGGGTGACGACAAACCCGTCGCTGATCGCCAAAGAGGGCCGTGTGTTCGAAGAAGTCATCAAGGAGATCAGTGAAATCGTGGACGGCCCCATCAGTGCCGAGGTGATCAGCCTGGACGCCGCGGGAATGGTCAAAGAGGCCCGGGAATTGGCCAAAATTCACAAGAATATCGTCATCAAGGTGCCCATGACCGTGGATGGTCTCAAGGCCACCCGTCAGCTTGCCGAGGAGAACATCAAGACCAACGTCACCCTGGTTTTCTCACCGCTGCAGGCATTGATGGCGGCGAAGGCCGGGGCCACCTATGTGAGCCCCTTCGTCGGTCGACTGGACGACCTTTCGCAGGACGGCATGCAGCTCGTTGAACAGATCGTTGAGATCTTTGCCAACTACGCCTATGATACCGAGATCATCGTGGCCAGCATCCGTAATCCCCTGCATGTGCTGGACGCGGCCCTGGCCGGGGCGGATATCTCAACCATCCCATTCAACGTGCTGAGCAAACTGGCGGCCCACCCGCTGACGGACAAGGGCATCAGTGCCTTTCTGGCCGACTGGGACAAGGCCCAAAAATAGCGGCTGAACGTGTAATCGAAACGATTGGACAATCAATCTAACGCAAATGAAAAACGAGCAAATCAAATCACTTCTCACCCATCCCAACACGCTGACGCTGTTCAGGATCATCTCGGTGCCGATCATTGTGCTGCTGCTGATGGTACCGAATCGCTTCACGGCACTGTTGGCCGGCCTTATTTTCAGCGCCGCTGCCATCACCGACTATTTTGACGGCTACCTGGCGCGCCGATACGGACTGGTTTCCAACCTGGGCAAGGTCATGGACCCGGTGGCGGACAAACTGCTGGTCTCCTGCTCGCTGATCATGCTCACCGCCCTGGGATGGATGCCTGCCTGGATCGCCTGTATCATTGTCGGTCGGGAACTGGCCGTCACGGGGCTCAGGAATATCATCGCCCAGAATAAAATAGACGTCTCCGCATCCAGCCTGGGCAAATACAAGACCGGTTTCCAGATTGCGGCCATTATTCCCTTGATGTTTCATTTTCCGGCCTTTGGATTGGACTTTCACGCCGTTGGAATGTTTTTCCTTTGGGGTGCCCTGATCTTTACGCTCTGGTCGGGGACGGATTACTTCCTGCGGTTCAGAAAATTACTCCGCGGCTGAAATTTTCTGTTGACATTGAAACCATTAATTTATAAAAGTGCCATTTCAACTGAGCGGGAATAACTCAGTGGTAGAGTGCGACCTTGCCAAGGTCGAAGTCGCGGGTTCAAATCCCGTTTCCCGCTCCATTTTTTTTTATACGGGCGGCATAGCCAAGTGGTAAGGCAGAGGTCTGCAAAACCTCCATTCACCGGTTCGAATCTGGATGCCGCCTCCATTAATACCTGCAAGATAGGGCTGAATCTCATTCGGCCCTTTTTTTATGGTTGCGCACAAGTTGCGGCTGGTTGCAAGCCATCCAGTTCATCAATGTTGGTGTTTGATTCCTTCGGAAGCCATTTATCGTAATACATCTATTGATAAAGGATGCCTCATGGGAAATATCATTATAGAGAAATATCGGACCCAATTCTCTCGGGTTTTTGCGATATTGCTGATAATTTTTATAATATTTTCAAAAAGCCTGTGGGAAACTCAAAGCCCTTTTTTCAGCTCGATTTTATTTTCTATCGGTGTGCTGCTTGCGGCCATCGCTTCCCTGGGAAGAATGTGGTGTTCATTATATATTGCAGGGCGGAAAATAACCGAACTGGTTACTGTCGGTCCATATTCAATGACCCGAAATCCGCTATACGTTTTCAGCCTGATTGGTGCGCTTGGCGTTGGGCTCGCAACGGAAACACTCCTGATTCCATTAATAATTCTGATTGCGTTTGCATGGTTTTATCCATCGGTCATCCAGCATGAGGAATCAGAGTTACGGGCCATGCATGGAGAGCCATTTGATGCGTATGTCAAGGCCGTACCAAAATTTTTCCCAAAAATTTCAAATCTTAACGAACCTGAAGAATATATTGTGAAACCGATTGTTTTCAGGAAGCACATATTCAGTGCAGTATGGTTTGTCTGGTTGATTGCAATTCTTGAATTTATTGATGCACTTCAAGCGTTGGGTGCAATTCCGACTATATTTAAAATTTATTAGATCAACCCGCTCATTTATCCCGCCTGAAAAAGGATGTCACGATGAAACATTTGCTGATTGTGTTGCTGGTCCTTTTTCCTTCAATGTTGTGTGCCGGCAACCTGGACGATAAACAGGCCCTGGGCGATTTGACTTCGCTGAAAATGGTTTGTGATGTTAACGTGGGAGAGGCGAAACTGCTGCTGCGCCGACTTGAGTTGATCGATGAAACATACAGCCAGCTGATTGATGCCGGGGTCACACCGACTGTTGTGGTCGCTTTTCGTGGCGGCGCCAGCCTTTATGTCACCCGAGGGGTGAAGTACGTTGACACCGAGGACGCTGGAACAAAAAAGGAAATTCAAGGCTGGATTGATCAGTTCAGCCAACACGGCTTTCGTATCGAGCAGTGTGCCATCGCAGCCAAGGCGCAAAAGGTCGATCCGGCTGATTTCTTACCGACGGTCAATGTGGTTCAAAACGGCTACATTTCAATTGTGGCCTACCAGGCAAGGGGCTATGCGTTGCTGCCCATGGATTGAGCCGGTCGGGAATCATGTGGGCCACCGTATCAAAACGAATGGCTGCGCGCATCGCGGTTCGCCAATAAAAAGGGCGCTTTCAGCCAGCCTGACTCCCTTCAGTCTTCATCCTGAAGCGTGGCTTGTCCATAGCGTTCGGCCAGATCAGTATAACGGAGCCCGCCGCCGCCGAAGATGTCCAGGGCGCTGCCCACGGTAAAATCGATGCATCCGTTTCCCAGCGAGTCGATCAGATCGATATCCTGCTGGCTGGATATGCCCCCTGCATAGGTGACCGGCAGGCCCTTCCATCGGCCCAAGTAGGCCACCAGGTCGGTTTCGATACCTCCACAGCGTCCCTCTACATCCACGGCATGGATGAGAAATTCGTTGCAGTAATCGGAGAGGCGGTCCAAGAGCGGGTAGGTGACTGCCTCGGTGGTGAATGTCTGCCAGCGATCGGTGGCCACCAGATAGGTGTCGCCGTGTTTACGGCAGCTCAAGTCCAGCACCAAACGGTTTTTTCCGATTTTTCGGGTCAACTGCTTCAGGCGCTCGATGTGGATGCGGCCGTCGTGAAACACCCAGGAGGTGACAATGACATGGCTGGCGCCGGCATCCAGCCAGTTTTCGGCATTGTCTGCGGTGATGCCGCCGCCCACCTGCATGCCGCCGGGCCATTGCGAGAGGGCTGACCGGGCAGCAGCCGTGTTGCCTTTGCCCAGCTGGATCACGTGGCCACCGGTGAGATTGTCCCGGCGATAGCGGTCGGCAAACCATCCGGCGGGTTTTTCCGCCTGGAAGTTGGTTTGCAAACCGTGGTAGTCGTTGTCGGACAGGGTGGCACCCACGATCTGCTTGACCACGCCGGCATGAAGATCGATACAGGGGCGAAAACGCATGAAAAGCTCCGGAATGCTGAACTACGATAAAAAGAAAAGGGTTAGCGGATTCGAGGGGTCAAGGGATCGTTCTCCGAGACGATTTTTCAGCTTTCACCGCATGCGTTGCCTGGCCTTTTACAGCGATACCGTTCTTCCCAGGGGGAGCGGAACGCTGTTGACGCTGGAGGAGATCCTTGAACTGCTCAACCGGAAGGGGATGGGCAAAAAAGAAACCCTGCATGCTGTTGCACCCATAGCTGGCCAGAAAATCCTTCTGCTCCTGGGTTTCCACCCCTTCGGCGACGGCATCGATGTTCAGGTTGCGGGCCATGGCGATGATGGTTTTGACGATTTCCTGGTCCCCTTTGCTGCTCATCGCATCGGATATAAAGGATCGGTCAATCTTCAAGGTGTCGATGGGGAACCGCTTCAGGTAGCTCAGTGAGGAGTATCCGGTGCCGAAATCGTCAATGGAAAAGGTAATTCCCTGGGCTCGCAGCATTCTCATCTTGGAAATGCATACTTCCGGGTTCTGGATCACACTGCTCTCGGTGACTTCAAGCTTGAGGCACTCCGGCGGCAGACCGCTTTCACGAATGATATCGATCACCATCTCTACAAAATCAGGCTCATGAAGCTGTCTGGCGGACAGGTTCACCGCTACGAAAAGATCCGAAAAACCCATGTCATGCCAGTGCTTGGTCTGGGTACAGGCAGTTTGTAGCACCCACCGCCCCACTGGCACGATGATGCCTGTCTCTTCCATGATGCGGATAAAATCAGCGGGGAGAACGAGTCCCAGTTCCGGGTGGTTCCATCGGATCAGGGCTTCCATGCCCATGATGTGGCTGGTTTCATTGACCAGCGGCTGGTAGTAAAGCACCAGCTCGTTCTGGTTCAGTGCTTTTCTCAAGCTGCTCTCCATCTTCATGCGATGCAGGGCCTTGCGGTTCATCTCCTCGGTGAAGAATCGGTAATCGTTACCGCCGTTTTCCTTGGCGGCGTACATGGCCATGTCGGCACTTTTTACCAGGCCTTCCACCTCCCACCCGTCGTTGGGAAAAACGCTGATGCCGATGCTGGTGGAGGTAAATATCTCGTGGCCGTTGAATCGAAAGGAGCGGGTAAGGGTTTGTTTGATTTTTCGTGCCACGCGCGCGACGTCGATATCAAGGCTCAAATTGGTGAGAATGATCGTGAATTCGTCTCCGCCGAGCCGGAACAGGTGGTCCGTCTCCCGAAGACATTCCTTGAGCCGTTCAGCCACGCCCTTGAGCAGTTGGTCACCGGTATCATGGCCCAGGGCATCGTTGACCTGTTTGAATTTGTCCAGATCCAGGAACATCAGTGCCCATGCCCGGTCTGAATTCCGGCGGCTCGAATGTTGAAGCAGATCGTCGATGCACATATAAAACGATTTGCGGTTGGGAAGCCCGGTGAGCATGTCGTGATAGGCGACATACCTGAGCGCTTCGTCTTTTTTACGGCGTTCGCTGATATCCTGAAGGGTATTGACATAACCTTCGGGGTTACCCTCGGTGTCGAAAAAGACGGCGCCGCTGATGGAGACGTCAACCACCTGCCCGCTTTTGGTAAAACGTCGGGTTTCCACTCCCGAAAAGGAGGCCCCCTGATGTATCTGCTCCAGAAAAAGTTGGGTCTCGGGCTGGTTCTCCTGGGGGACGAAGTCGATGGACCGGTTTTGACATTCGTCCAGGCTCCACCCGAAAACACGGGTGAAGGCGGGGTTCAGGTAGATGACCCGCCCGGGCATGTCTCTGACGATAACCGGATCCGGAGCGGCTTCCAATACGGTGCGGTGGCGCTCCTCGCTCTTTTCTAATGCCTCCTGCGCCTGTTTCCGCGCAGAGATGTCCCGGTAGATGACATAAATGGCCGGTTCGTCCTTTTCCGTCGCGATCGGTTTGGCCAGGACGGAGACATCCACCAGGGTCCCGTCTTTTCTCATTCGCTGGGTTTCCACTTCAAAGCAGGCCCCGCCCATTACCCGTGCAGAAAGAGAGAGACCTTCGGCTTTCAAATGCTCAGGGACAATCAGTTCATCCATCCGTCGACCGATGCACGCCGCTTCCGTGTATTGGAAAAGCCGGCAGAACTCTTCGTTGATGCGGATCACCCGATCGTCAAGGTCTATGATGGCAATGGCTTCCGGGGCGATGTCAATCAGCTGGTCGGCATAGCTTTTCTGGCTGTGCAGTTTTTTTTCCGCCCGCCTGTGTTGGGTGACGTCACGGATAACACACTGGTATCCATAAATGCTGCCGTCCGGCTCATCCAGCCGCATGGTGGTCACGAGACTGTGTTTCAATTGACCGCCCTTGCCCACGAAAATGACAGGTGCGTTGTGGACCAGGCCCGTTTTATCCACTCGGCTGAGCAAGGGCGCCCGGTCCGCCAAGTTGGCATAAAAGGTGGTGATGTTGGATCCTTGCAACTCGGGTCGGGAAATGCAGAAAAAGTCCAAAGCGGCCGGATTGAAATCGATGATACGGCCATCCAAGGCGGTGACGATGATGGCATCGGGGGAGCGTTCGAAAAGGATGCGATAGCGGTCTTGCGAAACCCTGGCATTATGGGGGGCGTTTTTTAGTTCATGGCGGTTTTGTCCGGTCATTCGATATTTCCATGGCAGCCGAACTGCAGTGCCTGTTGTTCATTCTTGTGGAGACCCTAACAAAAAAACAGTGGGATTGGCAAGTGGATAAAGACCACCAAACCGGCGTGTTGGTGCATGATCGTTGACAAGGTGAGAACAATCTCCTACCTATTGGATCGGGGGTAGTTTAATATCGGGTGAATTCAAGCAACAATCGAAGGGGGGGAGATGGACCAGCAAACCTGGACACCGGATCGTATCCTGAAAACATCAGGCGCCTATTGGGTTACCTGCGCACTTCACGGGGCGGTGGTTTTGGACGTGTTCACCCGCATCGGGGACAGCCGGGTGGTCGGGCAGCGCGTGGCCGAACAGCTGGATGCTCCGGTGGACGCCGTCGGCCGACTACTGGATGCCCTTACCGCCATGGGGCTGCTGACCAAAGATGCCGGGGGCTATGCCAATACCGAGGCCAGCCGGACATACCTGTCGATGGATTCGGACCGTTACATCGGGTACATTATCCGTCACCACCACCATCTGGTGGAGTCCTGGGCCAGGCTGGCGGAAGCGGTTGTTACCGGAAAGCCGGTGCGCCTGCCCGTTCGGGAGAAAGGCACGGATGCACGGGAGGCATTTCTCATGGGGATGTTCAACCTGGCCACCCAGCTGGCGCCACAGCTGGTGCCGGTTGTGGACCTTTCCGGCTGCACCACCCTGCTGGATCTGGGGGGCGGTCCCGGTACCTATGCCATTCACTTTTGCAGGCACAATCCTGATCTTACCGCAACCGTGATGGACCTGCCCACCACGCGGCCGTTTGCTGAAAAGACCATAGGGAAAATGGGCATGGACGATCGTGTCGCCTTTATTCCCGGCGATTATTTGATCGACACCATCTCCGGCAGCTACGATGCCGTTTGGATGTCCCATATCCTGCATGGCGAATCGGCGGAGGACTGCCTGCGCATTATCGAAAAGGCGTTCCAGAGTCTGAATCCCGGCGGCGTGGTGGTCATCCATGAGTTCATCCTGGACGACACCTTGGACAGACCCCTGTTTCCCGTCCTTTTTTCCCTGAATATGCTGTTGGGAACCGACGGTGGACGGGCATACAGCCAGGCTCAGCTTGCCGATATGCTCGAAACGGCGGGATTTGTGGATGTTCATCGGTTGGATTTCACAGGGCCCAATGACTCCGGTTTGGTCCGGGGTGTCAAACCCACATGATCCAACGATGACGTCGAGGGCATCCAGTGGAAATCGATTCTGAAAAATGGCGGCAAACCCTGATCGAGGGCGCGTTGGCGTTGGGTCTGACCGTTACCGCCAACCAGGCCCGAACCATGGGTGAACACGCGCTGCAACTACTCCAGTGGAACCGGGTCACCAACCTGACGACCATCACCGACCCCCTGGATGTGGCGCTGAAGCACTATGTGGATGCCCTGGCGGCGGCTCCCTGGATCGGCGACAGGGCCCGGGTCCTGGACGCGGGTTCCGGCGGCGGGTTTCCAGGTATTCCGCTCGCCATCCTGCGGCCTGACCTGTCGGTCCTCCTGGTGGACAGCGTCCGTAAAAAGGTCTCTTTCCTCAAAGATGCCATTCGGACCCTTGGATTGAGCGGCATCGATGCCGTTCATGGCCGTCTGGAAGACCTGTGCCGGCTGCCGGAATATCGTGGGAAATTTGACCGGGTGGTCTGCAGGGCCTTCTCATCGCTGGAAGACTTCGCCAATCTGACATGGCCTTTTGTTTCTCCCGGCGGCTGCTTGCTGGCAATGAAAGGGCCCAAGGCCAGCCACGCTCACGAAACCGCAAACCAGAAGGAGGCCGGGTCAATCATCCTCGGCGGCACGTCTTTTTCGATGCGAATTCACCGCTATCGTCTGCCGTTCCTGGATGCTCGACGAAGCCTGGTACTTCTCACGCCGGAATCAGGGGTAGGGCGGTCAGAGGCCTGAGGTCAGTCGCCCACATGAGATTCCCAATACAAGAAGGGGCGGCTGTTGGGGATATCTGTTTATAATTTTCTGGGTGCCAAAAAAAACTGACGGGTGGATGCAGATGCCGTTGCCTTTTGGTTGAAGCTGGTGGTACAGCAACAATAAGAAAACGCGTCCATAATTTTTTGTCCAAGATGAACGCCTACGCCGGCATTACGAAACCACTCATTACCGTTGAAATGCACGATATGATTTTCAAAATCCTTGTTTTTGCGTCGTTGTTTATCGGTTTAATGGTGAATCCGGCAGCAGCGGACCAATCGACGATGAATCGGTTCTTCTATAGTGGCGACGGATACATTCACCTGGTAAGTAAGAAGAACGGTAAGGCCTTCAAGGGGCTCTATCGTAACGGGTACAATCAATATAATGCCGACGCTTACAAAAAGATATCGGCTGTTTTCGGTGCGACCCACCAATCCGCACGTCCGGTTCTTTCATTGCGATTGATCGAATTTCTGGATCACCTTCAAGACCGATTGGGACCGGGTGGCTTGCTTACGATTACTTCCGGATACCGACCGCCGGAATACAACACCAAACTGCGAAAAGGGGGTGCGTTGGCGGCCAAGGCCAGTTTGCATCAATACGGCATGGCCGCTGATTTCATATTGGCGGGGGTTTCGTCAAAACGCGTCTGGGAATACGTGCGGTCGATAGGATTTGGCGGAACCGGATATTACCATGGCAAGACGGTACATGTGGATGTGGGGCCAGCGCGGTTTTGGGACGAAAAAAGCTCAGGTGTGGGCACGGGCTTGTCAGATGACAACAAGTTGATCGGCGTGGTAACCGATTTCGATGTTTATGAGCCCGGGGAGTTGGTGACGTTGAGTTTTATACGCATGACGGCGTTTCCTATCATGGTCCAGTCGGACTTTAAACTGGTCCCCAACCAGGATCCGGAAAACAATGAAGACACATTGTCGTTTAGACCAGACTCTGGGACGCTAACCACCGGTACGTGTAACGAATTCAAAAATATCAAACAAATGGCCTCCTTTCGTTGGCATCTGCCGTCGAATATATCGCCTGGGCGGTACCATATTTGGGCAAGTTTTTGCGGCGATTTGAGAGGAAAGATGCCAGAAAAAGTTACCACTCCAGAATTTGAGATTCGTATACCATGAGTTGTCTTGGTTCAGGTAATTCGGTCGGGACAAATTAAAAGGGTTGACACCTACTTCGTCGGCAGATTCTTTTACCTCCGACCTCATCGACCTCCGACCTCCGACCTATTTTCACTTCAACGCCCGCACATAGGACTGCAGCGTGCACAGTGCCTCCTGTCCCCGTTTTCGGGCGGCAATCCCCTTGGCGGCTGCCAGCGCGGCGGCCGGGGTGGTCACCTCCGGGATATGATACCGAATGGCGGTCTTGCGGATATGGGCATCATCCTGCTGGCTCTGTCTGCCGCTGGGGGTATTGACCACCAGTGCCACATCGCCGGTTTTAATGGCGTCCACCAGGTCGGGCCGACCGAAGCCGAGTTTCTTGACCAATTCGGCCTGGATGCCATTTTTCTTTAAGAAGGAATGGGTGCCGCGCGTGGCCTGGATGCCGAACCCCATCTCCTTGAACAGCCGGGCCGGTTCCAATATGCTCGGCTTGTCAGCGTCGGTGACCGTGATGAGTACTTTTCCCTGCCGGGGAAGGGTGGGGCCGGCGGCTTCCTGGGAAGTATAGTAGGCCATGCCGAAAATCTCCGCCAGTGCCATGACCTGGCCGGTGGACCGCATCTGCGGGCCCAGAAGGGGATCGGCCGCTTTGAACGTATCAAAGGGAAACACTGACGACCGGATGCCATAGTGGGGCAGCAATCGGCGGGGCAGGTCCATTTCGTCCAGGGTCATGCCCAGCATGATTTCGACCGCCCGTTGGGCCATGGGAATGTTGCAGATCTTGGAGACCAACGGCAGTGAGCGGCAAGCCCATGGACGAGCGGCCAGCAGATAGACCGAATCATTGTATACGGCAAAGCGGGCATTGAGCAGCCCTTTGACATCGAGTTCCAGGGCGACTTTCTGGATGTAGGCGCTGATGGTCTCCACATGGCGCGGCGGTGTGCTGTACGGAGGCATCACCATGGCCGAGTCTCCCGAATGCACGCCGGCCAGTTCGATATGCTCCATGATGGCCGGTACGTAAATCGTCCTGCCGTCGCAAAGGGCATCGGCTTCCACTTCGATGGCGTATTCCAGGAACTGTTCCAGCAGCATGGGCGATTCAGCTGAAACGGTTGTATTCATCAAATCCTGTTCCAGCATGTGGGCATCCATGACGATGCTGTAGCGATTCCGCTGCCTGTCTGCCGGCACACTGGTCACCAACGGGTAGCCGATGGCCTCGGCCAGGTCCATGGCCTGATCCGGGCTGTGGGCCATGCCGATGTGGGGGTGGGGAATACCCATGTCCTTCAGCAGACCGCTGAACCGCAGGCGGTCTTGTGAGAGCGCCACCTGTTCATGGGTGGTTCCCCATACCGGTAATCCGGCGTCACTTAATTCGCGTGCCAGATCCATGGCTGCATATCCCCCGAATTGGAGAATCACACCTTCGGGGTTTTCCAAATGGTAGACGGCCTTGAGATCGTCTGCTGTGAGCGGTTCGACATAGGTGCGGTCAACATCGCCCAACCCGCCTGCAGCCGCGGGATTGGCGTTGACCATGACGGCCTGGCGACCAGTGGCTCGCAGGGCCTTGGCACCGTGTACGCAGCAGTGATCCAGTTCGATGCCGTGACCAATGCGACCGGAGCCGGGACCGACAATAAGAACGCTTTTGCCCAGGGGGGCATGCCGGGTATGTTCGCCGGCACGTGTGTTGAACCAGATCCGGGAGGGTCCCCGATCAACCGACGCTACGGGGCCGGATGTTGATCCCGGCGTCGGACAACAGGCGGTTTGCCGCGTCTGGCGGAATATTCAGCAGAGGGGCCAGGCCGGATTCGGAAAACCCGGCGGCGACCGCCTGGTCAATCAGGGCCGCCGGTGGCGGATTGCCCGCCAGATCGGCCAACTTCGTTTCCAGAACCGCCAGATCCGCCAACTGATGAATCCAGTGGATGTGGACACCGGTGACCGCGGCCACCGCTTCCGGACCGGCCCCTTTTTTCAGTGCTTGATGCATCATGCACAGACGCGCCGGTGATGGCAAGACCAGGCGGCGCATCAGGTCATCGACGCTGAGTGGGCTCAATTCGGGTCTGAGGCCCACCAGCGGGTGCCGTGGGGATCGGCAGCGCACCGCCTTCTGGAGGGCTTCCAGCAGGCTGCGGCCGAGCCCCATGACCTCTCCGGTGGATTTCATGCAGGCATCCAGCCGGGCGGTTTCCCCTGCAAAGCGTTCGAATTCCCAGCGCGGCAGACGAACGGCAATCGTGGAACCGGCTCTGATACCCGCAGTTGGCGACCCCTCTGTGGCCAGGACATCGTCCAATCCTGTTCCTAAGCTAAGGCGGGCGTGGATGGTGGCAAGGTCGATGTCGAAGGCTTTGGCGCAAAAGGCGCTCATTCTCGAAAACCACGGGTTCACGGCCAAGACCAGCACCTGATCTGCAGCCGTCCCGACGGCAAATTTGACGTTGAACGCACCGATCATACGGATCTGACCGGCCAGTTTGCACGCCGCCGCTTCAATCTGCCGGCGGGTTTCCTCCCCGATGGTGACCGGGGGGATCACGGCCGCGGAATCACCGCTGTGAATTCCCACGGGATCCATATTCTCGGCCATACCGACGACCTGAACCCGATTGTCTGCATCTCTGAGCAGTTCCACCTCCACTTCCCGATACCCGGATAGCGCCTGCTCGATGCGCAACCCGCCCAGTTTTTCGGACGGCAGGCGTCCGCCGGAAGCCAGCAGGCGCAACTCTTCGACGTTGTAGGCGATGCCCTGGCGCAACTCACCTGCGGGATTGGCGGCACGCACAAAGACAGGATATCCGATGGCTTCTGCAATGGCCGCCGCATCCGATACACGATCGGAGGATTGCCCGTCCGGTGAAGCCAGGCCGAGGTTATTGACGACATCGAAAAATGCCGATGGGTTGTCGATCAGGGCCAGGGACCTGTCGGTCGCCCCCAACAACCCGATGCCGTTGTCTTTCAGCAGGCCGCTGCGGTTGCAGGCGTTAGCCAGACGCATGGCTGTCGGTCCGCCGACGGTGGGCAGCAGTGCGTCGGGCTTTTCCCTCAGGATGATTTCCGTCAGGGACTGCAAGGTCAAGGGAACCATGTACGTGCGGTCCGCCGTTTCCATGTCTGCCGCCAGGGCGGACGGGTCGCAGTGGATCATCACCGTTTGGAGTCCCGCTGATCTGAAGACCTCGCAGGCCCGACAGGCAGCATCGTCGAATGCGCCGGTCTGCCCGATTTTGACGGGGCCTGAGCCAATGATGATGACTTTTTCCATGGGGGGGTGGGGCGACATGGTCTCTCCTTAAATGGGTTTCAGGTCTTCGATAAAATCAATATATTGACCCAAAACCGGCCAGTTTTCAAGGAACAATATCGATCAATTCGCCTTTCTATTGGCTTGACATGAACCGGCTTTCAAAGTAAAAATCCCTGTTTACCATAAAATTACCGCTACGGAGGCATCGATGGATTACAAGAAGACCCTGAACCTTCCAAACACCGGCTTTCCCATGAAAGCAAACCTCGCCGCTCGCGAACCCAATCAGTTGGAAATGTGGGAAACCATGGGACTGTACGGCCAGATTCGGGAGGCGTCAAAGGGGCGTCCCACCTTCGTGCTGCATGACGGCCCGCCCTATGCCAACGGTCATATCCATATCGGGACGGCGCTGAATAAAATACTGAAGGACATCATCATCCGCTCGCGGCAGATGGCCGGTTTCGACGCCGCCTACGTTCCGGGTTGGGACTGCCACGGTCTGCCTATCGAACATAATGTGGACAAGGAACTCGGGTCCAAAAAAAAGGAGATGACCCAGGCCCAGTTTCGCCGCCGATGCCGGGCTTACGCCGAGAAGTTCATCGACATCCAGCGAGAGGAGTTCAAACGCCTCGGTGTCATGGGCGAGTGGGACAATCCCTACCTGACCATGAACTATCGCTACGAGGCGACCATCGCCAGAGAGTGTTGTAAGTTTGCCTTGGACGGCAGCCTGTTTCGCAGCAAGAAGCCAATTCACTGGTGCTGCAGTTGCAAGACCGCCCTTGCAGAAGCCGAGATTGAATACCACGATGAGACGTCGCCTTCGGTGTATGTCAAGTTCGCGCTCAAGGACAATCCCGGCGAGATTGCCGCGGCGTTGGCAGGAAAGGCGGTTTCCGTGGTGATCTGGACCACCACACCCTGGACCCTGCCGGCCAACCTGGCCGTGGCCCTCCATCCCGATTTCAACTACGCGGCCGTTGAAACCGGTGACGGTCAGGTCTTGATTCTGGCCCGGGACCTGGTGGACGCCTGCATGACGTCCTTCGGCATCGCCGATTACCGCATCCTGGTCGAACTCAAGGCCCGGGACCTGGAAAACAAGCGCTGCCGGCACCCTTTCTACGACCGGGATTCGCTGATCATCCTGGGCGACCATGTGACCCTGGAAGCGGGAACCGGTTGCGTGCACACGGCCCCCGGCCATGGTCGGGAGGACTATGACGTGGGTCTTCAATACGGCCTGGACGCCTATTCGCCAGTCAACGACAACGGTGTGTTCACCGACGAGGTCGACCGGTTCGCCGGGCAGTTCGTTTTCAAGGCCAACGACAATATCAATCAGACTCTCGCGGATAAGGGAGCGCTGCTGGCCAAAGCCGACATCAAACACAGTTACCCCCACTGCTGGCGATGCAAAAAACCGGTGATATTCCGGGCGACCCCCCAGTGGTTCATCTCCATGGAGAAGACGGGGCTGCGTAACAAATCCCTTGAGGCGATCGACCGGGTCAAGTGGATTCCCCACTGGGGCCGGGAACGCATATTCGGCATGATCGAAAACCGGCCGGACTGGTGCGTATCCCGCCAGCGGGCCTGGGGCGTCCCCATCACGGTTTTTATCTGCGACCACTGCGACGCCGTCCACATGGACGAGGCAACCATGAACCATGTGTTCGACCAGTTTGCCGCCCACGGGGCCGACGTGTGGTTCGAAAAGGAGGCGGCCGACCTGCTGCCGGAAGGCGCGGTATGCAAAAGCTGCGGCCATGCGTCCTTTTCCAAAGAGACCGATATCCTGGATGTCTGGTTCGATTCGGGTGTCAGTCACGCCGCCGTGCTGGAAGACCGTGACTACCTGCAGTGGCCGGCGGATCTTTATCTGGAGGGCAGCGATCAGCACCGGGGCTGGTTCCACAGCGCGTTGCTCACCGCCGTGGGTACCCGGGGACAGGCGCCGTACCGCAGCGTGTTGACCCATGGCTTTGTGGTGGATGCCGAGGGCAAGAAGCAGTCCAAATCCTTAGGTAACGTGGTGGCGCCCAAGACGGTCATCGACAAATACGGGGCGGAGATTCTGCGCATGTGGGTGTCGGCCTCCGACTACCGGGACGATGTGAGGATTTCCGACAACATCCTCGGACAGCTCAGCGATGCCTACCGTCGAATTCGCAACACCAGCCGCTTTCTGTTGGGGAACCTGAATGATTTTTCCCCGGAGACCGACAGCGTGTCGGTCGATCAGATGCTGGATATCGACCGCTTTGCCCTGCACACGCTCCAGGGGCTGGTTGCGCGGGCGATCAAGGCATATGACGCTTACGAGTTTCACGTGATCTACCACCGTCTGTATAACTACTGCACCGTTGACCTCTCCTCATTTTACCTGGACATCCTGAAGGACAGGCTCTACACCAGCCCATCGGCATCCACGGCGCGGCGCAGCGCCCAGACGGCCATGTATGCCATTTTAGACGCCATGGCCCGGATCATGGCGCCCATCATGCCCTTTACGGCCGAGGAGATTTGGCGCCATATGCCGCCGGTGAATGATAAGGCGCAAAGCATTCACCTGGTCGAATTTCCCAAACCGGACCCCGGACTGAAGGATGACGCCCTGGCCAAAAAATGGGAAACCCTGATCAACGTGAGGGCCGAGGTGACCAAGGCGCTGGAGCAGGCCCGCGCGGAAAAGGTGATCGGCCACTCCCTGGATTCATCGGTCGCGGTCGGGCTCAGCGATGCGCTTTATGCCGTCATGAGCGATTTTAAGGATGATCTTCGATCCATTCTCATCGTTTCCCGGGCGGCCATGGTCGCCGGGGAGATTCCCGGTGCCTATGCCGGCCAGGAGACCGAGGGCATATGGGTCACGGTGGAACCGGCCGGCGGCGTAAAGTGCCAGCGGTGCTGGGTCTATGACGACAGTGTCGGAAAAATTGCCGAACATCCCACGATCTGCAGCCGTTGTGGCAGTTCGCTGGCGCAGATCGACGTGATGGGTACGGCATCGTGAACAGCGGCATATGAAAACCACCCGACCGAATACCGCCGAATCGGACAATCGTTCGCAAAAGACTGGAAGAAAGGCCGCCCGCGAGGCCCTGATTCCCTCGATGGGGTTCAAGCCGTTCGCGACGATTACCGGATTGGTCGTGCTGCTGGACCAGGCGACCAAACTCCTGGTCCTGGCAAAGATGCCGCTGTATCATTCCATTCCGGTGATCGAGGGTTTTTTTAACCTGACGCATATTCGCAATCCCGGAGGCGCCTTCGGTTTCATGGCGGCCGGCAGCCAGGGGGTCCGTAACCTCCTGTTTGTCGGCGTTTCGATCGTCGCCATGGGACTGATTGTCTATTTTTACCGCAGCACACCCAAAACCTATCCTTATCTGGCGTCGGCCCTGTCCCTGATTTTCGGGGGAGCCGTGGGCAACCTGATCGACCGGTTGCGCTTCGGCGAGGTGGTGGATTTCTTGGATGTCTACGTGGGGGCCTACCACTGGCCGGCCTTCAATGTGGCGGACAGCGCAATCACCGTGGGGATCACGATTTTCATTGCCCATCTGGTGCTGGGGAAGATGCCGGAATAGACCACAGCGCAAAGCTGAAGGCTGAAGGTCAGTGCATATCGCATAAAAAAAGATTTTCGCGTTTCGGGACATCAGTCAATCGTCTTCTGTGTTTCGTTGACCGACCGGCTTTCAGCCTTCAGTTTTGAGCCATCAGCTATCATTTATGCCAACCATCGCATACAACGCCTTTGCCGACTATCTGAACCGCATCGCTGCCACCGACTGGCCGGTGGTCACGTTGGTCTGCGGAGAAGAAATGCTATGCAAAAAGGCGTGCGAGGGGATCCTGGATGCGTTGGTGCCCCAAGTGGAAAGAGCCATCGGGGTTGAGCATATCGACGGCGGTGAAGAACCCATTGGCGGGGTGCTGTCCAGCATGAACACCTATGCCCTGCTTTCCGGTTCCAAGGTCGTGGTGCTGCGGGACGTGCGGCTATTTTACTCGGGCAAGGCCCAGCAGGGGCTTCGCGAGAAGATGGTGCAGGCCGCCCAGAGCGGCGACATGAAAAAGGCGTCGCGGCCGTTTTTAAACTTGATGGCGCTTGCCGGGCTGGCCTTCGAAGATCTGAACACACCTGCTCTGAGAATAAAGGTCGCCGACGATGTTGATGGCGAGCCGCCGTCGTGGTTTTCTTCATTGATGGACTATTGTCGTCAGAACGGCCTCCGAATCCCGGAAAAACACGATGATGCGGATCTGCTCAAAAGAGCCATGGAAAAGGGCTTTCCGGATGGGCACCGCCTGGTGATAACCACTGATTTTGTCGATCGTCGCAAAGCCCTTTTCAAAGCCATCCATGAAACGGGACTGGTGGTGGATTGCACTGTTCCCAAAGGGGAGACGCGGGCGGACCGCCTGGCACAGGATGCGGCCATGCAGGCGGCCATGCACGATGCCCTGGCACAGGCGTCAAAACGAATGGCTGTGGATGCCCGCCAGCGGCTGATGCAGTGGACCGGATTCGATCTTCGCACCCTTTCCGGCAACCTGGAGAAACTGATCAGTTTTGTCGGCGATCGAAAAACGATCAGCGACGCGGATGTGACGACCGTGTTGCGGCGCACCCGCAAGGACCCCATCTTCGAGTTTACCAATGCGGTCGCGGATCGTGACCTGTCTGCCATCCTGTTTTTCATGAAAAGCTTGCTGGACGACGGGATCCATCCGCTGCAGTTGCTGGCGGCCGTGGCCAACCAGATTCGCCGTCTGTTGCTGGCCAAAGACTTCCTCATGCGTGACCGGGGACGGTCCTGGTCATCCCGCATGACCTTTCCTCAGTTTAAAACCGGTCCGTTTAAAGCCGTTCAGGCCGACGATGCGGCATCCGTGTCGCGCGCGGAAGCATGGGATTCGGTCCTGAATCCCTCCGCTGAGGGTAAAAAACGGACGAAGGCGGCGGCCAGTGATCTGGTTCTGGCCAAGAACCCGAAAAGCCCCTTTCCCGTTTTCCAGACACTCAAAAAGGCGGACAACTTTTCGATGGAAGCGCTGACGTCTGCCATGGTTGACTTGAGCCAGACCGATCTTCGCATGAAATCCACCGGCCAGGATTCCCGGATGCTGCTGGAAACCTTCCTGATTCGCCTGTGCCGGAGGTCAGGCTGATAGGCCGAAGGTGAAAAATCTTCCGGCGATTAATCCTGAGCTTGTTGTTTCTGGTTTATCCGAATTAGGGCATTAATACTGAGGGCCGAGCATGGGTTTTTTGAAAAATCAGCAGGTAAACGTGGCCATTCGTCTGCTGGCCTGGCAGTATGAAAGAAACCGTCAGCCCTTGCCGGAAAGGGAATTGCTGGAAAGGCATGCCCGGCAACTGGTGGATGATGCTCACCGCATCGCTCGGGAGCGGGGAGTAAATGTGCTTGCGATTTTAAAACAGATGGTGGCACAGGGGCGCCGGAAGTAACCGGAGGTCGGTGGTCTGAGGTCGGAGGTCGGAATATAACTGCTGGTGAGCTGATAAGCTCAAAGCCGAACCCGGAACCCCCTCCGGCAAATTGACGTTGAAAAACAGATGTGCCCATGCTAATTAGGCAAGCTATCCACTTCGGGGTGTTTATCCCCCAACAACGGATCGTGAACGTTGTAGACTGAACAAAATTGCTTGTCTTTCCGTCCGTTTTCCGTGTTGCATCAACGGCTACTAACCGCAACAATGCAACCCTTGTTCCGCCTTGAAGACGAAGCGAAACCCAATGCAATTTTAGCTCAATTTAACGCGTTCGCCATCCAAACCCATCCAATCGGCAGCAAAAGGAGGAGTGACATGCGTAAATTTTCAGTTGGTCTCGTATTTTCTCTGGTTGTGGTAATGGCCTTCACGTTCGCGGCGGTGGATGCCGGTGCTGCGGATACCGTCAAGATCGGTTTCAACATCCCTCTGACCGGCGACAACCCGGACGTGGGCGCATCATCTAAAAATGCGGCAGAAATGTACCTGAAGAAAAACCCGAAGATAAAGGTGGGCGAAAAGTCATACGCCCTCCAGTTTGTTTACGACGACAACGAATACAAAGCCGAATCGGCTGTCAAGGTCAGCACCAAGCTGATCACCGAAGAGGGCGTGCTGGGAATTATTGGCCCCCAGTCTTCCAGCCAGGCCGTTCCCGCCGGTGATGTGGCCAACAACTACGCCACCCCTATGATCAGCCCCTGGTCCACCAATCCCAATACGACCCTGGACCGTCCCTATGTATTCCGTGGTTGTTTCCTGGATCCCTTCCAGGGACCGGTGGCCGCCAATTTTGCCACCGAAGAGCTGGGTGCAAAAAAGGCCGCCGTGCTCTACGACATCGCCGCCGACTACCCCAAGGGGCTGGCCGAGTTTTTCAAGGAGGCGTTCGAAAAGATCCACGGCCCCGGTTCCGTCGTGGCCTTTGAAAGCTTCACCACCGGCGACAAAGACTTTTCTGCCCAGATGACCAATATCATGATGGCCGGGGCCGATGTGCTGTTTGTTCCCCAGTACTACAGCGAAGTGCCGTTGATCGTGCGCGGTGCCAAAGAGATGGGCTGGACCAAGCCGATCCTCGGCTCCGACTCCTGGGGTGGCGGTGACCTGATGGGGCTGTGCGGTGACGACTGCAAAGGCTACTACTTCTCAACCCACTACGCCGCTGTCGGCGCCAAGGGTGCAACCAAGGCCTTTATCGACGAATACACCGCCACCTACGGAAAAACGCCTGACGATGTGGCTGCGTTGACCTGGGATTCACTGGGGCTGATGGTCCAGGCCATCAAAGACACCGGCGGCCTTTCCGGTGACGTCAAAGCCGACCGCAGCAAGGTGAAAGACGCCCTGGCAGCCATCAAGGACTTTCCCGGCATCACCGGAGGGATGACCTTCACCCCCGACGGGGATCCTAAAAAATGCGCCGTGGTGGTCAAGATCAACGACGAGGGTAAGTTTGAATTTTTCAAATCCATTTGCCCCAAATAAACCCTGAAATCGACAAGCTGTTGCTGTGATGTACCGGCCGCCTCCCCAGCGGGGGCGGCCGACTCAACAGAAAAGGGAACGGGTTCGCCTGTTTCCCTTTCCTTTTGACGGGAGCCGTTGCCCATGACCTTTACCTTCTTCATACAGAATCTGATCAATGCCCTGCAGTGGGGCAGCTTTTATGCCCTGATCGCACTCGGGTACTCCATGGTCTATAGCATCCTGATGCTATTCAACTTCGCCCATGGGGATATTTTCATGGTGGGTGCTTACATCGGCCTTGGCGTGTCCATCGGGCTGCTGTCCCTGTTTGGCACGGGGGCTGCGGCAATTTTGCCCGGTTGGGTGCTGTTGGTGCTGACAATTTTGATCTCCATGTTTCTTACCGCCTTTGTGGGCATTATCGTCGAACGGGTGGGATACCGGCCCCTGCGGGAGGCCCCCCGGGCTTCTGCCGCCATTACCGGATTGATGATCGGCATCATCCTGGAGACCTCCAACATCCTCTTTTTGGGCGGCTCGCGGCTAAAATTTCCCCAGCTTATCGAATCGACCACCTACAACATTGGTGGTGTGTTCGTGACCAACAAAAAGATCATGATCGTGTTGGTCTCGATTGGGCTGATGCTGGCCCTGCACCAGTTTATCAGTCGCACCCGGTGGGGCATGGCCATGCGGGCCATGGCCTACGACTACGTGGTGGTTCCTCTGGTGGGGGTGCCCATGAACACCATTGCCGCCATGACCTTTGCCATCGGGTCGGCCCTGGCTGCCGCCGCCGGCATCCTTTTCGGCCTGGCCTATCCGGTGCTGGACCCTTACATGGGGGTCAGCTTCGGCTGGAAGGCCTTCGTGGCAGCCATTCTCGGCGGCCGCGGCTCCATTATGGGGGCCTGCATCGCCGGCTTCATGCTCGGTTTTATCGAGATCATGACCGTCCCCGCCATCATGATCGTGAACCGGTTGTTTTCGCTGAATATCGGGTCCAACATGCGTGATCTCATCGCCTATTCCATTGTCCTGCTGATCCTCATCTTCAGGCCACACGGGCTTTTCGGGCAGGCATACAGCGCGAAACTGCGACTATAGGCTCGAGAAAATGGTTTTGGCAAGGCCAGAGGGAAGAGGCTGTGCTGGAATACCTCGACGAGCGATAACGCAGACCAAAAACATTATCTCGAAGTCTATATAATCCTCATCCTGAGCTTATTTGCGCACAAGGAAACGTTACCATGGACGAAACACTCGCACCGAAACAGACAGGCGGCATTTTTCACCGGGTCGGCCTGTTTTTTAAACCGGTGCCCCTGTTGGGATACCTGCTCGGGTTTCTGGCCTGTGCACTCTGGGAGCAGTTGGCCGGCGAGGGGCTGACCTCGTTATTGGGACTGCCCAAGATGCCGGTGCTTTTCGGTCTTCTCACCATTTTCAAAGTGCTGGCCGGGATTATCAATTTTATGATCAAGGGGGATGCGTTCAATTGGGCCACCTGGGTGTACATCCCCAGCGCCCTGGCTTACCTGACCATCATTTACCTGCTCCCGCTGGCCATCGTCGGCCGGGCCGTGGTAAAGCCGGCCAATGCACTGGCCCGATTCCTTCAGGGATTTCCCCTCATCGTCACCGCGGTGGTTCAGCTGGGACTGATGTATACGGTCCTGCACATCTGGGCCGAGATGAGCGACTACCGGTTGATTTTCCTCAAGTTAACCCTGATCGCCGTCCTGTTTACCCTGAGCCTGAACATCATCAACGGCTACATGGGCGAATTTTCATGTTCACACCCCGGCTTCATGGCCATCGGCGCATACATGTCCAGTCTTTTTACGGTGGGTCTGTTCACCAGCGACAAGGTGCTGGGCGATGCGGTTTTCAGCTTTTCAGTTGCCTACCTCTCCTTTCCGCTGGCGTTGATTTTCGGTGGCGTGGCGGCCGCTCTGGGCGCGTTGATCGTCGCCATTCCTTCCTTCAAAACCCGGGGGGACTATTTGGCGATCATCAGCCTGGCCTTTCTTTTCATCGTGAAAAGTTTTTTCGAAAACATGCAGGCACTGGGCGGTTCGCGAGGCATTTCCGGACAACCGGACTGGGCGACCCTACCGGTGATTTTCATCACCATGGCCCTGGGTGTCTGGACCATCAACAACTTTGTCACCTCCACCATGGGCAAGGCCCTCAACGCGGTGCGCGATGACGAATCGGCGGCCGAAGCCATGACCGTCGACACCCGAAAAACCAAGATGACGGCCTTTCTGTTCGGCGCTTTCTGGGCCGGTGTGGCCGGCGGCCTGCTGGCCCACGTGCTGCGCTATGTGAACCCGGCCATGTTCAGCGTCCAGAAACTGGCCGAAGTACTGGCCATGGTTTATTTCGGCGGCTTGAACTCCGTCTACGGATCCATTGTCGGCGCGGTGTCCATCAGCCTGCTGGGAGAAGCGTTGCGACCCTTGGAAATCCTCAAATGGATCGTCATTCCATTGTTGCTCATCCTGGTTATGATCTACCGGCCCACCGGGCTCATCGCCTTCAAGGAGTTCAATGTCCGGCAGGTCTTCGGACCCAAGGAGGTGGATTGATATGCCGCTGCTTCACGTCACTGACATGAGTCACAATTTCGGCGGCCTGCAAGCCGTTTCTGAATATAATCTCAGCCTGGATCCAGGCCAGATCACCGGTCTCATCGGCCCTAACGGTGCCGGCAAGACCACCATCTTCAACCTGATGACCGGCATCTACCGTCCTGCCCAAGGGTCCGTGATCTTCGATGGTGAGGAGCTGGTGGGCAAAAAACCCAACCAGACCGCTGCCAAGGGGCTGGCCCGCACGTTCCAGGAGATGAAGCTCTGGCGCCACATGACCGTGCTGGAACACATCAAGATGGCCCGCTATTCCAAGCTCTCCTATGGCCTTTGGGGGGCTTTTTTGGACACCCCCAAACGCCGGCGGGAAGAGCGTTATACCACGGAACTGGCTATGGAATACCTGAAGATGTTCGCCGTGGACCAGTTCGCCGACCAACTCGTCGTGAACCTGCCTTACGGTGCCCAGCGCCGGGTGGAAATGGCCCGGGCGCTGGTCATCGAACCCAAGGTGCTGTTGCTGGACGAACCCACGGTGGGCATGACACCGGACGAAATGATGGCCATGATCGAAGTGGTTCGCAAGGCCCATGAACGCTTCAACCTGGCCATTTTTCTGATCGAACACCGTCTGCGGGTGGTCCAAGAGCTTTGCCAGCGCGTACAGGTTCTGGTGTTCGGCGAGGTCATCGTGGAGGGAACGCCCAACGAGGTCCAGAACAACCCCAAGGTCATCGAGGCCTACATCGGCGAACAGGAGGTGGACTTCTGATGCTGCTCAACGTGGAAAACCTCCGGGTGTCATACGGCAATATCAAAGCCCTGCACGGGATCAGTTTCAACATCGACGCCGGTGAAATCGTCACCATTATCGGTGCCAATGGCGCCGGAAAAAGCACGACCCTGCGGGCAGTTTCCCGAATGGTGCCGGTGGAGGCCGGGTCGGCCATGACCTGCCTGGGAAAAGACCTGCTCACTTTCCCGGCCGACAAGGTGGTCAGCCAACTGGGCATTACCCACGTACCCGAAGGCCGCCGCCTGTTCGGCAACCTGACGGTGATGGAGAACCTCCAACTGGCCACCTTTGCCCGTAAGGACCGGGACAATGTCAAAAAGGACATTCGACGGGTGTTCGAAATTTTTCCCCGGTTGGAAGAGCGACGGTCACAGGCATCGGGAACCATGAGCGGCGGAGAGCAGCAGATGCTGGCCATCGGCCGGGCATTCATGAGCGGCCGCCGCCTGATGCTGCTGGACGAACCCTCCATGGGGTTGTCGCCGCTCTTGATGATGAATGTGTTCCAGGCCCTCAAGGAGATCAACCGGCAAGAGGGCACCGCCATTTTGCTTGTGGAACAGAATGCCCGGCTGGCCCTGAAGTTTTCCCAAAAGGGCTACGTTCTGGAAAACGGTAACCTGGTGCTGGAAGGCGATTCCGAGACCCTGATCAATGATCCTGAGGTTAAGAAAGCCTATTTAGGCGGATGAGGGGATCGATAGGTATCTTTTTGAGACTTCGATATTGTAATTTGAAATTTATTGGAGCTTTGTTATTTGGTTTTTGTTTTTTAGGTTCAATGTCTGCAATCTGTTATTGCCGGTCTATCCGGGTTAAGGAGTTCCCATGCTTCGTGCGGCTGTGATTGGCGCCACCGGCTATGCCGGCGCCGAACTGGTCAGGATTCTGTCCGGCCATCCGGATGTGTCCCTCTCCGTCATCACTTCACGGAAGTATGCCGGGATTCCATACGAAACCATCTATCCCGCATTGAAGGGATTCGTGAATCTGGACTGTGCGGACAGCGACCCGACAGTTGCTGCGAAAAAATCCGATGTCGTTTTTCTTGCGCTGCCGCACAAGGCCTCCATGGCCATGGTCCCCGACCTGCTGGACGCGGGGCGGCGGGTGGTGGACCTCTCTGCGGACTTCAGGTTCAGCGACCGGGATGCCTACGAGTCGCACTATCAGGTTCACACCTGTGCCCACCTGATGGACAAGGCGGTCTACGGGTTGTGCGAGATTTATGGCGACAAGGTGGCGGCCGCGGACCTGATCGGCAACCCGGGCTGTTATCCCACCAGTGTGCTGCTGCCATTGTTGCCGCTGGTCAAAGAACGGCTGGTGGATCCGGCGACCGTCATCGCCGACTGCAAATCCGGGGTCAGCGGGGCCGGTCGCGAAGCCACAGCCACCACCCACTTCTGCCATGTCAACGAGTCCTTCAAAGCCTACAAGGTGGGTGGACACCGTCACACGCCGGAGATCGAGGAGAATATTTCCTTGTGCGCGGACACGCCGGTGAGAATCACCTTCGTACCCCACTTGGTGCCCATGACCCGGGGGATGGAGTGTACGGTCTATGTCAGGATGTCTCCCGGAACCGATGAATCGCAAATCCGGCAATGCCTGGAATCCTATTACCGGAGCAAGCCCTTCATCCGCCTGCTGCCCGGCGGACGCCTCCCGGATACCTTGCATGTCAGGGGAACGAACTTCTGTGACATGGGGTGGGCAGTGGACCCCGGCAGCGGCCGGCTGATTTTAATGTCAGCCATCGACAACCTGGTCAAGGGTGCAGCCGGGCAGGCCGTCCAGAACATGAACCTGATGTTCGGTCTCGATGAAACCGCCGGCTTGGACACCGTTCCCTATCCGCTGTAGCTGCAGCGAGCATTTCCAACGAGATCGCCTTGTTGACATCCACGCCGTTTTGGACTAAACAAGGGGCGTTTTCATCATCTGCCTTAGGGCAAAACCCGTATCCTTGCCATTTTACTATTTACCTGAAATCGTTTTTCGAAAACCACAACGGTTTTCCATTTGAGCTATTTCGCACCGAAACCATCAATGTGAAAGGAGAATGGAGATGACAGCAACGCTTATTAAGGGGACCGAGATCCGGGAGCAGATCCTTGAAGAAATTACCGCCGAGGTAAAACAGATCAAGGAAAAACACGGTGTGGTTCCCGGTCTGGTCACCATCCTCGTGGGGGAGAGCCCGGCATCCATTTCCTACGTGACCCTGAAAATCAAAACCGCTCACCGGGTTGGGTTCAAAGAAATTCAGGACAACCAGTCGGTGGACATCCGCGAAGCGGATCTGTTGGCGCTGATTGAAAAGTACAATCAGGATGAAAGCATCAACGGAATCCTGGTCCAGCTGCCTCTGCCCAAACACATTGATGAGAAAAAGGTTCTCAATGCCATCGATCCGGACAAGGATGTTGATGGCTTCCATCCGGTCAACGTGGGCCGGCTGATGATCGGTGGTGCAGAAGTCAAGTTTCCCCCGTGCACCCCGGCAGGAATCCAGGAGATGATCGTGCGTGCCGGGGTCGAGACAAGCGGTGCCGAGGTTGTTGTGGTGGGCCGCTCCAACATCGTGGGCAAACCCATTGCCAACATGATGGTCCAGAAAGGCCCCGGGGCCAACGCCACTGTCACCATCGTTCACACCCGGACCAAAGACCTGGCCGGCCACTGCAAGCGAGCCGACATTCTGATCGTTGCCGCGGGCGTACCGGATCTGGTGAAGCCGGAATGGATCAAACCCGGCGCCTGTGTCATCGATGTCGGTGTCAACCGCGTGGGTGAGAAAATCAGCGAAAAGACCGGCAAGAAGATAGCGATCCTCAAGGGCGACGTTGACTTTGATGCCGCCAAGGAGATTGCCGGCTCCATCACCCCGGTTCCCGGCGGCGTGGGTCCCATGACCATTACCATGCTCATGCTCAACACCCTGAAGTCCCTAAAATTCAAACTGGGCATCGCATAGGCGACCAAAGAAGCACTCCCCTGTGATCGGGCTGGATCTATTTGTCAATTAAAATGGGGAGTTAAAAGAAAATATCGGCTACCGTGGTATTGACAATGAGGTCTTTATCATGGTAGCCTTTTTTTGTTTACGCCAACGTTGTTAGTAACTAATTGATATTTTAATAAAAAATGTTATTTCCGCTTCTGGTTTTAAAAGGTAATGGCTAAAAAAATATCGCTTATTGTTCTGAGCAACTCGGGAACGACGGTCAAACAGTTGTCCATCCCCGTTGCCCTGCTGGTGGCCATGGCACTAGTTACCATGATTGGTGCCGGGGTTGTTGGCATTTTCTTCCATGATTACCAGATTCTTCGGAAAACCCTTGCAGCCAATCAATATGTGGCCCAGACCATTGACGAACAGCGGGAAGAGATCGGACAGCAGCGGCTTCAGATCCAAGCGTTCGCCCATGAAATCAATTCGCTCAAGGAAAAGCTGGTCGGTTTGGACCAGTTCGAGGAAAAGATTCGCGTAATTGCCAATCTGGCACCCAGCCCAGCCGACGACAACCTTTTCGGTGTGGGGGGGGCCGCTCCCGAAGATCTGGACCCCCACCTCGAGCTGACCCAGCGGCACGAGGGGCTGATGCGTGAAATGCACCAACAGGTGGATGAACTCGATACGGCGTCCCGGCGCCAGGAGAACAGCTTCGGTAACCTGCTGGACAAACTGGAAGGCCAGCGCAACCTGTTGGCTTCAACACCAGCCATTCGACCCGCTGACGGTTGGATGACCTCCCGTTTCGGCCACCGGGTTTCTCCGTTTACCGGAAGAAAAGAGTTTCACAAAGGGTTGGACATCGCCAACCGAAAGGGTACCGCCATTCTGGCTACCGCAAACGGCATTGTTTCCTATGCGGGAAAGAAAGGACCGATGGGCAATGTGGTTGTCATTGATCATGGCCATGGCATGATCACCCGGTACGCCCATCTCAACGAAGCCTTGAAGAAACAGGGGGAAAAGGTCAAACGCGGTGACATCATTGCCCAGATGGGCAACAGTGGCCGCAGCACCGGTCCCCATCTGCATTATGAAGTTCACCTCAACGGCGTTCCCGTCAATCCCGCCACGTATATCCTGAATTGACAAGTAGTTGTCAACTCCCAGAGACACCATCCAGTCTGAGAAATTGGAGATTGAATAGATGATCGGTAAATTGTTGACCCAGATGTTCGGCAGCAAAAATGAACGTGAACTGAAAAAACTTCAACCCTTCGTGGAAGCCATCAATGCCTTGGAGCCGGACATGAAGGCCATGAGCGAGGCGCAGCTCAAAGACCAGACGCCGCGGCTCAAGACGCGCCTTGACAACGGGGAACCGTTGGATGATCTGCTGCCCGAAGCCTTTGCCACGGTCAGGGAAGCCTCCTTGCGCGCCCTGGGAATGCGCCCCTACGATGTTCAGCTCATCGGCGGCATGGTGCTTCATGGCGGAAAAATTGCCGAGATGAAAACCGGTGAAGGTAAAACCCTGGTGGCCACGCTGCCCGCCTACCTCAATGCACTTACCGGAGGCGGGGTGCATGTGGTCACGGTCAACGATTATCTGGCACGGCGTGATACGGAGTGGATGGGCCAGATCTACACCTATCTGGGAATGTCCGTGGGAACGGTCATGCACGGACTTGACGACCGGCAGCGAAAGGAATCCTACGGCGCGGACATCACTTACGGGACCAACAATGAGTTCGGTTTCGATTATCTTCGTGATAACATGAAATTCGATGGGCAGTCGCTGGTCCAGCGGGATCTTCATTTCGCCATCGTGGACGAAGTGGACAGTATTCTTGTCGATGAAGCCCGGACGCCGTTAATCATCTCCGGTCCTGCCGAGAAATCGACCCAGCTTTATTACCAGGTCAACGGGATCATCCCCAAATTCAAGGCGGAAGTGGATTTCAAGATCGACGAGAAAGCCCGCAGCGCAGCGCTCACCGAGGAGGGCGTGGCCCACGCCGAGCAACTGCTGGGTGTTGAAAACCTATACGATCCCGGCAATATCGAGCTGCTTCACCACACCAACCAGGCCCTGAAAGCCCACACCCTGTTCAAGCGCGATGTGGATTATATCGTCAAAGCGGGTGAGGTGATCATCGTTGACGAATTCACCGGGCGGCTCATGCCCGGCCGCCGATACAGCGAAGGGCTGCACCAGGCGCTGGAGGCCAAGGAGAACGTCAAGATAGAGAACGAGAACCAGACCCTGGCCACGATCACCTTTCAGAATTACTTCCGGATGTACGACAAACTGTCGGGCATGACCGGTACGGCGGACACCGAGGCTGCGGAATTCAAGAAGATATACAACCTGGACGTCTCGGTCATCCCCACCAACATGCCCATGGTCCGAATTGACTTTCCCGATGTGATCTACAAGACCCGCAGGGAAAAGTTCAACGCCGCTATCGAAGAGATCAAAGCGCTCCACCAGAAAGGCCAGCCGGTGCTGGTGGGTACGGTGTCCATCGACATCTCCGAGCAGCTGGCCAAAAAACTGAAAAAGCAGGGCATCCCGCACGAGGTGCTCAACGCCAAGAATCACGAGAAGGAGGCGGAGATCATCTCCATGGCCGGCCAGAAGGGGGCGGTGACCATTTCCACCAACATGGCCGGACGCGGTACCGACATCGTTCTGGGTGAAGGGCGTGACCGAACTGGGCGGCCTTCATATCCTGGGCACGGAGCGCCACGAGAGCCGGCGTATCGACAACCAGCTGCGCGGCCGCTCCGGACGCCAGGGGGACCCGGGCTCCTCCCGTTTCTATCTGGCGCTGGAGGATGACCTGCTGCGCATTTTCGGCGGTGAGCGCATT
This sequence comes from uncultured delta proteobacterium, assembly GCA_963716825.1. GTDB lineage: Bacteria > Desulfobacterota > Desulfobacteria > Desulfobacterales > Desulfosarcinaceae > Desulfosarcina. Next base: position 62,990 of record CAVQUU010000021.1, read on the forward strand.
ACCGGCATCATGGAGCGTCTGGGCATGGAAGAGGGCGAACCCATCGAGCACAACCTGATCAGCCGTGCCATCGAGAATGCCCAGTCCAAGGTGGAGGCGCACAACTTTGACATCCGCAAGCACCTGATCGAGTATGACGATGTCATGAACCAGCAGCGCGAGGTGATCTACAAACAGCGCCGCGACCTGCTGACCGGCGTTGACCTGAAATCCACCATCGAGGATATCATGATGGAGTCGGCCGAGGCGATTGGCGCCAAATTTGCGGATGAGCGGGCCCTTCCCGAGGAGTGGGACTGGGAGGCTATTTCAGACGCCGTATTCCAGCAGTTCAATTTCCGATTGGCCAAGATGGATGAAAACACCCTGGACGGACTCACCGAAGAGGGGTTGATCCAGGAGATATACGATCAGGCCCACGCGATTTATGATGAAAAAGCCGCCATGCTGGGCAGCGGGGATGATTTCCGTCAGCTGGAGCGGATGGTGATGCTTCAGACCGTGGATAATTTGTGGAAGGATCATCTGCTGTCCATGGATCACCTCAAGGAAGGCATCGGGCTGCGCGGGTACGCCCAGCAGAACCCGCTGCTGGTATACAAAAAAGAAGGCTTCGAGATGTTCCAGGAGACCATCGACCGCATCAAGGCGGAAACCCTGGGCATTCTTTTCCGGATACAGCTGGCCGAACCGGACCACATCGATGAGCTGCAAAAGCCCAAAGAGCAGAAGCTGATCTTTTCCGGCGGTGGCGATGGCCCGGCCACCAAAAAACCGGTCAAACGAGAATCCGAAAAAATCGGTCGAAACGACCCCTGTCCGTGCGGCAGCGGGAAGAAGTATAAGAAGTGCTGCGGAGGATAGCGTGTGAAGTAGACTTGCGCAAGACGCTGCTATGAGTTCAACGTACTGCAAACCTGCTCAAAAACCTGCGGCTGAGAACCCAGAACCCAACAAACCCAATGAACCCAGAACAAACCCAACAACCATCGGCATCCTTTCCGACACCCACGGCCTGGTCCGTCCGGAGGTTGAACAGGCACTGGCGGGATGCCATCACATCCTGCATGCCGGTGACGTGGGCGATGAACAGCGTGCTGAACCGGCTGGAACGAATCGCTCCGGTCACGGCTGTCCGTGGAAACATGGACCACGGTTCATGGTCCAATTCATTGCCGATCAAGGAGATGGTGGAGATCGAAGGGCATTTTTTTTTACATTCTGCATGATCTGCACCAGCTGGACCTGGACCCGTCTGCCGCCGGAATCCATGTGGTCGTCAGTGGGCATACCCACCAGCCTAAAATTTTTCAAAAAAATGGCGTCACCTACCTCAATCCGGGAAGTGCCGGCCACCGGCGGTTCAATTATCCGGTATCCATCGCCAGGGTTCGTATTGAAAACGGTACCGCCAGTCCTCGCATTATTGAAATCGATCTGTAATTTTACGCATTACCACCGATCGACGGGATGCCGATGGGAAACCCGATCGATCCGAAATCCAATCTCCCCCGCCATCTTTTCCGGCCAAGAAATGCACTTTACAATCCATATCGGCGATGATTATAATCATATAGAGTTCGTGCGGTTGGATCAGCGCTCACTATATTAAGGAAACGAATGATTTTAGTCAGTTATGGCATGATCACGGATATAGACGACCGCTGCGGGTCCAAATCACTTGTAAACAGCGGTTTGCGTTTGCAACGGTCAGTTACGACTAAGCCCGATAAACGCAACCTATGGCCACGTGACCGTTACCAGACAGAAGAGCAGCTCGAGTTCAGAAACCCGGGATGAAACCAGGGAACCACCCAGGTACCGGGTGTTGCTGCACAATGATGATTACACCACCATGGAGTTTGTCGTCGAGATACTGATGTACGTGTTTAACAAGTCACCTGAATCGGCGGCAAAGATCATGCTGAATGTTCATCGAACAGGGCATCGGGGTGTGTGGGAGTCTACACCCATGAAATTGCCGAAACCAAGGTCGATACGGTTCACAATCTTGCCCGTGAAAGCGGCTATCCGCTGCGCTGCAGCATGGAACAGGAATAGACTATGATCAGTAAAGAACTCAGCGCCACATTGGGCTTTGCCGTTCGCGAGGCCAAAAAACGGCGGCATGAATACGTCAGTGTCGAACACGTGCTTTTTGCCATATTGCATGACAGTTCAGGACTTGAAATCGTTGAAAAGTGCGGCGGAAATGTAGAAAACATTAAAGCCAATCTGGAAATGTTCTTCAATGACAACATGGAGATGCTTCCTGAAGAGAGCGAGTACGTGCTCCAGCAGACCATCGGCTTTCAGCGGGTGATCCAGCGGGCCGTCAACCATGTTCGCTCGGCCGAAAAGAAAGAGGTGGCCGTCAGCGATATTCTGGCCTCCATTTTCATGGAAAAGGACTCCCATGCCGTCTATTTCCTGAACGAAGAGGGAATTTCACGGCTGGATGTGCTGCGGGACATCTCCCATGAACTGCCAACGGACAGCGCTGACGACGCGTCTGAAACCGACGCACCGGCCGAACAGAAAACCATCAAGAAAAAGTCCAGTCCGCTGGACGCTTACACGGTGAATCTGATCGACCAGGCGGCCAAAGGCAGACTGGATCCGTTGATCGGCCGTGAACTGGAAATGGAGCGGACCATGCAGGTGCTCTGCCGGCGCAGGAAAAACAACCCCATTTTCGTTGGCGATCCGGGTGTGGGAAAGACGGCCATGGCCGAGGGGTTGGCCCAGAAGATATGGGGCGGTGAGGTGCCGGACCTGCTCAAAGAGGTGCGCATCTATTCGTTGGACCTGGGCGGCATGCTGGCCGGGTCGAAGTTCAGGGGTGATTTCGAGCAGCGCCTCAAGGGTGTGGTGGCCGAACTGAAAAAACGTAAAAACGCAATCCTGTTCATCGACGAGATTCACACCATCGTCGGCGCCGGCGCCACCAGCAGCGGGTCCATGGATGCCAGCAATATTTTGAAACCGTTTCTGTCCACCGGTGAACTGAGATGCATCGGCTCGACGACCTATGAGGAATATAAAAACCATTTCGAGAAGGACCGCGCCCTGTCCAGGCGATTCGAAAAGATCGATATCATGGAACCGCCGGTCAAAGAATCCATCAAGATCCTCAAAGGCCTGCGCTCCCGTTACGAGGCGCACCACGAGATTGAATACACGGATGCAGCGCTCAAAGCGGCCTGTGAACTGTCGGCCAAATACATCAACGACCGATTCCTGCCGGACAAGGCCATCGACGTCATCGACGAGGCCGGTGCCGCCATCCGGCTTTCCGGTGCAACCAACCGCAAGTGGGTTCATCCGTCGGATATCGAAAAGATCGTGTCCAAGATTGCCCGAATTCCAGCGGTCAACGTTTCCACACCGGACAAGGCCAAACTTGAAAATCTGGGCGGCCAGCTGCGACGTGTCGTGTTTGGCCAGGACGATGCCATCGATGCACTGGTGACCGCCATCAAGCGTTCACGGGCCGGGCTGGGACAGCCGGAAAAACCCGTGGGTTCATTCCTGTTCACCGGTCCCACCGGCGTTGGCAAGACCGAAGTGGCCCGGCAAGTGGCCAGGCAGCTGGATGTGGAATTCATGCGCTACGACATGAGCGAGTACATGGAAAAGCATGCCGTGGCCCGGCTTATCGGTGCACCCCCCGGTTACATCGGCTTCGACCAGGGCGGTCTGCTCACCGACGGCGTCCGCAAACACCCCTACTGTGTTCTGCTGCTGGACGAAATCGAAAAGGCCCACGAAGACCTGTTCAATATCCTTTTGCAGGTGCTCGACCATGCCACCCTGACGGATAACAACGGCAAAAAGGCGGATTTTCGCAATGTCATCGTCATGATGACATCCAACGCCGGTTCACGTGAGATGAGCAGCGCCACCATCGGTTTCGGTGACACCAAAGGCGATTCCACCGGCAAAGGCAAAAAGGCCATCGAGAAGATTTTCAGCCCGGAATTTCGAAACCGCCTGGACGGCATTATCACCTTCAACGCCCTCGACCGTGAGATCATGGCCATGATCGTCGATAAATTTATGAAAGAGTTTGCCGACCAGTTGACGGTCAAGAAAGTATCCATTGCGTATTCGGGCAAGGTGAGAAAATGGCTGGCCAAGAAAGGCCATGACCCCCAATACGGCGCTCGGCCGCTTTCCCGTGTCATCCAGACCGAGATCAAAGATGTTCTGGCGGATGAAATCCTCTTCGGTCGGCTGGAGAAGGGTGGGACGGTCAAGTTGGATATGAAGGGGGAGGAACTGGTGTTTGAGTATAGTTGATAGGCTGTTCTAATTTTTAGTTTTGAATGTTGAATGAAAGAAAAGCACCGGGCCCCTAAAGTTCAGAAGACACGTGAATGATTGCCAAGATATCAGGATTGAAGGACTCGGGCCTTTACCTTCCGTGCATTGCGTTTTTAAATTGAAAATTCAAAAATTGGCACCGGCCTTAAACTCACATACCCAATAAACCCAAAGACTGTTCTGCCTAAGCGCCTATAGCCCAGAGTCTATAGCCCAAATACCCATGCCCGTCTTCACCCTCTCCAATAAACTCTCCTTTCCCCCACCGCATCTTGCCATCAAAGAAGGCCTGCTGGCCGTCGGCGGCGACCTTAGCCCCGAACGGCTGATTATGGCCTACCGCAACGGCATCTTCCCCTGGTATAGCCCGGGCGAACCGATCCTCTGGTGGTCGCCTGACCCGCGGTTGGTATTGTATCCGGATGAACTGAGAATCTCTACGTCCCTTCGCAAAGTCATCAAGCGAAAACGTTTTCAGATCACTTTTGACAAGGCTTTTGATGCCGTGATTCAGGCCTGCGCCGAAGCGAAAAGAGCTTATGGCGAGGGGACCTGGATCACCGATGAGATGAAAGCGGCCTATTGCGCGCTCCATGGGCAGGGACATGCCCATTCGGTGGAGGCGTGGCAGGATGAAAGGCTTGTCGGCGGACTTTACGGCATTTCCATCGGCCGCGTTTTTTTCGGAGAATCGATGTTCAGCCAAGTCAGCAATGCCTCTAAGGTGGCCTTCGTTACGCTTGTCGACAATCTTAAACGTCTCCGATTCAAGCTTATCGATTGCCAGGTGAGAACGGATCATCTCATCCGGTTTGGTGCCCGGGAAATCCCGAGAAAAACATTTCTGGAGCAGCTTGAAAAAGCGGTCGGTAATTCACGACCTGACGTTGACGTCTCATCGGATTCCGGTTCAATTGATCCCCGGCGCTCACCGCCAACCCACGACTAATCTGAACCGCGACAGTGAGCGCATTCCCTGCGGCTTGTTGGCGCGAAGCAGAGATCCCGCTAATCGGGGCCACGGGAAACGTGCTATCATGCCTACATAAAAAGATGACTATTCGAGTTTCCCGCGCCACGACACACATTTTTCCATAATCTGCCGATGCACGTCGGCTTCCGAACGTGAGGATGATTTCGGCAGTTTGAAAGAATGATTGCCGCCATCGATGACTACAAGGTCGTGGGGGCATGGCAGGTTGTCCAGCACATCGTTCAACTTTTCCACATCGCACAGGGGGTCTTTGGTGCCGGCAAAGAACAGCATCGGTGCCTTGATTCGGTAGAGGTGGGCGTCCCGCAATTGGTCCTTTTTACCAGGGGCATGCAGGGGATAGCCCAGAAAAATTAGGCCGGCCACATCCATCAGGCCCTCGGCCACCATCTGGGATGCAACCCTACCGCCCATGGATTTGCCAACGGCGATGATTCGTCTGACCGGAAATTTTTGATTGTGCTGCATGTATTCGTAAGCACATTGCCAAGTATGGACCAGCTTCGTCTGGACGTCGGGCGACTTTTTGCCCTTTTCCTTGTAGGGGAAATTGAACCGCAGGGTGACACTGCCGGCCTTGGCCAATCCTTCGGCGACGGACACGGTCAGCGGGTTGTGCATGTCGTTGCCGGCGCCATGGGCAAAGATCAATCCGGTTCTGCTGGTTTCGGAGGTCCGAACCGGACCCGTCAGAATGGCCGAGACCTGGTCCTGGCCGCCGAGGTTGATGCGTCCGTTTACTGAAACCATTAAAATATTCTTCTTGCCCTGAATATACTCAAGATGAATGTGTTATCCAAGGGGAACGCCGGGGGAAGGCCCTATGAATCGGGGAACCCAAAGATCCGGGCATCTACTCCAGCAGTTCCAGGATGATGCGTTTTTTGCTTTTTCCCGAAGCGGCGTTCAGAATGGTTCGGATGGCTTGAACATTCTGGCCCTTTTTGCCGATGATTTTCCCCAGATCCTGTTTGGCCACGGCCAGCTCGACGACGATGCTTTGCTGGCTTTCAATTTCGTTGACCGATACCTGTTCCGGAGCGTCAACAAGTGCCTTTGCGATCTCCTCGACCAGTTTCTTCATGGTGCCTCTCCCTGGATATAATTATAGGCGTTGGCGCTGCTCTCACTCAGCTTCAGGTTGACAGGTCATAACAAACTGGCGTTTGTACCATTATTTAATCATCGGTCCAAATCGATGACAAGTCAATCACTCTTGAAAAAAATACCCTCAGATCGCTGGCCCTGACCCGACCGATCCGCCTATCGCAGGTACTTAACCAGCCCGTCGATGCCACCTTTCCATGAACACCCGGTGCTGTGCACCACGGAAAAATCTATAGCGGACAGGTCGGCACCCGAGATTTCCGTTGGGAAGGGGACATGATCCCAACCCACATGAAAATAGACATTCTCGCCGTTTTTATTTTTTATGAAAAACCGGTGGGTTCCACACTGAGGGCATAACAGATAGTGTTTTCTCATTTCGGGTTCCTGCGGTTCAAAAGCGCCGGTTAAGGCGAATTGGACATCCGCTCCGTAAGTGTGTACCTATTTTTAATGTGCCGGAGCACATAAAAGCTGAACCACTGTTATTTTTATGTCGAATCGGCTGGAAGAATAGTAAACAATCTTAGCCTATCCATCCAGTCAACGCAATACGGACGATGCGTCTTGATTTCATTGTCCTTGTTTGTCCAATGGACGAATCTTCAAGCCTCCGGCCAAAGGTGTGATGACCGTCGTCTATCATCCGAACCGCGGTTGGTGACTTGATAAAAAATATTGAAAGTGCGCCGATCGATTTGCAGTCAACCCAGGATGCCTTATTTTGATAAATGCCTGTCTAACCGAAAATGCACGGTGTATCGACGGCGGGATTTTGATTGGTAGACGCCAAGAATCAGAAAGGATTTGATCTAATGAGAAAAGTTTTCGTGTCTGTCCTGGTATCGATCGTTTTCCTTATCGGTGGTTGCGGCCACAAACAATTTCACCAGGGTTCAATGCCCGATCCGGGATCCTACATGATCCATTTTCATGAATTGGATGCCGATGGCGATGACGCGGTGACCTGGGAGGAGTTCAAACAGCGATTCCCGGATACCACCGAGAAGGTGTTCAAGGCCGTTGATCAGGATGGCGACGGCATCATCGATCATGACGAGTGGCACAGTTTTAAGGAAGCCCACGGAAAGTAATAACGAGCATTATCTCCCTGGGCATGCTCGCAGCCGGTCTGGTGGTCCTGGGATGGGGCGGGTTAGCTTTGAAGTGGTGAAAAAGAAAAAAGCGGACCGGATGGGTCACATTCCGGTCCGCTGTTACAATGCCCCATGACAGTAGGGTCCTGGTTAACCGATTTTCAGAATCAGCGAGGCACCGCAGTCGCCGGCAGCACAACCCGTCCACAGCAGGTACCCGCCGCCCTGCATGACCGCCTCTTCGATACCTTCCATGATCAGCCGGGTGGCTGTGGATCCCTGGGGATGGCCGTAAACCACGGACGAGCCGTAGTTGTTAAAGCCGTCGACGTCGATCTCCATCTTATTGGCAAAATTGATGTCGTTGACCACAAATGGATTGTGAGTCTTAATGACCTTGATGTCACCGATGGACAGGCCCGCTTTTTCCAGGGCCATGCGGGCAGCCGGAACCGGTGCGGCGGCCATGTAACCTTTCTTTTCGCGGGCATAACCATAGGCAATCACCTGGATGGGGACAGATGCGTCGGCACTCAGATCAGCGGCTTTCTCCTTCGTGGTGACCACCATGGAGGCGTTGCCGTCGGCCGGGTGGGTCTGGGCGCCGAAGCTCAGAACACCGCCGGGCACCAGGGGTTTGAGTTTGGCTAGGCCCTCGGCGGTGGTGGGCATAATGCCTTCATCTTCTTCCACGAGGATGCTTTTTTTCCGGGAGAGCTGGATTTCAGCGGCGAACATGTATCGCTTTTGAAAGGCCCGGTCGTCGGCCAGAGACATCTGGTATTGCTCGTAGCGTCGCACGGCCAGACGATCGCATGCTTCTTTGGTGATGCCTTCTTCTTTGGCGACATTTTCCGCTGTTTCCACCATGCGCAGGCCCACATTGGGATCGGCATTGAAGTTATCCATGAGCCAGTTTTCGCTGATCACCTCGCCGCCAGGACCATTGGGGTTGGGCCAGATGGTGTGGGGGCCGTTGGAGGTGCGGTCGGTGGTGAGGACAAATGCGTTTTCAACCATGCCTGTCTCGACGAACGTGGCCGCCTGGAAGATGCAGGTGGTGCCGGTCGTGCAGGCCTGGCTGACGGCGATGCCCGGAATGCCGCCGCAGCCCATCAGGGCGGCGGCGTAAGGCGCGCTGTAGAACTGGTGCAGTTGGCTGATGGTGTTGCCGAAGACCAGGTAGTCGAAGATGCCCGGCTCCCAGTTCTTGTCAGCAATCCAGCGGGCGGCGGTCTTTGCGCCCAACACGATGGAATTCTCGTTGGCCATGGCTCCCTGCCAGCGGCAGAAAGGGGTGGAGTAGTACCCTTTGTAGGGAATGAACGCTTTGGTCAGCATGAAAACAACCTCCTCGTCTCTGGCGTGTTCACCCAGAAACAGCATCTTGCGGTCCAGCTCAGCGTTCTCGCCTTATTGAGCACCTAGTGAAGCTTTAGCGCTATTCTCGACGTAGCGCTGCTACGCCTCCGGTTTCAATAAAGCGGCGGCCTTGATCTGAACCCCAATCTACCATTTCTGGACGAACACAGTTCATTTCTTAAACTCTTGGTGGCAACCGTATCATGATCGCGGCTGGAAGCCGCTCCAACAATTCCTGAATCCCTAAATTCTCAATTCCGTAATCATTTTTCCGGCGCCGGGCAGCTGTCGGTTTCCGGAAATACCGGCTCACCGTCGGCATAGCTTTCTCGTAGGACCCGGTGAAGGATCTTTCCTGTAGCGGTGCGTGGCATCTGGTCCGGTTTGATGAAGAAGACCTGCTTGGGCCGCTTGTAGCCGGCCATCCGTTCGCGGCACCACTCGAATATGGTCGTTTCAGTTATGTCCGAAGCATCCATGGGTACCACCACCACGGCCAGTTTTTCCCCCCATTTATCGTCGGGCAGGCTGATGGCGGCCACATCGAAAACATCCGGATGGCTGCCGACGGTCTCCTCCACCTCGCTGGGATAGACGTGCTCACCACCGGTGATGATCATGTTGTCCTTGCGGTCGACGATCTGGTAGAAACCGTCCTCGTCCCGTTGGGCCATGTCGCCGGCGGAAAACCAGCCGTCCTTGAAGGCGGCGGCTGTTTTTTCGGGCAGCTTGTAGTACTCGTCAAAGAGCATGGGACCCTTGGAGTAAAGCTCTCCCACCTCGCACGGCGGTACTTCGTTGCCCTGCGCATCCAGAATCTTGACCCGGTCGGTGCCAAGGCTTTCGTAACCGATAGAGCCCAATTTGCGCATCTGGTCCTCTGGCCGCAGTACGGTTACGATTCCCGCTTCGGTGGAACCGTAGCCCTCGTAAAGCGCGACACCGGGGAAGAACTCCATGATGGCGGTTTTCATGGTTTTCCTCACCGGGGCGGAGCTGCAGAGCAATTTTTTTATGGAACGGGTATCCCGCTTGCGGCCTTCTTCGGAGACATTGAGGATCAGGTTATAGTGGGTGGGGATCAGGGAAATGAAGGTGATTTTCTCTCTTTCCACGATCTCCAGAATCTCATCGGGCCGGAAAGAGCGGGCGGGGTGGATGTAAACCGTGGCGCCGATATAGGTAAAGGTGAAGGTGAAGAAGGTTGAGTTGATGTGGCACAGGGGCATGACGTTCATGCATACGTCGTGGGCATCGAACCCGAAGTCAACCGCATTGATCAGAAAGAAGGCAATGTGGGATTCGTGGGAGCGAACCACGCCTTTTGGTTTTCCGGTGGTGCCCGAGGTGTAGATCAGAATCCAGGTGTCGGAAGGGAGAACCTGCCCATCCGGTTCGTCGTCCGCTGCACCGCCCAGCAACGATTCGTATTCCCGATACCCTTCTTTTGGCTGGTCCACCACAATATAATTCTCCGGCGGGATTTGTTTCAGTTGACGTTTGATGGTGTCCACGCACGGGGTGAATTCGTGGTGCACGGCCATGGCTTTGGCGTCTGCATTGTCGACGATGTAGGCCACTTCAGGCCCCACCAAGCGGAAATTCACCGGGACGATGACGATGCCGGTCTTGGCCGTGGCCAGATAGAGCTCGACAATTTCGATGCTGTTTTCCATGAGCACGGCCAGTTTGTCGCCTTTTTTCAGGCCCATTTCCATGAGGCGGTGGGCCAGGCGGTTGACCCGACGATTCACTTCAGGGTAGGTGAAACGCCGCCGGGCATCGCACAGCGCCACGGTTTGGGGTAGATTCTTGGCGTTCATCTTGAGCTGTTGTCCCAGGTTCATCCAATGGGCCATGGGGGGTTCCTTAGGTTGAAGGGTTCAGGGGTTCAGGGTACAGGGTTCAAGGGTTCAAGGAGAAGAGACAACACGCTATGATATCAACGAATCCAACCAACCAAACCAATAAAACGAATGAAACCAATCAAACCAACCCAACTAACGCTTCACAGAGCCATGCGTGCATCCACCGCCACGGCCCCTTTTTCGAAGGCCATGACCGGATTCAGGTCCAGCTCTACGATCTGGGGGAAGTCAGTTACCAGCTTGGAAAGCCGTTGAATCAGGTCGATTAGCGCGGTTTTATCCACCGGTTTTTCGCCGCGCACCCCATCGAGCAAGGCGGATGCCTGGATGCCGTCGACCATTTCGCGGGCTTCTGCGTCAGTAACCGGGGTGAGGTTGAATATAACGTCTTTGAGCACATCGACGAAGATGCCGCCGAGGCCGAACATGATCAGATGCCCCACACCGGGCTCGGCTTTGGCGCCGATGATCACCTCCCGGCCACCGGGTACGAACTGCTGGACGAAAAAGCGCAGGTCCCGGGCGTCGATTCGCTCGGTCATCGTCTTGGCGGCCTGCTTCACCGCATCGGCGTCGGTCAGGTTGACGGCCACACCGCCCATGTCGCTCTTGTGGATCACGGATGTTGCATCGGCCTTGAGGACCACCGGATAGCCGATGGCATCGGCAGCGGCCACGGCGAGATCCACATCACCGGCCATGCGCCATTCGGGGACATCGATGCCATAGGCTTCTAGGATTTCGTAAACCTGATCGGCAGCCAGCATCGACTGACCGTTGGCCCGGTCGACAATCTTCCGGGCGCTAGCGGTATCCACGTCAATATATGACCGGACCCGGCCTGGCTCCCGGTCAAGGATGTTGCGATAGCGCACCAGGGCGACCAGCGCGCGGGCGGCATCGCTGGGTAGGGCGAAGCAGGGCACGCCGCTGGCTTTGAGGATGGCTTCGGTCTCAGCCCACTGGCGCCGGTCGGTCATCAGGTTGCATACCATGGGCTTGATCTGCTTCTCGTTGACCTGGGCGATGGCCATGGCAATATTTTCCGTGTCCATGAAAAAGGGCGTGACGAAGTTTACGAGCACGCAGTCGAAGCTGTCGTCGGCCATCATGGCCTCCAGACACCTGCCAAAGTGTTCGGCAGTGCCGGTGGCGAGCACATCCACCGGATTGCTCACCGTGGCCTCCGGATAGAGTGTTTCCTTGAGCAGCGCCTTGGTTTTCTCCGACAGGGGGAAGGGTCAGCCCGGCATCCACCAGAATGTCGGTGGCGATCACCGCCGGACCGCCGGTGTTGGTGATGATGCCCACCCGGTTGCCCTTGGGAATGGGTTGCGACCCGAAAGCGATGGCTGCGTTGATCAGCTGACCTTCATCCCTGAAATCCACGATGCCGGCCTTCTTGAAGATCAGGTCCGTGGACATGTCCTCCCTGGCCAGACCGCCGGTGTGCGAGGCGGCCGCCTGGGCGCCTTCCATGGTGCGGCCGGCCTTCATCGCCAGCACGGGTTTTTTGGCCGCTGCGTCTTTGACGGCCCCGAAGAAATCCATGGGATCTCTGAGGCCTTCCACATAGGTGACAATGACCCGGGTGCCGTCGTCGTCGGCCAGATAGCGGATGATTTCCGGGATGGAGATATCGCAGGCGTTGCCGTTGGATGCATAAATGCGGGTACCCACCTCCATGGCGGAAAATCCCTGATGGATCACCTCGGCCACCCCACCGGACAGGGCCACGATGGAGATATGCCCCGGCTCGGGAAAGGTGAATGTGAAATTGCAGTAGGCCCGCACGGCCGGGTCGGAGTTGATGATTCCCTGGCAGTTGGGGCCGAAGATGCGGATGCCGTAGGCTTTGGCCTTTTCCAGAAAGGCTTTTTCGATGTCGGCGCCTTCGGGGCCGGTTTCGGAAAAACCACCGGAGTTGATGATGATGTGTTTGACGCCCTTTTTACCGCAGTCCTCCACGGCCATGGGCACGAACTTGGCCGGGATCACCATGTGGGCCACATCCACCTGCCCGGGGACGTCGAGAATGGTTTTATAGGCCTTGATCCCGCGGATTTCGTCGGCTTTGGGGTTGATCGGGTAGATCCCCCCCTGGTAACCGAAGTCCAACAGGTTTTTGATTACCCGGTTGCCGATGTGGAGTTCTTTTCCGGACGCACCGATAACCGCTACGCCTTTGGGGTTGAATAAGCTATCCAGCATGATCCTCACTCCTTATTTGTTTTCCGCCAACTGCTCGATGAAAGCCTCCACATTGGTCTTGGTCTGCTCGTCGGAAATCAGGCGCAGGTCGTTCAGGTCGCCGTTGATGGTCAGACTGGGGATGCCGGACTGCCGTTCGATACGCTGGGGCATGCCATAACGGCAGTTGGAGTTGTTGGGGCAGGTTTTGGCGTCATGATAGATAATGCCGTCAACCTTGAAGAACTCCAGCATATTGCGGATATATGCCTCCTTGGGCGCGTCGGCCCGCACGATGAACAGTTCCGTGTAGGCCCGGGCCATGGAGTTGAAGGGATCGTCCGGATCCAGGGCGGAGAATATCCACGAGTTGCAGTAGGTCGAGGCCAGCACATTGGTTTTCAGGGAGGCGAACAGCTTGGCATGGGCGGACAGCCGACCCCACACGGGCATGCCGTCCCAGTAGATCCGGAATTGTTCGTCTTCAATGGCGCCTTCCTTGTCGGCGATGCGTTGGTTCAGCTCCGCCAGCAGGGTGCGATAGCAGTCGTTGGCCCGCTGGGTTCCCCGGCCTACCACGGCGGCACCCATGAGCGTCGTGCCGTCGAAGAAGGTGAGGGGGGAGGGATCGGCGGCGGCCGTATCGAGCACCTGCTTCCACAGTTCCGAACACTCCCTGGACAGGGCCACGGTCTCCTTGAGCCGATCCATGTCGAATGTATTGCCGATGATGTGCGACAGCGGCGGGATCAGATCTTCCATCTGCCGGGCGATGGATTTCACGTGGGCCGCTTCCACCTCCTGAACGCCCACATAAGAGTGAACGCCCACCACCGGTACGTCATACGCTTCGCCGTAGAAATTGAACCAGTCCTGGACGTCGCGGCACTGGTTGGTGTTGAACACCAGCACATCCGGCTTGGGCGGGCCCTGGATGCCTTCGAAGATTTTGGCCAGGGGGGAGACTTTTTCCAGGTAAGCGCCGATGTCCGCGGTGAGATAGGAGCAGATGTCCGGTGAATAGCCTACGGCATTGGCCTTGGGAATCAGCTCCGTGGCCATGCGCGACGATCCCAGCATGGCCGAGTGGGTTTCGGGAAAATAGACCAGGAACCCCATGGCCCGCAGAATCTCCGCCGGTCCCACGCTGGTGCACCAGGCGATCTTCCGCTCCCCGGTTTTGGCGGCGGCGTCCAGCTCGTAGTAATAGTCGGCCATGAACTTGCCCAGCACCTTGGACGATTCCAGCCGCTTCAGTTTAATCTTTTTTTCTTCTGGCATAAGCACCTCACAGACTAGAAATTGAGGAATTAAGACATTGGCAGATAATTCTGAAATTACAAACAACAAACAATAAAAGAATACAAGGGCCTAAATACAAAAACCTCAACCCTCATAGGTCTCCTTCGCATACAATGCCGCGCCCAAGGCACCGGTGAACTGGGGCAGTTCCGGTACCAGGATGGGACGTTTGATCAGTTCCTGGGTCATCTCCACCAGGTAAGGGTTGTGGGCCACCACGCCGCCGGTCATGACCACTTTTTCGGTGAAGGCGTCCATCTCGGTGATCCTGGAGATGACTGAAAAAAAAAGTCCTTTGACGATGTCTTCCACCCGTTTGCCACGGCGGATGTTCTCCAGTACTTCGGTGGCGGAAAAAACCGTGCAGAAGCTGCCCAGCTTGACCATGTCCGTGGATGCCTCGGCAAGGCCGTTCATTTCCGACAGAGGGATGTCCAGGCGGGGGGACATTTCTTCTAAGAACGCACCAGTGCCGGCGGCACACTTGCGATTCATTTTAAAGGCCGTCCGTCGGCCATTTTCATCTATTTTGATGATCTTATTGTCCTGGCCACCGATATCGATAATGGTGATGGCAAAGGGAAAATAGTGGTAGCACCCTTTCCCGTGGCAGCTTATTTCGGTGCGGTGGTCCTGGGCATAGGAGACATTTTTGCGGCCGTATCCGGTAGAGATCGTGCGGACGATCCGATCTTTCCCGATATCGGCCATGGCCAATGCCTCGGTCAGGCATCGGTCGGCCGTGGCCGTAAAATCCGTTCCCGATCGGTTCACACAATAACCGAGCATATGGCCATCGGCATCGATCACCGCCACTTTTGTTCTTGACGCCCCCACATCGGCACCGGCGAAGTAATTCATTTCAAAGACGGGACTCCAACCCCTTGACCAGGCTCTGCAGGGTGATGTTGTAGGGGGTTTCAATGCCTGCCCGGCGGCCGTATTCCACGAACTTTCCATTGATGTAGTCGATTTCCGTTCGGCGGCCGTTTTCGATGTCCATGAGCATGGAGGGCTTGTGGTTGCCGGCGTTGCGCATGTATTCGATGGCGTTGGGGTAGTACTCCCAGCCCAGCATGATCTCATTGGCCCGGGCCACCTTGACGCACTCTTTGACCAAGGCGTCAACGAGGTTGAAAATGATCGGGTCGTTCATGGCTTGGGACATGGTCAGGCCGGTGACGGCGCAGACCGGGTTCATGCATGCGTTCAGCACCCCTTTGCGCCACACCATGGCAACGATGGCTTCCGTATGGCGGGTGGTCAGGCCGCTGGTGGTCAGCGTTTCGGCAATGGCATCGGCGGCGAATTTGGCCTCCGGGTCCAGCTCCTGAATAAAGTGGGGCGGGTGGTGAAAGGGGATGGTCACATGGGCCGGCCCCAGCAGACCGCAGCCGTAGTTGACCACCGCCCGCATCACCGGTTCCTTGCCCAGGCTGTTGGCCAGCACCAGTTCCGTGTCGATGCCGTTCTGCCAGCTCACCACATATTGCCCCTTTTGGTGGAACCCTTCGATGGCCGACGCGATCAGCGGCAGGACATTGGCCTTGACGGTGACAAAAATGACGTCGGGCTTGTAGTCGGGCAGGTCATCGATGCTGGTGCAGGTGTGGCTGACCGTCTGGGTCAGGTTCTCGGCGCCTTCGATGATGATTCCCCGCTTCAGGGCCGGTTCGAGAAGCTCGGGAATGACGTCACACAGGATGACGTCATGGCCGCCTTTGGCCAGAAATGCGGACACGATACAGCCCACGGGACCCGCACCAATAACCGCAAAGGTTTTGGGGACAAAGGATGGTTTCTCAGGCATGGTTGGTCCTCCCATGGTTCTGGTGGTTATTGGCGCTTTATTACGGGTCTGCGAGCATCGCTGATCTGATCAGCGGAACTGCTTGGGTCGTTCGTCAACCACGCGAAGGGCCTTGCCCTCGCTTCGGGCGATGAACTTGGGTTCCACGAGGTTGACTTCCACGCTGATCCCCATGTTGCCTCTGATGTGGGCCATGATTTTGGCTTCGACTTCAAACTTCTTGCGGTCACCGGCCGCATACACGTCCTGTTTGGCCTCCACCTGCACCACCAGTTGATCCAGGTAGCCTTTTTTGCGGACCAGCATGCGGTACTGGGGCTCCACCTCTTCGATATCCAGCAGCAGGGATTCGATCTGGGACGGGAAGACATTGACGCCGCTGATGATCAGCATGTCATCGGTTCGACCGAAAATCTTGTCCATTTTGACGAATGTCCGGCCGCAGACACATTTTTCGCGGTACAGGCGGGTGATGTCTTTGGTGCGGTAGCGGATCATGGGCATGGCCCGGCGCTGCAGCGAGGTGAAGATTAGCTCGCCCTTTTCACCCAGCGGAACGGGTTCCAGGGTGATCGGGTCAACCACTTCGGCCAGGTAGTAGTCTTCGTTGATGTGGATACCGCTCTGGGCCTCGCAGTCGAAGCCCACACCGGGACCGCCCAGTTCGGTGAGACCATAGGCCTCCATGGCCTTGATGCCCATGCGCGCCTCGATCTCCGCACGCATACCGGCAGTCCAGGGTTCGGCACCGAAAATGCCGATGGAAAGGGGCAGTTTTTTAAGATCCACCTTGAGCTCCTCGGCCCGTTCGGCAATGGTCAGGGCATAGGATGGGGTGCAGCACAGGACGTTGGTCTCGAAATCCTTCAAGAGCGTGATCTGGCGTTCGGTGAGCCCGGAGCTGGTGGGCACGACGGTACAGCCCATGGTCGTGGCACCCTGGTGAAAACCCAGGCCACCGGTGAACAGGCCGTAGCCGTAGGCGTTTTGAACCACGTGCCCGGGCCGCACGCCCGCAGCATGAAAGTTGCGCGCCATGCACTCGCCCCACTGGGCCAGGTCGTCGGCCGTATAGGGGCCGGTGATGGGTTTGCCCGTGGTACCGGACGAGGCGTGAACGCGCACCACCTCCTTTAAGGGAACGGCGCACAGGCCGAAAGGATAGTTGTCCCGCAGATCATTTTTTACCGTGAAAGGAAGTTTGGCCACGTCCTCGATGCCCTTGATGTCGGCGGCCTTGACGCCGGCCTCCTTGAATTTTTTCTTGTAAAACGGAACGCGTTTGGTCACCCACTCCAACGTCTCCTTGAGCTTTTCAACCTGAAGTGCTTGAATTTGGGCTACCGGCATGCATTCGTTCTTTTCATTCCAGGGCATCGTTTCCTCCTTATCAGTGGTCGGTTTCCTTGGGGGCAGACCCATTCGTCCGCTGAGGGCACATTCCGTTTATACACAGCCGGTCAATGCAGGCCATTGACAGCGCGTCATGCATTTGCGGCGGCACCATAGCCCAATTCGAATGCTTTCAGGTTGGCGTCTACAAAGGCCTTTTTGGTCTTGGTGCGAATGGTTTCCTCCACATTCGTCTTGGAGACCGGCAAAATGCCGGTCTGGATCAGCGCTCCGAGCAGCACGATATTCACCGACATGACGCTGCCGGCGGTCGTGGCCAGGTCAACGGCATCGAAGGCGATCAGCCGTTTGGTTTTGGCTTTGATCAGGTCCTGGGCTTGGCCCAGGTCCGGATAGGTGCCGCGGCCGATGGCCACGGTAAAGGGCGGCAGGGGCGCCAGATTGGTAATGACAGTGGTGTCTGCGCTGCATTTGTTCAGGGCCCGCAGGGTCTCGGAGGGCTCGAAGCCCACCAGCACGTTGGCTTCGCCGTCGGAGATGATCGTGCTTTTGGCATCGCCGAAAACGATGGCCGATTCAACCACACCGCCCCGTTGGGCCATGCCGTGAATTTCGCTCATGCGCACCGGCACACCTGAAAGCAGGGCTGCTTCTCCCAGCACTTTGGATGCCAGCAGGTTGCCCTGACCGCCTACCGCCACGATAATCAGTCTTGTTGTCTGCATGGTCGTTTCCTGTATGATGAGGGCTGCCGGTTCAATGACCCGGTTGATTGAATCTCCCGGAAAATCATTGACCGCAGCCGAAGGTTGTTGTCTTGCCGCTCAGGCGATCAGCCGGCCTGTTTCGCCTTGACCGGTGTGATGGCATTTTCCGGGCAGATCTGGGCGCAGACCGCGCAGCCCACGCAGGTGTTGGGATTGATCTGGACCCGTTCGCCATCCAGGTAAAACGCCGGGCAGGCGATCTGGTTGATGCAGTCCCGGTGGTTCTTGCATTTGTCCGTGACCGTGAAGGCCCGCACCTTGAGTTGTTTCAGGCCGCGGGCGTACAGGGTGCACATCTCCTGGGAGATGATCACCGACACGCCCTTGTGGTCCAGGGCCGCTTTCACCGCTTCGATGCTCTTTTTCACCTTGTAGGGCTTGATGACGGTGACGTGTTCGACGCCGATGGCGCGAACCACCGCTTCGATGGAGATGCGGCCGTAACCGGAAAGGTTGAAGTTGCTCATGTCCACCCCGGGATTGGGCTGGTGGCCGGTCATGGCGGTGGTGCCGTTGTCCAGGATGACCAGGGTGAAGTTGTGGTTGTTGTAAACGGCGTTGACCAGACCGGTCATGCCCGAATGAAAGAAGGTCGAGTCGCCGATAAAGGAGATCACTTTTTTGTCCGTGGCCTTGGAAAAGCCGCAGGCAGTGCTCACCGACGAGCCCATGCAGATGAGAAAATCGCCCATGGCCAGCGGGGGCAGAAAACCCAGGGTGTAGCAGCCGATGTCCGTGGGATAGATGGTCTCCTCGCCCTCGGCGGCCTTTTTGACCGCGTAGAAGGTGGCCCGGTGGGAGCAGCCGGCGCACAGGTTGGGCGGCCGCTGGGGGATTTCGGGTACGTCCGACAGGTCGGGCGGCTGGCCTGGCCGTGTGCGGCACGCCGAAGTAACCGGCCATCACCCGGCGCACCATGGCCGGATCGAATTCGTAGAGCCGGGAGAACAGACCTTCTCCCTTGCCGGCGATGGGCAGGGTCAGTCCGGCCTCCTGGGCAAAGGCCTTGACGGCCTCTTCCATGAACGGGTTCGCCCTCTTCGGCCACCAGCACGCGTTCGCATGCATTTGAGAAAGGTTTTGATCAGTTTCGGCGGCATGGGGTAGGAAAAACCCAGGCGAAGGATCCGGATTTTGTCCGCGATGCCCAACTCTTTCACCGCATCGGAAACATAGCTGTAGCTGACCCCGTTGCAGATGATGCCCCAGGGACCGGCGCCGTCGGTAAAATTGTAGGAGGAGGTTTCGGCCAGGGCCTCGGCCTTGTCCCAGTTTTCCAGCAGACGCACGTGCAGGCGGCGGGAGACGGCCGGTACGGTGACCAGGTTGAATGGGTCCTTTTTAAAATCGCCCTTGGTTTTGCGCGGCGTTAGCTTGCCCAGTTCCACGAAGGCGCTGGAGTGGTTGATGCGGGTGGTGGTGCGCAGGATCACCGGTTCGCCCAGCCGTTCGGACAGGTCGAAGGCCTCGGCCGTCATTTGACGGGCTTCCTCCACCGATGAGGGTTCAAGAATCGGCAGGCCGGAGAGCTTACCGTAGTAGCGGTTGTCCTGTTCGTTCTGGCTGGAGAACATGGACGGATCGTCGGCGGTGAGGATGACCAGCCCGCCCTTTACACCCACGTAGGCCAGGGTCATCAGCGGGTCGGCCGCCACGTTCAGGCCCACGTGCTTCATCATGCAGAAGGTGCGCACACCGCTGTTGGCGGCGGCGGCGGCCACTTCCAGGGCCACTTTTTCATTGGTGCTGTATTCGAAGTATAGATCGCTCTCATGGGAAACCTGGAACAGGTTCAAGGAGATTTCCGACGAGGGCGTGCCCGGGTAGGTGGTGGCAAAGGCTACGCCGGCTTCGATGGCGCCGCGGGCGATGGCTTCGTTGCCCAGGAGCAACATCTTTTCCCCTGGACTGTCTGTCGAGTAATTTGTGCATCGTCGTTTCCTGTTGAGTTTCGCCGCATGGGTTCGGCGGGTTGGATTGGATGAAAACGTTCCGGGCCGCTGCAGCAACGGTTGTTGTGATGATCGCGTCAGGGCACCATGATCGCCCGCTCGACGATCTTTTTATGGTGCACCATGTCGAAGACCGCGTTTATTTCAGACAGCGGAAAGGTTTTGACAAACGGTGCCATCGTCACCTTGCCCGACAGGACCAGGTCACGCACCGGCGCATAGTATCGGGGCAGGCTGCCCCAGTTGCCCCGGGCCGTGGCGTTAAAGGCCATGAGGTTGGACAGGCGGATGTCTACCGTGTCCATGGTAAAGCCCACCACGGATAGATTGGCCCCGAAGGTCATGAGGCCGAAGGCGGTTTTCTGGCCGGCGGCCGTGCCGGAGGTCTCGAAAATTTTCCACTCCGTCCGGCGTTTTCCCTGCTCCTTGACGAAGGCGGAGATCGCCTTGCGCAGGTCCTTGAATGCCATCTCGGCGACGTTGAAGGTTTTGTCCACATAGGGTGCCAGTGTTTCCAGTTTGACCGGATCCACATCGATGGCAACCACCAGGGCGCCGAAGGCCTTGGCGATCTGGGCGCCGAAGCCACCCACGCCGCCGACGCCGATGAAAATGGCCGTGTCGTCGGCGGACAACCCGGCATCGATAATTGCCTGGTAGGGTGTGGTCAAGGCGTCTGCCACCACGGACAGCTGGGCCAGGGAGACGTCTGCTTCGCCAACGGGCCGGTATTGGTCGTCCACCGGAACCTGGCACAGCTGCTTGGCCGGGACGACGATGTGGCTGGCAAATCCCCCCTGGATATCGTTGCCGGGCATCTTCTGGGTGGTGCAGATGTTGCCCAGGTCCCGGTTGCAGACATCGCAGTCCCCGCAGGGCATGACCGCAGGGATGATCACCGCCTTGCCCTCCAACTGCCGGGCGTCGGGAGCGGCGGCGGTGACGATGCCGCTGATTTCATGGCCCAGGGTCAGGGGCAGCGGGGATTTGGTTCGCACACCATTGTAGTAAAAGCCCAGGTCCGTATGGCACACCCCGCATCCGGCCACCTTGACCAGCACTTCGCCGGGACCGGGTTGGGGCAACGGTGCCTCAATTTTTGCCAGTGGTTTTCCGGGTTCTGTCATCTGCCAGGATATCATGGATGCCATCGCTGGTTCTCCTTTCCTATTTTGCGCCTACCTGTTCTTCCACACCGGCCGGCGCTTTTCCTCGAAGCTCTTGATGCCTTCCAGGGTGTCTTCGGTTTTCATCAGGGTGTTGAGAAACATGTCGCTGACGCCGGACAGGGCCTGTTTGAAATCCAGTCCCAGGTGGGCGTTGACGGCCCGCTTGTTGAGCCGGATGATCAGCGGGCTGCATGCCTTGATTTCACCGACGATGCCGTCTACCGTATCCTTAAAGTTGTCTTCTCCGGACAGGTGGGACACCAGACCCATGCGGTGCGCCGCTTCGGCCTTGTAGCGGCGACCCGTGGTGCAGATCTCCACGGCCCGGGCCGGCCCCACCAACTGGGGAAGCCGGATGGCCGCGTAGGGCGGAAAGAACCCCAGCTTGATCTCCGGCTGGCCGAAGACGGCCTTGGGCGATGCCACGATGATATCGCAGGCCATGGCCACTTCCATGCCGCCCCCCAGGCAGGCGCCGTGGACCGCTGCAATGGTGGGCACCGGTATGCGGTGAACCAGTTCGAAGATCCGGTTGAAGGTGGCGATCATCTCGTCCACCATCTCCGGCCGGTGGTCGGCCACCTCGACGCCGGCGCACCAGCTGGGGCCCTCGGCCGCCAGGACCACACACTTGAGCGACCCGTCGTTGGCCAGCGTTTCCAACTGGCCGTTGAGTTCGTTCATCATCTCGATGTCCAGCACGTTGTGCTTGGGCCGGTTAAAGGTCAGGGTGGCGACGCCGTCGACGATTTCATGGTTGATGAATTTCAGATGTGACATGTTTTTTCCTTACCGGTAGTACCCTCGTCCTTAGGGGAAGAGGGGAAGGGTGAGTGGAAAACGGTCAGTCCTTGTGAAAGACGTAGTTGACCCGTCCGTCGGCAAGCGGGTTGGCTCTGGCTGCCAGGGCCATGCCGATGGACAGCTCGGATTCTTTGATACCGCCGGCAATTCGTCCGAATACCTTATAGTCACCGTAATCCACCAGGGCGATGGTATAGGGCAGGTCCCCTTCGAATCCTTTCGGGCCGAAGGCCAGGGTGCTGTAGGTGAGCAGCTTTCCCGTCCCCTGGACATCGAACCATTCCATTTTCGATGAACGGCAGGTGCAGCAGTCGGCCCGGGGCGGGAAGAACGCTTTCCCGCAGGATTCACAGCGGGTGCCGCTGACCTTGCCCTGCTCCAGGTGGTCGATGAAGTCGTTGACGCGGGTGGTGCCGGTAAAACTGACTGTGCCGAATTTTCTGAACCGTTCGTCCTTTTCCTTCTTACCCATGGCTGTTTTTCCTTATCTCGCATGCCCGTCCACCAATGTGGCCGGGATCGAATTATCTGGCCAGAATGGTCACATTCCCGTAAAGCCCCACGCCGCCGATGTTGTGGACCAGGCCCACGGCGGCATCGGGCACCTGGATCTCACCGGCTTCGCCGCGCAACTGCAACACGATGGTGCGGATCTGGCTGCCGCCGGTGGCGCCGATGGGGTGGCCCTTGGAGAGCAACCCGCCGTCCACGTTCACCGGTATGCTCCCTTCCAAATAGGTCTCCTTGCCGTTGATCAGGTCACGGCCTTCGCCGGGGCCGGCGAATCCCAGGTCTTCGTAGGCCATCATCTCGGCAATCGTAAAACAGTCGTGGACTTCGGCCACGTCGATCTCTTTGGGACCGATGCCGGCCATCTTGTAGGCCTGGGCGCCTGCCTGGCGGGCCACGGACAGCCCGTTGAACAGGTCCCGGCCGGCCAGGTTGACCGGCGCGGAGGCCGAACCGATGCCCCGGATCCACACGGGCTTGTCGCACAGGGATTTGGCTTTTTCGGCGCTGGCCACGATGATGCAGGAACTGCCGTCGGCATTGGCACAGCAGTCTCCCACCCGCAAGGGAGAGGCCACGGATCCGCTCATCATGTTTTCCGTGTCCGTGAACATCTCGGCAGTGACGGCCTTGCGGTAGACGGCCCGGTCGTTGAGCTGGCCGTAGGTGGAGGCTTTGACGCGAATGGCGGCCAGGTCTTCGGGTGTGGTGCCGTAGGCCTCCATGTGGGCCCGGGCATACATGGCGTAGTAGGCGGGCATCATGGTGCCGAAGGGGCTCTCCCATTGGATGTCCGCACCCCGGCCCATGCGTTCCTGGGTTTCGGCGGAGGAGATCTCCGACATTTTCTGAAACCCGACCACGGCCACGATGTCGTGCAGCCCCGATTTGACGAGGCTGTAGGCCAGCTTCAGGCCCGTGCTGCCCGATGAGCACAGGGTCTCTACATAAAAGGTGGGACCCGGGTTGAGTCCCAGATATTCGGCGAACACCCCGGCCGGCGAGCGCTGCAGGTCGTATTCCGGTGCCGAGCAGACCACCGACGCGTCGATGTCCGCGGCGGTGATGCCGGCGTGTCCCAGGGCGTCGGAAAAGCCTTCGAAGGCCAGTTCCCGGACCGATCCCGGATAGAAGCGTACGAAGGTGCTTTGTCCCGCACCGATAATGGCAACGTCATTCATAGTGGCAGTCCTTTCCACCTATATGTATTGCCCGCCGTCTACCTTGATCACTTCGCCGGTGATGTGGCGGGCCTTGTCCGAAGCCAGGAAAGCGATGACCGATGCCAGATCTTCGGGCTGGCCGATGCGCTTCAAGGCCATTTCGGCCATGGCCAGGTCGATGATCTTGTCCCGGGCCTCGGAATCTTTCAGCATGGCGGTTTCGATCAGGCCCGGGGCCACGGCGTTGACATTGACACCGAAGGCGCCCAATTCCTTGGCCACGGCCTTGGTGTAGCCGATGATGCCTGCTTTGGAGGCCGAGTAGTTGGTCTGCCCGAACTTGCCCCGCATGCCGTTGATGGAGGTGACGTTGATGATTTTGCCGTACTTCTGTTCCTTCAGCAAGGGCGCCACCTGACGGGTGAAGTTGAAATACCCCTTCAGGTTGACGGCGATCACCCGGTCCCACTGCTCTTCGGACATCTTCCAGCAGACGCCGTCCCAGTTCATGCCGGCGTTGTTCACCAGGATATCGATGCGGCCGAATGCTTCCACGGCAGTCTTGACCGCGGCCTCGGCCTCGGTCGAAGACGGCAATGTCGCAGGCCACGCAGACGGCCTTGCGCCCCATCTTTTCAATCTGGTCCGCAACGGCCCTGGCCTCGTCCGCATGGCGTCGATAGGTCAGGCAGACGTTGGCGCCCTCTTTGGCCAGTTCCAGGCTGGCGGCTGTGCCGATTCCCTGGGACCCGCCGGTGACGATGGCATTTTTACCTTCCAGCAGCATGTGCGTTTCTCCTTTATGTCGTTGGGCGGCCAAGTACGGCGGCCATGAATTCTACGTCGAAGGCATCACCGGCGGCCTGGCGGCGCCGGTACTCGATGAAGTCGATGGTATCCTGGCCGGTCATCTTTTTCGTGTTGAAGGCGTTGAATCCCAGGAAGGCTTCGCCGTTCATGTTGGCGGCCAGCCAGTGGCGGTTGATGACCTTGGCCTGGTCCCAGAAGAACTTCTTTTTAAGCCGAATGCCTTCCACACTTTTGATCAGGCACCCCGGAAAGAGGTTGGTATAGGTCCAGAGAATCCGGTTGACTTCGTTGTCCAGCAGCTCGAAATCGGTTTTGGCCGATTTGATGGTGGCCCGGGCCTGCTTGGCCGCATCCCCGGTCTTGTACTCACCGTAGACGATCTCGCCGTCGGCCACGTAGCGATCCGTCTCGATGGCGGGATTGCGGACCCATCCATCGGCATCCTTGATGACGGGGACACATTTGGAGATCAAGCCCAGCCGTTTCATCTTGTAGGCACTCCACATCTCGCAGGAGACGCAGTTCCACATGGCCAGTTCCATGGGCAGCATCCAGGGCAGGAAATCGCTGCTGCCACCGTCCGGTGCACTGCCGTGCCTGGGGCCGGCCTGGCCGAAGATGGCCAGATCGCTGGACAGGGTCATGTCGCAGGCCATGCCGATCTCCTGGCCGCCGGCCACCCGCATGCCGTTGACCCGGCAGATGGTGGGTTTCTTGCAGCCGAGGATGCCATCGACCATGGCATTGAAAAGATCCATGTAAAGCCCGTATTCGTTGGGCCGTTTGGCATAATACTCGGCATACTCCTTCGTATTGCCGCCCGTGCAAAATGACTTGTCGCCCATGGCTGTGAAAACCGCGGCCACCACTGAACTGTCTGCTGAAGCACGATGGAACCCGGCGATGACGCCCTTGACCATTTCGGTGGTATAGGAATTGTACTGCATCGGGTTGTTCAGGATGATCCAGGCCGAGAACAGGCCGTCAACCGGATTTCCCGACGGATCCAGGATGGGGCGCTTTTCGAACATGACCCCCGGCGCGTCACTGGAAAAGTGTTCCTCGCTCCACAGGTGATGGTTCTTGATACCGGATTCTCTCGGCAGCCAACTCAGGTCACTCATCGTTACCTCCCTCTGGGCGGCTCATTTGAACGCCGCAGGTTAAGGAATGTCTTTGTTCCCGGGTGTACCGGGACGTATTGTTCGGGGGACAGGCTGAACGACATCTGCATTGAAACAAAAATCAAATTATGGATAAAATTCATTTGATAAAAGGTTACATATTAGCTATATATTAGCTACGAATAGGGTTAGTCAAGAAAAAAAACCAGCCTGTTCAATATCCTTTTCAGGACGGGCGGTTCCCATGATCGCCCGGCCTGCGGACATCTTCTGGCCATCGGTTTTATGATTGGCTGATTGTCGTCCGGATTGCCGTGAGATGCGCATGGCAACCTTGACAGCGCTGCTCCGGACCGGTTAATTCTAATCTTTCCGGGGCCGACTGACACCACCGGCGAAGGAGGTCGAGACCGTGAGATACCCGAAAGAGTGTGTCCTGAAGGAGTGCGTGGAGGCAGTGATCCGCCCGGTGGAATCTGGAGACCGGCCGCTTCTGGATGCCTTCTACAACCGGATTCCCGAATCGGACCGATGGTTCATGAATTACGATGTCATGGACACGGCTGTCATGGACACGTGGTTCGAAGCCGTGGAAAAGGGCAGCATCTGCTCCATCCTGGCCTTGTGCAATGATACTGTCGTGGGTCAGGGGAGCCTTTATCTGCGCGGTTTCGGTGCCACCAGCCATGTGGGTCGGTTCCGCATCGTGGTGCTGCCTGAATACCGGCAGATGCGGCTGGGGACCTGGTTGCTGCTGGACCTGATTCAATTGGCCATGGATCAGGGCCTGGAGATGCTGCGGGCCGACCTGGTGGCCGGCGTCGAAGACGGCGCCATCGAAGCCGTCAAGAAGTTCGATTTTTTCAAGTTTGCCGAGTTGAAGGAATATGTGAAGGATATCCAGGGCAACCGTCAGGACCTGGTGATCATGGTCAAACGACTGCATAAGGAGTGGAGTGATTTCTAACCGTATGTGTGTCTATGTCTGGCGACAATCATTGATTTCCAGATATTTACGGCATCCAATTACCTTGGAGAAGACAGACGCTTTTGAACGATCCCATGCAAAAGGAGGTTGTCCGGTCCACCCCGGCCGGTCCAGTACAGATTCGGTCTTTCTGTACGCCCGATGAAATTCAAACCTACCGTTTCGACGATCAGTTCGGCACCCACGCCCAGTATAAATCCATTTACACCAAAAGAGAAACCCTTGAAAAGCATGCCGCCAAAACGGATGCCAATGTGGTGCTGGCCCTGACGGAAGACCAGCATATCGTGGGATTCGGGGTTTTCAGCCACCCGGAAGCCGACGAGCGATGGACGGAACTGGGACCGGGTATGATGATGGAAGTAAAGGCGGTGGAAGTGAGCAGAATCCTTCGATCCTGCAAGATCGCGGGAGACATGGTCCGTCTCATGCTGACCCATCCGAAGATTGAACGGATGATTGCCTACATGGTCGGATATTCATGGACCTGGGATCTGGACGGTTCGGGCATGAACGCCCAACAATACCGCAACATGCTTATCCGGCTGTTCAATCCCCACGGGTTTATCGAACTGCAGACCAACGAACCGAACATTTGCCTGAAACCCGAAAACCTCTTCATGGGTCGCATCGGCAGCGAGATTTCAGATAAGCTCCGCCAGGATTTCAAGTGGCTCCGGTTCGGGATTTCGCCCTGATTGGATCCGGCACACGCGTTATTCAGGAGCAGTCAATGACGGATTTTTTCTCAGGTCCCCCACTGCTGGTGCATCTTCTGATCATCGCCATGGTCAACGCGTTCTTCTTTCCGATCATTGCCCATTGGTCAGGATCCATTCTTTATGCCTTTCTGATCAGCGTGGGTATTCTTTGTATCTATGGGTTGATGGCAATCTGGCTGTTCGGCAGGAGAAAGCGGTAAATGGACACACTCGATTAAAAACGTCTCTGTGGCTTGCCGCAGGGCGAATGCAACGAATCATTATGGCCAAGAAAAAATTCTACGCTGTTGCCGTCGGCAGGCAGCCGGGCATCTACACCCAGTGGTTCGGAGACGCCGGTGCTCAGTACCAGGTGATCGGTTTTCAAGGCGCCCGGTACAAGCGCTTTTCGACACGTGAGGAAGCACAGGGCTTTATCCAGGATTGGCGTTCAGGCGAACAAATGCGCGTCAAGCCGTCACGAAAAATAAATGCCCGGTCAACCGCTACGCCAGTCGACAAACCGGATGTCGACCTTGTAGACCGGATCATCATTTACACGGATGGATCCAGTCTGGGTAACCCCGGCCCCGGCGGTTATGGGGTGGTCATTTCATCGTCCGGGGGAAACCGGGAACTTTCCGGCGGCTTTCGTAAAACCACCAACAACCGCATGGAACTGTTGGCCTGCATTGTCGGGCTCGAACAACTCGAAACCCCCTCGGCCGTTGTCTTGTACAGTGACTCACGCTATGTGGTGGATGGCATCACCAAGGGCTGGGCAAAAAAATGGCAGCGCAACGACTGGCGCAAAAGCAATGGCGGAAAAGCCCTGAACATCGATTTATGGGAACGCTTGCTGTCACTTTGTGACCGGCATGACGTGCATTGGGTCTGGGTCAAAGGACATGCGGGAAATCCCGGAAACGAGCGATGCGACAAGCTTGCCACCCAGGCGGCAAACCTACCAAAGTTGCCTCCAGATGTCGCTTATGAAACCACATCATCTCCAAGCCCCTGAAAATAATAATCAATCCAGTTGCCCACACATTCCTTCTCAAGTTTATCGTTTGCGTGGCGATATAAATAATGAGATGTCAAATAGATATGATGGATAAGGAGCGCTTCATGGCTCCGGAAGCAAAATTTAAACCGATGCCCCAAACCACAGCCGACTTGTCTTCTGAAAAGAAAGAACACCGGATCTTTATCAATGACCGGGGAGAAGGCACGTTCATCTGTCCGGCCTGCAATAACGGCGTCATCAGAGACTTGAGCCAGTTCTCCCAGGCCCAGGAGGCGGTTCGGCTCAAATGCAAATGCAGTTGTGGGAACGATTATCGCGTGCTGCTGGAGCGCCGACGACATTTTAGAAAGTCGGTGAACCTGGTAGGGATGTTTTTCTTTCAGGGTAGCAAAGGCAACCCAATCAAAGGGTTGATCAAGATACGGAATATCTCCCAGTCGGGCATTCAGTTTTCGGTTAACAGCATGCCCGAATTCGAGGTGGGGGACAAACTGACCATCGAGTTCACCCTGGATGACGAGGAACACTCCCAGGTCCGTGAAGCGGGTATCGTCCAGCGGATCCAGTCCAACATCGTTGGTTTGGATTTTAACACCACCGACCACTACGGCAAACTGGGCCGGTACCTCTTCCAATAAGTACCCCCGGATTACCCCGCCACCCTCTTTCCATCGGCATCCATCCAGGCTGGAAATTCATTGCGATAGCCCGCTACGGTTGCGGCGGGGAGGTTTCAATCAGGGCAATTTTCAGATCCTGCATAATATCTCCGCGGCTTGTTTCAGGGTGTGATCTCTTTTGGCAAAGCAGAACCGCAACACCCGGTTGTCCTGTCCATCATGGTAAAATGCCGACGGCGGGATGGCCGCCACTTTGTGCACCGTGGTCATCTGGCGTGCAAAGGCCAGGTCGTCCAGGCCGGACATGACCGTAAATATGGTGGTGCCCACATCCGGCAGTTTCGAAGTGATCGTCATTGGGCCGGCCTCCTTCGGTAGGGGTGTGACTAAACTTCTTTTCGGTCCTCATCGGCAGGCGTATCCCGATAGTGGGCTGCCATGGCTGCCGCATGGCGACCGACGGTCTGGCGAAGCGCGGCCGGCTCCAGCACCTGTGCCCCGGCGCCCCAGCGCAGGGCCCAATGGCCGATCTCTTCAATACCGGCCACGGTGGCGGTGAAAATCAGCGTGCCGTCGGCTTGATCCGACAGGCGTTGGCTCGGGTGCCAGATGCGCTCGCGGACGTAACCGGCCACTGATTCGAGGAAGCGGATCTTCACCCTCACCGGCGTCCCCTGGTATATGCCGAAGCTGTCCCGCAAAAAGGCCGGCACGTCAAACCCCTCGGGAATTTGAAAATTGTCATCGCTTCGGGTCACCGTTTTGATGCGATCCACGGCAAACGTCCGGACCCCTTTTCTCAGGGCGCAATAGCCGATCAGGTAGAGGGTGTCCTCAACATGGCGCAGTCGGTAGGGATGAACCGTCCGTTGACTTTCCTTCTGCCGGCCCATGGAAAAGTAGACCATGCGGATTTTTTTTTCGTCAATGATCGCCCGGTTCAGTTCGGCGATGATGGGGCCGAAGCGGGTATAGTCTTTCCTCGGGGCAGGGCCGGCATCCACCCGGTCCCGAATCCGGTCCAGGTAGTCGATGTATGCGCTCGGCAGCGTGGCTTCGATCTTGGACAACAGGGAATCGATGGCGTCGTAAAAGACGGTTCCCCGATAGGTCTTTAGCATGTCCTTGCCGAAGTACAGGGCCATCAGTTCAGGGATGCTGAAGGCCAGGGGAACCTGCTGCCGGCTGGCATTCAGGATGTGCCAATAACTGCGATTGTCCCGGGTTTCGGTGGTGATGGGAAAGCCGCCTGCCTGAAGCGCCTCCAGATCCCGGTAAACGGTCCGCGGGGTGCAGCCCAGCCGATCGGCAAGGGCGGAAACGGTTTTGCCTTGTGTGGAGGCAACCAGGGTCTGGATGATTTTCCACTGCCGGCTCAGCTGGTCGCCTCTGGCCATGTGACCTCAGCTTTCCGATTGCCGTTCGGCCCTGCGCTGCAACCGAAACAGCACCATATGCGTCGCCCCCTGGTCGGATCGAAGGGTCTGTCGCCGGGCCTGGACATCGAAGTGGTCGCGCATGCGATCCCAGAAGTCAACGCCGGTGCGGCGCACCCCTTCAGCCAGAATGATGATTCCTCCAGGATTCAGGTACCGGTCGAACATGGCTTCGAGGCCATCGATGTCTTCGGCTTTGTAGACGGTTTCTGATCCCACAATCGTGTCGAACCGGCCATCCAGCTGCGGGGCGTTCCAGTCCAGCCGCTCGATGGCAATCTCCGGGCAGTCGTTGGCCAGGGCGTTGGCCCGGGCAAAATTCAGGGCGTCGGGGTTGCGTTCGGTCATGGTGATGCGATGACCTGCCCTGGCAGCGGCAATGCCCACCATCCCCATGCCGCATCCAATTTCCAACATGGTTTTCGTCGGGTCCGGCGGCATGCCGGCGAGGTAGCCGGCCAGGACACCGGAGGCTTCCCAGATCTTGGCCCATAATGGGAAATTATCCATCACGTCGTCCGGATTGATGAACCGGTCAATGGATGCAGGCGTAAACAGCCTAAAGGTTTGCCCGTTGATCGTTACCGGTGTGGTGACCGTGTCGTAAGTTCGGTGAAACTGCTCCAGTGTGAACATGCGTAATGAGATTGCCCTTGATTTTTATTAAAGGGTTCAGCGAACCACAAGAACCGGGCAAGGTGCCTGCTGCAGCACGCGGTGTGCCACGCTTCCCAGCAACAGTCCCTTCAGATCGGACCGGCCGCGAGAGCCCATGATGACCAATTCACAGCTTTCGATCCGGGCGATATCGCAAATCTTTTTTCCCGGCGGTCCTTCTATGATCAAATTGGTAAAATCGACGCCTTTTTCTGCCAGGATCGACCGGAACGGTTCCATCAGCGCGTTGGCTTCAACCATAATCTTGTCTATGGCATGCTGAAAATAGGGTTCGCCCAGCTTTACCGGAAAGGGGCGGTGGCAGTATAGCAAAATTACGCGGGCGCACATCAGGCCCGCCAGTTTCAATGCATAGGCCGTCGCGCGGTTGGCATGTTCCGATCCGTCGACCGGCAGCAGGATGATCGGTGTTGACATGGCACACCTCCTTTTTGAAACGACCCCGTAGACCGGCACGATACCGGCGTGTCATGGGATTGACTCAGATATCCATCCATCTATTACAAGAATAACCGGGGCGCGCTTTGTTGTCAAAGGCATGGGGCATCAGCGGAGCATGTTTTCAGGCATCCGGACCGCCACCACCTCACCCGTGGCGCACAGCTTCCCCTCGGCTGAAACCGTTGCCGATACGACCACCTTTTTCTCTTTCAATTCCTTGATTACGCCGCGGATTTCCAGTTCGGCATCGATCGGGGTCGGACGCAGGTAGTTGACATGCAGCGATGCCGTGACAAATCGGAACGGGGCTTCGTCCGGCCGGGCCCGTCCGGCGGCGGCCGATGCCGACCCGGTGCCGTGACAGTCGATCAAAGAGGCCAGGAGTCCACCGTATACATAACCGGGTATGGCCATATGGGCGGACCGCGGCCGAAATCGGGCGACCGTCTCATCACCATCCCAATAGCTCTTCAACTGCAGGCCATCCGGATTGAGTCGTCCGCATCCATAGCAGTGGCTCAGTTCGTCGGGATAGTTGTCCTGGAATGCGATTTCACTCATGGTGCTCCTTTCTCGTTTAAACACAGCAGTATTGGACCAGTCCTCCAAGGGATGATGAAGGGCGCATGGGCGGTCATGAATCGTTCGGTTCTGGAGAATACAGGGATGGTGGGGCTATGGTTGTGTCAGGTAGATGAAAACAAACTGTTCGTCATTGATGTCGACGGTCATGTCGCAATTGCAGGATTGGGCATAATTGAGCCAACCCGGCTTTCCGGCGCAGCCGCAATCAACCTTGGGGTGCGATTCGCCGGTGGTGGCGTCGAACCATGAAATCAGCATGGGGTCCGGGCACAGTGATTTCACCTTCTCATCGGCCATGGACTGGGCGGCTGGAAAATCCAGATCGGGTTCATCGGTTCTGATTTTGACCGGGTTGATCAGTTGGTATTTCAATGGCGCTTTTGCCATTTCCACCTCCTTATTAATAAAACCGAGGGTCAGATGAACCTTGGATGTAATACGGGCTGACAAAAAAATCAATAGCCGTAAAAAAAGTCGGGTGGGTCGGTTTGAAGTGGCCTCCGCCATGTGGTAGGCTGGCTTCACCCATACCGACACCAAGGAGGATGCGGTGAATGAAATTCCGGTTTATCCCGACGGCTGGTTCTCGATGGAAACGGTTCAGGCCCGGTTGATGGAACCTTCCGGCGATTTGGCCGACCGCACCATTCAGCTTCGCGTTAACCCCATTTCCGGCCGCACCTGTCGAATTGCCTTCAGCCGGGTGGATGAAAAAGAGGCGGGTGTCGAGCGCCTGCCCTCGCCGCCACCGGATGCGCGGCAGACGGCGCGCTGCCCTTTTTGCCGCCCCCAGGTGCTGGCGCAGACACCCCAGCTGATCCCCCAAATCCATCCGGACGGACGGATGGCGCGGGGGGAGTCGCTGCTTTTTCCCAACCTGTTCCCCTACGGCGCCTATTCTGCGGTGAGTTTGTTCGACAACACCCACTTCGTGGAGATCGGCACGGCCGATGAAAGCACGTACACGGACTGCCTGGTCAATTGTGCCGACTATTTGAGGCGGGTACGCCGGTACGATCCATCGGCGATACATATGGCGATTACCCAGAATCACCTGCCATCGGCAGGAGGATCCATGGTCCACCCCCACCTGCAGGTTCATGCCGACCGGATCGGCGCCAATCACCAGCGCTTCCTATACGACTGCGCCCTTAGGCACCGGCGTACCCGGCAGCGAGGGCTGTTTGGTGATTATGCTGCGTTTGAAGTCAGTGCACGGGAACGATACATCGGCAGCACCGGCCCGTGGCTGTGGATGGCGGCGTTTGCGCCGGAAGGGTTTTTCGAGGTCTGGGCCGTCTATCCCGGACAAACCTCCCTGATGATGCTGGACGAAAACGCCTGGCGCCACCTGGCCGCAGGCATGATTCGGGTTCAACAGCTCTACCGTAGTTTGAACCGCAACGGATACAACTTCGGCCTGCTCTCGGTGGAGACACCTCAAAGCGCCCTTGAGTTGCGGGCCGTTATGGTGGTTCGCGCCAACTACGCCCCCTGGACCCGAAGCGACCACACCGGCTTCGAAGTCATGCTGGGAGACATGGCCACCTTTACCGCTCCGGAAGAGACGGCGCGACTGGCCCGTGCCTTCTGGCAGTGACAGCCAGGATGATTGTCAGCTCCCGACCCAAGTTGCCCACTGCGGTCATCCGATATCACGCCTCCAACCCCGGCCCTACAGCGTCTGCGATGCCTTTACCGGGTGCGCCTTCAGATACTCCAGCCGGTTCAACCCGTTGATGTAGGCCTTGGCGCTGGCCGTGATGATGTCCGGATCGGAGCCGCGGCCCAAGGCCATCAGGCCGTTTTCACGCAGGCGCACGGTTACCTCTCCCTGGGCGTCGGTGCCCCCGGTCAGGGCGCTGACGGTAAAGCGCAACAGCTCGGCCTTGGCGTCGGTCAGCTGGGCGATGGTGTTGTAGGCCGAATCGATGGGGCCGTTGCCGTAGTTGGCACCCTGAACGCTGCGGCCGTTGATGGAGAGCCTCACACTGGCCATGGGCAGTACCGTGGTCCCACAGGTGACGTGCAGATATTCCAGTGAGAAGACTTCGGCGGACCTGAGCACGCCCTCGGTGACCAGGGCTTCCAGGTCTTCGTCCATGACGTGCTTCTTCTTGTCGGCCAGGGTCTTGAATTGTTTGAAGACCGTCTTGAGTTCATCTTCGGACAGGTCGTAGCCCAGGTTCTTCAAATGGGTATACAGGGCGTGGCGGCCCGAATGCTTGCCCAGGACCAGCTGGTTGCGGCTCAAGCCGATGGTCTCCGGCTTCATGATCTCATAGGTCATGGGGTTTTTTAACATGCCGTCCTGGTGAATGCCCGCTTCGTGGGAAAAGGCATTGGCACCCACGACAGCCTTGTTGGGTTGGACCATGATGCCGGTAATCATGCTCACCAGGCGGCTGGTGGAATAGATGTGCTGGGTCTGGATGCCGGTGTCGAAAGGCATGAGGTTCTGGCGGGTGTGCAGGGCCATGATCACTTCTTCCAGGGAGGTGTTGCCGGCCCGTTCGCCGATGCCGTTGATGGTCACCTCGGCCTGCCGGGCGCCGGCATTGATGGCGGCGATGGTATTGGCCGTGGCCAGGCCCAGGTCGTTGTGGCAGTGAACGCTCAGCGTGGCCTTGTGCATGTTCGCGGTGTTGGCAATCACATACTTGACCATCTCCTCGAACTCCTGGGGGATGGCGTAGCCCACTGTGTCGGGCAGGTTGATCGTCGTGGCGCCCGCTTCGATGGCTGCACCGAACACCTTGCACAGGTAGTCCCGGTCACTGCGAGAGCCGTCTTCGGCAGAGAATTCCACGTTATCGGTGAAGCTCTTGGCGTACTTGACCGCCTCTATCGCCGCGTTGAGCACCTCCTCCCGAGACATCTTCAGCTTGTAGTCCAGGTGAATGTCCGAGGTGGCGATGAAGGTGTGAATTCGCGGGTTTGCCGCATGCTTGATGGCACCCCAGGCCTGGTCGATATCGCTCTTGTTGGCCCGTGCCAAGCCGGCCACCTGAGTGGTCTTCAGCCTTTTGGCGATTTCCGAAACCGCCTCGAAGTCTCCTTCTGAGGCGGCGGGGAAGCCCGCCTCGATGATGTCTACACCCAGTTTTTCCAATTGGACGGCCAGCCGCATTTTCTCATTGGTATTCATGCTAGCGCCGGGACTCTGTTCGCCGTCCCGCAAGGTGGTGTCGAATATCTTAATCCGCTCGGTCATTGCTTTTCTCCTTTAAATCGCTTTTTCTTTTCATGATCAGAATGATGATGAAGCCATTACCCGTTTCCAAACCGGCTCCTTTACCTCAAGGGCGAGCTGGAAAACATCAGGCAATGCCGAGCATGGGCCGCGGAATGGGCCGAGTGGCCGTTCCCGCGGCGTTGATCCCTTCCTTCTTGACCTCCTTGGCCAGTTTGAACTGAAAGCTGTCAGCCAGAGCCTGCCAACTGGCCTCGATGATATCCTCGGAGACGCCGATGGTGCTCCAGATCTGGTCCTGATCGCGGGATTCCACCAATACCCGGACTTTTGCCTCCGTGCCCTCACGCCCGTCCACCACGCGCACCTTGAAGTCCACCAGTTTCATGGTGTCCAGGTCGGGGTAGAAGTTGCCCAATGCCTTTCTCAGGGCATTGTCCAGGGCGCTCACCGGGCCCAGACCTTCGGCGGCAGTGATCTCGTGACTGTCGCCCACCGAAATCTTGATGGTGGCGTGGGCCGAGCAGGGCAGATTCTTGTCCTTTTCGATGGTCACCCGGAAGGACTCCAGATCGAACAATGGCTTGAACTGCTCGGTGAACTTCTCTAGCATGATTTGAAAGGAACCGTCGGCCACGTCGAACTGATAACCGTCGTCTTCCATTTGTTTGATGGCGGTAACAATGGCTTTGCTGTCACTCCCGTTGGCGCCCAGGTCCACGCCCATCTCCTTGGCCTTGTACTCAACGTTGCTCTTGCCGGCCAGGTCGGACATGAGCACCCGTCGCTGATTGCCCACGGTCTCCGGATTCATGTGCTCGTAGGCCCGTGATTCTTTCATGATGGCGCTGACGTGAATGCCGCCTTTGTGGGCGAATGCACTGCGTCCCACGAAGGGGCGGGAGTTCAGCGGAACGATGTTGGCCGTTTCGCTCACATATCGGGAAAGGCTTTTCAGTCCGGCCAATTTTTCCTGCGGGATGCAGGGCCGGTTCATTTTCGTGCTCAGAACGGGGATGATGGTGGTCAGGTCGGCGTTGCCGCAGCGCTCCCCGTAGCCGTTGATGGTGCCGTGAACCATGACGGCGCCGCAGTTAATGGCGGCGATGGCGTTGGCTTCCGCCATGCCGCAATCGTTGTGGGTATGAATGCCCAGTTTCAGATTCCCCGTATCGCCGAGTCGCCGTTTCAGGTCGGCGGAGACCGATCGGACGATCGATTCAACTTCCTGGGGCAGGGTGCCCCCGTTGGTATCGCACAGGACCAGGAAATCGGCGCCGGCATTCCAAGCGGCAGTCAGGGTTTCCAACGCATAGTCCGGGTCATCCTTGAAACCATCGAAAAAATGCTCGGCGTCATAGATCACCTCCCGACCGCTGGCTTTGAGAAAGGCAACGCTGTCGGCGATCATGGCCAGGTTTTCCTCCAAGGTGTTGTCCATGATGGCCTTCACGTGAAGGGCCCAGCTCTTGCCGAATATGGCCGCCGCCGGCGTATCACTTTTCAGGATCGCCTGGAGGTTGGCATCGTCGGCGGCATGGATACCCGGCCTGCGGGTGGATCCGAACGCCGTGATCCGGGCGGTCTTGAAGCGCTCCCGCTTGGCCAGATCGAAAAAGCGGATGTCTCGGGGATTGGATCCGGGCCATCCGCCCTCGATGTAGTGGATTCCCATGTTATCAAGTCGCATGGCGATCTTGAGCTTCTCGTCGGCCGTGAAGGTGATGTTTTCTCCCTGGGTACCGTCTCTCAAGGTGGTGTCGTAGATTAGAATCGGTTGCATTATTGTTCTCCTGGCACTGCAATGATGCCGGGGGCGGGCCGATGGTGCCGGCCGGCCCCCATGCCATCTATTTGCGTCGGTTTTCCGGTCGCAGGGCGCGTACCGCGGCTCCGGCCCGCCACATCTCCGAATCGTGGATGACCTTCAGTTCCGCATCCAGCCGTTCCCGGTAATCCGGGGCGCTGTTGCATTCAAGGGTCCGGCGGGTCTCCTCACCGGAGACAACGCTTTCGTAAAGCTGGTCGAATACCGGTGCCACGGCATCCCGGAAGCGGGGGGCCCAGTCCAGGGCGCCGCGCTGGGCGGTGGTGCTGCAGTTGGCGTACATCCAGTCCATGCCGTTCTGGGCCACCAGGCGAATCAGGCTCTGGGTCAACTCCTCCACGGTTTCGTTGAAGGCCTCGCTGGGGCTGTGGCCGTTCTTGCGCAGCACCGTGTACTGGGCTTCCATGACACCGGCCAGGCATCCCATGAGCACGCCGCGCTCACCGGTGAGGTCACTGTGGACCTCTTTTTCAAAGGTGGTGGGAAACAGGTAGCCGGAGCCGATGGCGATGCCCAGGGCGATGGTGCGCTCCTTGGCCCGCCCGGTGTAGTCCTGGTGAACGGCAAAGCTGGAATTGATGCCGCTGCCGTCCAGAAAGTTGGTGCGCACCGTGGTACCTGAACCCTTGGGCGCCACCAGGATCACATCCACGTTTTCCGGCGGGACGATCCCGGTCTGATCCCGGTAAACGATGCCGAAGCCATGGGAAAAATAGAGGGCATCACCTTCGTTGAGGCAGGCTTTGATGGTGGGCCACATGGCCACCTGGCCGGCATCGGAGAGCAGGTACTGGATCACGGTGGCCTTCTTGGCGGCTTCCTCGATGGGAAACAGGGTTTTTCCGGGTACAAAACCATCGGCCACGGCCTTGTCCCAGGAGGCTGCCCCTTCCCGCTGGCCCACGATGACCGCAATGCCGTTGTCGCGCATGTTCAGCGCCTGTCCCGGCCCCTGGACCCCGTAACCGAGCACGGCAACGGTTTCTTTTTCAGCAGTTCGCGGGCTTGCTGGAGGGTAAATTCCTCCGAGGTGATCACTTCTTCAGTCGTTCCGCCAAAATCGATATTTGCCATCTGGTACTCCTTGATTATCATTTAAATTCCGGCAAGTTGTCGTATTTTTTCTGCCGAATCGGTTTAAAGTCCGACGCCGCATGCCCCAGCGGCATGCCATCGACGGATCAGTGGGGCTCCCTGAACAAGGCGATGGTTCCTGTTCGGGCAATCTTCTTGATGCCCATGGGTTTGAGCAGGTTGACCAGGGCCTTCATTTTGTCTTCGGTCCCGGTGGCCTCGATGATGTAATACTCGGGACCCACATCCACCACCTTGCATCTGAAAATATCGACAATCCGCAGTATTTCGTCACGGTTTTCCGGTTTGGCCCGCACGCATACCAGCGCCATTTCCCGTTGAACCGATCCGGACCCGGTAAGGTCTCTGAGCTTGATCACATTGATGAGTTTTCGAAGCTGCTTTTCGATCTGTTCAACCAGCGGTTCATTGGCTTTGGTGACGATGGTGATCCGGGATACCATGGGATCGATGGTTTCAGCCACGCAGAGGCTTTCAATGTTAAATCCACGGCCGCTGAACAATCCGACGATCCGGGAAAGCACGCCGGGTTCATTGTCCACCAGCATGGTCAGTATGTGTTTCTCTTCTGTCATTATATTTTCCCCTAAACCAGCAGCATTTCCGTAATGGGTGCCCCGGCCGGTACCATGGGATACACGCACTCTTCCTTGGCCACCCTGAAATCCATGATCACCGGGCCGGGCGTTTCCAGGCCCTGGCGCAGGACGTTTTCCACCTCGTCCGGCCGGGTGGCCCGCAATCCCACGGCACCAAAGGCCTCGGCCAGTTTGACGAAATCAGGCGCATGATCCATGCATGTGCAGGCGTAGCGCTTGTCGTAAAACAATTCCTGCCACTGGCGGACCATGCCCAGGTAGCAGTTGTTCAGGATGACCACCTTGACCGGCAGTTTGTACTGCACGGCGGTGGCCATTTCCTGGATGTTCATCTGAATGCTGCCGTCTCCGGCCACATCCACCACCAGGGCATCGGGAAAGGCCACCTGGGCGCCGATGGCCGCCGGCAGGCCGAAACCCATGGTGCCCAATCCGCCGGAGGTGACAAAATGACCCGGGCTGTCGAAATGATAATACTGGGCCGCCCACATCTGGTTCTGACCCACTTCCGTGGTGATGATGGCCTCGCCCCGGGTCAGTTCATAGAGTTTTTCCACCACGTACTGGGGTTTGATCTCCGCTTCCTGGACGTAGGCCAGCTTGAAATTCTGCTTCCACTCGTCGATCTGATCCAGCCAGGGGCCGCGACTGGCCGTCAGCTTGTCCAGGTCCTCTTCCGCCAGGTAGCTGTTGATCACTTCCAGGGTGATTTTGCAGTCTCCCACCACCGGGATGCTCACCGGCACGTTCTTGCGAATGGAGGTGGGGTCGATGTCGATGTGAACGATTTCGGCCTGGGCGGCAAAGCAATCGGTCTTGCCGGTCACCCGGTCGTCGAAGCGCACACCGATGCCGATGAGCAGATCGCATTCGCCGGTGCTCATGTTGGCCCGGTAGGTGCCGTGCATGCCGATCATTCCCAGCGAGAGGGGATCGGTACCGGGAAAGGCGCCCAGTCCCATGAGGGACGTGGTCACCGGGATCCGGGCACTGCGGGCCAGCCTGGTCAGTTCCTCGGCCCCTTTGGAAAGGATGACGCCGCCACCGGCAAAAATCATCGGACGCTTGGCCGCCATGATCAGGTCCACCACCTTGCGCAGCTGTTTGGAATTGGGTTTGTAGGTGGGGTTGTAGGACTTGAGCTTGACTTTCTGCTTGGGTTTGAAATTGGTCGTGGCCTGCTGCACATTCTTGGGAATGTCCACCAGCACCGGGCCCGGCCGGCCGGATCGGGCAATATGAAAGGCTTCCTTGAGAATCCGGGGCAGCTCCTCCACCGAGGGTACCAGGTAGTTGTGCTTGGTGCAGGGTCGGGTGATGCCGACGATATCCACTTCCTGGAACGCATCGTTGCCGATGAGGTGGGTGGGCACCTGGCCGCTGATGATCACCAGGGGAATGGAGTCCATATAGGCGGTGGCCACGCCGGTGACGGCATTGGTGGCGCCCGGTCCGGAGGTGACCAGACAGACGCCGACTTTGCCGGTGACGCGGGCGTAACCGTCGGCCGCATGCACCGCGCCCTGCTCATGACGCACCAGGTAGTGGCGGATATCGGTTTTTTCCAGATGGTCATGAATATCGATGGTGGCACCGCCGGGAAACCCGAAAATGGAATCCACGCCTTCTTCTTTGAGGACTTCCATCAAGATCTGCGCTCCGGTGAGTTTCATTTGCCTTAAACTCCTTTGTAAGTGGCCCTTTTTATCTGAGGCTTGAGGTCCTACGTCCGACGTCTGACTTCCGATTTCCGTCTTCTGACCTCCGTCCTCTGTCATTTACTTTACCACCGCCCCTTGGCTGGCCGACGACACCTGTCGGGCGTAGCGGGCCATAGTATCCATGTCGGATTTTCGGCTCAGGTGCCTGCCAGTCGCCCAGACGCCGGTTGATCTCGCCATCGGACACCTTCAGAGAGACTGTTTTTGCGGGAATATCGATGGCGATGCGGTCGCCTTCGTTGACGATGGCAATGGGGCCGCCCTGGGCCGCTTCCGGTGAGATGTGGCCGATGGCAGCCCCCCGCGATCCGCCGGAAAAACGGCCGTCGGTAATCAGGGCCACGTGCGCATCCAACCCCATGCCGGCGATGGCCGATGTGGGGGTGAGCATTTCGCGCATGCCCGGTCCGCCCATCGGACCTTCGTAACGCACGACGATGACATCGCCCTTGTTGATGCGGCCCTCCATGATGGCTTCAGTCGCCGTCTCTTCAGAATCAAAGACCCTGGCCGGCCCCTCATGGCACAGCATCTCATCGAGAACGGCCGACTGCTTGACCACGCATCCTTGCGGTGCCAGGTTGCCGTAAAGCACGGCGAGGCCGCCCTGCGGGTGGTAGGGATGGTCCAGCGGGCGTATCACCTCGGGGTCACGGGTGAAGACCCCGGCGGTATTCTCGGCGATGGTTTTGCCGGTGACGGTCAGGCAGTCTGCATGGATCAACCCGGCAGCGGACAGTGCCTTGAGCACGGCGCCGATGCCGCCGGCCCGGTTCAGGTCCTGAATGTGGTGTGCGCCGCCGGGGCTCAGGGAGCAGATGTGAGGTGTCCGCTCACTGATTGCGTTGATCATGTTCAGATCCAGAGAAACGCCGGCTTCTGCGGCAATCGCCGGCAGGTGCAGCACGGTGTTGGTGGAACATCCCAACGCCATGTCGACGGTCAAGGCATTCTGAAATGCCTCGGGGGTCATGATTTTTCTGGCGGTGAGCTTTTTTTCCCACAGGTCCATGATTTGAATGCCGGCCTGCTTGGCCAGGCGCACGCGGGCGGAGAAGACGGCGGGGATGGTGCCGTTTCCCGGCAGGCCCATGCCGATTACTTCGGTCAGACAGTTCATGGAGTTGGCGGTGAACATGCCGGCGCAGGAGCCGCAGGTCGGGCAGGCGGCGTCTTCGATGGCAGCCAGTCGGTCGGCTTTCATTTTACCGGCTTTTACGGCGCCGACGGCTTCAAAAACGGTAATCAGGTCGATTTTCTGGCCGGGTATTTCCGGGTGCTCACCCGCCAGCATGGGACCGCCGCTGATGAAAATGGTGGGTAGATCCAACCGTGCGGCTGCCATGAGCATGCCCGGTACGATCTTGTCGCAGTTGGGGATCATGACCATGGCGTCCAGGGCATGGCCGATGGCCATTACCTCGATGGAGTCGGCGATGAGTTCGCGGCTGGCCAGGGAGTATTTCATGCCGGTGTGGTTCATGGCGATGCCGTCGCAGACACCGATGGTGCCGAATTCCACCGGCGTGCCGCCGGCCATGTAGATTCCGGCCTTTACTGCCTGGGCGAGGGTGTCCAGGTGAACATGGCCGGGGATGGCGGTATTGACGGCATTGGCGATGCCGATCAGCGGCCGCTTAATTTCTTCATCCGTGTATCCGATGGCTTTGAAAAGGGCTCGGTGGGGTGCCCGTTCGATACCTTTTTTGGCGTCGTCGCTCTTCATCCCCGTGTTGTCCTTTCTGAAAAAAAAATCCGTTATCGCCTCTGGGGTGATAACGGATTATGTGATTTCCGGTGTTGGCTGGTTTAGACCATTATCGCCCCTGTCTCCTCGTTGTGGATGAGGACACCCACCACGAGGATAAGAATAAGACTAATAATGTTGATAAGGGCGAAGCGGCTAAACATATTTGATACCCGTTTAATCTTGCTCCTCCCGTAACAGCCTGTTTCCGGCAAGTCAAGCTTTTTCTTGCCTTTGGGTCGGCGCCTCGTTAAGGTGAGTGAAACAATGATGATGCACATCTTAGGGAGATTTACACCATGGACCAGACATGGCAATCCTTGAAAGGGCAGTTTCTAATGGCCATGCCCGGGCTGGCCGACCCCAACTTCTACCAATCTGTCACCTGCCTGTCCGAGCATAATCCAAAAGGGGCCATGGGGATCGTGCTCACACGGGTTCACCCGACAGTCAACGGCAAGATGATATTTGATGAATTGCAGATCCCAGCTGCCGCCGGCGCGGAAAAAATTCCGGTTCACATCGGCGGTCCGGTCCATATGAATGAAATATTTGTTCTCCACGCTGCTCCCTTCACCTGGGAGGGCAGCATGATGGTAACCGGAGAACTGGCTTTGAGCAATTCGCGTGATATCCTTGAAGCCATCGCCGGGGCAAGCGGCCCCCAGTCGTTCATCATCGCCCTGGGATGTGCCGGTTGGGGGCCTGGGCAACTGGAAAGTGAAATGCGCAGCAACGCCTGGATTAACGGGCCCTATTCGGAAGTCATTGCCTTTCAAATGGAAGTGGAAAGACGATGGGAAGCGGCGCTGAAAGGAATCGGCATCGACCCGGCCTTGCTATCCGATACGGCGGGTCATGCCTGACGGCTTCGTATTTGAACGTTGTTGCCAGTTTGGAGAAAGTGAGTTGTAAAGAGTGACACGCTATGTTTTCAGGGAATCTGTACGAAAGGTTGGGTGAGCGGTTGGAAAGGGGCGCTGATGTGCCCCTTTTTTTATTCGGTGTCGTCCTTTTTGGGTTTCTGCTTTGGTTTTTTCTTTTTTAGACAATCTTTGTCCTTCCTGACGAACGCGCAGAGCTTTGGATTGTAGTACTCCTTGCAGTTCAGCGGATT
The DNA here is from genome assembly GCA_963716825.1 of uncultured delta proteobacterium. GTDB lineage: Bacteria > Desulfobacterota > Desulfobacteria > Desulfobacterales > Desulfosarcinaceae > Desulfosarcina. The sequence continues at coordinate 106,474 of CAVQUU010000021.1, forward strand.
GTATAATGGGCATTCCGGATGTTTTTCTGACATGTTTGTGATGTTCCTTATGCTGGATTTAGCGTCGTTGAGCCGCCCATCTCATCTCTTTCCGGTCAGCTGTATATCATTAAATCATAAGATTTACAAGCCATTGTGTACGTTTGCGAGAGACCTGCAACCCCTGGCCACCGGCTGGGAAACCTTTGACAATCGATCCGTTTAAATGTAAAAACCTATTGCCGGTGGCCGGATCATTCCCGCGGGCGGATTCCGGCCTTTCAGCATCCGCATCCGTTGGTTTTGGAACCATCACCAAACTTGAGACCAGACCTTAGACCAGAGCCGAGAACAGAACCGAGAAAAGATAGACATGCCTGCATTCGAGACACTCAAGCGCCAGCTTACCCGCATCAGCGATGACACCGCGCACCTGATTGACGAGGCTGAGAAGATTACCGAACGGGTTGATGAGGGGTTTTCCCAGTGGAAGACCACCTGCCAAATCATATCCGAACAGATATCCGAAGAGATCATGCGCGTGGCCGTCGTGGGTGCCATCAAATCGGGAAAGAGCACCTTCGTGAACACCCTTTTTGGGGGCGATTACCTCAAACGGGGGGCCGGGGTGGTCACTTCCATCGTTACCCGGGTGAGAACCGGCAGCCGCTTGCGGGCCGCTCTTTATCTCAAGAACTGGGATGAGGTGAACCGGGACATCGATCAGGCATCGGTGCTGCTGCCAGCCCGCAACAGTTCCGGTGAGCCCCATCATGTTGACATCCGTCGGGAAAAGGATCGGCAGATCCTTGATCGAGCGCTGGCCGACCTGGCGGCCGACCAGCTGATTTCCAACGACACCCGCAGTGCCGGCAGCGTGTTGCTGGCCTCCTATCTCAACGGTTATGATCGTGTAGAGCAGGTCGTTCAGGCGGATTCCGCCACCGTTGAGTTCGGGAACGACCGGTTCCCTTTACACCGGGATTTCGTTGGCGACGATGCCATGGCCGTATACCTGAAGGATGTGTTGCTGGAGATTGACACCCCGGGCCTCGGCGATGGGGTCGAGATAGCCGACTGCCAAGGCAGCGACTCGCCCAACCCGCTGCACCTGGCCATGATCCAGGACTACCTGATGCTGGCCCATCTCACGGTTTATGTGGTCAGCAGCCGCACGGGGCTTCGCCAGGCAGATATCCGGTTTTTATCCATGATCCGGAATATGGGAATTCTGGAAACGGTTGTTTTTGTCGTGAACTGTGATCTCAGCGAGCACGAATCCCTTGACGATCTTTCCGAGGGGCTTCGAAAAATTGAAGCCGACCTGAGCCTGATCTGCCCCGGACCCCAGTTGTTTGCATTCTCCGCCTTGTTTCTGCTCATGTCGCAGATGGAAGCCGACCTGTCCCAAAGAGACCATGACCGGTTGGCCCATTGGCGCAAGGAGACGGCGATGGTCGATTTCGTGTCGGCAGAGCAACGCCGCTTCGAGCAGTTCCTGGAACAGAAGATCCGCCGGGAGCGAACCTCCCTGCTGCTGAAAAACCATCTGGAACGGCTGGAAATAGTAGCCGGCGGCATGGGCAGCTGGATTGATTTCAATCGTGATCTGCTGGCCCGGGACGCCGGTGGCGCGCGGGAGTTGGCCGACCGGGTCCACAGTCAGCGGGGCCGATTGGAGCGCATGAAGCTGACGGTGAAAAATACGCTGGATGGTGCCGTCAACCAGGTTAAACGCGACTTGAAAACTGCCATCGACCGGTTTTTCGACGAACATGCCGACGGTGTCGTTTCCGGGGTTGTCCGTTTTGTCCGCAGCTATCAGGTGGAGATGCACCGCTATGATGAAAGCCTGATGAATGCGGGATTTGCCAAAACGCTGTACATGGTCTTCCAGGAGTTCAAACAGGCGGTGGATGCACACATGGCCGAAACGGTGAACCCCCAGGTGATCCGGTTCGTCAAGGCGCAGGAAAAAAACTCATGGGCTATCTGGATGAGATCGCCGGGCCATACGGTGCCATGATCGATGACGCCCTGGCGCAGTATACCAACGCCATGGATGCGGGGAAGGTATCCAGAGACCGTTGGAATCGACACCGATCGGCATCGTGCCGGACCTGGAAACGATCCGCAAGATCGCCGGTCTGTCGCTGCCGCCGGCTGCGGCCACCATGCACTATTCCGCCCAGATCAAAACCGAAGCGGTCATGCGTTTCGGTTTTTACAAGATCGTCAACCTGGTCAAGAAAGCCATGAAAAAATCGGCGGACAAGGTCCACCAGGAACAGTTCCTGGCGCTCGCCGTCCGGGGTCAAACGGATGAAGCGTGAGACCGAACGGTCCATTTTGTTTCATCTGAAAGACTACAAGGAAAATATCAAGTTTCAGTATATGCTGAAACTGGCCGATGCCGCGGCCACCGCCCTGTACGGCCAGATGCTGGAGCGGTTTCAGCACCATGGTGCCGATCTGTCCAGGCTGGTGGAACTGATCGGCGAACAGCGGCTGGACAAAGCGAACGTGTCGGCTTCACTGGACCGGATGAGAGACGTCGTCCAGGTCACTGCAGGAGAAGATCGGCGACCTCAAGGCGGATCTGGGGCAGTTGAACGGCTGAAGTCACATCTCATAACGGAAGGGGGCAAGATGGCCAAAAAGAAAACCAGAGCAATTGCGGTGGCAAACGAGAAGGGTGGTGTGGGCAAGACAGTAACGGTGATCAACCTGGCGGCGGCGTTGACGCTGGCCAACCAATCCGTGCTGGTGGTGGACATGGATCCACAGGCCAATGCCACCCGAGGGTTGGGCATTCTGCCTGATGACGAGCGTGCCCTCGGTCTACGACCTGATTATGAACAACGGCCGTAAATCGCGTTGAAGAGACGGTCCTTCCCACGCAATGGGACGGGCTTCACCTGATACCCTCCCATGTGGATCTATCCGGCGCCGAAGTGGAACTGGTCGAGGCCGAAGCGCGGGAGAACCGGCTCAAGGAGGCCCTGGCCCCGGTTGTCGGGAATTACGATTTCATCCTGATGGACACACCGCCCAGCCTCTCCCTGCTCACCGTCAATGTCTTCTCGTTTGCCTCGGAAGTGCTGGTGCCCTGCCAGACCCACCCCTATGCGTTCGGGGCCCTTGCCGAACTGTTTGACACCATCGATGCGGTGCGCGAAGAGATCAACCCCGGGCTGTTCATTACCGGCATCGTCCCCACCCTGGTGGACCTGCGCACCCGGGTGGCCAATGTCGTCATGGAGCAACTCAAGACCGATGAACGCTATCGAGACCTGGTGTTCGATACGGCCATTCGCAGCAACACCACCATCGCCGAAAGCGCCGAGGTGGGCAAGCCGGTGGTGTTCTATCGCCGAAGCAGTTACGGGGCCATCGATTACAACGTCTGGCGGATGAGCTGTTGGCACGGACAGGCATAGGCAGGCTAGCGGTGAATCAAGGCATGATTTCGGCTTTTCCCTTGACACGAAATCAACCCGAACATTTGACCCTGAACCCTGAACCTGAACCCTGAACCCTGAACCCTGAACCCTGAACCCTGAACCCTGAACCCTGAACCCTGAACCCTGAACCGTCAGCATCGCAGTTTTGCCCGATAGAGCCTCAGGCTGTTGGAAACCACCGTGATACTGGAAAAGGCCATGGCCAGGGCGGCTAGGATGGGGTGCAGTTGCCGCAGCATCATGGGCAGGCCGTCAAAGGGGAACAGGGCGCCGGCAGCCACCGGGATCAGTACGGCATTGTAGAAAAAGGCCCAGAAGAGGTTCTGGCGGATGGTTCGCATGGTGGCCCGGCTCAGGGCGATGGCCCTGGGAACACCGCTGAGCGATCCGGCCGCCAGGATCACGTCGGCCGTTTCGATGGCCACGTCGGTGCCCGTACCGATGGCGAAGCCCACGTCGGCCTGGGCCAGGGCCGGGGCATCGTTGATGCCGTCGCCCACCATGGCCACGGTTTTTCCTGCCGTCTGCAGCGTTTTGACCCGCAGGGCTTTGTCTTCCGGCCGCACCTCGGCCGCCACTTGATCCACACCGGCCTGCCGACCGATGGTTTCGGCGGCCTGGCGGTTGTCTCCGGTGAGCATCACCGTCTCCAGACCCAGCTGTTTCAACCGGGCAATGGCCGACGGCGAGTCCGTCTTGATGCGATCCGATACGCAGATCAGCCCCAGCAGGCGGTCCGCTTCGACGGCCACCATGACGGTTTTTCCCTGGGCCTGAAAAGCCGATATCCGTTCGGCCATCGCCGCGGAAACCAGTCCTCGACCGTTCGTCAAACCAGTACGGCTTGCCCACCCTTACAAGACGGCCGTTCACCTGGGCTTCCACCCCGTCGCCGCCATGGGCCTTGAAGGCCTCCGGCGGTACCAGCGTCAGACCCGATGCTTCGGCTTTGTTGACCACCGCCCGGCCCAGGGGGTGCTCAGATCCTTTTTCCACCGAAGCGGCCAGCATCATCAGTTCGTTTTCCGTCACCCCGTTGCCGGTATCGGGAACCAGGTCGGTGACCACCGGTTTGCCTTCGGTGATGGTGCCGGTTTTGTCCAGAACCACCGTGGACAAACGGGTGGCAACCTCCAGTGCCCGACTGTTTTTGAAAAGCATGCCCCGTTCGGCGCCCTTGCCGGTGCCGGCCATGATCGCGGTGGGTGTGGCCAGACCCAGGGCACAGGGGCAGGCGATGACCAGTACGGCCACCATGCGGATCATGGCGGCCACAAAATCGCCGGCGACGATCCACCAGATGGCAAAAACCAGCAGGGCAATCACGATGATCGCCGGTACGAACACAGCGGCGACGCGATCGGCCAGGGCCTGGATGGGGGCCTTGCTGCCCTGGGCCTCCTGCACCAGGCGGATGATCTGGGCCAGGGCGGTTTCCCGGCCCACCCGGGTGGCGGTGAAGACGATGATCCCCTGGCCGTTGATGGTGCCGGCGGCCATCGTGTCGCCTGATTTTTTGTCCACCGGAATGGGTTCGCCGGTGAGCATGGATTCGTCCACGGCCGAGGCACCGTCGATGACCTGGCCGTCGACGGGGATGCGTTCGCCCGGTCGGACCAGAACCACATCACCCACGCGCACCCCTTCGATAGGCGTTTCATGCTCGATCGCCTTCACGGAGTACGGTGGCGGTTTTAGGGCGCAGACCCATGAGCTTGCGAATCGCACTGCCTGTTTTGCCCTTGGTTCGGGCTTCGAGCAGCTTGCCCATTTTGATCAGGGTGATGATGACTGCCGACGTCTCGAAATAGACATGCCCACCCAACGCGGGAAGCAGCAACACGGCCAGGGAATAGGCGTAGGCGGTGGACGATCCCATGGCCACCAGCACATCCATGTTGGCGCTCTTGTTGCGCAGGCTTTTCAGGCCGCTGACATAGTAGTCCCAGCCGGTGTAAAACTGCACCGGTGTCGCCAGCGCCAGAAACAGCCAGTTGACCCACGTCTGGTGGCTCCACGGCCCGGTGAAGCCGAAATCCCTGGCCATGCTGATCACAAACAGCGGCAGGGCAAAGACGACGCCGACCATAAACTTGCGGGTCTGGTCGGCAATCTCCACCTGCCGTGCTTTGGCTTCCGCATCTTCCGGTTCCCCTTCCTGTGGGATCAGGGCCCCGTATCCGGCCTTTTCCACCGCGGACACCAGGTCGCTTGGGCTGACCATGGACGGCAGATAATCAACCGTTGCCCGCTCGGCGGCAATGTTTACGACAGCATCGATTACCCCCGGGACCTTCTTGCCAAGCGCCCGCTCTACATTCATGGCGCAGTTGGCGCAGGTCATTCCCGTAACCGGAAAGTCAATGCGGGCAGTGGTGACGCTGAATCCGAGTTTTTCGACCTGCCGGATCAGATGCGTCGGTGACGCGGAGCGGGGATCGAAGGTCACCGAGGCCCGCTCGGCCGCAAAATTGACGTTGGCGTCGTTGACACCGGAGAGCTTTTTAAGCCCACGGGCAATGTTCATGGCGCAGTTGGCGCAGGTCATGCCCGTGATGGGCAGGATGAGGGTCCGGGAGGTCATTACTGGGCCGGATAGTTGATTTCCGTCAAGGTGGCCCGGATGCGCTCAATGGATGCCGGGGCGTCCCATTGGACAATGACGGTTTTGGTTCCGGCGTCGGCCTTCACCGAGGTGACCCCCTCCATGTCGGCCAATTCGGTCTCGATGGCCGACACGCAGTGACCACAGGAGATGTTGGGAATGGTCAGTGTCTCTTTCGACATAAAAGCCTCCTTTGGCTTCGTTTTATTTATTTCAAGGCTCGGGGAGTTTTACTATCTCAGCGGTGTCATTCACGCGAAAGCGGGAATCCAGAAAGAGTAGGTTCGAAAGCCCTGGACGCCCGCCTACGCGGGCATGACATAAAAAACACCCCGATGCCTGATTTATTTACGAGCCTAAGTTAAGTGGTCTGAGGGAAACTGGCAAGGCACGACTGAAAAAAGGCCGGATCGGGATGGAATGGGGCCGATGACCACAACAATAGAAAGCAAACAACAATAGCCAAGCTACAAAATGACAAATAAATCACAATATCCAAATTCAAAATTCAAAACCTGACGAGTGGGATATTGTCATTTTGGATTTATTTGGAATTTGGTGCTTGCGATTGGTTGTTTCTGGTTTATCCGGCGCAATCGAGCGGTGTTATCTCTTGTCGTGTTCCTTGCCGGCGAGCCGTTCCAGGTTCTCCCGGGCAAAATCGATGGACGGGTCCAGTTCCAACGCCAGTCGGTAGTAGCGCACGGCATCGGCCTTTTTGCCCATGTCCCGGTAGTTGGAAGCGATGTTGGCATAGTCGATGGCCGAACTGGGATCCAAGGCGATGACCTTTTCAAAGCATTGGATGGCCGCTTCATGCTCTTTGCGCATGAAGTGGCAAAAGCCTTTGAGATTGTGTATATCGGTTCGCTCAGGGTCCAGGACTTCGCCCCTGGCCAGCACGGCAAGGGCCTTTTCATAGTCGCCCAGTTCCTTGAGGCAGACCCCCATGTAGGAGTAGATGCTGGGGATGTCCTGGTCGGCCGGTGACAGCTCAAGGGCCCGGGCAAGATGCAACAGGGCCGTTTGGGGGTCGTTGCGCTCCAGGTGGCAGTTGCCCAGATAGAACTGGATGAAATACTTGCCGGGCAGCCGTCGCTCCATCTCCATCAGCCGTTTGATTGCGTCGTCCGCACCGAAGCTTTCCATGGTGATCTTGGCGGCAAACATGGCCACGCTGGTGCCGGCGGCACGTTCCCTGAAATGGGCGCCGGGGACGATGGTGTAAAAGGCCGGTACGGCGAGTTGGGGATGCATGGTGTCCACCACGAGCACCTCGAAATCCCGTTGTGCCATGGCCTGGATGCAGGCTTCCACCTCGTTGCGGATGTTCGGGTGTGAAATGTCGGGCAGCTTGGCCAGGGAAACGGGACCGGGGGCGTTGATTACGTAAGCCGCATCTTCCAGGCGGGTGAACTTGGGCAGGCCCGAGGCCACGTAGTTGGACCCGGTGTTGAAGTCACCGGCCAGCTGGGCCACTTCGGTCAGGGCACGGCTCAGGGCTTTTTCCGGGCTGGGGGTGGTGCCGGCGGTCCAGACGATCTCGCTCCTTTTTGGAAAAGTGACCGGATCGTAGGCAAGGACGCCCACGGAGGGAATGCCCATGCCCTGGGTAAAGTCGGTGATATATACTTTAATGCCCGCTTTGTCGTATTTGCCCAGCATCTCCCGGACCAAATGGTCGGTTGCCGAAGCCGGGTCGATCAGCGGTGTGGAAATCTGCCGGCGGCTGATCACCGACGACACGTGCCGTTCGACGATTTCGCAGATGCCCTGGCACAGGGCCTCCTCCACACAATTGCCGGCCGACGGGCCGTTGAAGGCGTTGATAGCGTAAAACCAATCCAGCGGGATCAGCACTTCCTTCTCCCGGGTCAGACTCCAGGCGCCGGTCCATCTCAGGGGCAGGGATTCAAAAATCCGTTTGGATATCTCAAGATCCCCGGATTCGTCGTGAACCGACTTGGCGATCTGATCGAAGGCAATGGCCTCGTCGGCAAACTGGTCGTGGGTGCCCAATCGGGTGTGGTCGCGGTTGGTATAGAAGCTAAAGAAACTGAACCGTTCGGCCAGTTCCATCACCGCGCTGGCCTCGGCCTGGGCCGTTGTCGCACCTTTGCCCATCTGCTTTTTGGTGCCGATGACGGCCTGAGCATCGTGGCCGCAGGTACTGAAAAATACGGGGATGTCCAGCCGGCCATTGTCGATTCGCATGGTCCGGTCAAGGATTTTCAACGCCATGTCGTTCATCCGTTGCTTGGCCAAAGCCACCGTTTTTTCCGGCAGAATAATTTTATCCTGATCGTCGGTTGCCCGCTTGATGGCGTCTTTCATTTTAATTGGGCCGGTACGCTTCATTGAATCTCCTAATCTGGGTGACGATCGTTGTCACCGTGTTGCCACTATCACGTTCTAAACATTTTTGATCCAGAACGACTCGCCAACGGTCGATGTCGCTCAATGTATTCATGTTCATCAGACAACACTATAAACACTGCCTGTGCATCGTGTCCATTCAGAAGTGGAAGCTTGTGTGTCGTATCACAGCCGCAGCGTTTTCGAAACCGCTGGCATCACCACGCAAGGTTAAGACATGCGATAACGCCAATAATACAGAATTGAGCTTCAAGGTGCCTGACCAGGACGCCTGATTGATCGGTTGCATCGACGGCGCAGGTGGTGTACAAGGTCGCTGCGGTGCCCCTGATCCTCAATCCTCAAAGATCCAGCATCATTTTGTCGGACGTGGACCGCTGATAACTTTCATTGCGCATGTGGTAAGGAGAACTGCCATGACCCGGACATGCCGGCTCGAACGAAAAACAACGGAAACCCAAATTAAGGTCGAACTGAACCTGGATGGACAGGGACAGGCCGACATCAACACCGGTATCGCATTTCTCGATCACATGTTGACCCTGTTCTGCGTTCACGGCCGATTCGATCTGGACATACAGGCCAAGGGCGACCTGGAGGTGGATTTTCATCATACCGTTGAGGACGTCGCATTGGTTCTTGGCGAGGCCGTTTCCACTGCCCTGGACAATCGCTTCGGTATTCGCCGTTACGGTTTTGCCGTGACCCCCATGGACGATGCGCTGGCCGAAGTGGCCATCGACCTGTCCAACCGCCCTTTTCTGGTTTATCACCTGCCGTCGGCATTGGTGTCGGTCGGGCGCTTTGACCGGGGCTTGGCCAAAGAGTTCTTCAGGGCCTTTGCGGTTAAGGGGGGCATGAACCTGCACATCAACGTGCAATACGGTGAAAACGAGCACCATGTGCTGGAATCGGTTTACAAGTCCGCTGGCAGGGCACTCAAACAGGCGGTATCGATCGACACAGACCAAAGTGGTGTTCGTTCATCCAAGGGGGTCCTGTAAGTTAATATAAATCTGCTACTACATATTGACAAAATGCCTCTGGGGATTTATCGTGGTCAATTTAACAAAGGTCGGCCCTATGCACAAAGTAGCTATCGGCGCAGTCCAGGTGTTCAGGCATTTTTTTTACCGCCAATCTGGTCCGTGAGCCTCTTTTCACCGAAGATGGCCTAAGTCCCACCGGAGCGCGATTGAACCCGAATCCATTTGAAATGGAGGCGGCTTTTCTTGGCGGCATACATTCCTGACGAAAAAATTACGGCAATCAAAAATGCTTCCGATATTGTTGACATCGTATCGGAGAGCGTATCCCTGCGACGAGCGGGGCGGAACTTTATGGGACTGTGTCCCTTTCACGCCGAAAAAACCCCATCATTCACCGTGAGTCCGGACAAACAGATCTTTCATTGCTTTGGCTGTGGAGCCGGAGGAAATGCGATCGATTTCGTAATGAAACATGGCGGGCTCTCTTTTCCCGAGGCTGCCCGGGCATTGGCCCGACGCTACGGGATCGACCTCCCCACCCGGAATCTGTCCACCCACGAGAAAAAAAAGTTGACGGAACGGGAAACGATACTAACGCTTAACGGCGAGGCCGTGTCCTTTTACCGCGATTGTCTGCTTTCGGCGGAGCGGGGTAAACAGGCCAAGGGATATCTTTTAAAAAGGGGGATGACCCGAAAAACAATTGATGAATTTAAATTGGGATATGCCCCGGATGGCTGGGATCACCTGGTACGGCATTTCCGTTTAAAGAAAAAGCCTGTAGAGATGACCTTGCAGGCCGGTCTGATCGTTTCCCGAAAAAATGGGGAGGGACACTACGACCGCTTTAGGAACCGGATCATCTTTCCCATTTTCAACGGGCAGAACCAGGCAGTGGGATTTGGTGGCCGCGTGATGGACGATGCACTGCCCAAATATCTGAACAGTCCGGAAACGCCGGTATACAACAAGAGCCGGTCCCTGTATGGGCTGCACCGGGCCCGCCAAAAATGTAGGGTGACGCAGACGGTGTATGTCGTTGAAGGGTATTTCGACCTGCTTGCCATGCACCAGTTCGGCATCGAAAACACGGTGGCCACCTTGGGAACCTCTCTGACGGCCGACCACGTTCAGATCCTGAAAGGGTTTGTGGGTGAGGGGGGCAAGGCCGCTCTGGTTTACGATTCGGACCAGGCAGGCATCAAAGCGGCCCAACGCAGCGTGGCGGTTTTCCAAAAAGGACTGCTGGATGCTCGGATCATGGTGTTGCCCAAGGGTCATGATCCGGATTCATTTCTCATGGCTCACGGTCCCGATGATTTCTTTAGGCTGGCTGAACAGTCCATGGGAATGATTCCATTCATGGTGGAATCGGCTGTCGCGAAGCATGGATTGAGTATCGACGGCAAGGTTCGCATCGTCAATGATCTGAAACCGGCCATCCTGGCTATCGGCGATCCGGTTGGCCGATCGCTGCGTGTCAAGCACCTGGCAGAGCGGATTGGTGTGGATGAAACGGTTCTCTTGCAAAAGATCAAGCGAACGGCGCAACCTTCTGCCAAGGCGGCTTGGCTGAACGGTCGGCTGGGCAAGGTTAACGCACCAGAGCCGTCGCCGGTTCGCGGGCAAACCTACCGGCTGGAACAACAGGTGGTGGCCATGATGCTTCAGTTCCCGGAGATGATCGTCGATATCAAGCGGCGACGGCTCATGGATCATTTTACGGATCCTGTGCTGGCAGAGATCGGGCGTGGCATACTCGACCATTTCACCAACCTCGACGGCGACATCGCCGGCTTGGTTTCCCGCTGGGACGACCCGCAGAAAAAGGCCGTGGTCGCCCGGCTTTCATTAACCGATGAGCACTGGGATCGAGACGGTTGCATGAATTTGATGTCCCAATTCGAGAGCAGCATACGCCGTCGGGACAAGACCTTGTTAAAGCGTATTGAGGCTGCGGAAAAAAGTGGTGATGACCACCTGCTGGCCACGCTTTTACGAGAAAAGCAACAGCAGGCCCGAAAGACAATGGAAAAACACAGCGGCGGGAACCATTGACCGCCGGCCATGGCATCTGTCGGCTGACGACAGCCGCTGACGCGCATGGGCATAAAAAACGAGTTTTTAGAATACCGCGACCCAATTATGGACTGCAATATGTCCGGCTGTGGTTTAGGAGGCAAAGGGAATGACCAAAAAATCCGATAAAAAGCGCACCGGGACATCCACGCAGACAGAGAAAAAATCGGCCAAAAAGAAAGCCGAGGCTGTTGGCAAGAAGGCTGTCGACGCCGCTGCACCGGACGGAAAATCGCGAAAAGCCAAGAAAACGACCAAGAAGAACGACCAGAAACTGCTCAAGGCCCTCATCGAAAAGGGCAAGGAACAGGGCTCACTGACCTATGACGAGATCAACGAGGTCCTCCCCAACGAGATGATGTCTTCGGAAATGATCGACGATACCCTGATGATGTTCGACGACATGGATATCGAGATCATTGAAAGCAATGACGACCTTTCAGACAAGGAAAGCTCAACCGAAAAGAAAGCGTCGCTGATCAAGGCCGTAACGGTATCGGATATCGGTTCGGTTACGGACCCGGTGAAAATGTATCTTCGGGAGATGGGTATGGTCACCCTCCTCAGCCGTGAAGGAGAGGTGGTGATTGCCAAGAAGATCGAAGAGGGGGAACAGGACGTTCTCAAGGCGCTTTTGGAAACCTCCCTGGGTGTCAAATACATCCTTGAATTTGGTGACCTCATCGAAGTGGGAGCCCTGCGGCCGAAGCATGTCTTGCGTGATGTGGATGAAGGGGACGCCTATGTGGACGAGATGGTTCAGATTGAAAACTTCCTTGAAACCATTTCCGGTATCCGCGCGGTGAATGGTGAAATCCAACAATTCCGTGAACGCATGTTCTCCGAGCAGATGGAGCCCGATGAAGCCCGCCGGGTCAGGCGGTGCATCATGCGGCGCAACAATAAAATTTTTGAACTGCTCAAGGGATGGCGACTGGAAGGCGGTGTGATCGACCGCATCGAAGCGCACATCCGCCGGCTCATCGACTGGTTCGATGCACAGAACAAATTGGTGGCCGTCACCGCAGAGGCCTTCGGGGCAACGATTGGGGAGCTTCGTGAACACTTGACCACCAAAGCCAAGTTCATGAAATGGGCCAAAAAACATTCCAGTTTGGATCAAGAGGCGCTGGGGCGAATCTATACCCACCTGAATTCAATGGCCGAGCAGCTGGTGGAAAAGGAAAATGACTTCAAGGCCAACAACCGCAATCTCAAGCGGGTGATGGCCAGTGTGGATGAAGGCCGCATGCGGGCTAAATTTGCCAAAAGCGAGCTGATTCGGGCCAACCTGAGACTGGTGGTCAGCATCGCCAAAAAATACACCAACCGGGGCCTCCAGTTTCTGGATCTTATCCAGGAGGGCAACATCGGACTGATGAAGGCCGTGGACAAGTTCGAATACCGCCGGGGCTACAAGTTCAGCACCTACGCCACCTGGTGGATCCGGCAGGCCATCACCCGGGCCATTGCCGACCAGGCGCGAACGATACGCATTCCGGTGCATATGATCGAAACCATCAACAAGCTGATTCGTACCTCGCGCTACCTGGTCCAGGAGTTCGGCAGGGAACCCCGTCCGGAGGAGATTGCCGAGAAGATGGAAATACCTCTCGACAAGGTCCGCAAGGTGCTTAAAATCGCCAGGGAGCCGATTTCTCTGGAAACCCCGATCGGGGAGGAGGAAGACAGCCATCTGGGCGACTTTATCGAAGATAAGAAATTCATGCTGCCATCAGAAGCGGCGGTCAGCATGAACCTGGCCGAGCAGACCCGCAAAGTACTGGCGACCCTGACCCCTCGTGAAGAAAAAGTGCTTCGCATGCGCTTCGGTATCGGCGAGAAGGCGGATCACACTCTGGAGGAGGTTGGGCAGGACTTTACCGTTACCCGTGAACGAATCCGGCAGATCGAGGCCAAGGCGCTGAGAAAGCTGCGCCACCCCACCCGCAGCCGGAAGCTGAAGAGCTTTATCGACAATTGATACGGCACTGGACGGGCTTGCATTTGCTTGACAATTTGTCGTGACGGAGGTAGACAAACAATCGCTTTTGACCTGATACGGGCCCATAGCTCAGTTGGCAGAGCCACCGGCTCATAACCGGTCGGTCCCTGGTTCGAGTCCCAGGTGGGCCCACTTAAAAAAACTCCGGCGCCGTTCGTCAACCCATAACGCCCGGAGGTCTCGGCATCTGGTTGTGTTGAGGATAAAAGGCGATTCGGCGTGGTTAGACTCCGGCTACCGCGCCATTTTTATGTCCGTTGCCGGCAGTTGATCGCTTGAGGGAAACAGCATGACAGCAACCGTGGCTCAATTCGTCCGTATTCTCGAGCACCTGGCGCCTCCCCACCTGGCGGAGTCGTGGGACAATGTCGGTCTTCAGATCGGAAACCGGGACTGGCCGGTAAAAAGAGTATGGACGGCCCTGGACCCGCTGCCCGCGGTGGTGGCCAGGGCCTGTGAAAATGATGTGGATTTACTGGTCACGCACCACCCGCTGTTTTTCAAACCGGTCAAACGCATCGACTGCAATTCGCCCCTGGGCGGGATTGCCGAAATGGCCTTGTCCAGACGGTTGGCCATTTACAGTGCCCACACCAACCTGGATAGTGTGCCGGGCGGCGTGAATGATGTCCTGGTTGGCCGAATAGGGCTGCACAAGGTTCGGGTCCTTGCCGGCCCTGCCGATGTCGACATGTGCAAACTGGTGGTATTCGTTCCTTCGAATCGAGCGGAAACCATCCTCGATACCCTGTTTGCAATGGATGCCGGCCGGATGGGCAATTATTCATGCTGCAGTTTCAGATGCGAGGGTGTAGGAACCTTTTTGCCGGGCGCCGGTTCATCCCCTGCCGTCGGCAAAACCGGTACCCTTGCGGAAGTCCAGGAAAGCCGTATCGAAATCCTGGTGGCCAATACGGATCTGAGTGCGGTGGTGCGTGCGCTGAAAAAGGTGCACCCCTATGAGTCCATGGCCTATGACGCCTATCCCCTGACTGTCCGTGACCACCAGGCCGGTTTGGGGCGGGTGGGGGAGCTCGAGTCGCCGATGCCACTGGTTGCCTTCGCAGCGAAGCTGAAAGCGGAACTGAGCCTCTCGACGGTGAAGATTGTCGGCAAGGCGGACAGGGTGGTGGAGACGGTGGCGGTGTGCTCCGGAAGTGGCGCCAGTTTGATGACCGCTGCGATCGCCACCGGCGCACAGGCTTACGTGAGCGGTGATTTGGGCTATCACACGGCCAGAGATGCACAACAGGCAGGCATCGGGCTTATCGATATCGGACACTTTGGCTCGGAGCACCTGGTCGTCGACGTTCTGGCTGCGCTCATCCGGGAATCTGTCAAGGCCTCAGGCCTATCGGCCACCGTGGAGGCCGTGGACACGGAGGAAGACCCCTTTCGTTACCTGTGAACCGCGATAGCGAGCGCATTCCCCGTCGCTTGCGGCGGCTTTAGCGAGCGAACTGGAAATCGATTTTTTTATCCTTACGGTGAACCCTCCCCGCGATTTGCCGCGGTGAGGGTTCAAAAGCGGGATACGAGAAAGGCAGGCATGAGCAATATTCAAGAACAGATCGACATCCTCGTTGAGGTGCAGGGCGTTGAGTTGGAGATCCATCAAGCCGGCCGGCTGGTCAATGTATTGAGCAACGAGGCTGCCGCGCTGGATCGGTCCGTGGCCGAGCGTGAGGCCCTGGTCACCTCTGAAAAAACGGCCCTCGACGATCTGAGAAAAGCCTATCGCGATCTTGAATCCGAATCGAAGGTCAACGCAGAGATGATCGTCAAAAGCAACGAAAAGCTCCGTGCGGTTAAAACCAACAAAGAGTACCAGTCGATTTTGAAAGAGATCGATGACATCCGCAAAAAAAATTCGGCCATCGAAGACCGAATGCTGGAACAATTAGAGACCATTGAATCCGCAGAGGCGGCGGTTAAGTCAAAAGCGGCGGAGCTGGCGGGTTTCGCTCAATCATACCAGGAAAAAAAAGAAGCCTTAGCTGCAAAAGAGAAGCGGGAGCGGCAGACCGTTGAAGCGCTGAACGAGAAGAAGGCCCGGATCAGCGCCACTGCCGATCCTGAATTAATTACCGTTCTGGACGATGTGAAAAAAAAGGTTCGTGGGTTGGCTGTGGTCCCCGTTCAGCAGGCCATCTGCATGGGATGCCACATGAACATTCCCGCGCAGTTGTTCAACGAGCTGCAGCGGTTTGATGAGCTTCGGTTTTGCCCCCACTGCCATCGGATTATTTATTGGAAAGAACAAGGATAGCGAATAGCGGCCGGAGTAGACCAGGCGATCGCTGGCTCCTCTTCGGGAGCTGGAGGAAAGTCCGAACACCACAGGGCAGGGTGCTCCATAACATGGAGTCACGGTGACGTGAAGGCAAGTGCAACAGAGAGCAGACCGCCCTGTCCTTGTTGGCAGGGTAAGGGTGAAACGGTGCGGTAAGAGCGCACCAGTTCTCCGGGTGACCGGGGAAGCTAGGTAAACCCCACCCGGTGCAAGACCAAATAGGGGAGCGTCAGAGGGCTGCCCGTCCAAGCTCCCGGGTAGGTCGCACGAGGTGCCGGGCAATCGGCATCCCAGATGAATGGTCGCCGCCCCCGATCCGGGTAACCGGCCGGGGGAACAGAATTCGGCTTACGGGCTGCTCCGACCGCTATCTCGTTCCTTGAACCCTCGAACCCTGAATCCGGTGAACGGAGCGCAACGTGTACGATCCCTACTGTGAAATCTCTTTTTCCGAAAAGGTCCGAATCTTCTCCTTAGATTACCTGAAATGCTGCGTCTATATCTCCAACCGGCAGACCCCCAATCACGTATTTACCAAAAAACTGTATTCCAAGCTGATCAGCACCTCCCAGGTGCTTGAAGACTTCCTCGACTTCCACGGAGCCAAGAACAGCGAGGACTGGTACCTGTACCGGGAGCTGTGTGCCACTGTCAGGCACCTGAGTCTTGGGGCGTACTGCCAGAAGCACATCTCAAACCGACTGATATTCTATGATATTCCGGATACCGAGGTGTTCCGTGAACAGGGGGAAAAGACCCTTACCTTCTTGAATGATGCCCTGCGGAACCTGGCTCCCGTGATTATTGACGAGGCCTCGCGGCTGAACATCGACATTCCGGTGGACGCTTTCGTGTCAGAGGATTTTCCCGGCATCACCACCAGCGAGATGCTCAAATACGACATTGACGATGATGCCAAGGATGTTCAAAAGCGCAACATCGTAAAAATCGCCAGCGAGTTTCTTTCCATCGCTTCCAGCTTTGACCCGATGGGGTTTTACGAGCCTTACGGAAATGACGAGATTGCTGCCCTGGTGCCCGAAACGGTAAACGAGGTGCAGATCCGCCGTTTCGAAATGTTGGTGCACAACCTTCAGTCCTCCTTCGACACCTATGTAATTCACGGGGGGTTCCGATTCGGCGACCGCAAGCTCAAGTCGCTGAGAAGTTACTTCTCTATTGTTTTTCATTTGCTGCAGATGATGGGGCGCCTGCTTCATTTTTACGAACGACACCTTCACGAAGCCGGCTATAAAAACACCTACAAGCGGGTTCAGGATAAACTGGCGTCCCTTGTGGACCCGGTGGTCCTGTTGGACCGGACCATCAATTACGGGCTTTACTACGCCTGCCATTACCTCAACTCCGGCAAGAAACTGGCGCGTGAAATTCTCAACGAAAACATCGAGCGCTCCGCCATTACCGTGGGGATCCCGGTCAAGCTTGGATTTCACAGTCGGCCCAGTCTCCTGGTGGCCAAGATCGTTCAGCACTTCGGGGGACAGGTGGAACTGGTGGTGGGTCAAGACCGGTTCGATGCCAGCAGCGTGCTGGACATTCAATGGGCCGGTGGAAAAATTCAAAAGGAGAAGATCACCGAGGTGACTTTCGAGGGAGACACCCGTGCCCTGACGGCCATTCAGATCCTGGCCGGGGTCAATTACGGGGAAGATACCATGGGCAAAGGCGTGCCGCTGCCCGGCGAATTGAGCTACCTGAAATGATCTGTGCCGTTATTGTTGCCGGTGGAAGCGGTTCCCGCATGAAGGCAGCGGTGAGAAAACAGTATCTCGACCTGGGCGGCGTGCCCATTGTCGCCCACACGCTGATGGCCTTTGACCGGCACCCCGATCTGGATCGGATTGTTCTCGTGATTCCGGAAAATGACCTGGAACGGTGCCGGGCTGACGTGTTGGTGCCGCTTTCCCTGGCACATGACGTTCAATTGGTGGCCGGTGGGCGGCGGCGGCAGGACTCGGTATTAAACGGGCTTAGTGCCGTCGGTGTTTCCGAGGGCACGGTCATGATCCATGACGGCGTGCGTCCATTCGTTCGTTTGTCTCTCATAAATGCCTGCCTTGCCGGCGTCAAGGATACCGGTGGGTGCATTCCGGCGATTCCGGCTACCGACACCTTAAAACAGGTGGATGCCAACGGGGTGATCGTCGGCACGCTGAACCGACAGCATATCCGTCTTGCCCAGACGCCCCAGACCTTTTCCCTCGACTTGATCCGATGTGCCCACCAGTCGGCCGCTCAGCGCGGATTCACCGCCACCGATGACGCTTCCATCGCCGAATTTGCCGGAGAGCGGGTGACCGTGGTGCCCGGTGACCCGGACAACATCAAGATCACCACGCCGGCGGATCTATCGATCGCCAGGGGTATTTTTGCCAGATGGCACGCGAAAGCTCCCGGACAGCCGATTTAGCAAGGTCTCGTGAACCACCATCAGGCGGGGAATGGACCGCCAGCAATGATTCTTTCAATCAACCCGGCAAGCTTTTCGGGGTCGTGGCGGATGATGTCTCCCGATGTTTCGAGAAGGTTTTCCAGAAATAGCTGACAACCTTCATCCGGGTAGCCGACGTTCACAAATTCGGCTTTTTGTTTACGATAAAGGCTCAGCAGGCGGTCATCGGGTCGTCGGGTGTTGACGATGGCGCCACTGATTTTCCGGCCGGTGAAACCTTCTATGGTGGAAATGAAATCGCTTGCCTGAAAGTGGTTCGTTTCGCCGAATTTGGTCATGATGTTGACCACGTGATAAATGGGCGCGGACACGGCACTGAGCTTTTCCCGCAGGCCGGGAACGATGAGGTTGGGAATGATGCTGGTGAACAGGTCGCCCGGCCCCAGAATGATGATGTCGGCATCGGCGATCGCTTCCAGAACCGGCGGATAAACGGTGATCGCGTCACTGTGGTGGGGGACCAGGTAAACATCCCGGATGGTTTCGCGCTGATGGCCGCGGGGGGTGTCGATGGCGCTTTCACCGTATATCCGGCTGCCGTCGGTCAGTTCCGCCACCAGGGTGGCCCGGTCGATGGTGACCGGCAGGATTTCACCCTTGGCATCCAGGATTTCGGCCAGGGCCTGCACGCCGGCGGGAAAGCTGCCGGTGTAGCGGGAGAGCATGGTCAGGAGCATATTGCCGGCATTGTGCCCCTTGAGGCGCCTGTCCTTCTTGAATCGCTTTTGAAAGATGACCCGGGCGGTATCCTGGTGGGGAGACAGGGCCAGGATGCACTTGAGGATGTCACCGGGAGGCAGGGTGCCCAATTCGTCACGCAGCCGGCCGGTGCTGCCTCCGCTGTCCATCATTGAAACGACGGCGCTGATGCGGATGCCTTTCAGCTTTCTCAGGCCGGACAGCAGGGCATACTGGCCGCTGCCGCCGCCGATGGTGACCACATGAACCGTTTCTTTATTCACTTGAGATCGTTTGTCCTTCATGGGTTCTCCCTGTATCGGCGTTTTGGTTCCGCGGGCTGGTTTTCTTAATCGGTTTTGTTCTTGTAATCCAGAAACTTATTCTTGAAGCCATCCCGGCGGGTGATGCCTCTGGCGATGATCAACTGGCGGCCGCGCTTTGTTCCGTCCGCCAGAACTCGGGTGTCGTGTCCGGGGCCCTTTCTTGAAAATGAACGGACATGGAGATAGCGATGGGCCAGGTAACGGCTCAGGGCGTGGTCCTCGATGCGTGCGGGCAGATGCGTGCCAACGCCCCTGAAATCCGTTGCGGATGCCTGTTGCAAGGTGGCCTTGAATCCTTCGATGATGCCGACGGCAAAATCGGTTTTGCGATATCGATTCAGACCTTTGTTCCGTCGATAATCCGCCCAGGCATTGTCGATATAGCGGCATATGGCAGCGTGGATATAATCGGCAATCCGGACGTTTTTCCGGGTGCCGCTGATTTCCAGCACGCGTCCCATCTTTCCCTTTTCGAGCACCCAGGCCTGGATCCACATGCCCTGGACGAAGTAATAATCCTGAAGCAGATGGACCAGATGATAGGCCTCCCGAAAATGCCTGAGGCGGGGCTTTCCCAAAAAAATGCTGTGATAATCCTGATCGGCGCCTTGTGCGATCAGGTCCACGTTATGGCGCGAAATCAGCTCGTGGGCTTTGAGCATGGCGGACTGGGCTTCGTTGGGATTGCTGCTTTCGGCCAGGGCCATTAGCTTGTGAATTCTGACCACGATGCGGTCTCGGTCGTTCAATTCCTCCCCCTGGTGCAGGCGAACGTGAAGGGGACGGTAGGTGCCGGAGGCCGCCGGGTTGGCGCGCAACAGGCGACAGGCCTGTCGGAAACGGTCGCCGTGGTCGGGTTCCGATGTGGCCTGTAACCCTTCGTGAGCCAGCTGATGAGCCATTTCGTGAAGCAGCACCTCCTTGACATCATCCCACGGGTGACCGCTGATGATTGCCCGGCTCAGGGTGATTTCACGCTTTTCCCGGCTCCAGCATCCCAGCCTGGTCGGCATGTCCCGAATGGCAAAAAGGGGTCGTTTGATGGATCGTCGAAGGGATTCGGGCAGCAGCCATAAGGCGTTTTCCCATTCGGCCAGAAGACCGCGCAGGATTCGGCGATCGAAGGATGACTGAACGGCGGAGACCCGCCCGGCGGCAGCCCGGTCGGCGGGGTTCGACGGTTGTCTGAAGTTGGCGGTCATGGCAAGGCGTCAGGCGATTAACTGCGCCAGGGCCTCCAAGGCGTAAAGATACCCCGAAGCCCCTAACCCGGAGATTTGCGCGGTGGCAATGTCGGCGATAAAGGATCGTTGCCGGAATGATTCCCGTTTGTAGATGTTTGACAGATGGACTTCGATCGTCGGTACATCCAAGATCAAGACCGCGTCTCGGATGGCCACACTGGTGTGGGTGAAAGCGGCCGGGTTGATGATCAGGCCCCGTGCCCGCCCAACGGCCTTTTGGATGGACTCGACGATTTCTCCCTCGTGGTTGGACTGGAACGTGGAAACCTGAAGGCTCAGCCCTGCCGCCTTGGCAATCAGGGAGGCGTTGATCGCTTCCAGGGTCTGGTTGCCGTAATGCTCGGGTTCGCGTGTTCCCAGCATGTTGAGGCTAGGGCCGTGGACCACGAGAATCAATGGGTTCTGCCGACTGTCAGCCACCGGTACCCCCTTTTACCATTTTGCCTTGAGTTCCGAGATGGTCCGTCCATAATCGTCACTGCCGAAGATGGCGCTGCCGGCCACGAATACATCCACGCCGGCTGACGAGATGCGGCTGATGGTGCCGGCGTTTACGCCGCCGTCGATCTGGATCAGGGTAGACAAGCCACGCTCGCGGATGGTTGTCCTGAGTTGGGCCACCTTGTCCAGCGCCGAGGGGATGAACCGTTGACCGCCGAATCCGGGGTTGACACTCATGATCAGGACGAAGTCCAGGTCATCCAGGATCCACTGGAGGGATTCCACCGGTGTGGCGGGATTCAGGGCCACCCCGGTCTTGGCCCCTTGTTCGCGGATCAATTGAATGGTTCGATGCAGATGGGTGCAGGCCTCCTGGTGGACAGCGATATAGTCGGCACCGGCATCGGAAAATGCTTTGATATAGCGTTCCGGTCTTTCGATCATCAGGTGGACATCGATGGTCAGCGCGGTGGACCGGCGGACCGCTTCAACCACCAGTGGGCCCATGGTGATGTTGGGGACGAAACAGCCGTCCATGACATCCACATGGATCCAGTCTGCGCCGGCCGCTTCCACCGCACGAACCTCCTCCCCCAGTCGCGAAAAATCAGCCGATAAAATCGACGGTGCAATCCATTTCATCTTCGCATCTCCTCATCCGTCAACGATTCGCCAGTGCGATCAGTGCCCAACCATGATCCGGGTTTCCACCAGTTGACCATCCACATACACCAGTATCGTGGGGTTACCACTTTTTGGAACCAAAAGCCAGATCTCTTGGCCCGGTGCCAAGAAATCATCAAACAGGCTGAGCGAAATCTGCGGTTGGTTCATTCTGACCTTGACCCGTTTCTTTAAAAAACCGTTTTCCAGAGAGAACCTGAACAGTTCAACCTGATCGGCGTTTTCGGTCCCGCCCGTATACCGGCCCTCATTGGATCGGTTTACCATAAGGTCCACAAGGTTGCCCGAAACAACCCGGTGTCCGGCCGGCGGTATCTGATCCACGATGGTATCCAGCGGCGCACCGGTCCGGCGAACGATCCGGATGCTTCCCACGGTCAACTGCAGCTGTTCCAACCGGCGGATGGCCGACTCCGGGGTAAGCCCGGACAGATCGACCATGGGAAATGCCGGGGATGACGGCCCCCGGCTGATCAGCAGATCGGCACAGGTGTTTCGGGAAACGATTCTACCGGGCGGCGGATATTGGGCCACGATCTGACCGGGGTCGAACCGGGGGCTGATCATGCCGGACAACACCCCCTGGCACAAACCGTTTTCCGTCAACAGGATCCGGCTCTGCTGGAGGGAAAGGCCGGACAGATTGGGCATTAAAATCGTTTCCGTCCCGCGGGAGACGCGAATTTTTACGTCCCGGCCCCGCTTGATGGCAGCACCGGCATCCGGATCCTGATCGATGACGTGGTTTTTAGGCACCTGGTCATGATATGCCGTGCCTTTAACGCGGGTATTGAGTCCCAGGTCCGAAAGGATTTCGAGACCGTACAGGACGTCCTTCCCCACCAGGTCGGGGACGACGACGGTATCTTCCCCCTTGATGATCAGGGTCAGGGACACGTAGGCGCCTATCCCGGCCATGGCCATGAACAGGGCGACCAGCAGAACGATCCGCAGCGTTTTTTTCGCCAGACGCGTTACCGATGAAGCGGGGGAAGGAGATGGCATGGGATTAAAAGCTTATGGTCAGGCACAGGGCGGCTCCCTTGGGTGACGGGGCCAGGGATAAGGAGATCTGCCTGCGCTGGTTAAGACGTTCACGGTACTCGGTAATCCGGTCACGGTTGTACTTGTGGGCACTGGAGACGGCACCATAGATATTGCCGGCATAAAACCCAAACCCCACGACACTGATCACGCTGCCGAGGGCGTATTGCTCGTTGTCAAATGACTCCCATGCCGCCCAGATCAGACCGGCGTTGATCAAAAAAGCGGTAGCCGCATCCTGGTATCTTTTGGTGTAAAGCTGGCCGCCGCCGGGCACGATCGAGAGCAATCCGGCCGTGGTCGGATTCTTGAACGGGATGGCATCGCTGAGCGCCAGGGCCTGCTCCAGGTCGGCGACCTGGAAGCGGTCCTGATTGTCGGGTGAAATCCGACCGAAGGCTTGGTCGGCGTCGTTCCAGCGGGCTTGATCCACATGGAGCCATCCCAGTTCGTAGCGGGCCCGATCGATGACATCCGCTACTGAAGACAAAGCCACGAGGTTGTGCAGATCCAATATGGCCTGTTCGATCATTCCCTGGCGCGCATGGCTGCGGCTGAGCATGAAAAAGGCCTGGTTGTCCAACGGCGAACCGGCGAATCCAATGGTTTGCTGGTTGAAAATGGCCGCTGCCGCTTGATAGCGGCCGGCGCTGAAGTGGGCCATGCCGATCTGGAAGCGGGCCTGAGCAATTCTGGGGTCTGCAGGAAAAAAATGGATAAAGCGGTTGAACTCGGCAATCGCCTCGTCGACGGCTCCTGAATCGAGGCGGGACTGGGCATAACGGTATTGGCTGTCCGCATCGATGGTCAACCGGGCGAAGCAGTTGGCAGGTGCTGCAATCATCAAAAGGGGCACGCCGATGGCGATAATCAGAATACGGAGCACGGGTTCAATTACCTTAGGGCATCCCATAAGTCAGTGCGGCCAGACGTCGTTGTTTCGAACCGGGTCCTGGCAGCGGATGCCCTCGCGGGTCATCACTGATGGGCTGAGCTTCAGTTCGTCGCGGCCGCAGCGCATCAGCCGGTCGCTGGCCATGATCCATCCTTTGATGCTTCCATGGCGCTGCACGGCCTGCAGGGCATAGCTGGAGCACGAGGGGGTCATGGGGCAGCGGTGGCCGTCCGCCCCGGACAGGTATCGCTGGAAAAAGCGGATGGGTGCCGCCATCACCGGCATGGATTCTCCCGGGGGGGGCAGATTCGATGCCCGAGACCCGGCCCACGCGCTGCCGACCAACAGGGAAAACAGTGCCGCCAGGTAAAGGGTTTTCATGATGCACCTTATCGTCAACCGTCGGGCTTATCCCGAGGGACGTAGAAAGTTGGGTTTTAATGTCGACCGCCGAACGCCCCGCATCGAACGCGGAACGACGGGCTCGCTTCGCCGCGGAAATTTACCCATTGGGACGGAAGCCTCATTTAAAAGCCGATGGTACCCGTTCATCCGGTCATTGTTGGGTCACCCGCAGGACTTCTTCGATGGTGGTCGTTCCGGCCAGCACTTTTTCGATGCCGCTTTGGCGCAGGGTTTTCATTTTGTACTGCTGGGCGAATTGCCTGATCTGGGTGGCATCGAAGGTTTTCAGAATCAGGTTTTTCAACCCCTCGCGCATGTGCATGATCTCGAAAATGGCAATGCGGCCGCGGTAGCCGGTGTTAAAGCACTTCTCGCAGCCATTGGCCTGATAAAGGGTGTGGTGTCTCAATTGCGTCCGGGAGATACCGATGCTCTCCAGGATCACGCCCGGTGTGTAGGCCTCCTTGCAGTGTTCACACAGCACCCGCACCAGCCGCTGGGCGATAACCGCCACAACGGCGGAGGAGATGAGGAACGGCTCGACACCGATGTCCACCAGGCGCGTAATCGCACCGGCCGAATCGTTGGTGTGCAGCGTGGAGAACACCAGGTGGCCGGTCAGGGCCGACTGGACGGCGATGGTGGCGGTTTCCTTGTCACGGATCTCGCCGATGAGGATCACATCCGGGTCCTGGCGGACGATGGCACGCAGGCCGCGGGCAAAGGTGAGATCGATTTTCGGGTTCACCTGGATCTGGCTGATGCCTTTGAGCTGGTACTCCACCGGATCTTCGATGGTGATGATGTTGATGTCCGGCTTGATGATGGAGGCCAGCACGGAATAAAGGGTGGTGGTCTTACCGCTTCCGGTGGGACCGGTCACCAGGATGATGCCGTTGGGCTGGGTCACCAGCCGGTTGAACAGTTCGTGATCCTCGGACGACAGCCCCAGTTCCTTCAGGTTCAGGACCTCTTCTGATTTGTTCAACAGCCGCATGACCACCCGCTCGCCGAAGGTGGTGGGCAAGGTGGAAACCCGCACATCCACATTCTGGCTGCCGATTTTGACTTCCAGGCGTCCGTCCTGGGGAAGCCGTTTTTCGGCGATATTGAGTTTGGCCATGACCTTGATTCGTGAGATCAGCGACGCCTGAATCCATTTTGGCGGCGTGAGCAGGTCGTAGAGGATTCCGTCCACCCGGTAGCGCACCTTGAAGCTGTCCTGATACGGCTCGATGTGAATGTCGCTGGCGCGGGCCTTGATGGACTGGGAGATGATATGATTGACCAGTTTGATGATCGGGGCATCACTGGTGTCCTCGAGCAGATCAGCAGTGTCCTCGATCTCGCTGATGATGGTACTGCCATCCTCTTCCATGTGCTGAACCAGCTGTTCGGCGGTGCCCCGGCTCATGTCAAAGATCAGGTTGATGGCGGCAAAAATGGCGCTTTTGGTGGAGAGCACCAGGTTGTAGGACGAAAAGCCGATCATTCGAGCCAGGTCGTCCAGGGGTTCGAATGCAGCGGGATCGTTGACGGCGATGATATTGACCATTTCCTCGGGCAGACCGCTAACCCCTGCAGCCGGGATGTTCTTCAGCACCAGCGGCACCATGGCATGGCGCTTGAGAAACCCGATGGGTGCACTGCGGGTGCGATCCTCACCGAAGCTTTCCAGGGGCAGTTCAGGCCAGAAGGGGATGTCGTACTGTTCGCTCAAGGCATCCAGTAATTGGGTTTCGGTGAGGATCTTACGGTGCATCAGCACCTCAGACAGGCGGCCTCCTTTTTCGCCGTGCAGTCTGACTGCGTCCGCAAAGTCTTCATCGGAGACGCCGTACTTGCTCTTTATGATATCTTCCAGGGGTTTGTTCATGGGCTGTTTTTTATGATGAGCGTGTCCGTCATACCCTGTCCGGACAGGGTATCCCGGGCCGTCTGTGCCGCAACGCGGTCCGGGAAACCGCCGATTTGCACCCGATACCAGATCTTGCCGTCCACATCCGTTTCGGCAATATGGGCCTGATGACCCATCTCTTTTAGTCTCTCCACCGATTCGATGGCCGACAGTTGGTCGCTAAAGGACTGCACTTGGACGAGATAGCCATCGGCCTCACTGCTGCCGGCTGACCCTGCTGCGAATGGCATGATCTGCATGACGTGGTTGCTGGTCCCGGTCCCGGCCGGGCCGTCTATCACGGCTCCCGGGGCGGGTTCGTCTTGCGGACCTGGGTCAACGGGTAGCTTTTGTGTCTCGTCTTGCTCACCATTGTATAGCTTAATCTGCATTTCGCGCTTCTGGTCAATCTCACCTCTCTTGGAATGAGAGACTGTGGATGCCTCAGCAGGATCCTGGATCACTTTGGGCGTGATGAAAATGTACAGATTGGATTTCTCACTGCCTTGGGACTGGGTCTTAAAGAGCCATCCCAGCCCGGGAATATCCCCGAGACAGGGGACTTTGTATTCGGTCTGGACCAAAGTGTCATCGATCAGGCCGCCGATGACCACCGTGCTGCTATCTTTGACCATCACCGTGGTCTCGACGGTCCGCTTCAGGGTCGTGGGTCTGAAGTCCACGGAGCTCTCCAAGGCAGATACTTCCAGCGAGAGATTTAAGCGAACCATTCGGTCCTTGTTGATCTGGGGGGTGATCTTGAGGGTCTTGCCCACATCACGGTATTCAAAGGAGTTGTAGGTGTCGTTGTTGGTTGTCGATGTAGTGGTCTGGAAAGGGATGTTCTTGCCCACCGTGATGGTGGCTTCCTGATTGTCGGTGGTGAGCAGTTGCGGGGTCGAGAGAATGTTGACATCCCGATCTTTCTTATAGGCCTGTACGATGGCGGCAATACTGGGAAAGGAGACCCCGGCAATTTCAATAGCTTCACCGAACAGACCCAGGGAAAAACCGGATGCCAGCGCCGGAATCAAACTGCCGTCCAAACCAAATTGCAAGTTCGAATCTTCGCCGGTGGTGAACCCGCCGCCGACGACCCCTTGGCGGTCTTGGTTCAAGTTCACGTCGTCGCCCACGATCCATTCTGTGCCCAATTCGAAGCCTTTCTCCGCATTGACCTCCATGATCAGGGCTTCGATGTAGACCATGGATCGGAAAATATCGATCTGACGGATGATCTCCACCAAGGTGGCATAGTCGTCCCGGTCGGCGGTGATGATCAGGCTGTTGGTGGCCTTGTCGGCCGTAATCGTTACTTTGTCGGAAATCACAGGCGCTTCTTTGGCACCTGCGACTTTGGTCTTGTCCTCTGCGGGGAGATCCTTGAGCACGGCGACGATCTCTTCCGCCACCGCATATTCCAGGTAGTAGACATGGATCTTCTCCTTGCCCTTGGGGGTCTCCTGGTCCAGGGTGTCGATCAGGTTGCGGATGCGGTTGGTGTCAACTTCGCTGGCCACCATGATGATGCTGTTGGTGCGTTCGTCGGCCACGAAGGCGGCGCCGCGATCCGATGGGGCCTTGCCTTTTTTGGCCGGACCCTGGGAGGTTTTGAAACACCGTTTCCAGCAGGGACACCAGCTTGGCCGCATCGGCGTTGTGGATGGGAAATATGGTGATTTCACGACCCACGCCGGGGATGTCGATGGTTTTCAATATCTTCATCAGGCGGGCGATATTGGAGTAGTTGTCGGTGATAATCAGGGTGTTGGTGGGTGCGTAGGAGAGGATGACGCTGCTTTTGGAGACCATGGGGGTGAACAGTCGCTTGACTTCGTCAGGGTCGGCATAGCGCAGGGGCATCAGTTGGGTCACCACCTGGTCATCGTCCGAATCGCCTTTGGCTTGGGTTCGGGTTTCGATGTTTTTGGTGCGTGCATCCGGAGACGGAATGATCTTGATCAGCCTACCGGTCTCCACGGTGGCGAAGCCGTGGACATCGAGCACCGATTCGAACACCTTGAAGGCTTCATCGACAGAGATCTTGGACGGGGAGATGATGGTCACCTTGCCCTTGACGCGCTGGTCGATCACGAAGTTTTTACCGGTGAGTTCACTGATGAATTTGATGAACACGCTGATATCCACATTGTTGAAATCAATGGAGACAAAGCGCTGTGAACCATTTGCCGCCGTGCTGCCGCCGGTCGCCAGACCCGGATTCTGACCCTGATCCTGATTTTGGGCGGCGGTGCTGGCGGCAAGGAGAAAAAACGTCAGCACGGCGATCAGTGCGCCGACCATGCATTTTCTGGTTGCATCCATTGTGTTTTCAATAGCCATATCTTCTTTTCCTGTTTCCACCGGCAACGTGCCCGGGGCGCCTGGCCGGCTATCTGATGTTGTATTCGATGTTCTTTTCCTGTCCCCTGCGTTTTAACTGTACGGAGAGGGTGGATGCGGATTTAAGACTGTCCACCAGCTTCAACGCATCATCTACCGATGTGATTTCGGTGCCGTCTACACCGGCGATGATGTCTCCGTTTCTCAGGCCCATTCTCCGGAAAATGGAATTGGGTTTGATGCTGGAGAGTGCCAGACCCGCCGGCACACCGTTTTCCATGTGTGGCTGGATCTGCACCTGGGTCATCAGCGATGCCACGTCCGTCATGGACTGCTCGATATAAGATCGCCTCAGGGAAATCCGCTGGGCACGAACCGCACCGGAGGATGGTGTCGCCGCACGCGCGGGAAGCCCACCAGGCCGGAAGACGGCTTTGCCGGACACCAGTTCCTGCATCTGGAGCACTTCATCCTTTCCGTTTACCGTGAGGACGACCTTCTCCCTGTGTATTTCCTTGACCGTGGCCGTCTGGATGGCATCGCCGGCACGGTACAGGTTCTGCTCGCGTGCCTTGACATCTTCGATGACCGCATAGTCACCGTCGTCGCTGCCGGAAACCGTTCCCCACAGCTTCAGGTTCAGCTTGGTCTCTTCCAGGGATTCGACATCTACTTTTCCCGGCTGGGGTTCGCTGTCTGAGCGGGTATTGAACAGGTTCCGCTCCAAGATGGCCTTGTATGCGGTCAGGGGGCGGCTGTTCGTGCCGGTATCGCCCACCCGGTATACATTCTGTTGGGTTGATATAGGGGACTGGGCCAGCCCTGCAGAAAGGGTTCCGTAAAAACCGTCCACGACCACATATGCGGAAACGGTGATGCAGAGCAGATTGACAAATGTGAAAATGGCTTTTGGTATCATCGCCTATCTCATGGACATATCGGGGTTGTCAATGGAGCCGCGCACCCGAAAGGTCAGTCCCCGGTTTCCCAGTGTCCGTGTGTTGACGATCCCCTGGGGGATGGTCTCTTGAAGCCGGGCGACCAACTCCGGCCGGGGTTTGGCATTTCCGGTGAGGTTCAGGCGGCTCTGCTCGAAGGGATGCCTCAGTTCTATGGTTCCGGTAATTTTACCTTCAACCATGGGACCATCGAAAGATGAGGGATTTGAGCCGCAGGTTCCCGCCACTGAGCGAAAAGTCCGCATCCGTCTGATCCATCACCAGTTCGGTGATGCCGAAAAAAGGTGCTTTCAAGGTGATGTGCAGATCCGGTACCGTCAACAACCCGCTGGTCATGCCCATCGGGGCACGCGCCCCGTCGTGGGTCATCCGGCCTTTCAGGGAACCGGTAAGGGTGAAAGGCACATCGGTTTTGATTGCATCGAGCTTGTCCAGGCGGATCTCAGAGATGTCCGCTTCCACCCGCAAGGGGCCGGATGGGCCGGCGGTTTCCATGGTTGCTCGGCCATTTATCGTCCCATCGGCAATATGTGCCTGAAACCGAACCTGTTTTTTGTCCTGCAGCAGGGTCGCCAGATCGGGTGAGACACGGGCATCTTCAAAGTGAGCCAGCCGAACGCCGTCGCGGTTCAGGTCGATGTCGATCATTTTAAGTCCCGGCGGCAGGGCCGGTCGAATCGTCTTGGCCACCATGCTCAACGACGGGTCGATGGCAGCCAGTCGGCCGTCCACGTAATCTTTAATCGCCTGGTCGGGAAACAGCAGGATCAAAAAGAGCGTTGCCGCCAGCAGGGCGTACAACAGATATGCGAAAATGGCCTTAACGGAAATCATGAGAAGCGCTACATCTCCAGTGTTTCGACTTGAAATACCGTATTGATCAGATCGGCCTTCTGCTCCCCTTTGGAAATGGAGAGCCGTTTAATGGAAATCATGTCCGCGGATGTTTCAATGCCGTGCAGATAGGCCAGAAGCTGCGCCATGGTAATTTCCTGCAGCTTCATCTCCACCATGGAAAGCCGGTACGGGCTGTCCTTCTGGCTCGTGGTGGTCGGCCGCATATAGGCGATATGGCTTTTGACGCCCGTCTGTCCAGCCAGGGTTTCCAGAAATGAAAAGAGGGTGAAGCCCTGTTTGCGTCTTTTCAGGTGACGTTGCGCCGCTTGCGCCTTTTCGGCCGTTTTGAGGTATTCTGCCTGCAGCA
Source organism: uncultured delta proteobacterium (assembly GCA_963716825.1). GTDB lineage: Bacteria > Desulfobacterota > Desulfobacteria > Desulfobacterales > Desulfosarcinaceae > Desulfosarcina. Next base: position 136,857 of record CAVQUU010000021.1, read on the forward strand.
GATGAATCTGTTCCCGCTCCTGTTGCCGGGTGGTCAGTCGTTCGCGATAATTGGGCGTTTTTCTCGAACAGGGGGAAAACCAGAACCTGCAATACCAGAAAAATGACGATGGCGGCCGTTGCCGCAGCCACGCCGATTTTTTCCCGTTTGTTGAGTTTGATGGCCATGGTTGGCTAAAAATCCAGCTTCAGTTTGAATCTCACCCGGTTTCCCGATTTCTCGAGGTCGGCCGAGCTGATGGTCACGCTTTTAAACAGGTCCGCTTCTTCCAACCGCCCCTTGATGTCGTCAACCGTGTTGAAGGTGTCTGTATCACCGGACAGCACGACGTTGTCGGCACCGGCAACCATGCGGTTGACCTTGACGTCTGCAGACGATGGAATCTGCTGGCTCAGGACGTTGAGGATGTCGATGATCCGGACACGGGCGCCCGTCAGATCGAAGCCGACGCTGCCGTCACCGGCCTCTTTGATCTTGATCTGCATCTGCTGCAAGGGGTTCACCACGCGGGTGACCTCGGGAAAGGTACTTTTGAAAACCATTTCGATCTGTCGGTCCAGTTCGGCCAGGCGGCGTTCTTTGGCATTCACCGCAAGGATCTGGCCCCCCAGTGCGGTCACCAGGGCAAGGACGATCAGCACCGCGGTCAGGATGATATGTTTGCGATATTCGCTCCAGTAGTGCTGGATCGTTGACCGCTCTGTGGAGAAATTGACGCCGGTGACGGTCTCGGTTTCCATCAGGGCCAGGGCCAGGGCGATATCCAGATGTCCGGATTGCCAATCCGGTGTGTCCAGCGAACCCTTCAACCGGGGAAACGTCCGCAAGTCGTCAATGGATTTAACCGGCACACCCAACAATGTGGATGATCCGTTCCCGCGTGGTGAGCAGCGGGGCCTGGGGGCCCGCGGAAAAAACCGCCGACGGGTTGACCGCGATTCCCAGGCTTTCCTGAAGGGCGGTGAATGTCCGTTTCAGGGTGGTTTCCAGGCTGCGGATGACCGGATTGCCGTCACTGGCAACCGGGAGGGTGCGGACCATGCGAACGTGTCCTGAACAGACGGCGTAGATCGTGTGATTGCCTTCTCCGGTATCGATGAAGAGAAAATCACCGTTGACGGCGGTCATCGTGGAGATGAACCGGGCCGCGGCATATCCGCCGGGCATGATGACAGCCGGCCTTAAATTCACCGTTCCGAGGAGTTCCAGATACCGCTGGATCTCCATTTTTTTAACGGAGAAGGTCAGCAGGTCCTGCTGCTTGTCACGTTTCACGGCCTCGAAATCGAAAATCAGTTCCTCCACCGGAATCGGCAGGGTGGGCTCCAGTTCAAAGGGGAGGATCTGTCGGATTTTCTTGATGTCATGAAAGGGAACCGAAAGATTTCTGAAGGAGACGACGGTTGCGGGGATGCCCAGCACACAGGTGGCGCCGGTGGGCTTGAAGGTTTCCACGATGGCTTGAAGGGCTTCTTTTATGCCTTCATCGCCCGCTTTTTTGTCCGCCGGGATGGGAAAATACCCCTGCGACTCCAGCAGGCTGCCCTTGAAACTGCTGTCCAGCAGAACGGCTGCGATCGATTCCTCTCGAATTTCCAGGCTGAGGATCTTGCGGCTCATGGTTGCTTATCTGTTTGGGGTTTCGTGGCTATCGATCGACAACGCTGCGATCAGTTTTTTAGTGCTGGTTTTCGTGATGCGTATTGAGATTCAGAATTCCTAAAACCTGGCTACATTCGGCTCGTTTCATCTGACAGATGGAGATAACCTGCGCCAACATTTTTGAAATTAAACCAAAATTGTTCATGTTGGGATAAATTTTTGGCGCTTTATAACAATAAATAACTATCTTCATCGCTTTCTGAAAACCCTTAACGATTGATAATGATATGAATTTTTATCATTCCGCGGCAATCATCACTCGACCTGCTTGTGATTATATAAGCAAATTTTATACCGTATCTATTAATTGATCGTATTTTTTCGAAAACTTGAAAGCAATACGACCCGTGCAATAGTTATAAGCAAACATTCATATATCTTATTCTGCCTGCCACATCAAGGTTTTACAGATCCATCGGCCGGTGTCTTGTTCTTTTACCCGCTGGACCACCACATTGACGGTGGCGGTTCTTTCATTGCGCGTTGCGGTTGAGACGATCCGGAACAGGTCGCTGGACACGGTGATCAGATCGGGACTGATGGTGATGCCCCCGGCACCCGGCACATTTTTGTACCAACCGGCATCGGTGATGGTGTGGGTATACGTCTCATCTGCTTTGGCCACGCGATAGTCGGCCAGGGCTTCCGCAAGATCCGAATTTTCGGAAGGCAGCAGGGCGGCGAGCACGGCAACGTCGGCCGTTGAGATGTTGATCTTGCCGTCATAGGTGAAGCGGCCGTCACCGACCGCCGATACACCGTGAACCGTCAACAGGGATGAGAGCCCAACCGCACCGCCCGCACCGGCAAACAGCTCCGGGGTAATCCCTTGAACGAGGGCGACTTCTCCCAGGTGATCGAAGGGACCGTTTTTACACTGGTATGGCGGCTCCAGACCCTCGTAGTAGTCGGACTCGGCGCCGCTCAATCCGGTAATGGCCTCGTCATCGCCGTCGTCCAGCCAGTCTTTCAGCGAATTGATGATCATATTGGGGTCGCTGTCCGGCACCTCCTCAAACAGGGAGAACACCTGATCCAGCAATCGCTCCCAGAGGAAGCGCTGGCTGGCGGAAAATTGCTGGCCTTCGGGAAACTTGACCAGGGCATTCACCTGGATTTTGCCTCGTTCATCGGTGATGCGGACATCGACACGGCCTTCATCATAGGGGATCAACCCCATCATTTCGGCCACTTTTTCCGGGTTGGCCCAATTCTCCTGTAGGGTATCCGTGTCATTCTCTTTGCGGTCATTGATCAGCATCACCATGGCGGCATGGACCCCGGAGACGGCCATCTCGGAAAGCACCACCCGCTCTCTCGCAAGAAAGGCGCCGGTGACCGAACTGCGGATTCGGCGATTCAAGGCCAATCCGGCGGTGAGCAGCACGGCCACCACGCCGATGGCGACCAGGATCGCCACCCCCCGGCGGTTGCCCAGAACCGTTTTGCCCGTGGGCCTATTCAGCTGCTTCACGGTACACATGCAGAGGATACCCGTGTGGTGAATGGTTTGGGTCTGGACGGCGTTCCCACCGTCAACCGGATTTCAACCGACCGCGGTGTGGCGTAATCGGTGTCGGCCGATTCCGAATCCCAACGGTCGCTCATTTCATCTTCGGCACCCAGGTATGCGAATTCGAGGGCCAGTATGTTGTCGCATAAAATGGGATCATCCACACTCTCCTCGAAATCGGGAAAGGGATAGAGATGGTCGGCACGGCGCAGGACCAGCGACTCGTCGGGCCGCTGATCAACATAGTAGACGATGCGGCATACCCCCTGCCGCCGATCCCGGTTCATGGCCAGGTGGGCCAGTGATGCGAATCGCAGGCGGCCGAAGCTGCTGCCGGCCACGTCGGTCGTATCTCCTACCAGACGATAGGGATCCTGCGGGTCATTGAACGCGGGCTTGGTGTATCGCGGATAGTCGGAAATGACCATGCCTCCCAGATCGGCGGCCATGCGCCCCAGGCTGGTGCGGGCCGACTCGAAGACGGCCACATCGCTGCCGACGGCATCGGCGCTGGAAAAAACAGCCCGGAACGAGCCGAAAACAGTGGTGATCACCACGGCGAAGATAAAGATCGCCACCATGATTTCCAACAGGGTGAACCCGCTGCCGGAGACGTGCCGTGGATGGCCGCCGGTGTGCGCTATTCATACAAGAGCCTGTATGTGTCCAGTTTAAATACGGATGCTTCCCCGTCGAGGCTGATGGTCACGGTAATCCGCTTGAGCGTCGGCCCGTCTTCCTTGAGCAGGTCGGACGAGACCTCCTCCGTTTCGATCTGCCATGCGTAACCGGGGTGGGCGTCGCCGAAATCGCCGCTGTCGCCGGATAGGTCCTTCAGTTCGATCGTGTCGATGTCGGCCAGTTTCTGGCCCATCAGCAGGGTCGCTACCGTGTCGAACCGTCCCCTGGCATCCATGAACAGGGTCTGGGTATGCATGCGATAAATGGCCATCAGCGCGATGGCCACCACGGACAGGGCCACCATCACTTCCATGAGGGTGAAACCATATTCCGGGTTGCCTTTTCGGGTGAGCTCGGTTCGGCGGCAGGGAGGGTTGTCGGACGCCATGGTTACCATCCTTCCGGACCCCGGACCAGATTGACCCCGGCCAGAAAGGGTTCGATGAAAAATGCCAGGCGATCGCCGTCATTGGTTCGCATGCGGATGACGGCTTTGTCGGAATAGCCCTTTGGAAAAAAAGCGATGGGGATGGTCCCGCTGGAGACACGCTCAGTCTGGGAAAAGGCCACATGGTCGATGTTTACCCCGCGTGGCAGGGAATAGCCGGCCTCGCGGGCGGCGTCTGCATCGGTATCCGCCATGCCGGCTTCGGTGATCCAGAGCCGCTGGACGTCGGGCGACACGTTGAGCAGGTAGGTTTTGTTTTCGACAACCGCTTTTTCCTTGAGGCCGCGGACAGTGGCGATGATCCAGCGTGCGGTTTCGTCGCTGCCGTCGGAAAAGAGTCCGCCTTCCAGGCGGGGGATGGCCACCACCAGCATGATGCTGATCAGCGCGATCACGACGATCATTTCAATCAGTGTGAATCCACGGTTGCCCAAAAACGGGGGTCCTGTTTTGTTTTCCGGGGGTGCCTGCGGGTGCGAGGCGTGTAGACGGGCAGACTGGCTCGATGTCATGGTATGAGAGACGGGCACATGCCCGTCGGGTGATCGCCGGCGCCGCGTTAGTCGGACTCCCAGCTGTTGATATCCGCATCTTTGTCCTCACCGCCGGCCGCCCCGTCGGCGCCGTAAGCGATGATGTCGAAATCATCATGGATGCCCGGACTCAGGTAGATGAAATCATTGCCCCAGGGGTCTTTGGGCACCTTGCCCTTTTCCAGATAGCCGCCCTTGCGCCAGTTTTTGGGAATGTTGCCGGAGGCGGGTTGCTCCACCAGGGCCTGTATCCCCTGCTCGGTGGATGGATACATGCCATTGTCCAGTTTGTAGAGCTTGAGGGCCGTGCCTATGCTTTCGATTTGCATTCTGGCCTTGAGTTGCTTGGCCTGCTCCGGACGGCCCATGATGCGCGGGACGATCAGGCCGGCCAGAATGCCGAGAATGACGATGACCACCATCAGCTCGATCAGGGTGAAACCGCGGCAGTTGCCCACTTTTTGCGGGTGAGACAGCTTCATAATTCCTCCATCATTCGTTACCCGGTGCTTAACCGGCGCCGTTGAACCCTTCATGTTTCTCGAAAACGAATACTAACCCAATGCGACCCAACAATCAAGCGCACAAGGTCGCGGCTCAAAGCTCAAAGCTCGAAGGTGAAAGCCATCAACCAATCCAACTAACCACGAACCAGAAACCAAAGACCACAAACCAGACACCGCTGTCCCTCACCCCACCAGCTGGTTCATTTCGAAAATGGGCAGACAGATGGAAAGAACGATAAACAGCACGACCACGGCCATAACCAGGATCATCACCGGCTCCAGCATGGCCATCATGCTCATGATCGATGACTGGACTTCGTTTTCATACACCTCGGCGATTTTGTAGAGCATAGATTCCAATTCACCGCTCTGCTCACCCACCTGAACCATCTGTACGGCCAGATCGGGAAAGACGTCGTCGGCCGCCAGCGACAAACCCAGTCCCTGGCCTTTTTCGACTTCACTGGATGCCTTTTCGATGAGGCTGGAGATCACGACATTGCCGGTGACATTTCTAACGATCTCTAAGGCCGGCAGCATGGTCACGCCGTTTTCAAGCAGCGATGCGAGGGTCCGGGTAAAACGGGCCACGGCGATCTTTTTCAGCAGCATGCCCATGACGGGCATGGAAAGCATTATTCGATCCGTGGCAACCAGCCCGCGTTCCGTTTTTCTGAAGGCCTTTAGGGCCACCAGACCGGCGACAACCACGACCACGAGCAGCCACCAGAAGCGTTTGAACAGATCGCTGGCCGCGATGAGAAACCGGGTCGGGGTGGGCAGCGCCTGATTCATGTCCACGAAGATGGTGGTGATGTTGGGGATGACGAAGGTCATCAGAAAAAAAAGCACCAGGGTGCCGATGGCGGTCATGAGGATGGGATAGGCCATGGCGGTTTGGATGCGGGACTTGAGCTCCTGCTGTTTTTCCATAATGTCCGCCAGGCGCTGGAGAACGATTTCCAGTGTTCCCGAGGTCTCTCCGGCACGCACCATGTTGATGTAAATCTGGGAGAAAACCGACGGGTAGAGCGTCAGAGACGAGGCAAAGCTGTTGCCCTCGACAATGGAATCCTTGATTCGGGCGACGATCTTGGTGAACCCATGGATTTTGGTCTGGGAGACCAGGGTGGTCAGCGCGGTAACCAACGGGAATCCGGCACCGGTCAGCGTCGCCAGCTGGCGAGTCCACAGGCTGACATGGGCCGGCTTGACCCGGCTGAACAGGCCCTGGAAGCTGACGCCCCGGGCCTCTTTGCTGGTTTCGCCGTCCGTGATCTCTTTGACGTTGACGGGAAAACTGCCCATGGCGCGGATTTTCTGCCGTGCCGCCTGGGCGCCGTCGGCATCGATGATTCCGGTGACGGTTTTTCCCTTGGTGTCAAGGGCCTCGTAATCGTAAACGGGCATGGCGTTTTATCCTGTCAGCGCGTGCGTTGCAGCCGTGCTGCGAAAAAGCCGTCCATGTGGTCGATGTGGGGAGCGGTTCTGAAAAAACCGTTTTCACCCATAAAAGGAAGCACGGTCTTCTCCTCTATGGATTGCGCACCGGTTATAGCAAAGTTTGCATGGTTTTTCAAAAAAGTCTTGATTACCCCTTCATTTTCTTCCGGTTCCATGCTGCAGACGGCAAAAACCAGGACCCCGTTCTTTTTGACCAGCGGGGCGAGATGGTCGAGAAAGCGCGCCTGCCGTTTGGCCAAGCGGGCGATATCGACCTCCTGGGACGACCATTTGGCGTCGGGATTGCGCCGCAGCACGCCCAGACCGGAGCAGGGTGCATCCAGTAGGATCCGGTCGAACCGGGGCAGTGATTCCAAGGCGAGCGGTCGGTTCAGGTCCGCGCGTCGGGTACGAATAATTGACACGCCCAGGCGGCGTGCCTCTTTTTCCAGACGGGTCAGTTTGGCATCCACGTGGTCCATGGCCACGATGGCACCCCGGTTGTTCATGAGCTGGGCCAGGTGGGTCGCCTTTCCACCCAGACCGGCGCAGGCGTCAAGAACGGTTTCTCCCGGTTGGGGTGACAACAGCAGGGAAACCAGCTGGGCAGCCCCGTCCTGGACGGAAAAGCGGCCGTCGACAAAGGCCTTGATTTCCGGGATGGGGAGACGGGGGCGGATCAGGTTGACCGCGCCGGGGAGGTTGTTCACGATCTCGATGGCTTCCGCCTGGTCCGACAAGGCCTTCACCAGTTCCGCCAGGTTGTTTTTAAGCCTGTTGCAGCGCAGGGTGATGGGCGGGATGGTGTTCATCGCCCCACACAGCTGGTCGGTTTGGGCAAGGCCCATGCGATCGATCCAGCGCGAGGCCAGCCAATGGGGAAAGGCGTGGACCACGGCAATGTGATCCACCGGCGAATCTCGGGCGTCGGGAATACAAAACCGGTCGGGGTCCCGCAGGGCATTTCTCAGCAGGGCATTGACAAAACCGGCCGCTTTCGAGGCCTTGCGGGCCCGCACCAGGTTGACCGCCGTGTTGACGGCTGCCGATGCCGGGATACGGTCCATGAACAGGATCTGGAACAGGCCGATTCTAAGGATGTTCAGGATGGGCGGGGATATCTTTTTGAAGGGCCGATCGGCGTAGGACGCGACCACGGCATCCAAGCGCAGTCGTCGGCGCAGCACGCCGTATACCAACCCGTTGAACAGGGCCCGGTCCCGGCGGGAGAGCCCCGTCAGCCTGGGCGCGGCCTCATCGAGGACCGCGTCCAGGGTTGCCTTGCCCATGTCCACTCGATCCAGCACGGCCAGGGCAGCGGCCCTGGGGTCGGTGAAGGGCCGGTTTTGTCTTGATCGGTTGCGGGTTGGGTGTTGAGGTGATGATGTGGCCACGGTCGATTATCCCAGACACGTGCCATCGGGCAGGTGGCAGCCGCAGAGAAAATCGTCGATGGGCAGGCGTTTGCCCGAGTCCCCTTGAATCTCCTGGATGGCGATGGCCGATTTGCCGGTGGCCACGCGAAGTTCTCCGGAAAAGCACTCGAGGATGGTTCCCGGCGGGACGCTGATCTCACGCTCCAGAACGCTGACTTTGAAGATTTTCAGGCGCATGTCGTCGCTGAAGGTATAGGCCCCCGGCCACGGGGTCACGCCGCGGATCAGGCATTCGATCCGCTCGGCCGGCATGGACCAGTCGATTTTCCCGTCCTTTTTTTTAAGCATGGGGGCATAGGTCGCCTGCGTGTGGTCCTGGGGCGCGCGCTCCAGGCTGCCGTTTTGCAGCTTTTCAAGCGTCCGGATCAGCGTGCGGGCGCCCATCTCGCTGAGGCGGTCGTTAAGATCGGCGGCGGTTTCATCAGGTCCGATGGTGGTTTTTTCCATCAGCAGGATATCGCCGGTGTCCATGTTCTTGTCCATCATCATGGTCGTGACACCGGTTTCGTGGTCCCCGTTGATGATGGCCCACTGGATGGGTGCAGCGCCGCGGTACCGGGGCAGCAGCGATGCGTGGACGTTGATGGCGCCGGTGCCGGGAATGTCCAGCAGACGCTGGGGCAGAATCTGGCCGAAGGCCACCACGATGAACAGGTCCGGCGCCAATCGGGCCATCTGCTCCTGGAAGGCGCGGGTTCGCACCTTTTCGGGCTGGAGAACCGGATAGCCATATTGCACGGCGGTGTGTTTGACCGGCGGCGGGGTCAGTTTACGGCCCCGGCCTTTGGGCCGGTCGGGCTGGGTCACCACGGCCAGCACCTCATGGAAGCTGTCATGCAGGGCCCGAAGCGATGGCACGGCATAATCCGGCGTACCCATAAAGACTATTTTCAATGGGCGGTTCACTGCTGTTTCATCTCCTTTTTGACCCGGCGCTTGTACATCTGCCGCTTCAAGGTGCTGATGTGATCGATAAACAGGGTACCGTTGAGATGATCCAGTTCGTGCTGGATGACGATGGCCAGAAGGCCGTCTGCCTCAAAGCGCAGGGGGTTGCCGTCCCGGTCAACCCCTTCCACGAGAATACGCTCGGCCCGTTTGACGTCCGCCCTGAAGTCGGGCACGCTCAGGCAGCCTTCGTTTTGTGAAAGGATCTCGCCCTCGCTGGTGATGATCTTCGGATTGACCAGCACATGCAGGTCATGCCCTTCTTCTCTCGGTGCGATGTCGTAGACGATGAAACTTTGTCCGATGCCCACCTGGGGGGCGGCCAGGCCCACACCGGGGGCCACGTACATGGTCGCGGCCATGCTGTCGAAAATGGTCTGCATGGCTCCGTCGATATCCTCCACGGGCGCTGTGCGCTTTTTCAGGAAACTGTCTGGATAGGTAAGTATGTCTAACACGGTCACTGTGTTCAACCTTATTTTTAACGTGTCGTAGGCTAACCTGTTAAGCTAATGCATTTCCCGGGATTTTCAAACGAAAAAAGATGGGAATGACACTGTTGGTGATTTCTTACAAACCCGTTAACTTTAAACGGACGCGAGGAAACACGCCGCGGGGAGGGGGCTGACTGTAACTGCAGTGCTGCGCAGCACTGCAAGGATGTAAGACGATTTCCAGCTCGCTCCTTTAGCTTTCAAAATGGGGGGCCAGAATCTGCCTGGCCTCGACGATATCCCGGTCGATCTGCTCCACTAGTTCGGCGATGCCGGAAAACTTCTTCTCGTCTCTTAAGCGCTGGACAAAGTTGACCATGATTTTCTGACCGTAAATATCCTTTTTAAAGTCGAGAATGTGGGCCTCCACGGTAAATACATGGTCGTCGAAGGTGGGGCTGTAGCCGATGTTGGCCACCCCCTGATAGCGTTTTCCGCCATAATGGACGATCACGGCATAAACCCCGACCTTGGGGCACAGTTCGTCCTGCAGGTTGATGTTGGCGGTGGGAATGCCCAGCAGTTTGCCGCCCCGGTCCCGGCCGTGGGCCACGGTGCCGCGGATCTGGTAGTTGCGGCCCAGCATCTTGCGCGCTTTTTCGATCTGGCCGTCCATGACCAATTCCCGGATGGCCGTACTGCTGATGCGGTCGTTGTCGACGGTGGCGGACTGGATCCAGTCCGCTACGATCACCGTAAAGCCCAGTTCGACTGCATATCGCTTCAGCAGATCCACATTGCCTTCACGCTGGTTGCCGAAAGTATAATCCTGGCCGACGACGATGGCCTTCATCCCGATGCGTTTCACCAAGATCTCCTCGACGAAGGTTCGTGCTGACAGTGCGGCAAAGTCCATGGTGAAGGGGATGCAGATCAGCACGTCGATGCCGGCTTTTTCGATCAGTTCCTGTTTCTGCTCGTACAAGGTGATCAAAGGCGGGTGCCCGTTTCTGGTGATCACCCGGATGGGGTGGGGATCGAAGGTCATGGCCACGGCCGTGCCGTCCATAACTTCGGCCAATTCGATCACCTCGTGGAAAAGGGCCTGGTGGCCGATGTGAACGCCGTCGAAATTGCCGATGGTGATCACGGCGGATTTAAAGGGTTCTCTTATGGTTTCGATGTCTTGTATAATTTTCATGATCTTTCAACTTACTGGAAGAATGGGCTTTAGCGTAACAATGCAACAGTCGGAGGGCTTTAGAGCCAAATCTTAATCACGCTTTTCGATATTTTTTATGCAACGTTAGGCTTGACACAAAAAACAAAAAAATATAGTTAGTGCATCTTCAGTTTGAAATCAACCTTTTTGAAATCAGGCTGGAACGTGCCGAAGTGGCGGAATTGGTAGACGCGCTAGGTTCAGGGTCTAGTAGGGGTTCCCCTGTGGGAGTTCGAGTCTCCCCTTCGGCACCATTTTTTAATTATCCGAAAGGGTTTCAGTTACTTACTGAGACCCTTTTCTTTTGATATGCGATTATATGCGGCTGGCCACCACGATCTGGTACAACCGCACCCTCGCCGAACGCCGCCTCAAGCCCCTGCCTGCCTTGCGTTGGAATCCAATGGCAATATATGTCCATGGTGATCGAAATGCTACTGTGGCCAAGCTGTTTTTGTACATATCCGGGACTCATGTGAGACATCAGTACCAGGGTCGCGTAACTATGCCGCAGGTCGTGCGGGTTTCGGATGCGCAGGCCTGCCGCCTTGCTGACCTTTTTCATCAGGTACTGAATTTTTCGCTGCGAATAGGGCAACGGTCGTTTTTCTGCCGGATCGATGAACAGCAGGTTGATTTTATCGCCGCTACCTGTTCTCAGCCGCTCCTTTTTTAGATGGCCGACATAGCCTACCATTTCTTCCACCAGAAAATCGGGCAGATCGATCAGCCGCCGCTTGCCGTGTTTGGGCCGGTTGAACTGCCGACGGTTGAACGACTGGCAAACGAAATAGGTGCGGTTTTTACTATCGAGGTATTCGCGGCGCATGGCCAGCGCCTCGCCCAACCGCAATCCGGCATAGGCCATCATTTTGAGGATCAGCCACTCGGCCCAGGAGCCGATCTTCTGCGCATGCGCCATGAAATGGTTCAACTCCTTTTGAGTGAGCGGATCGGCCCGCTTCAGGTCGCGTTTGCTCAACGGGGGCAGAATCGTCTTCAAGAGGGCCGAGGCGGGATTGGCGTTGATCAACTCTTGCTCAATCGCCTCGTTGAAGATGCCCGACAAGGACTCCGTGGAGTGGTTTCGATGAATGCCGGACTTCGTTTTCTACTCAACGTGAGCAAAAAGGCTCGGACCTCCGTGCGTTTGGTCTTGTCCACGGGGCGGCTGAAGAGCGGGGCAGGGCGGACATGCAGCCGCAATACCGTTTCGTAGCGCTCCTGCGTGAACACTGACCACCGGATTTTTCCGTTTTTGAACCATTGTTTGCTGAGCTCAATGAAGCTGGGCAGCTTTTCGGGTTTGGGTTCATCTGTAACGGTATCCGTACACTGAGTCTTTTTTATTTCCAATTACAAAATTAAGTATATTACAATACACATTCACTCGCTGAATCTCTTCGTACCTCGCTGGCCGTTACAGGCAACACATTAGCATTCACCTTCATATTCCAATTTGATGATAACGCATTGAAGTCCCATCAAATTACAATAGTTTCATTTTCATTAGTCTGATTTCCGCTCAATGTAGTATTTTAGTTGAAGAATTAAATTCTGACATCAGCAAATATTTTTTATTCCATTAACTCTACTTTATCAGATTAAAAAGGAACAGTGTTCTTTGATAAATCAGCAATAATTTATTTGGAGTGGGCTTGGTCAATAGATGTTTGCCAACACCCGCGCCTTTCTTCGAGTTGGCGGAATGCTTCCTCCAGGGTTGTAGCTCAGAAGCCTACTTCACCTCGAGTAGCGAAAATGTGATTTAATTTTCACTATTCCAAGCCTGAATCCTTAGCGTCTTTACAGTGGGGTATCGATTCCCCACCATGCAGCAAAATCACTTGCCGACCATGTTGAAAAATCGATTTTCATATTGGGCAAAGAAAAGTTTTAATAATTCGAAGAAATGAACATTTGCTAAATATCAAATGTATAGTTATTTTATAAATAGAGAATAAAGGCTATCACTGGATAGAAGTTCAGCCCGACTGTTTGATTGAATTTTTGACTCAATCAGGGGGGTGATATGATGATTAGCCAAAACAAAAAGCCAGAACGCTGCAAGGGAACGCCGATAGACTATTGCTATGTGGCCCGCCCTAAACTTAGGCAGATCGGTGACGGTTATAAAAGGCAATGCCCTGTGTGTGGCCGAATATATGATTTTGAAGTTTCGCCAGAAAAGATGACACCTGAGGAACGACAGCGGGTTATCGAATCGACATATATTCCCTAATTCACAATTAACTTTGATGTTTGATCTGGCAAACACAAGTTTTGACAGTGACGCTTCTTTTTCAGGTAGCTAACATACTCCTGGTAGTCATAACTTCAGTATTCATACTCAAATCTATTGTAGTCATATATGGCAGAGGTGGCGATACCAATTGCATAATCTTCGTTTGCTTCCTCAAAATGCTAAATCGTATATCTTGTGGTCACTCGAAATGCAGCCTGGGTAAAGATTACATAGCACTGTCTGTCTCCAAAGCTAATTCTGAGCTCCACTATGTATTGGGATCAGACGCAATTTTGGGTGGGTGGTGATTACAGAACAGGCAATGTGTATATCTGAAAAATCGAACGGGTAGTGATGTATTGAGATCATCTTTGTCTTTCGAAACCTGTTAAATCTGGTGATCAGTTGGATTTATGTGAATCCATGATGTCCAGGGACTTCGAATCCGTGGCCGCCCGTTCGAATCGGGCCGGGTGTACTACAAAGTTAAGGGTTTACGACTAATTGTGGTGGCCTTTTTTTTCGTATAAACAGTATATAATTACAGGGCAATTCCAAGAAGTTTAAGGAAGGATACGCAATGTGTTCATCGTGCGGGCTAACGTCGTAGTGAACGGCGGGCCGAAAGAGGACAGACGTGTGGCATTGCGCGTCCGGCCCCGTGAAGTTAGAACGCAGGACGCGTTCTCGCTTTGCGCCCTTGTCGTCCGCGGTTACTTATCCCGCTTTGCGCCGCCCCTAGCCTTCTTGGCGTCCTGCTTCGTTGGCGTCTCCCCTGGCTTCTGGTAATCGCCAATCACGCTTTTCAGTGGACAGAACGTGACTGCAGGACACTTCTTGCAGCCGGCTACTAAGGCGACTGGGCATAGAGTCATCTCAATTCCCCCTTTTTTGGTGTTTGGCGTGCAAACCTGTCCGATGCGTTCTAACCAGTAAGTATCAATTGCCGATGTGCTTCAAACATCTTGAACGTACCACGGGAACGGTTATCGACGCAAGATTTGGTCCGCTGTGATTATTTTTCCGAATCTCAGGAAAATGCCGGGCCTGATATCTACAAGGTTGTAAGCTAAATGCAAATTCAATGTGATCCTTGATACTTAAATTCGCTGGCAAGCTATGCCAAGTTCTGGTGGTGTCCATATTTATGAGATAGCCAGAACGTACTGGTACGTGGCCATGAAAATTTTTACCGTTGATCCGATGAGCATCTATTCCAACATTTGACAAGGATGCGATTCGGAGGCTAATCTCAATACATCATCACGCTATCCCTATATCCACAAAAGGCCGATAAATGGTTGCTCAAGACACCTGATTGGAAATTAAGATAATGGCAGAAATAATTGGAAAGGAGGAATTGAAAGAATACCTTGTACAAACTGTTGAAAATGAATCCTTACCGTTATTACCAAAGGTAAACGATAATTATGATCTAACTCAGGTGCAAACATATTTAACTGATTACCGGAAAGCATTATTAAAACGTATCTGGGCAATTGAGGCTTTATGCTATCTGAGGGAAACTGGAAATAGCAACTATCTAAATCACCTTTTGCTGAATGCTCAAAAGGCCGGTATAACTCCGGTTGTTTTTCACTCGTTGCAGCATCACCATCCCTGTCGAGATGACGGGGTTGAGCTTTCAGATTTGTTTCAAGAGAATTACGATCATTGTGTGGATTGTGGCATAGTCGTTGATAAAGCAGAATTGCTCATAATCGATGGTCAACCATACTGCCTAAGTTGCACCCCTGATCAAACCTAACTTACACCATCTTCCGAATAGGAAGGGCCACTCGTCCCCGGTACAGCTTCCGGATCATGGTCTATCGTACGGGTTTTTGCGTTCGGGATCAATGTTGTTGCGCACGAAATTGAAAAAGGATGAGATCTGGAAATAACGAATTCCCTTGGTGTAAGGTTTGTTGCTGTATATGAGGCGGTTAAGAAAGGTTAGAATCTGCTCCGATGTGACCTGATCAAAGGGACCATCACCCCTTATCCCAATATTATAAAATAGGTATTCCATCATGACGATTACCATTCTCGATGGCGGCATGGGTCAGGAGTTGCTGACGCGCTCCGCTGCCCAGCCAACAGGGCTTTGGTCTGCCCAGATACTGATGGATGACCCTGATTTGGTGCGTGCAGTGCATGCGGATTATCTGGACGCAGGCGCGGACGTAATCACCACCAACAGCTATGTCCTGCACCGCGACCGCCTGGCCCCATTCGGGGTGGAGGATCGGTTCGAAGAGCTTCACTCGTTGGCCTGTCGGCTGGCCGTGGAAGCGCGGGATGCCCATGGGACCGGTCTTGTGGCTGGATCGCTGGGTCCCAACGCACGCTCATACCGGCCGGACCTGGCGCTGCCCGAGGACCAAGCAGTCGAGGCGTTTGCCGAGATCGCCCGTCTCCAGGTCCCGTATGTGGACCTGCTGCTATGTGAGACTATGTCGTCCATCGAGCAGGCTCGCGGTGCTGTCCTGGGCGCTCTAACAGTGGGTTTGCCGGTTTGGCTAGCGGTAACTGTGGATGACGATGACGGCACCCGGCTGCGGTCCGGCCAGGAGATTTCACTGGTAGTTGAGCTTTGCAATGCCATGTCGCTGGATACGGTTCTGGTCAACTGTTCCATCCCCGAGGCGGTGGATACGGCTGTGGGCGTACTGACCGGCTGTAGCCTTCGCGTCGGGGCCTACGCCAACGGTTTCACCCGCATCAATGAAGCCTTCCTCGAACCTGGCGCTACCGTGGACTTGCTACAAAAACGCAAGGACCTGGATCCAGAGGCCTATGCCGGATTTGCGGCGGACTGGGTCACCAGAGGCGTCGGCATTGTGGGCGGTTGCTGCGAGGTGGGGCCATCCCATATCGCGCTTCTGGCAAAACGATTCAAGTCCAATGCAGGAATCGGGATGGGCCAGAAAAACTATTCTGGAGAGTAATCACTTCTAAGAATCGTTTAAAGTATTCTCCAACTATTCCCCAGGCAGGCTTGATAACAGATAGCCACATTCCTGGATTCTAAAATCGATCAAACGTCGGCACAGACTATGATATCCAATTGCTAAATGCAGATATCACTTAATTCTTGATAGATACAACCGCTGGCAAGTTATCCCAACAAAATTAGCGGCTTAAAAAATACAGGTTACATCAAAATCATCCATCTATTTACAATCCCGAAATACCCACTGGTCACCATTAGATTCGGCACAAAAAAATTAGAAGCTAAATGAAACGATTTGATCGAGTGCTGATTCGGAATGCATTGGTAGTAATCACAACGCCATCGACCAAATACCAACCACACCATACGTCGGTTAACCAAGTAGCAACCGGTGAATTTCGCCCCACTGCGACTATTTTCTCCGCTTGATTTCCCATTAAACTGGTAAAACCGCAGTTTCGCTAACCATACAAAAATATCCGATAAAAATAAAAATCATATAGTTATGTCCATTTTTGGTAACATCTCAAAAAGTTATGGTAGTAATCGAAAAATCTCTGGACACTCCAGCCACATTATGCTATGCACATGATGTATGAAAAGGACTTTAAAACCACCAGAGATACCTGAGAAAGACCAATCTCGCGGAGACACTTTAAAAAAATGCATGGCTTTTCGGGGCCAAATTTAAGATACTTGTTAGCGGAAAATGTTCTTTTCTGATATAAGCTGGATCCACTGGATTTTATCGGTGACGGACAAAAGTAGGCTTTTAAATAGCCGCCAGCTTCTTTCTTGCCATCGTTAGCAAATTAGCGGCAACGACCGACGATAATACATAGGATTTGAAAGAACGGAATCCTTTCCAGGTGCACCGTGTCAAACCGAAACTGCGCTTGAGCCAGGATATTCCGGCCTCGATCCCGGCACGAAAGCACCTGAGCTTTTTGTAAACGTACTCGCTGCGGCACATGTCCGTTTCTTCCAAACCGCGCTTTTTGGCAAAACAGACGTCTTTGATCTTTCGCGCTTTGGCTTTCAATAAGTTGTCTTTGGAGGCGAATCCCCCGTCCAGAGCCACTTTCAGCGGATACCGACCGTAGATCTGTTGTTGACGATCAAGCATCTGTTCAACCAATTCCGTGTCGGCGGGATCGCCTTCGAGGATTACACAATCCAGGATCAGGTTGGAAGCACCGCCAGTCAGGCAAATCTTATGGCCATAGTAGGTGTCCCGTCTGTCCTTGACGATCACGTCGGTGTGTTCTTCGAAAATCGAAACCACTTTTTGGCCGGCGGGTACGCTTTCACCTTGGATGACACGTCGGTAAGTCTGGTCGTACACCTGTCTGGCCAAGTCGCCATAATGCTTGATATCGTTTAGCAATTCAAACAAAACGATATTTGTCGGACAAAGCGCTCCCAAAAGCGCCTCGGCTCTTATAGCGTACCCTATGGTTTTTTGGGTGACCTTGAGCAGATCTTTATACAAGGGATTACGTTGCTTGTCTCCTTTGGCATACTGGATTCCAACCATTCTGCGCTTGGCACGGCGTTGGTGATCGGTAAAGATGATCTTGATACCAAATGTATCACGGGCTTTGTACAGCAAACGGGTCAACACCCGCACCGAATCGAACAGTTGAACAGAATCAAAGGGCTTATGGATATTGCTTTCAACCACCGTACAATCGATGCGGGTCTTGCGACCTTTCTCGATCTTTTCGTCTTTGGCATGTTCCAACAGGTCTCGGGAGATGCATTGCCAGGTATGCGGGGAAAGTCTTTTGATATTTGCGTTGAGGGCGGATTTTCCAAATCCTTTGTCAGCAATGCCGATTCGGCAAAACCGCCTCAACGCCCGCGAATCATAAATATGAAAAGCCAGTTGCCCATAGGTAAAAGAGTAAAGGCGCATAACCACCGCTGCCCGGATCACCTGGTCGGCACTCATTCCCTGTGCCCCTGTATTTTGTTTTTCAACCTTTCCCTGGTTGAGATCTTGAAGAACATAGTCACAAATGGTAGGAGTATAATCGATGAGCTGGCTGATGATTTCCAACTCAATTTCCTGAGGGTGACCGGAAGCAGGTTCAATCAGGGGCATTTGTTTTTGCTGTTTCTTGCGCATTTTATGTTTGGTCCTTTTCTTGTATTTGTAGTCTTTTTAGGTGTTTGGGGAAATACCTTATACTACAAACGGTGAGAAAACGCCAGCATAAAATGCGCTTTTTTTATTTATATCAAACCTTTAGAATGCCGGATGGACACTAAATAGCAAAATATCAAGAATCAAGTTTGCCAACAGGTTATAAAAAGCGTAGTATAAAATTAATGATATTGCTGTTTACGCACTGGATATGACTCTTTCAATCTTTGCATGAATTCAACATCGTTATCATAGTGTGACTTTGGCATCTTCGGTATAACTTCATCAATATAGCAATCTTCGCACAATATCGTTGAATGAAGTTTCCTCCCATCATCTTCCTTTATAAATGTATTACATTTGTCACAATTTTTCATTTTACTTCGCTGTTTTGTAAAAGGATAAAATTTCAAATTGCCCGCTAACGCGGTGCTCTCCTGCACGGCGAAGCCGCGTCAGGAGCAGCACATGGTTCTGCGTATTGGGCCTTTTAGATTGTTCCCACTTTAAAAACTGAACAAGTGATAGTTCCATACATGAGATTATTTTCAGTATATGGTGAGCCCCGCAGAATAGTCTGTCACGCCGGCCAACAGCAAGCGACTCTTACCAACGGACAGGATTCGATTTTCGTTTAGCAATACTCTGAATCCGAGGTCTCTATTTTTCTTTTCCAGCATGCCGCCCCACCTTCCATAATGATTCCATTGCTGTAAGAATATTCGTGATTCCCCGTTACAAAGTAATTTCCAAATCGTGATGATATTGTTCGATCCGTTGGGCGATCTTTGCCCGATGGGCATATCGCTGGGTAATCCTTCGAATCGTATTGATGCCCAGGCTCACCCCCTTGTCATCGAAAAGACGGCTGGTTTCTTCAAACGAACTGAGCATGGCCGCCAGCATGCTGACCTCCGAGGACATTGACGGTGTGCAACGATCACATACCCCCAGCAACAAAAGCCTGGGGTAAAAACTGCTCTGGAATAAACTTATTTTTTTTTCTTTTTCTTTTTGCGGCTAAAATACGGGGCGGCCACCTTTACGGCCTTTCCCCTGCTTGTCTGGATGGAGACCAGGCGCCGGCCTTGATTTTTAAGCTTTCCGGGCATGGACCGAACCAGTTGGTCAACGTTTTCATTCAAATCATCCGAATCGACAGCCTGCTGTATTTTAAGACCGGTCATTAGCGCAGCCAGCTTATCCGTCGCCTTAATGATCGCCCGTTCTGCGGCCTGCAGATCTTCCGGTGTTGTGATGGATTGCCGCTGGTTTCGAATCTGATCGAGTTCCTTTAAAGCCTGGTTGATTTGTTTTTGAATCTCCTCGGCCTGACCCGCTTCGTTGGGTGTTTCTTCCGTCATTATTCCATCCCCCGGTTCGGTGTGTATTCCAATCCAGGGTAATGGTACATAAGCCTATAGGGTTTGTCCAGAACTTCTTGATATTAATGACCTACATTTTTGAAATGCGCCCGAGGTTCCGTCATCGGCTTCAGCTTCTCGATATTCAACCTTGTAGGGATAGACCACCTGCTCGGCAAAATAACTATTGGCGGGATCTCCCTCCCGGACGCCTGGCTTTTGGGCGGCGCAGCCGGCCAGAAGAATTACGATAAAAAAGGCTGCAACGATCCCATTGAAACAGGTACTTTTCGGTTGCATGGTATTCTCCTTTTTTTAAATTTGGATGACTGGACACTGAACCCATCAATCTTTTTTGGGTGAATTTTTCTCATAAAGCGCATTCACGATGACCCATGCTTCGCCTGTCTTTGCCATGTGAAGATACTCATAGTAGTGGGGAGTAACGACTTTAACGCTGGCAATGTCCTTGAAGAGATCCAGAATAACCACGTCGATCTCCATGCCTTCGCGCCAAAGGCCTGCCCCATAGGAACCATATTGTTTTTTTCATAAAATCTTCCTTATTCTTCTGGAAAGAGCCTTTCTTTGCTCCCCCTTCCAATAACGGTTTCGCTGTCATCCAAGGCCTTGATCGTGATCTCATACCGGCCGGGGGTGTATACCGGGCAAGGGCCCTGGATCTTTTTGAAACGATCCTTGCTGATGATCGTTTCACCGGCATAGGGCATCTTCACCGTTCCGTGATCATGGCTATAGGCATGGTCGTACATGCTGATTTTAAGAGATTTTGTTTTTTCAGGAACGCCATTGACATGGATTTCGGGATTGCCCCAACCGCAGGGTTTTAATCCTTGCCAAGTGTAATCGACGGACAGTTGAACGGCAATGGGACTGACTTTATCGTTTTGGCAGCCGGATAGGGAAAGGATGATCACAATAAGCAAAAACAGGAATGGATGCTTCATTGGCAAACTCCCATGGGCAATGCTGTCTTCGCTACAAGGGCCAGTATGGCGCTATGGGCACACAAAACAGTCTGGAATTCGGGCAATGGCATCCAGGCGTTCCTCGGGGATTCCTGAGAGGAAACTGGTTTTGCCAAATGAACGACCGATCAGGTCGCGGTTGGCCGCATAAGTGTAGTTTATAAACTGTTCAGTGACCTCCCCGGCAGAACCGGCATTGATATCCAAGATCTTGACCGGTGTTGCCGGGGAAAAATCTAGACCCGAAACATCGATATGTCGCAACTGCAGATTGGCCCGGGTGCGGTAGTAGACCATCATGGCCTGGTTGTCGTAGACGATGCGCCACTGGGTCCTTCCGGAGGCCACAGCCGCCAGGGTGTCGAACGCAAAGACGACCATTTCATCCGTGCTGTTGGCCCGGCAACGCTGAACCATTTTTGAGGCCGTGATAAAGCGAGTGATGGAGCTGTATAGATCGAACGTCGGCGGGCTGTCCTCCCGAAGGCATTGCAGGGATTGGGCATAGGTGTCGTTGGTCAATACCGCCACCGGCAGGTCATCGCCACGGTGGACCGTCATATGGCCGTTTAAAAATTCAATCGCCGCACGGTCACCGGTTTTATCCATGACCAGCACATGCATCCCCGGTCCTTTGACTTGGTTGGATATGCGTATGTGGCGGTCGGCGGCAATTATTTCGGCGACCGTTGCGCAGGTATCCAACAGGTACTGCCGCCACTGCAGCGCTGCGCCGATGTATGGCCGGTGGTCGGGCTGGGGATAACGAGTCGCGGAAAGGGCCATGGTTTCCACCACCAGGCCGGCTTCGTTGATGCCGCCCGTGGGCAGCTCCCGGCCGTATTGATTGAAAGTGATGCTGCCGTATCGCGCCGTCCACGTAGCCATTTCAGCGGTTTCCTCAGGCCTGGATACGCTTTTTTTCCGGCAACCCCGCTTGTTGACGACCAACAGGGCGTCGTCCAGACTCCAGTCATAATTGCGCCCGAATACCTGCAGGTCGCCATTTTTAAGGACAAATGTAGAGCACGCCAGGGCGCTGGCTGTGAATGGTATTGTCAACAAGATGATCAACAGCAAAAGGGATGTGGCCTTTTTCATACGATCTCCTTTTTTCGCTGTATGGGGAGGGATACGGCCACTACACTAAATGTACGTACATTTGTCAATCATAGAATATTCTCAATTTTGCATGTGTCGCCTGGTTTCATCGGAATTACTCGGTAAATCCGGGGGGAAGGCCGTTCTCATCCAGGGGAGCCGGAACCATTTTTTGTGGTCCGTTTTCGACAGAAGGCCGAAAGCCGGTTTTTGGTCCGAGTTCGAGGGAATAACCACGCTCCCGGGCCGCAACCCGATAAGAGCCTCCGGACAGCCGCAGGGCCAACATTGGTTCCACCATGATGGCGGGGATCGCCCGAATCGGGCAGTAATGCTCGCAAAACCCACATCCGGCACATTTATTCTCATTGACGAACGGCACGGCAATTGGGTTGCCGGGAAGCATTCGGAATTCGATGGCATCGAAGGGGCAGACCTCGTCGCAGATCAGGCACTTTTTCTGCAGTTCCCAGGCCAGGCATTTTTGCCGGAAAATGCGGGCGGTGCCCACTTTGGCCCTCAGCTTTTCCATCATGGGCAAAGGGGGGATGGCGCCGGTGGGGCAAACCTGGCCACAGGCGTTGCAGCCGGGATCGCAGGGCCCCCGGCGAGGTGTAATCACAGGGCTGAAGACGGCCGACAGGCCGGCCGCTAATCCCAAGGGCTGCAGGCTGTTGGTCGGGCAGGCCTGTATGCACTCACCACAGCGAACACAGCGGGCGAGAAAGGCATTCTCCGGCACGGCGCCCGGTGGGCGAATGACCGCCGGATGGATGATGCTGCCGGGACCCGGATCCGAGTGAGGTGATTTCAAGCCGGTAAGGGTGATGATAGCCGCCACCGCACCGGACAGCCCAGCCCCCAGGATTTGGCGACGACCCACAGAAATTTTTTCAGGCGACCGGTCGGATCGCCCCTTACACGAATCACGCCCATAGGCAAACGAAATCGCCCGGGTCGGGCATTCCCTGACGCAGGCCTGACAGGCAATACACTCGGCGTGGTTCGTCAAATAAGCATCGGTGGCGCCTATAGCTTCACTGCCACTGCCGACAGCCTGCATGGGGCAAATCCTTGCGCACAATCCACATTGGGTGCAATCCGGCGATACCTGCCGTCGCATGATCGCGTGGCTGCCGAAGATAGCCAACACGGCGCCCGAAGGGCAGAGGCAGCGGCACCAGAACCGGGGCGCCCACAGGCCACCGGCGAAGATCAACAGCAAGGTGATGAGTGTCACCCATTGCAGGTCGTATCGGGGCACCTTGACCACGGCGTAAGCCATGGTGGTCAAGTCCATCCGGTCGGCCACGGGACGCAGGGCGGTGAGGCCCACATCGGCGAGAAATGCGCATACCGGATAGATGATCAATCCGTAAAACCGCGTGATGAGCGACAAAGGGGAAGCGATGAAGACAAACGAGACGCCCAGGATGGCCGCGCCGAGGATGAAAAGGAGCACCTTGTATTTGAATCGCCGAGCTGGGATGTAAAGCGGTTTAGTGTGGCCACGTTGGTCTTCGACCAGTCGCCTCTTTCGCGATTCGCGCTGTGCTCGCAGGAGGTGGTCCGTCAAATCGATGCTGGCGCCCATGGGACACAGGTAGGCACAAAAGAAGCGGCCTAAAACGATGCTCAGCAACAGAATCAGTCCGGCGATCCACACCAGCGGCGTCAATGACCGGTCGGCCACCAGTGTGCCCAGGCAAACGATCGGGTCCATCCGCAAGAAACCATCCGCGGGCCATAACGACAGGAGCGGATGCGGTGAACAGACCAATGCCAGGAGAAAGAGGGTCAGGCTCAGGCCTTGAACGATTCGCTGGACGGTCATCAAACCGCTCGATTCATGCAGTCGTCTGCTTGACGACCAGATTTTCGATATCCATGCGTCCCAGCCCCTGCTCGTGGGCCAGGCGGATGTGTTCGATCTGTTGTGGTTTGAACCGTTTGCCATACCAGGTGCACATCTCGACGGTCTTGGCATCTGCGGCCACCATGTCCGGCGGATGCGATGATGGTGTTCATGGGGATGATCTCACCCGGACCGCGAGGACCGTTGGTGGACAGTACACGGGAGACATCGATTACCGCCAGTTTCGGTTTCAAAAAGGCCGCCAGACTCACAACAGCATCGTTTAATCCCTGTTGATGCATGGTCCAGCGATCGTAGACCAATCCCATCATGCCTTTCATGGAAAGGCTCACACCCGTCGCATGATGGCTTTTGGCGGTGGGTGCGGCGATTAAGCAATCGGCTGTCAATACATCCTTCATCACATCGGTTTTATTGAATCCGAACCAATTATCATTAATTTTGGTGCTTTTATAAAAGCTGTAATCGGTAAGGGCGTGAACGATGTCTTCGTTGAAAATCTGGCAGGCATCCTTGATTTCGGCAATACTTGGCTTGGGTTGGCACAATGTATTGTCCAGCACCCTGACTTTGGAGGCGCCGGCCTCTTTTACCATGGCTACCAGCTCACGTACGACTTCGGGCCTGGTGTTGGTTGCATTCTCGACGCCGTTGGCAAAGCTCATATTGGGTTTGATGACCACCTTGTCACCGGGTTTCACAAAGGCTTGCATCCCGCCTAGCAGGTTTACCGCTGTCCGGGTGGCAGCTCCGGGTTTTCCCTTGACCACCGAGATGTCGGGTGTGGCGCTGGCCTGCAGTGCCCCCGGCAGGCAAAGACTCGCCGTACCACTGGCAAGCCATAGCGCACCATTTAACTGGAACTTAAGGAATTGTCTTCGGTCCAGCTTTCGGTCTACTGATGAGATGACTTTTGTCAAGGGATGGTTGGATGGATGATTCTTCACCGGCAAGGCCTCCTTTCAAGCGTCTTCCCAGTAGCCGCAACACAGAACAATGGCCTCCCCGGGAACTTTAAGAAAATACATGTTTTTCAACCCGGGCGTTTTTCTTTTTTCAGGCCCGGATCCATAGGTCATATAGGTTGTCCAGCCGCCCTTACCCTGCTTCGCTTTTTCAAGCATGCCCGTGTATGGTGAATTCCCATCGGCATCCCGGTAGTAGTGCATGTTCGAGCCCACAAACCGGGCGACCTTGTGGGCCAGCAACATTCCGCTTTCGGCGTTGATGCAGAACACATGGGACGTCTTGCCCACAAAAGGACCATTTGGATCGGTAATTTTCTTGAAAGCCGCCTCGACGCCACGCGTTCTGATCAGTTCGGCCGCTTGTTTGGCCTTGGTCTCGCATTCGCGCATGAGGGTCTCATTTTCGGCATCACTTTGAGGTGCAAAACTGAGGACGCCGCCTATTGCCAGTATGGTTCCAAGGATTAACGCAAGAAGCTGCTTCATTTTTCCCTCCTTGTCATGGCTGTTTCTAATCTGTTTGAGGGAAATACCCGGCACCCACAATCATATTCTCGTTTGGGACTTTCACCAGATAGGTCTCCTTTAATCGCGTTTCCGGGCTGCCGCGAAACCGAGACATATAGGTCACCCAACCCTTGCCTTCTTTTTGGGCCAATTCCACCATTTCCCTGAAAGCTATCAACGGACGGTTCATCATCTGCGGCGGCAGATAGGGATGCGCCAGCATCATCCCCTCCTCGGCATCCATGCAAAACACATAGCCGTCCGCTTTCCACGAATAGGGTCCTCCGGGTGTGATGGTCGCTGCCACAGCATCGAACCCGTCGGCCTTAATGCGATCCACCACCTGGGTCACCTGGGCCACGCACTCTTGACTGGTAGCACTGTCCTCCTGAGCCCAAGCGGCAGTATTCAATGGAAATCAAACCCAACACCATCACGGCACCTAAAAAAATATTTTTTCTGCATGGTTCACCTCCTCTTGGGTTCATGGTGTCAGAATCTGACGATTTTACAATTCAATGTCGTGGAATGACCGCAAATGTCGTGAATGGTCAACGCGACCGGTCGTACATGTGTTATAACTTGTTGTAATGATGGGTCTGTCTGTGGATTATCCCAGCGCCAACAGTCATTGGGCGCAGGTGGATTTCAGGCTGGCTGATCGCAGCCTATAAATTATTGTTTCGTTTCCGGAGGGGAATGGTCTATGATAATTGAAGGATGTTCGGACAGCAGCCATTCGTTGAGAAACCAGGATCGCGTACAAACAACATGCAGCGGCATGGGGAGTTGGGTTCCCATGGATAACCTGAAAGATGATAAAAGCATACTTTGGGCAGGAACTGGGGGATTTTTATACGCACAGCACCAATCGGTTGCTGCTCTACCCGTTTTTCTTCAGTTTCTTCCTGGTGGAGTGCGCGACCTTCTGGCTGCTTTACCTGGGGCCTGGTTTTGTTCTGGACTACATGGCGTTCATAACGGTGTATACCCTGCACAAAGCCGCGGTTTACACCTTGGGCATCTTCGGGGTCGATTTTTTGGTGCATCATCTGGCGCCATCATGGGGTGCCTATGGTAAACGCCGCGTGGGTCGACAGTGGCTGATCTGGTCGATAGGACTGGCAGCTGGCTTTATTCTTCAACGAACCATGGTCAAAAGCTTGATTCCAGTATACGCACCCGATGTGGTCGCCTATTTCATGGCCCACCCCCAGGCGAGGCTAAGCAGCCTTACGCTGCTGATGGTCCTCATCCCCTACTGGTTTGTCGTGGTGTTCCTGACTTTGCGGGTTGCCCTGTCCAAACAGCGCATTCAGAAGTTGTCCGATTCGCTGATGATAATACCCGCAGACCAAACCGACCAAAAGATCTCACCCTCCGCTGACCGCTGTGAACATGCCTACCGGCATCCTGCAGAATGTCCGGCGATAACGGCAACGAGGCCATCGCCCTGGCAGACATCACCCACGTATCGGTGGAGGATCACTATTGTCGAATCAATTACGCGACCGGCGATCGCCTGAAGAGCGAAATGATTCGCTTGCCGCTCAAGGAAATGCTGTCTAAACTGCCGCGGGAGCATTTCCTGCAAATCCATCGTTCGCATGTTGTGAATGCCGGGCATATCTCGGGTCTGACCAGAAACGGACGCGACCACAAGGTGGTGCTGCATGGATTCGACCTGGAACTTCCCGTCAGCCGGTCCCGGTTCAAGGATCTGCATCCCCACCTCAAAGGGGCCGGCATAAGCACCTGATCCAGCTTTTCAAATGGGCTCATATAGGGTGATGACACGCCACCTGACGTCCTGGCGCAAGAATGTCTGTGGAATTCACCATTGACGGAAAATTCGAAAGCATTATGTGCCGGTTCGATTCAGGCATTTTGTTCACTGAAGTATTAAAATTTGATCAATTTAAACTAAGCCTAATCGAAAAGTACGGCAAGCCTACCGTACCTTCGGCCAAAAATTGAAATCTCGATTTTGAAGAAGAGTTGTTATGGACAAAGGACGGAGTCAGGATCCAGCTGGTTTGCTTCAAAGGATACGCTGCCAGGACGATACATGTGACCCATCGATTGTGCTACTACATCATCCAGGATTTTGAAGAAGCGGGAGAGGACAATTTTAAATTGCATTAAGATTACAATGACATACATGCAAGTGTCAATAATTACAGGTAGCTGCTATCTACTTGGAATAAATTAGAAAATTTTCGAATACATCATCTTGTATCTGACTTCTCCGCTCAATAGATGTGTTTGCATTGCAAGTACGTGCGGTCTATGTCAGCGTTGAAACCATTATTGGATTTAAATTTTACGCCAGCTCAACTCAGGTTCTGCGAAATTTCCGATGGCTCTGCACCCGGAAACTGACGAATATGACTTGGAGTTGTGTTTGTTTTGATATAAAATTAGTTGTTTACTTCATATGCGCTTGCAAAGGTCAGCCTGAATGGTTTCAATCCGCGTGACACGATACCCTCTCGGACCACATTTTTCCATTTTTCAACGATGCGGCCCACATCGTTTTTTCCCCTGATGATTTTTCTTGTGCTTTTCGTACGTCTGCTATAGAAAGCCGTCCGCTTGAAATCCAGGCGTCGGATCCAACGCGCCTCGGGGAGCTGGCGGGTGCGGCCCTGGACCATGATAAAAGTTCGCTCATATTGCACCATGGGGGGTGGATTAACGCGTTCAGCTGGGTATATAACGCTTTTTTTCAGCAAGCTCGGTCCCTGGGACTGCAGGCCGGGTGGCTTCGGCGTCAATGTGTTGCCGGCTGTTTTTCGGGAGGTACTTGCCATCGTTTGGATTGCATGGTTTAAAAGAGGTTTGAAAGACTATTGGGCCTGGTTTTACAGAGTCAAATGCTGGCGCAGGCGGCTGTTTGATTACCCTTAAGCGCTGCTTTTCTCACTGAAATTTGTCTGGTTATGCCTGCGCTTATGAGGTTTTTCAATACCCGTGCTAAACAGAAAAATGGCTGTAAGGTGTGCATTCCCGCCGATCCGTGGTCTTGTGGGGAGATCGGACCCGGGGTAAAAACCAACTATGGCTAATCGTATATTCAGCTTTCCATCGTAACCATACGGGCTGAGGGAAACATTCATAAATCATGTTCGATCCACATATTCTACTGACAGGCGTTATCATCTTTCTGGTCTGAACCGTGACGATGGCCGGACGTGGGGGTGACCATTGAGGTGAGGCCCAAAAAGTAATAACGACGGTCAATCATGAACCCGCTGGCATCAGCGGAAACCATTAAGAAATGATAAAATAGGCGAGCGAAACGAAACCTTCCGGATGTTTCTGGTTCTATTCCACAGTCTGCTCCATTCGCATTTGGCGTGTCGTTTTGTCGATGGTACTGAATTTCACAGCAAAAGGAACTAAACCATGCGAACCCTTAAACCAATGGCAGCCTCCCTGTTGATTGCCGCCCTGTCACTGTTCAGCTGTTCGGAAAAGATCGAACCGGGAAATACCCCACCTACCGAGGGGCCGTCCGTTGCGGTACGGATGATCGAAGCACGAAGCGCTGTCCAACCTGTCGTGTACGAGGCAGTTGGCACAGTCAAAGCCCAGGTCTCGGCCACCGTTTCCAGCAAACTGATGGGTGTCATCCAGGCATATAAGGTGAAGGAAGGGGATCTGGTGAAACAAGGCGACCTGCTCGTTGTGCTGGACGAGCGCCAGGTGTCCGCCCAACTGAGCCAGGCCCGGGCGGCGCTTTCCGAGGCAGGAAAGGCCGAAGCCGGCGCTGTATCCGCCCAGACTGCGGCCGAAGCCGGCGCCCAGCGGGCGCTGTTGTCCTATCGACGCAACCGGACCATGCTGGAGGGAGGAGCGATCACCCAGGAGACATTTGAAACCGTGGATGCCCAGCACAAGCAGGCCCAGGCTGCCCTGGCCCAGGCGCAGTCCATGGTGGAGGCGGCCCGATACCGCATCAGCCAAGCCAGAGCAGCTGTGGATGCCGCGACCGTCGCCCAAAAGGATGCCCGCGTTCTCGCCCCCTTTGATGGCAAAGTGACCGCCAAACTGGCCGACACCGGCGGGTTGGCCGCACCGGGAACCCCGCTGCTGACGCTGGAGCGGGAGGGGGGGTACCGCGTGGATTTGGTGGTACCCGAAGCGTACATCAGTGCCATCAGCACGGGGCAGCCGGTAATGATCAGCATTCCGTCGGTCGGTGAGCATCTTATCAACGGATCGGTGGATGTGATCATACCCTCGGCCGACCAAGGCAGCCGGACCTTTGTCGTGCAGGTGGGCGTGTCAGCCACCGAATCCCTGCGATCGGGCATGTTCGCCCGGGTGTCCCTAACCATTGGCGAACAACAGACCCTGCGCATTCTCGAATCGGCGGTGATCCGGCGGGGGCAGTTGACCGGGGTGTTCATTGTTGATGAGAAGAACACCGCCCGGTTCCGCCTGATCCGCGTCGGTCGTACATATGGCGATCAGGTGGAGGTGATCTCGGGAATCAAGGACGGCACCCGGCTGGTGACCGCACCTTCCCCTGAACTGACCAACGGGTCTGCCGTGGAGCCTGAAAAATGAGCAAAGCATATGGTCCTGCCGGAAAAATCGCCAATTACTTCATCAACTCCAAACTGACTCCGCTGATCATCATCGCATCGATGCTTATGGGGCTCGCGGCGGTGGTGGCCCTTCCCCGGGAGGAAGAACCCCAGATTATCGTGCCCATGATCGACATCTTCGTGCAGATGCCCGGTTCCGATGCCGCGGAGGTGGAACAGCGGGTGACCCGACCCATGGAGAAACTGCTGTGGGAGATTCCCGGCGTGGAGTACATCTACTCCACCAGCATGCCGGGTATGGCCATGGCGATCGTGCGATTCTATGTCGGCCAGAACGAGGAGGAATCCATCGTGCGGCTGCAGTCAAAGCTCATGGCCAACATGGATCGGATTCCCTGCTGCATTTCGCCCCCGTTAATCAAGCCGCGATACATCGACGACGTACCGATCCTGGCCCTGACTTTCTGGAGTGATGAAGTGGAACCTTTCCTACTGCGGCGAGTGGCCGCAGAGGTGGAAGATCAGGTGAAACAGGAGCCCAATTCCTCGCTCACCACCCTGATCGGCGGGGATAGCCGGCGGGTGGAGGTGCAGCTGGACCCGGTGCGCATGGCCGGCTACGGTCTGGACCCGGTGGCCGTCTCCCAGATAGTCTTCGCCGCCAATCAGGCGGCCGATGCCGGCAGCTACCCTTCACCGGAAGGCCAGATCGTCGTCCATATCGGCGGTTTTCTGAAAACCCCCGACGATTTGCGTAACGTCGTGGTGGCAGCCCACCTGGGGCGTCCGGTCTACCTGGGGGATGTGGCCACCATCACCGACGGTCCGCCGATGCCAGATAACTATGTCTTTTTCGGCACCGGGCCGGCGGCCGGTGAAAAGGGCCTCTCCACGAGAGATAGAGGGCGGACCCCCTATCCTGCGGTTACCCTGACGCTGGCCAAACGCAAGGGAACCAACGCCATCGATGTGGCCAACAAGGTACTGGCGCGGGTGGAGAGCCTCAAGGGAACAGTGATCCCCGACAACGTCCATGTCACCGTCACCCGCAACTACGGGGAGACAGCCAAGGAGAAGAGTGACGAGTTGCTGCTGCATATGCTGATCGCCATCGTATCGGTGACTATCCTGATCTGGTTTACCCTGGGCCATCGGGAGTCCGGCGTGGTGGCTTTTGCCATCCCGGTCACCCTGGCACTGACCATGGCGGTCTTCTACCTGTATGGCTACACGCTGAACCGCATTACCCTGTTCGCCCTGATTTTCTCCATCGGTATCCTGGTGGACGATGCCATCGTGGTGGTGGAGAACATCGTCCGCCACTTCCGACTGCCGGGCAACGAGAGCCGGCCCCGCGTCGATGTGGCCATCGAGGCCGTGGACGAGGTGGGCAACCCGACCATCCTGGCCACCCTGACGGTTATCGCTGCCATCCTTCCAATGGCTTTCGTGGGCGGTCTCATGGGGCCCTACATGCGTCCCATACCGGTGGGGGCGTCGGCGGCCATGGTCTTCTCTCTCATCGTGGCTTTCATCGTCACCCCCTGGGCCGCCTACCGGCTTCTTAAAAAAAATGGACACGCCGGTGGCCATGGCGGTGCGCACGGTTCCGAAGACTGGACCACCCGGCTCTACCGCAACGTGATGGACCATTTGCTGCACAATCCCCTGTGGCGGTGGTCCTTTTTGATCGGTGTTGCCGTCCTGTTGCTGGGGGCCTGTGCCATGGTGGCCGTGGGGTTGGTCAGGGTCAAAATGCTGCCTTTCGACAACAAGAGCGAATTCCAGGTGATTCTGGACATGCCCGACAGCGCCACCCTCGAAGATACGGCGGCCGCTGCATTTGAAATGGGAGATTACCTGGCCACCGTCAACGAGGTGGTGGACTACCAGGTCCACGTGGGCACCGCCGGACCTTTCAACTTCAATGGCCTGGTGCGCCACTACTACCTTCGCCATTCACCTAACCTGGCCGACATCCAGGTCAACCTGGTCGGAAAAGGGCAGCGCAAACAACAGAGCCACGCGATCGCCAAACGGGTGCGGCCGACGCTTAAGGTTATTGCCGAACGCTACGGGGCTCGGGTTACAGTGGCCGAAGTGCCCCCCGGCCCCCCGGTGCTTTCCACCCTGGTGGCCGAAGTGTACGGCCCCGACTACGACCGCCAGCGGGAATTGGCCTTGAAGATCCGTGACATTTTCGAACAGACCGACGGGGTGGTGGATGTGGACTGGTATATGGAGGAGGAGCAGACCCGCTACCAGATCGAGGCGGACCAGGAAAAGGCCGCCCTGCATGGCATCAGCGTGGCCCATATCACCCAGACCCTGCAAGCCGCCCTTTCCGGTTCAAAGGCCGGATTGCTGCATCAGCCGCTGGAAAAGGAAGATGTGGCCATTGTGCTGCAGCCGCCCCTGGCCCTGCGGGCCGGCCTGGACCTGCTTAAAGCCATCAACGTCACCGCCGCCGACGGCCGCATGGTGACCTTGTCTGACCTGGTGACTATCCGGCAGACCCCGATGGACCGCAGCATTTACCACAAGAACCTCATGCCGGTGGTCTATGTGATCGCCGATGTGGCCGGTGCCAAGGAGAGTCCGGTATATGCCATCCTGGAGCTGCGCAAGAAGATCGACGCCATCACCCTTCCCGAGGGGTACCGCATCGCCCAGCACACGGCGGCCCTGCCTGAGAGTGACCAGCGATTTGCCATGAAGTGGGATGGTGAGTGGCACATCACCTATGAGGTCTTCCGGGATTTGGGCATGGCCTTTGCCGTGGTGCTGGTGCTGATTTTCGTGCTGGTGGTCGGCTGGTTTCAGTCCTTTTCCACGCCGGTGGTGATCATGGCGGCGATTCCCTTTTCCCTGATTGGCATCCTGCCGGCCCACTGGGCCATGGGGGCTTTTTTCACGGCTACCTCCATGATCGGTTTTATCGCCGGCGCGGGCATCGTGGTGAGAAATTCCATCATCCTGGTGGATTTTATCGAGCTGCGGCTGGCCGAAGGCGCGCCGCTGGACCAGGCCGTCATCGATGCCGGGGCGGTGCGCTTCCGGCCCATGATGCTCACGGCCGCCGCCGTGGTGGTGGGGGCCTCGGTGATCCTTTTCGACCCCATTTTCCAGGGCCTGGCCATCTCTTTGATGGCCGGCGAGGTGGCCTCGCTGCTCTTTTCACGCATGACGGTGCCGATCCTCTATTTTCTGGACAAGCGTTGGGAATTCGCCCACGGGCATGGCGGAAGCGGGAGCGTCGAAAAAGCGGTCGACGGCAGTTTGCGCTCATGATCATTCCTCTTCTGGTGATGCTGGCCGGGTTTGTCGCTCTCATCAAAGGCGCCGATCTGTTTGTGGACGGTGCCGCGCGCCTTGCCCGGGGCATGCGTGTCTCTCCGATGGCCGTCGGTCTGACCGTGGTGGCCTTCGGCACCTCGGCCCCCGAACTCTTCGTCAACATCTCGGCCGGGATCAGCGGCAACACCGAACTCGCCCTGGGCAACGTGGTGGGCAGCAACATCGCCAATATCCTTTTGATCCTGGGGATCTCGGCGCTGGTCCAGCCGATTACCGTTTCCAAGGGGACCGTATGGAAGGAGATCCCTTTCAGCCTGCTGGCAGCGCTGATGCTGTGGGTGCTGGCCAGTGACGTCTATATCGACGGTGCCGCCCGTTCGACGATCACCCGGTCGGACGGCCTGGTGCTGCTGGGTTTCTTCGGCATCTTCATCGCTTACACGGCATCCATTGCCGCACCGGTTGCCGGCCTGCCGGACGTCAGCCCGGCACCGGCCGAGAAGGCGGCACGGATTGCCCTGAAAATGATCGTCGGCTTTTGTGGTCTGTTGTTCGGGGGTCGCTGGATCGTGGACAGCGCCGTCATCCTGGGGGACCATCTGGCCATTCCCCGGGCCGTCATGGGGCTGACGGTGGTGGCGGTGGGGACCTCTCTGCCCGAGCTGGCCACCTCGGTCATGGCCGCCAGGCGGGGAGACGTCGAGATTGCAGTGGGAAACGTGGTCGGATCCAACATTTTCAATGTGTTTTTTATATTGGGTGTCAGTGCGGTCATCCGGCCGCTGCCCTTCAACCCG
Organism: uncultured delta proteobacterium; assembly: GCA_963716825.1. Taxonomy (GTDB): domain Bacteria; phylum Desulfobacterota; class Desulfobacteria; order Desulfobacterales; family Desulfosarcinaceae; genus Desulfosarcina. The sequence continues at coordinate 170,488 of CAVQUU010000021.1, forward strand.
GCGGCCAATGTGGACATGGGCGTCATGATGGCCGCCAGCATCATGCTGTTCATCTTCATGTTTACCGGCCGGTTTCGCATCATGGACCGCTGGGAGGGGACGCTGGCCCTGCTGATCTATATATTCTACGTCGCTTATCTGCTGTACCCCGTATTTTCCCCGCCTGTGCCAGCGGGTTTATCCGGCTGAAATTGGGCCAGTTCGCGTTCGACCTTTTCCAACCACCATCGCTGCCGCTTCGGGCTATGGAAGAGCGATGTGTCTTCATCGAAGGCGGTGTGCATTTTCAGAGATTCGTCCGTAGCCGATCGAATCATTTGATTGACCGTTGCCGTGATTTCATCCATGGCCGCGCTATAGGTGGGGTGGATGGCCAAGAAGCTGCGCAATTTTTCTTGTGCGCTGGCGGTGAGTTGCTGGGCGGTCAGTTCCACGATGGCAAAATGGATCTGCTCGTGTTGCAGCACGTAAGCGCTGTTTTTTGCCGGCAGCGCTGGATTCCACCAGGAGCAGCCGGGAAGAATAATGGCTTCAAAAGCGATCTGCCGGATGCTGCCGATGTAAATGACCGATTCTCCATACCGGGCCCGGCTGACGCTGAACCTGGAATCCTTGCCCGGTCGGATCCGGCAGCAGGTATAGGCATTGATGGAAGTTTCGTGCATCGCCCGGTCCGGTGGCAATGTCGCGGCTTTGAAATCCGCCCGGGTCAGCTGTCGGTAGGTAATGGCATCATCGATCATGGCCGAATCGTGAAATCGGACGCCTGTGCGCGGCCTGGCATAGTCCGGCAATCTGGCGCAGCCGAGGAGCGCGGTCAAAAGGATGATGCCGCCGATGATGAAACTGCGTTGAATCGTGATTATCATTTGCTGAATAGTATGCTCAGCCGTGCTGCGGATGTCAAAAACCAAATGTTGAAAGGCAGAGCCATGAGCCTTAACAATCTCACCCCACTGGCCGGGGAAGTCTTGCAAAAACGTTATCTTGCCCGCAACTACCGAGGAGAGATCATCGAGACGCCGGCAGAACTCTTTTCGCGGGTGGCCCGGGTGGTGGCCGAAGCGGATCGACTCTTCGACGCAGATGCGTCGGTGGGGGACACGGCGGATCGCTTCGAGGCGGCCATGACGTCGCTGGCTTTTCTGCCCAATTCACCCTGCCTGATGAATGCCGGCCGACCGCTGGGCCAGCTGGCCGCCTGCTTTGTGCTGCCGGTGGAGGATCACCTGGAGTCCATTTTCCAGAGCCTCAAGGACGCCGCCCTGATCCACCATACCGGTGGCGGAACCGGGTTTTCCTTCAGCCGGCTGCGTCCGGCAGGGGACACCATTTTCCCCGCATCAGGTGTAACCGGTGGGCCGGTGTCGTTCATCCAGCTCTTCGATGCGGCCACGCACCTCATCGACCGCCATCGGGTCCGGCCCGGTGCCAACATGGGTGTGCTGCATGTGAGCCACCCGGACATCGAGGCGTTCATTACTGCCAAGCGGGATCGCAGCCGGCTGTGCAATTTCAACCTTTCCGTGGCCGTAGACGACGAATTCATCGCCTGTGTCAAGGCAGACCGGGATTACCCGCTGATTCACCCGCGCACCGGCACTGTGGTAACCCGTAAACCGGCTGCTGAACTGCTGCGCCTGATGGCCGAAAGCGCCTGGGAAACCGGTGATCCCGGTATTTTGTTCATTGACCGCATCAATCGGGCCAATCCCACGCCGGAGATGGGGGCCCTGGAGGCCACCAACCCCTGCGGCGAACAGCCCCTGCTGCCTTACGAATCGTGCACGCTGGGTTCGATCAATCTGACCCGCATCATCGACGGTCAGTCCATTGATGTCGCCAAATTGGAATCGCTGGTACATCTGGCCGTTCATTTTCTGGATAATGTGGTGGAGGTGAACCGCCACCCTATTCCACGGACCGAGGAGTGGAGCCGGATGAACCGCAAGATCGGGCTCGGGGTGATGGGCTTTGCCGACATGCTCATCCTTCTCGGGATACCTTACCAGAGCGACCGTGCCGTGGCCCTGGCCGAAAAGATCATGTCCCGCATCCAGCAGGCAGCCGAGGCGGCCTCCGCCGAGCTGGCCGCCCGGCGGGGAAATTTTCCGGCCTTCCACCAGAGCGTATTTCCGACCCGGGGAGTTAAGCAGCGCCGCAATGCCACGTTGACCACCGTGGCGCCTACCGGCACCATCAGCATCCTTGCCGGCGTGAGCAGCAGTGTCGAGCCGATTTTTGCCTTTGAGGTCCAGCGCCGGATCGTGGATCAGGTCTACACGGATGTGCACTCCCTTTATGAGCGATACCGGCGCGAAGGCCGAACCATTGATCCTGAGATTTTTCAGACCGCCTGGGATGTCTCCCCGCGCTGGCACCTGAAGATCCAGGCTGCTTTCCAGAAGTTTACGGACAATGCCGTGTCCAAAACGGTGAACCTGCCCGAATCCATCACGGCAGACGAGATTCGCGCCCTTTTTCTGGCTGCTGCCGACATGAACCTCAAGGGGATCACGGTTTATCGCGACCGGTCCCATCCGGATCAGGTGCTTTGCGCCTGCTCCATGAAAAACGAGGAGTGCTCATGAATCGGAAAAAATCCATAGAAACCATCAACGGCTATGACGGGTACTGGGATGTCCTGGTGATCGGCGGTGGCGCCACCGGCCTGGGGTGCGCGCTGGACGGGGCGTCAAGGGGATACAAGACCCTGCTGGTTGAGCAGCACGACTTTGCCAAGGGCACCTCCAGCCGCAGCACCAAACTGGTTCACGGCGGCGTTCGCTACCTGCAGCAGGGCAATATCTCACTGGTTCTCGAAGCCCTTCAGGAGCGGGGATTGCTGATGCAGAACGCACCGCATCTCGTGCAGAACCAGGCCTTCATCGTGCCCAACTACGAGTGGTGGGACGGCCCTTTTTACGGTGTGGGATTGAAGGTGTACGACCTGTTGGCCGGCCGGCTGGGCCTGGGCCCCTCCAAGTGGCTGTCCAAAGCGGAAACGCGCAAACGCATTCCAACCCTGGAGCCAGACCAGCTGCGCGGCGGCGTGATTTACTATGACGGCCAGTTTGACGATGCTCGACTGGCCGTCAACCTGGCCCAGTCAATCGAGGACGCCGGCGGTGTGCCCGTCAATTACATGCAGGTGACCGGCCTGACCTACTCGGGGAAAATGATCGACGGCGTTCGGCTCAAGGACACCATCGATGGCGAGGAACGCGAGGTCCGCGCCCGGGTGGTAGTCAATGCAACGGGAATATTTACCGACGACATCCTGCGAATGGATCAGCCCGCGGCGGCACCGATCATCACCCACAGTCAGGGCGTTCACCTGGTGTTGGACAAACGGTTCCTCAAGGGAAATACGGCCATCATGGTTCCCCAGACCGAAGACGGTCGGGTTCTGTTCGCCGTTCCCTGGCACGACCGGGTGCTGGTGGGCACGACCGACACACCGGTGGATCGAGCCAGTCTCGAGCCCCGTCCCCTCGAGGAAGAGATCGCGTTCATCCTCAAGCATGCCGCCCAATACATGGTGGAGGACCCCACCCGCGAGGACATCCTGTGTGTGTTCGCCGGCCTTCGGCCGCTGGTGGGGGAGGGGGAGGGTAAAAAGACCGCCGCCATCTCACGGGACCATCACCTGGCGGTATCGCAATCGGGCCTGGTGACCATTACCGGTGGCAAATGGACCACCTACCGCAAGATGGCCGAAGACACGGTCAACCAAGCGGCCCTGATTGCCGGGCTGCCGGAAAGCGAATGCCGGACGCGCAAGCTGCGCATTCACGGGTGGCTGAAGCACATGGACCCGGAAGATCCCCTGTGCGCCTATGGTTCGGATGCGGTTTTCATCCGGCGGATCATCGACGCGGACCCCTCGATGGGCGAAAAACTGGACGACCGTCTGCCCTATGTCAAGGCGGCGGTGATCTGGGCCGTTCGCCATGAAATGGCCTTGACCCTGGAAGATGTCTTGGCCCGTCGCACCCGCTCGCTGATCCTGGACGCTGCGGCCAGCATGGAAGTCGCCGGGGAGACGGCCCGTCTGATGGCAAAAGAACTGGGATTGGGATCGCAATGGCAACAACAGCAGGTATCTGAATTCAAGCAGATGGCCACGGGCTATCTGCCGGATTGATGCTGGTAATATTGGTCTTCAGGCAACCTGATTGTCAACGCCCCGGCCCGAAACGGCCATTTTACGAGGCGCTGAGCTCACGAATGTTTTTAATGTCATTGAATAGTATGATCTCGATCAATCTGATGGTGCGTTCAAAGTCAGCATAGCATATGCCGCCCAATACACTTTGAAAGTAGAAATATTGGATTTTTCCATTGTCGAAGTTGACATAATACTTGCCAATGGTTCGGGTCCCATTGAGTTCGGTCAATTTTTGAAACAGCAGGATCAGACGATCGGGGTTGGGAGGCACAGTGGCCAAATCATGGCATTCAATCTTCAATAACCGGTCATTCGGGTTTAACAGGGCGGATAACTTGATGATTTCCTCGGTTTGTTTGTCTTTGATGATAAAGGCCAATCCCTCCAAGTTCTTTTCTCTAAATGGCCTTGCTTTTGTGTAGCCCAGCTTATTGAGGTACGCTTGAACAACCTCCAATCGGGCGGGCTGATGGCGAAGCTCCGGCGGTGTTTCCTGCGTGAATGCATTGCTGTAACATAACACGGTTGCCATTGCGGACAGGATGAATAGGATTTTTTTTCTGCATCTACAGGCCATTTCTGCCTACCTTTCATGAGGAGGAATCAGTCCGTGATCATTGCGCGTCTAAAAAGCGCGGGATCAGCCCCGATGCCTGTGATTCGCTGGCATAGTTATAAATTGAAATGTTGATGGTCATGTTGTTGGTTATCACATTGTAGCTGCCGGGTGACTGGCTGATCTGGAAAATCCCGCTGGCCCCGTCGAAATTCCCGACATAGGCGCTGATATTGGCGCCATCCACTTTGGCGGTCTCGATCATGGTCCCTTGGGGCACCGTGTCGGTGCTGACCGGCTGCACATCATTTAAACTCGATTGCGAAATTGACGATTCTATGAGTTCTTGGGGTACGCTGTCGTTGCCCGAAAAGATTTTCCCGGAGAGATTGCCCAGCTTGTCAAAGATACCGGCAAAAGAGATGCCGAAGCTGAACTTGCCGAGACCGCCTCTTATTTGATTCAGCTCTTCATCCGTCAAACGAACAGCGCTGGCGGCAATCCAACCGCCGCTGTAAAAAGAGGCATCAATTAAACCATCACGGGCAATGCCGCCGTTTTGATTCCCATTGGCGGCAAGTGTTGGAGGTTGCCCGCACATACGGTGGCGACCGGTGCCCAAAGAATCAAAACCAGGCCGGCGATTGTGCCTATTTTGCCGAAAATGAATTTGGTGTTTGTTTTCATAGCGCCTCTCAAAACTCACCGGATGTGAAACCGGCAAAGCCTGTGGAAAAAAAATCCTTCAGGTGCATGGCCTCCAGTACCGGAGCGGAAAGGGTGGTTTCCATCGGTAGTGGGGTCCGGTCCTGCATGTTTTTGGTGGCTACGATAAATATCACTTCGTTCCAATTCTCTTCAAATGTCTGCAGCGGCATGGAACGGTTGCCGTAAGCCGGATCGGCGATATACGCGTTGCCGTCATTGATTCCTTTCAAAACGACAAAATGTGAATAGCTGCCGCTCTTAAAGAGAATAATCACCGGTATCTTAAGCTTGCTGAGCCGGTTGAGATCGACTTTGTATCCGTCCGCCAGATAGCCATGATCAACGGCATAACTTTTCAAATCCAGCAGTGAAAAGCCTTTTTTTTGAATTTCCTTTGCATCTCCACGCGCGAGGATGTGCTTGATGATGTCCGCTTCGTCCACCCGGTGGTCGAAAAAATAGTTCAATATCGTGGCCAATGCGGCAGCACCGCAGCTTAAATCGTATCTTTGGGGGATGACATTCTTGTAACGGGCCTCTCTTAAACTGACCACTTTTTTGGTGACATACATGCCATTGGGCAGACGGAGCGTCATTTTACTGCCCCGGTGTCCCGGCTCGTCCAATCGGTCGTCGCGGTTGTGCCGGGCAGGGGGGCTTTCAGGATTTTCATGGCCGGGCAGGGTGCCGGCCGGTTGTCCGGAAGCCCGCTTGATTGCCTGTGTGTCTTTTTTCGCTGGTTCCGGTCCGCTCCGGTTGCGGTTCAACTTGTCAAGCCATCGTCCGACGGCGGCATTCAACTCTTTTTTATCCGTGCTCTCATTGGACGACCCCGGTTTCTGCTCACTTGGCTTGGCCTGCGAATTGAGGCCCGCACAACTCGTTATCAGCATCAACCCGGCCAAGAGCATCCCCGTCAGACCCAAAAGAGAGACGTGGTGCAAAACTGACCTAAAGCCAATGCCGCTGCTACTCCAGCCTGATTTGTCGAAACGAAATGGCAAGGTTGTTCTCCTGTAGGTTTACGCTGCCCGAGGCCTGGCTGACCTGGAAAATTCCCTGGCTGTTGGTGAAGCTGTTGGTGACCCTGTCTTCGAGGACCGCCACCGCCTCTTCATCGATTTCACTGTTGGTGGCACGGGTGCTTTGCAGCTCCGCGTCGCTGAGCGCCGCCGTGCCGCCGACGACCACTATGGCATGGTTGCCCTGCTGATTCAGATTGCCTGCGGACTGGTTGATCCCGACGAGTACCGTGTTGTCCTGAAAGGAACCGTCCAGCAGGTTTTTTCTTGCAGATACGCCGCTCTCCGTGATGGTGACGGAATCAAGCACAGACGTCTGGTTAACACCCATATCAAACGTTGCGTCCGGTTGGTCGGATAGATAGAAGGCTCTGAGATTGGACTGGTGGACCAAATTGCCCGAACTCTGGTTGAGGCTGATGATTCCAATGTTGTCCTGTACCGCGTTAAACAGGCTGTTGATCGAATTACCCACGCTTTCTTCGATGGCAGCCTGTACCTCCTCACTATCACCGAGTCGGCCTTGGGTGGTTGTTGCGGTGTCTTCCGCCCCGCTGCGGGTTGAGGTTGCAGAAAAACCCTCCTCCATTGCCGCAGGGGGCAATGATTCTGCCCGGATCTCCGCCCCGCCCCACCACGGGATTGAAATCCAAAGTCCCAAAAGTAAAAAATGCAAACCGCTGCGCAGGTTGTACCGCATGCTGCTGCCTTCAACTCCAAGGAGAGAGGGGCACCCGTCCCTCTCTCCTGGCGTTAGTATCGGTTGATTTTTTTGTTTCTGTCAAACAATAGGCAGATTGCCTCCTAATTCAGATTCGCCGCAATGGCATGGACATTGGCCTGGTTGACCATGTCACCCGATGCCTGGTTGACGCTCACGATGCCGGCATTCCCATTGATGGAACCGCTGATCGAATCTGAGCGGAAAACGGCGATGTGAGTCAGGAAATTGTCCGCATTGACTTGCTTGAGGGTCGCTTCGCCCAGCGCGCCGTTGGTTACCGAATCCAGGCCGGCTGCCAGGGCTGCAGAATTGAGCTGGTTGTTGATATTGCCCGAAGACTGGTTTACGCCCACGATACCGTTGTTGTTGCTGATGCTTCCTGAAATGGTATTCGTATTGACGGAGCGATCACCAAAGATGCGGTTGAACAAGCTGGCTTGGACGGCGAACCCGTTGGCCTCGACCAGTTGCTTGTCGCCGGCGATAACGGCCATGGCGGACATGTTGGCCTGGTTGTTCATGTTGCCCGGGCTCTGGTTGACGCCGACCACACCACTGTTGTCGTTGATGGAGTCGAGCACGTCAGCGGTTCTTTCGTTGTACTCGAAAATTTCTTCGGTCACTGCGACGGTCGTTGTCGCGGTTTCCGTAACTGAGGTCGGAAAACGATCTCCATTTTGCGGGTCATAGCTTTCCTGATATTCTTTTTCCGTGACGGTGGTCGTCTCCGTCGTTACTTCTCTGACCCCGCCAAAATCCTCGAAATTATTTTCCATGTTCATCTGCTGGCCCCAGGTTTCCGCCTCGGCGTCGGCATTGACCTCGATCTCCGGTATTGAAAAAGACGTTGATGTGTTTGTAGGTGTCGATGGTGATGAATCTTGAGCTTGTCGAATTCGCCGTTCATTTCTGTATCGGCGTAATCGTACAAAGATTCATTGATTGAGATATCTTTGTTGATATTGTACAATTCATGTCCTGGGCCGCGGCGATGCCGACAAATGCAACGCACATCACCAGGGATAGCCCAATTGATAGAATTTTTTTCATCTTTCCTCCTCTTTAAAATATATAATGAATCTCGTTTAAACGGAATCTTGATATTGCCCTCGATCCTTACTATACTCAGTCGGTGACCAACCGCATGCAGGGTCGCGCTCTGCCCTCCTTTCTTTGGTCCGCTAGTGATCGCTGAAAATCAGGCGATTGGTCTGTTTCCCGGCAATACCGGAGTCATAGCTGATGTTCTGAATATACCTTGTTCGTGGCGAATCGCTTTCATCCCATAAGATGATCCGACCGGTATGGGCTGGCGATGAGCCACTGCCTATTTCTCCGTCGCCCTTGCCTTTACCGCGGATGCGATCCAGTTCACGGGCCGTCAATTTTACCCCGAGGCTGATGGCTAGTGGTTCAAGGGGTGCTGCTTCCGAAAAAGCTACGGGTGCAATAGCGATGTTGGCGGATGCCAAATACTGATCTTGAGCATCGGCCGGGGTGCCAGCGGGTGTTAACAGACTCGCCAGCAGGATAAAGGGAAGAAATAATTGCTTAACTTTTTTCATGATAGATGCGCCTATATATGTAAACAGAGACAACCCAAAGCGCTTCGGCAGAATGGACTATTTAGATTACAATTTCTGTACCATGTTGGTAACTTATCATTATCATTGATAATTTAAAAAGGACGCATTTCGAAGAAGTGTAAACAATAGTTTGCATTTTTTGGGGGAAGGACTGGGAATCCCTTCAATCAGTGGGTTTATCAAAAGGTGTAACCCGCGCTGACACCGCCAGGGCATTGTCAGCGCATAGGCAATAGCCATCGATAAGGCAGAAAAGTGATCGGCAGTTAGTTGCTGGTGGAGGCGGTCGGGCGTGTTGCCAACCCGTCGGAAATGCGACTTTTACGAATCCATCAAAATGAAACTTTAAAAAAAACTTGAAATGCGGAATGAATTGAACCATAATTTTAGCATTGCCCAACACCCCACTTAAAAAACCCAACAACCGCTAATCTAACTGTAAACGCCTGAACCGCGCTAGCAAGCGCGTGCACCGCTGTAAGCCAGCAAACTGAAAGGCGGGCCGTTTTTTCAATGGCGACTCCCCGTGATCGGTCACGGAAAACCTTCTATCGATGGTGTGAATGTTCAAATCATTAGATGCTTTTTGGGTAGGATAAATATTCGAAACAACCCATATTTTCGAATCCTCAGCCATCACTGGACAGGAGGATGGCTTCTCAAAAAAACAACGGCTGTTTCGAATTTCACCGGTCTCCGTGGCTAATTGTTGTTCATCAATCATGTGAAGGGGAGGTGCCACGCATGTCGAAAGTGAAACTACCGTATCGCCTGTACGTTGTAATCCTGATCTTGCTCACACTGTTGTCAGGCCATGGGGCGGCGGCTGCGCCGGTTCCTCCGGACCCTGAATCCTCCAGAAACAGGAGGGCTCATGGCCTGCCTACCCCGGCACCCATGGAAACACAAGACTCGGATCCATACCGCTTGCCAATGGACGCGGCTGGGAACACGCTTTTTCCCCAATCGACCCTTACTGAAAACGCTCCCCCACCGGTTTTTCTGGCACAATCATCACCTGCCGATAATGCCGTAGAAGATGCAGCCACCCCCCCTGAAGGCAAAACGCGACGAAGCGTCAAAAAAGATACGGAGGAAATATTGGTTCAGGAGGGCGGTGTCCTCATCCCCAAGGGTACCCTGGTTCTGGAGCCGTCAATCAATTACGTCCACATTCAGAACAACCAGCTTGCCGTCAAGGGCTACAGCATCTTCAATGCGATTCTCTTCGGGAGATTTGACGTTGAAAAGGTCAAAAGGAATATACTCACGACAACGTTGACCGCCCGCTACGGGATTACGAATCGATTGCAGGCAGAGCTTTTCTTGCCCTATGTATACCGCACGGAGGAGATGATCATTCCGGCTTCGATTGTCGCCGAAGAGGGAAACCAGAGCGCCTCGGTGCGGGGCAGCGGGATTGGCGACCTGGGGGGCAGCATCAACTATCATGCCATCCGTTCTCGCGGCAGGCGTCCCGATATCACCTTGAATTTTAAATTCAAATCCCACACGGGAAAAGATCCGTTTGGACTAGATACCCAGACGGTCGCGGGGCGTGAGTTCCCCAACGAACTTCCCACAGGAACCGGTTTTTACGGCATTTCGGGCGGGTTCACCATGGTGAAAGTCAGCGACCCGGTGGTATTTTACGGGTCACTTGCCTATGCCTGGAACATGGAAAGAGATGTGAGTGGTGTCGGCAAAATAGATCCGGGAGACAGTGTCGAATATAATCTGGGAATGGCCACCGCCTTGAATGAAAAAGCCTCGTTGAGCTTCTCTTTTCAGAATGCATTTACCGACAAGACCACATTGGCGGGCAACGACATCGCGGACTCCAAGTTGATCAGCGCCAGTTTGTCACTAGGGGTGAACTATCGTGTTTCGCAAAAATATTCTATTTTGGGCGTCATCAATGTCGGTCTGACCGACGATACACCCGATTTCCAGGTGCAGGTCAACATCCCCTTTAATTTTAATCTTTTTTAACAAGCACGATGGAACCTGATTCACGTTAACGTCTTCCACGGGCTGGCAGCACGATGTCCAGTTTTTTAATCAGCATGTAGACATACGGGCGGCTGATTCCCAGGGCGCGTGCGGTCCGAGATATATTATATTTATGGGTGTTCAGCGCGGATGCGATAATCCGGCGTTTGAGCTTCTCGTCCGCCATTTTAAGGCTTGATATGCGCTCCGTCGGAATACCCGGTTCCAATTCCATGTCTTCCGGGCGAATCCACTCATCCTGGACAACCACTGCTCTTCGAATGCGGTTAATCAGCTCTCTCACGTTGCCTGGCCATGAATGGGTGCAGATGGCGTTAAGCGCCTCCGTGGTAAACCCTTTGCAGTTCCACCCCCGTTCCATTTTTATTTTTTTCAGGAAATATTTGGCCAGCACTTCCTTGCACGCGTCTCTTTCACGCAATGGGGGCAGATGGATGGTAAAATTGGCAATCCGGTGAAAGAGGTCCGGACGGAACAGGCCTTTTTTTACAGCCGCCTCCAGATCGACATTCGTCGCTGCAATGACTCTTACATCCACCACCTTGCCGTTGAGCGCACCAATCCGCTGTATGGTCTTGTCCTCCAGGAAACGCAGCAGTTTGGGCTGCAGCTTTAAAGGGAGGTCTCCGATTTCGTCCAAAAACAGCGTTCCCTTATCGGCAAGTTCAAATTTTCCTTTTTTCGCTTGAATCGCTCCAGTGAAGGCCCCTTTCGTATGACCGAAAAGTTCGGACTCGATTAAGGATTCGGGTATGGCGGAACAGTTGATCACGACAAAAGGCCTGTCTGTTCGATCACTTCTCTCATAGACTGCCCTTGCGGTGAGCTCTTTTCCGGTGCCGCTTTCACCCAATATTAAAACCGGAAGCTCCGTGGGCGCTACTTTGCGGATATGGTCAAACACTGTTTTCATTGCCGGTGATACGCCCACGAATTCCTCGATGGGATCCAGTTCCGGGGATGATTTGATCGGCGCGATTTCCTCTATCAGGCCTTTTCTAATTCGATGCAGGTCATCTATGGTGAAGTTTTTCAGGCATTCCGTCATGCTGCGCAACAGGCACTCTTTCTCCCAATAGGAAAAGTAGTCAGCGGAATGATAATTCAATTTCCAACCGCAATGATGACATTGTATGTCCGCCTTGTCCACGGATGCGCCACAGTAGTCGCATTTTTGACTGCCCTTGATCAATGCTGAAATGTTTCGCCACAACTGTTGTTGGCCGCCTCTTTCCATCCCCAAAAAGGAGACCCCAATTCTGCGGGTCTCCTTGTGTGCGATCTTACAGGTCGTGGTTAACGCGTTCCTTCCATCGGAAAAAAGTTCCAATAATACTTTGTCGCCCTCGTTTGCAGTCAAATGGTCGGTCGTGTGTTCGAGGTCTAATCCAGCGCCTCCCATCCCGATGTCTGCAACTTTAAAAAGGGTTTTCCTGCCATTCGAAGATACGATAAAAGCCTGTCGATCGCTCTTTGCACGTGGAGACGAACGGGTCATTTTTCCCACCTCTTAGACGACTATCGATAACTGCTAAACCAAAAAGCTTTGAAAAAATGAGTGTTGCCGCTTTTTAAAGACATCTGGCGATACGCCAAAAACATGTTGGGGAGCTTCACGCATAGACCCAATGGATGAATCCGGAAATTTCTGTGGCATCATAGTGAAGCTAAGTTTTAGGTTTCAATATCAAGAAGGGTTTTGTCAATAAAAAATTGACAATATGTCGCGAAAATAGGCATTGTTACCTATATTATGTTGCGTCAGATGGGTATTATTACTCAGAAGAAACCTCACGGTGGGCGACTTAAAGATGTCGCCCGCCCGATAGGCTTCAGTAGGGCAAGGCCAGTTATCCGAATCCTTTGCGTAGACACCAGTTTTTTTTGCGTTGCCCCAGGTCTCCTCCCTCCGATTATCGCCTGCGGATCGGGGTGGTTCAAAAAAAGGGGTGTTGAACCATCGAGAGCGTGGGCACCTTCGAGCGGTCGCATCGCTCGTACTGATTGTTCTTCGAGGGTGTTGAGGGTGCATGTGACGGCGCTGCCTTCCCAGTCGGGCCGGCTGTAATTAAAGGCCTGATCGCTTCTTCGGGCGAACGCCCGGTAGCCTTCGGGAGCGGGTGTGTTGGGGTCCCAGCGTAGCGTCACACTGGCCGCCCCTGATGCAGTGGCGGCCAGCGGCAAGCAGAGGGCAGCGAGAATGGGAACGATTCCGGCAATTTTAAAAAACGATTTTTTAATGTACATGATTAACGGCAATTCTTCTGATTGGTTTGTTTAATCTTATTTAATGATGACGACCACACACCCATCTTCGGCAGTGAATAGCGGGTTCTTCAGCAATTTTTTTTCCAGGCCGTCAACGATCCTTGAAATGAATTTTAAGAGACTGATATTGCATGAATAAATTAATTGAATAAGGCCCGTTGGCGGGTAACAGCTACATCTGCACGCTCGGCGCGACGGCCGAATGGACGAAGCAACCTAGATGCAGTCTGTTTTTTTATGCTTACTGTTGTAAAAAATGGTCTTTCCGAAGCGGGTGGTGTGCCCCCGTAACCTTATTTTTTGAGGATGCGGAGACCCGGCTTTTGAAGGGCACTTTGTCTTGCAACGGTAGATCCGACTGCAGATAGCTCGGCCGATTCCGGTGTGTCTTGACCAATCCACTGGATCAACTGTTTGGCGCTAATCAATGAAAACGATAAACCATGGAGGGTTACCATGAAAACCACATACACATTGCTGTTTCTGATAATATTTGTGGGCACGGCCACGGCAGGCGGGCAGGTTGTCGCCTATGACATCAAGGGGGAGGCCTTCGAGGGGTATTTTATCTCCCCGGCGGACAATGCCCCATTGGTGCTGCTGATCCACGACTGGGATGGCCTCACCGATTATGAAGTCAAACGGGCCGACATGCTGGCTGAAAAAGGGTACGCGGTCTTCGCTGCCGATCTGTTCGGTGCCGGAATCAGGCCCACTGAAGTGAAAGACAGGCGCCAGCACACCGGGGAATTGTACAAGGACCGGGAACGCATGCGCAGCCTGATTTATGGTGCGCTGGATGCAGCCAGTGCCAAAGGCGCCAACGTGACCAACGCCGTGGCGATGGGGTACTGTTTCGGTGGGGCCGCTGTGCTCGAGTTTGCCCGGGCGGGGGCTGACATGAAAGGATTCGTGACCTTCCACGGCGGATTGAGTACGCCGGAAGGCCAGGATTACGGCAAGACCAAGGGAAAACTGCTGATCCTGCACGGTACGGCCGACACGAATATCACCATGGACCAGTTTGCCATGCTGGCCAATGCCCTGGAGGAAAAGGGCGTGCCCCACGAAATGATCACCTACGGCGGTGCACCGCACGCCTTCACCGTCTTTGGCTCCGACCGGTACCGAAAAGATGCGGATGAGAAGTCCTGGAAGCGGTTTGGTGAGTTCCTGGAAGAGACGTTGAGGTAGATTGAAGAACCTCGCAGCAAGCTGCGAGGTTTTTTGACCGAAAGGAATTCTGTCTATTTTTTTTCAGACGTCACGACGGTTCCCCTGAAAACCGTTAACGAGTTCTACGACGCTTATTCCAAGCAGAAGCACAACCAGACACCATAAAAAGATCAGGCCACGCAACGGCAACGACAAATCACCGAAGACGAGCCATCCAAACAGCACCAGACCGCCGCACAGGTTGATGGCGATCGCTCCGCCGAGACCTAACCCAACACCGTTTCCGATCTTGCTGCGACTTTCGATCACGAGAGCGATGCCGATACCGAACAGAACCCCACCGAGAATGTTCGGGTAAAACCCATGGGCGGCCGGCGGCACACCCAGCAGTTCGACCAACCCGTCGGAAAAAGCGATCAACAGCAGCCCCAGCAGCAGGTTGATGATTGCGTCGATGGTGAGCAGTGTGACGCGTTGCATGGCATCACCTCCGGAGCACGACCTACACCTTGTTTTCAAGGATTGTTTGGGTTGAGCGAACCGTCTGCGTACGAACCGGATAATGCCGCCATGAAGGCGGCATGGACTTCCGATGCGTGGATGGTTTTGTCCTTGAACGTCAAATTTCGGGTCGCGCAGGCATCTTCGGCGACCATGCAGGTGAAACCCAAATCGAACGCAGCCCGAACCGTTGCATCGATGCACATGTGACTCATGGCACCGCTGATGATTAGGTCGTTGACCTTGCGCTGTTTCAGGATTCCCAGGAGCGGGGTGTCGCGAAAGCTGTTGGGAAAATGTTTGACGACGACGATTTCGTCCGCCTGGGGAACGACCTGTTGGTTGATCTGCGCCCCGTTGGTGTCGGGCAGAAAAAAGGTTGCCCCCGCCTGAGCGGCGATGTGTTGGATATGGATCACCGGCTTTTCTCTTTTTCTGAATTCATCCAGCAGCCGCCGGGCGTTGGCCGCGGCGGCACCGACACCGACCAACTCCATGCTGCCGCCGGGAAAATAGTCGTTTTGAAGGTCAACCAGCATCAGGCATGTGTTCATCTCGCCTCCTTAGTTCAGTTGAAATGCCATGAATTGGATGGCCGCTCCCCTTGACCGCGCAGCATGCTCGTAAGCGGAAACCGCTTCACAGGCACCTGATGCGCTGCAATCGCTCCCATGAGCGGCCTCTGATTGTTCGATTTCGCGCCCGCCCCATCGTTCGACAGATTCCCGGGTGTAGTCATAGAGCAGATCGCTGTCAGTCTTCAGGTACACCGTGCCGCCGGGGAGAAGCAGGTTCGCATAGGCGTCAAGAAAGGAAGGGGCGGAAAGCCGGGACTTGATTGCCCGATGCTTGGGGTGCGGGTCAGGAAAGGTCAGCCAGATCTCGTGTATCGAGTGTTTCAGAAAAAATTCCCCGATACGCTCGATCCGCGCACGAAGGAAGTGAACATTTTCAAGGCCCTGGGCAATCGCCCGCTCTGCACCGACACACATGCGATGACTCTTGCAATCGATTCCCACACATAGTTTGCACGGATTGGCCGCGGCGAATGCAAGGCTGTATTCTCCTTTGCCGCAGCCCAGTTCGAGGACTCTTTCCATGTCTTGATAACGCTCATCGTACCAGGGATAGGAGCAGAGGCGGTGGTGATTCACCGAACACGGAAAAGGTGACATTGGGCAGACGTTTGACGCGTTCGTACTTGAGAAGCTTGTTTTTTGGCATGGTTATACCTGATATGAGCGATTTTCACGCCCAGTGCCCACCTTGACCATACGGTGACGGGCGACTGATTTTTCACTCTATTATGCCATCCCCGCCTTTTTTTGAAAAGAGGCTAACCCGATTCGAACGGGTTAGGAGGGTTTCCTTTTCATTTTAATCCAGGTGCCAACCTTGCTGCCGGCGATCGAACACAGGGGAATGATCAATAACAGCGAAATGTACCCCTGCATTTCCGACGAAATCGCCCATGAGGGCAATTCAGAATAAATGCCCATGTAGCCGATCAGCCCCTCAATTTGGGCATACAAGCTGATGGTAATCACACCAACAACAAACAACAACATTCTCAGAACTGTGAATTTGGTGAAGTAACTCAATAACATCGTAAAAATAAAACACAGCATGAAATCTGCCATGTTCGCGAATAAAAAATTGACAATATTCATTAAAAATACTGATTGGGTATTCGCGTTGGTTGCTCTGGCGGCCTCGATAAGCATGGGAGACAAGATATACGAGAACAGAAATTTCGATAGAAACCAAGTCACGAAGCCGGCACTTAACCACATGAATGGGATGAACCATTTTCTATCGACCCGGCTATTGTTCAGCATTTATAATGATTTTCCTTAATAGCGAATTGGTGAACGATCAACAGTATCGGGAAACGGCGATGATCACGCGTTACCTTCCAGAAGTCTCTGGATGCTCCTCAAGATAATTCCATTTGATGCGAAATCGTTTAGGCGCTTTGTTGCTTAGATCGATCATCTTCTTTTAACCTATGCGCTGCCACCATTTCAGGTTACGCAAGGCATTCGTACCATTTCGCCAACGCTGAACCGATCTGGTGAGGATTGTCTTCCTGCAGATAGTGAATCCCTGCGCCAATGTCGACCACCTCGAGGTGCTTAAGCTTTTGCTTGCACCATTCAACCGTTTTGGCATTTATCAAACCGCCAGGCGATGCAAAGAAGAGAAGTTTGGGTATCTCGGATTCCTGAAGTTTTTTGTTGTAATTCGATACCACTTCGTAAACATCGGTCGGTTTGCCCATGATGGGAATTTCGCACGGCCACTGTCGCAAAGGCCTGCGACTTCGGACAGTTTTGTATGGCGCGGCATAATATTTTTTTTCCTTTGCGGACAATTTTCTGACGATTGCCTTGGGCAGAATCTGGTTAACGAAGACATTCATGACGCTGACCATGAGCCAACCAAGCCCAGGTGTACGCATCATTTTGAAACCGATTTTGAAGCCGCCTGGAAAGTCGTTCCACTTCATCGGCCGCAGGATTGCTTCCATAAAGGCGATCCCTTTAACATTGTTCTCGTTTCTCATCGCGTAGTGGAAACCAAGTGCTGAACCCCAGTCATGGACGACCAGCGTGATATTCTCCAGGCCCAGCTTCTCAATGAAGCCTTCCGCGTACTTGGTATGGTCAACGAAGCGATACGCCAGATCCGGTGCATCCGATCTACCCATTCCGATCAAGTCCGGGGCGATGCAGCGGCCCAGCGGCGTCAGGTACGGAATGATGTTCCGCCACAGGTAGGAAGAGGTAGGATTACCGTGCAGGAATAAGATTGGATCACCCGACCCTTCATCAATATAGTGCATCCTGGAACCATGCATCTCAACATAGTTGGATCTGAAAGGAAACGCTGCTGAGATTTCTTGTGAATTCGCCATGGTTGATTTCCTAATTCTTGATTCAGATAAATGCCGCATTGCGCTGCATTCGACCGATTGCCCGCTGCAATGGTTTGTTTGCAGATATCACCGCCATCATTGTGTCTACACGGAGAAGGCATACTGAATGGCCGGATGGTGTCGATACCCCTCCAATTCAAAATCATCCAGTGTCACCCATGTCTCCAAATCCGCCAACGTCTTAATGTCGGGATTGATTTTCAGTTTGGGCAACGGATACGGATCGCGTTTGAGCTGAATGGATTTTACCTGCTCCAACTGATCTTCATAAATGTGCGCATTTACGATTTTGTGAAACGCTTTGGCGGGCTTATTCCCGGTGATTTGTGCAATAATCATTAATAGCCAGCCCACTTGAACTTGATTGAATCCATGGCCCAGTGGCAGATCGTCAGAGCGCTGGTAGCTAGTCAAGTACAACTCATCTCCCAGCAAGCTGAACGTGTGGGTATGCATACAGGCTGCTAAACACGCGCGATCCAGCTCGCCTGGATTGTGAAAGGTCATCACTTCCCGTCGATCGTCAATGCCCTTGGACAAGTTATCGACAATTTTTCGCAGTTGATCGATCTCTTTCCCCTCCGGATTGCGCCAGCGCCGCCCCTGAACCCCATAACAGCGACCCAGATCATCCTCACCGTTACGATAATGATTGGCCAACCAGGCTGCATTGTCATTAGCGTTCGCATTCCATGTATTGCACCCGAGCGCACGGAACTGGGCAGCGTTATGGTAACCGCGCAAATAACCCAGCATCTCGGCAATCGCCGGTTTCCAGAATAGCTTTTTGGTGGTCAGCACGGGTAAGTGGCCGTCACTGACGTCGTATTCAACGTCTGCATTTATGACGGTCAGGCAACGCTTGCCGGTCCGGGCATTTTCAACCCAGATGCCTTCATCAATGACCCGCTGGCAAAGCGCCAGATATGCTTTCATGCCGCCCCCGATATGTTGGACGACAAACAGGCGTCCAAACCCAATTGTATCATTAACGGTTTCCTCCCTGAGTTTTACAAATCATGTTGGACTTGCCCTTGAAAAATTTAAATCGTTCACAGGTTCTGCTTTCTCCGTTCTGGGTTTGCTTTCATTCGTCGATCGTGCGCATAGCTCCCCGGCTTTGGGAATCAAAGTAATTGCTCCTTGTCAGCTGCGACGCGTTGGAAATTTACGTTCTTTAATTGATGCGAACATAGATATCAGCATGAAAAATATTCCGAATAACCAGTTCCAATATCCAATATGGAGATCGCTTATATTTTTTTCTTGAACGATGCCATAGCCTGCCCAGAAAAAAGCGGATGAAAAAGCAATAAACTGGAAAATTATCAATCGCTTAAAAGAGATTTTAAATTGAAGAATGAATACCAAAATGGTAAAAATATTTGCAAGGTTCGCAAAGATTAAAAAAGAATAATTTAGAAAGCCATTGAATTTGAATAGCGAACCAAAAAGCATCAACGCACTTTTATATCCACTGATGGGTTCATCAAATACAGTCAGGGCAGGTAGAAAAAATGAGAAAATGAAAATTGAAAAACCAAGAAAAAATAATTTTCGATTTGCGTCCATTTGATTGCTTCTATAACGCTTTCACTGGGACTTTATCGTCTATGTTGAAGTCAATACTCCGGTTCCCCCCACTTAAGAGTCTCTTCTAATTCTCCAACTTGCTCTAACGAATCCGCTGTACTTAATATAAGCTGACGAAGAAACATTAGCTTGGTTCTTATTTCTTGAGGATATGAGTGAAAGACAGCTAAGACATCTGGATTTAAACGTTTGCCGAAACTTACGACATCATCAACCGTGTATCCAATTTTCCTATAGAATTCTACCATATTGGTGTTGGTGCTGCGTGTCTGCAAGTTGATCTTCGGACAACCTGCTGCCCGAAGTCGGATTTCGGCTTCATCCATCATGCGTCCGCCAAGCCCGGCGTGCTGATAGTTTGGATGAACGGACGTGAAAACCAGCGAGATCTACACCCATGTCATGCAGAAAAACCTGGCGGCGGTGGCCAGCCCCTTAGACACCCTTCGTAACGACGAACCGGATTAATTACGGCTGCGGACCGGTTCACCGTATACCTGCTCGATTGCAGTCTATCGCTCAGACTTACC
>CAVQUU010000022.1:0-81966 GCA_963716825.1 uncultured delta proteobacterium
CGAATTTGGTTTTAAAACGTTTCCATGGTTGTTATATGGCTGCCGATTCCGCTAAAAAATATACCAGAAGTTTTATTTCATTTCTTTTGGCCGCAAGTGTCATCGGACTCTTTATATTTTACCGCAAAGAAGTTTCTGACGCTTTTAAAGAAATCAGTATCTCGTGGGTACGAGTTGGGACTGACCTGCTTTCTGATCAATTACTTTTTCCGAGCGGCCAGGGTTCATGTATTGACCAAGGGCAAAATTGCAGTATTCCCGGATGCGATTTATTGTTCAAGTCTGCACGGATTTGCAACTTACGTGCTGCCGATGCGGGCTTGAGAACTGTCCCTTCCATTCGATTTTAAAATCGACTGCGGGCATCGATTTAAAAGAAGGTGCAACGGTCTTATTCAAGGCCAGATTGTTGGATGTCCTTGTTCTCGGCGTCTGGTTGATTGTGGCCGCCATACTCCCTTTCTCTAAATTGCCGATGACCTACAAAGTGTGCATGGCTGTGTTGGGGCTATTGATGGTTTCTTCTCCAATCATACTTGGTAGCATTTCGGGCCGGTTTTTGGTCCATTTCAAGCGTATAAGCGGCATGGCAAATGCCGTGGCTGAATATGAGCACGTTCAATAAAATTGAAATCCTGCTTTCCGTAACGATCTGGATTGCCAGTGCAACCATGCTGTGGAGCATTGCTGCGGCCATGCATCTATCACTGTCGGTGGATGAATTGCTGTTTCTGGTCGCCATCCAACTTGTCATGCAACTATTTCCCATTCAAGGATTCGCCAACTCGGGGAATCATGAGAGTGGTTGGATTGCGGCTATGATGATGATCGGTTACCCGGCTGACATTTCATTGCAATTCGCCCTGGCATCACATGCCATCGTTTTGGTTTTTGTTCTCTTTCTTGGATTCATGGCCTTGATTCTGAGACATTTCTGTGTCAGTTGATGCACGCTCGGTTCGCTGTGTGCTATCCACATGAATGAATCCCACCCAAATCCACCTTGACAATGCCCAATTTTCTGAATAATTTATAATAGCTTAAAATTTAAAGGCAAAACATCAAAATCATTAACTATTAAGTGCCGACCGAAAGCCTACGCTCCTCAACGGGAATCGTTTCTCCCTTAATAATCGCAGACAGTCGTCTTGTCTGCGTCGTTCTTACGGGACAACATTGATGAACTCGTAAAAGGTCGCATTTCCGACGGATTCGTAAAAGGCCCGAGATCAAGGCTTGCGAACCCCGAGGAATGAGGCGTACTTAAGGTACGCCGCAGTGACGAAGGATGAAGCGTAACGCAGATATCGGGCTTTTTACGAATCCGTCAACATTATTTTCCCTTGTAGCCGGACATCGCATCGCTGCTTGACGGGGAGATAAAAACCTGAATGGGATACGGACCTGCCCTGCAGGGGATGCCCCGACAGGGATGCATGCTACGGCCCTGATTCAATGGTCTCCGGGCGGATCGTGCCATTCCGCTTCTACCCGTTTTTCATGATCATGGTTCCTGCACCTTCATGCCCTGCTGCGGCGTTTATTCCGCTGATTTCAGGCGACACGGCGGCTGCGCTGCCAGGTGCGAATAACGGGGTCTCGGCTCCCGGGGCAAACCGATTCCTCTTTCAAGACCAGGAACGGCAATTTCTTGAAATCCTCTATTTTTTGGGTGCCGTCTGGTTTCGAACGTTGCTGGTCAATTCCCGTCAGCAGGCAGATACCGTATACGCTGAAGTGGGGCGGTTGCTGCGTCACATGGATATCGAAAAAGGGTGCCATGCCTTGGAGATAGAGCCTTCCGAGCCTTTGGGCGTGTTTGCCGGCAGTCAGATTTTCTGGGTGCCGGATCAACGCATTCTGGCCGATAACTGGAAAGGTTACTGGAAACAGGCCATGCATATGGGCTTTGAATTGGTCGATGCCGGGTTGAAAACCGGCGTAGCCTGGGATCACGGCCAATTCCGCTTAGCGCTTGACGCATTGCGCAATCAAATTCGAGACGACATGTTCTCCGGACCCGCCATCGCATCTGTGGGAAAAGAAAAGACCACGGCATCGGAAAAGATCAGCACGGTACCTCAGGGGATTCTTCAAAAATGGCAGGCTGATTCGGCGCGCGCCGGCGGTCAATCCAGCCTTGAGGTGGAATCGGAATACCCGGATATGGACGAAACCGTTATATTGTCATCTGCCATGAAAAAACCGGTTTACCCATCGGACATCGGACCGCCAACGGCCGCGGACCTTCATACCATGGATAAACCCGGCATGCCTCCTGATGCTTCGCTGCCGCGCAACGATGACGATCTGGCCGCCACGGATGATCCAGGGAATGACCCCCGGAGTCGCCGCCCTCGCCATCAGGCGGGTTTGATGGGGGCTTCGGAGGCAATCATCCGGAACTGTTATCAACGCCAACAGCAGCCTCCCGGGGCTCCGCCAAAGAGAGATAATCCCAGCGTGCGGCACCGGGCGCGAATGACAAGGATGGTATCATGGAGCAGACCATCATTATCCGATCCGACGTAAAAAAGGAGTAGGCGGGACATGGTCGATGAGACAATGATCAAGCGCATTTCATCCGGCCTCACCGCCCGGTTTGAAGTCGATGGGGATATCTCCGCCGACTCGGTGGAGGCCTACCTGAACCAGCAGATGGCCGGGCTGGACAGTCAGGCGCGGATTGCCGCCCTGCAGGCGGTGTTGACCGACTGGGAAACAGCTGCCAGCCATCGCTGTCAGGCGAGACAGACGACGAGGTGTTGACGCGGGTTTGTTCCCTGCTGCTGGGCCGCCGGGTCTCCATGGATGACCCCTCCTCCAGCGAGCTGTTGGAGAAACTGGCCGACTCCCTCAACACCATTTTTAACACCCTGAACCAGCTGATCAGCGTGATTAACATGACCTTTACCGGAGAGGGGCCTCCGGAGCAGACGATCCGCCAGGTGATCGGGCCGCCCACCCGCTTTGGCATCGCCAAGGGCATGTGGCAGTTTATCCCCTCAACCGTTGAGAAATACGGACTTCGCATCGGCCCCCCCAAAGATGAAGCCGTGCTGGACCTTCTGGACGAGCGTCATAACTTTGACAAATCGACCCGGGCGGCCGCCAGCTATCTGCGGGACATCTATACCACGGATGCCCAGGCATCCGGGCTGCTGGTAATGGTTTCATAGTTTAAAAAACGATATATGGTAGTTGTGATTAGGTTATTGCGGAAATGCGACAGGCGTAAAAAGGCCCTGTGAAGGTTGGACGGGTTAACTGAAGAAGTTTTTAAACAGGGATTTCGATTTTTTTTGCGGTACTGAAGGCTCGCTGTCTGGTTCCTTAAGATTGGATTCGGCATCGGTCTTTTCCAGGGGCTCCGATACCACATCTTGTATCTCCGCCAACCGGCCACCACCCAGAAACCTGAATCTGGGCCCCTGATGGGTCAGTGACAGTTCCGCGCCTTGGGCGATTACCGATTGCGCGCCAACCGGCCGACCATTGATCGAAACCATGCCTCTTTCCGTCAAATCTTTTGCATAGTAGTCGTTTTCGCTGAAAGAATATCTGGATGTGTCGTCCGGCGAGGGCGTCGTTGGCGATCACGAAGTCGCAAGCCGGATCGGTGCCGATGGTCACGGGCAGCAGGTTGTAGCTCTGAAGCGTCGGGCCGAATTGGATGACCAGCGGTGCATGGGCGCTGATGACGGGGATTTCCAACCCGGGGCCTAAAGTCAAGCATGGTTCAGGGGGATGGGGGGGGGGGTGTCGAAGGCACTGCCGGCGGAGTCGCCGGCGCGGGGGCTGGCATCTGCGGCTGTGCCGGTGAAACCGGTGACGGTGGCATCGCTTGAGCCGGCCGGGCATGAGCGACGGGTGCATCGCCGGCTTCAATTTTGGTCAGAAAACTGGCTTTGGGGCCATTTTCGGAAAAGGTGATCACATCGCCGTCTCTCAGGTAAACGTCGGCGATGCGTTTGCCGTTGACGTAGGTGCCGTTGGTACTGGCGTCGACGATACGAAATCGGTTTCCTTGTCGATCAATTCGGGCATGTCGCCTGGAAATGGTCGTCAGGTCTTTGTCAAAACGGACCTGACACGAAGAGTGTCGGCCGATGTAGACCGGAAATTGCGAAAAATCCTGGATCTGCCCTTTCAATGGGCCCTGGATGTGAACCAACTGGACGGTGATGTTCGGCACCTGGGGCATGTTGTCCCACCTGCATGTATCAGTTCTTGGGTTGCGTTTTCGCAGTGACGCGGCGGCAATGAAATCGAGTCGACTATAGCCGATAATGTATGGCCGATGTCAAGGGGTTTCATTGGCCCTCATTGAGTCGTGCTTTTCTTAATCCTTTCCAGTCGGTCGTTCAGCAGGATTGCCTTCTTTAGGTTCTGCTGAACATCCTTGTAGCCGGGGTCCACTGCCGTGACTTTTTCCCACGATATAATCGCTTTTTTCAGCGCTTCCTGGCCGAAAAAAACAATACCTTCATTGTAGTGGAATTCCTTGTATTCGGCCATGCTGGTCTCAATATATCGGTTGCATTCACTGCAGTCCGGTTGAATGGCGGCTGCTTTTTCAAAACCGGTTTTCGCAGCCAGATACTCCTGTTTGTTGAAAAGAATCAAGGCTTTTTGAAATAGGGCCTGAAACAGCAGGCCGGTTGTTATCGCATCCTCCGGGTTGAGTGCCACAGCACGTTCGAGCGTCGAGATGGCTCTGTCGAATTGATTGTTCTTTAAAAGGATTTCACCTTCTTTGGTCAGGGTCTCGGCTTCGATCGTGCGGCACTGGGCCAACAGATCCTGGCAGTCCCTGCAACTGTCATCGTAATCAAGGGCCGTGATAAATGCGGTTTTGGCCTCCTCGAGGCGATTCTGAGCAAGATGCGCTCTACCGGTTTCGACGTATGCCCGGGAGATATAGCCGATGGCGTCGCTGTCCTCCGGGTCGGCACTGAGCACTTTCTGTAATTCAACGATCGCCTCGTCGTACTTTTTTTCATTGAACAGGGCAATGCCGGTCTCGCGATATTCCGCCACCTGATCCACTGGCTCCGACGCCTCGGGTTGGGGTGCTTCAACTGATTCAACCGGTGCTTCAGGTGTCTCGACAACGGGCCCCGTTTCAGGTGCTTCCGGGCGGTATGGGGTTGCGGTAGCCGGTTCAGGGGGCTTTTCCAGGCGAGGCACTTTGACTTTCTGTCCGACTTTTATGCTGGCGGGATCCGATATGCCGTTGTATTTGGCGATGACGGGGAACAATTGGTAATCCCCGTAATAAATCTGGGCAACCTTGGCCAGGCTTTCTCCCGGCTGGATTTGATGAACGGTGTATGCCGCTTTCGCTGCGGGCGGTTGCGCCGGCAAACCGGCGCTGACCCGATTCAGGTCATCGATGGTTACACCGTCGATGACCGGCACCATGACCCGCTGACCGACCCGGACCTGGGTTACGTCGGACATATTGTTGAAATTGGCGATATGATGATATTTTTTGTAGTCGCCATAGTATTTTAGCGCCAGCTTTGAGATGCTTTCACCCGGTGCGATTTTATGGGTGATGAACCCTCTCTCTCCCTCCGGTTGGCGCTGCTGAAGCATGGCGGCGGCTTTTTCATGATCCGGTCGGTATCTCAGCGCTTTCAGAAACTCTTTTTTCGCCAGATCCCATTTGCCTTTATCCCTGAAGCGGAGGCCGGTCTGATAGTGAGTTTCGGCCAGATCATTCAGCTGTTGGTCGAGACGCTTGATGCCTTCGGTAATGACCGGTTCGTTGGGTTCAATGGTCTGCGCCAGCTTATACTGCTCCAGCGCCTCTACCAGATTTCCCTGACTTTCATAGGCCTGGGCTTGTTGAACATATGCGTTGGCCTGCTTGTCTTTTTCCCGGGGAGCCTGGGATGCCTGGCAACCCCAAAGGATAATCAATAACACCCCCAAGCCGACACATGCATGTTTGCGTTTCATGGCATACTCACTTTAACGGATAATTATTAAAGGTTTTCAAGCGGGAGACAAAACGATCCATATCCCGCTTTAAAATCTGGTATCGTTTGATTTTGTAGGGGTCGGCGAAAAACGGGTTGCTACCCCGGTCTACGGTAACAGCAATTTTATACCCGGCCTGCCGTGTCAACGATTCGACCGTCTGGTTCTGCCTGCCAAACGGGTAGGAAAAAATGATAGTATCCTGACCGAGCTTTTCATCGAGGATCTGCTTGGACAGGAATATCTCCCTTTTCAGTCGGGCCAGGTAGGTCTTGCCATCCTCGTCTTTTTTCTGTTTGGAGAGGTCGCTGTGGGCAATTGAATGGGAACCGATGCTAAATCCCTCCCGCTTCAATTCCCGTAACTGGTCCCAGGTGATGGCCTGGCTGGAAACCCCCACGTAGTCGATGTATATGAACAGTGTGGCCGTAAAACCATACTTTTTCAGAATCGGGTAAGCCACCTCATACATGGAGCGATAGCCATCGTCCACGGAAATCATGACCGCCTTTTTGGGTATTGGTTTGCGATATTCCAGAAATTCAGCCAACGCTTCCGGGCCGATCACCCGGTAGCCGTTTTCCTTTAAGTATCGAACCTGCTGTTCAAAGATTTCCGCGGGCATACACAGGGGCGAATCGCAGGATGGCGCAAACCGGTGATAACACAAGATCGGGACTGTCTGGTATCCCTTGTCGGTGATGCCGGCGCGGTTCTGAATGACCAGAGGAATCACCACCAAACGGTCAACCAGAAAAGTTTCTTTTGGATTGGCATCTTCCACCATCCAGGCCAAACGTGCTTCTCCCAGATATTTTTTGGCCAGCATTTCCGGCGTTTCACCGGCTTTGAGACGATGTAGAATCCGTTCATCCGAACGGTATGCTTCTGACCGTGAAAGCGACGGGATAACGCCTGGGCCGGCACAGCCCAGGAAAGCGGCCATAGACAATAGATACAGGTGGAAAGCGGCATATATCAGCTTTGAGCGTGATCCGGCCAGGGACATGGTGACAACTCCGATACCAAATGAGAAAAGCTGCGAGAATCCGTGCCGTGTTAGAAAAGGACTCACGCTTGTCCTATCTTTCAAGAAAATCCTTAGCTTATCTACCATAGCAGCTTCTTAAATTCAATAGACGCTGCCCGTGCATACTCACCGATAGTGACTCCTCGAATGGCCGGTTTTAGCCGCGCAAGGATGGTGCAGGGCGGTTATGGCGATCAAGATCGTTGCGTGTCCGGTGGTTGATCAAAGGACTGCCTTAAAAGGAGATGTTCCTTGACAATCCATTGGTATCATAATAATTTTATGCATCAATAAAGGATTGGCTGACCGTGGCATGCTTACCCGTTAGGGCGTTTTGGCGGGTCAGCATTTCCAGATCCTGAAACATCGTGCAGGATCGAATCTTCCCCGCGGCAAACCGCGGGGAATACACTCGCTGTCGCGGTTCAACCGCGAATTGCTCCCGAGCCCAGAGGGTTGCTGACGTGAAGCCTGAAAACAAGCCTGAACGGATTAATAAGACCCGCTGGTTTATTTGCCTGATCGTCTGGTGGGTGGCGGCCGTCTTTTTTTACCTGTTCATCGCCGGCCAGGAAAACAACCGGTTTGAACGCGTGACGGCGGCAGGAATTAAAATTGTCCTGTTAAACGCCGAACAAGCCGGGCTGCCGCTGCTTGAACAGAACGTTCCGGCCCTGACTCGCCTGGCGCAGGATGTCGCCAGGGTGAAGGGGGTGATCAATGTTTCCTTCATTGATCACAAAAATAAAATAATCGCTTTCACCAACCCTGACCAATTGCTGGCGATGTCGTCAAAAGCGACACAGCAGAAAGAGGGTGTCAGCTACTGGCCCCATATACTTGATGACGGCACCCGGACGGTATGTTTTTCATCGAACATTATTTATGCCGGCACCAAAATCGGCGAAATCTTTCTGGCCATGGACGCCAGCGGTCCCGTCGGTTTGACCACAGCGTTTTTTCTGACGGCGCTGGTCAGTTTCATGCTGATTGTATTCACCTTATTGGTTCTGGATTTCCATGGGCTGCACGCGCTGAGGTCGGCCATGGGGACGAAAATCAGCGCCTGGACTGCTGGTGATGGATATCCGTCCGAGGATCGCGAAATGGTATGTCCGGTATGCGGCAGTCACAAGCCGCTGTCCCGATCATTTATGCTTCAGGCCAACTTAGCGCGCTTCCCGGTCGTTCGATCGGCGCAAAAAGAAAATGGGACGGCGCTGTTGTTGCGTGATAAAGGAGTCAATCTTCGTGAAATCTCACGCCGCGACGATCTGGGGTGGTTCCGGCGACAGATGATCCACCGATGTGCGGACATCATCAAAAAACTGTCCGGTGATTGAGATGCCCTTTGAAGAGAATGTATCGGACGGCAAGGAGAATACGCATGCCCGCCAGTGAAAAAGCGTCAACAACAATGATGTGGATGAAACAGTTGTCCACCACAACCATCAATTCAGTCACCGGAAAGGTAAAGGCATTTATGTCCGGATCCCCGATCAAGCGGCATGTTGCCGTTGGTGTGGCCGCCTGGATGGTCCTCAATCTGGTTGTTTTTTTCATCCTTCAGGGGAAAATCGACAGCGCAGAAAAGACATTTTTCAACAAGGGCGTCGATGTGGCCCTTGGCCTTTCCGATAAGAGTGGTTCGCCTATTCTATCGGCGGATATCCTCTCTTTGACCGTTGCCATTCGTGAGGTGATGGAGAACCCGGAAATTCGATATGCCGCTATTCTGGATCATCAGGACACCATCCTGGCCCATTCCGATCCGGCAAAAATAAACCTGAAGCTTAAACCCACTGCTGCGGAAACCCCGATTGACACCATCAACGGCGTTCAAATCACTTCGGGAAAGACCGATGGCCAGACACAGGTCATGATTTTTGAAACCGACGTCACCTATTCCGGGGTGAAAATCGGAAAGGTATCCATCGGCTGGGGGGCTCAGAAACTGGCAGCGTCGGTGAAAGCCGACCACCTGTTCATCATGTTGTCTCTGGTTTTCAGCCTGGCAGCCATTGCCTCCACGCTTTTTCTGCTGGAGCGAACCCTGAAAAAACGTGAGATGGCAAGGCAGAAAGCCATGGAAGGCATGACCCGGATTGGGCCATACCTCTTAACCCGAAAGATTGCGCAAGGGGGGATGGCGGAACTCTACCTGGCCGATTATCTTCGGGAAGACGGTTTCCGGAAGACGGTCGCCGTTAAAAAAGTATTGCCCCATCTGGCAGACAACCGCGATTTCATCGACATGTTCATCCGGGAAGCCCGGCTGGCAGCGCTCCTGCAGCACCCCAATGTGGTCCAAATTGCCGATTTTGGGAAAATTCAGAACGCATATTTCATCGCCATGGAATATGTGGATGGGAAGAACCTCGCCGAGATCATGGGGTTTTTAAAAAAAGGATTGCCGGTGGATATGGCGGTGTTCCTGATTCTAAAGATCAGCAGCGGCCTGCATTACTCCCACGCGCGCAGGGATGACAAGACCGGGAATCCGCTGAATATTATCCACAGGGACATCAGTCCCCAGAACATTTTGATCTCCCTGAATGGCGAAGTCAAACTCAGTGATTTCGGCATCTCCAAGGCCACGTCAGAACCATCGCTAACCCAGGCCGGCGTGATTAAAGGGAAGCTTTCCTATCTGTCCCCTGAACAGGCCATGGGGCAGGCGGTGAGCCATCAGATTGACATTTATGCCCTCGGCCTGGTCTTTTATGAAATTCTTTCCGGCAGCCGCCTCTATCGGTTCGCCAACGACATTGAAGCCATCCGCACCATCCCTCAGATGACCATCCCACCGATCATTACCAAAAGGCCGGACATCCCCCAGGGATTGAACGATATCGTTATGAAGTGCCTGGAGAAATCTACCGTCAAACGTTATCAGACCGCCCTGGAGCTAAACAACGATCTGTTGAAATTGAAGAACCACCTGGGAATTACCTACGATGCCTCGGACCTGGCACTGTTCATGCGGGCCAAATTTGAGAAACCGGCAGCGGGGCCGGAGCCGGAGCCTGTTGCCTGATTTTAGATGCGCATGATCGATAAGGCGTGGGGCTTGCCGGCAGCGGGATCTTCACTGATCTGTAAAAAAAACTCCGATAGGAAGTGAAAGGTGGAACTCAGGTGTCACAGAAATCACCGATGATCAATTACCACGGTGCGACGGACGTGGGAAACGTCCGCACCAACAATGAGGATGTATTTTATATCAGTGAAGCATGCCATTACTGCCTGGTTGCCGATGGCATGGGAGGCGCAGCCGCCGGAGAGGTGGCCAGCCAGATATTTGCCGACACTGCCAAAGCGGTGTTTGCCGGCCACGACGGTGTGTCTGAAGAGAACACCATCGCCCGGGTGCAGACCACCTTCAAGCTGTCCAACAATAAAATTCTCAAGCACGTCGGACGCCATCCCAACCATCAGGGCATGGGGTGTACCGCTGATTTGCTGGCCTTTTCTCAGGATAGCTTCATTATCGGCCATGTGGGTGATTCAAGAACCTACCGGCTGAAAAACAGCACGCTGAAGCAACTGACCAAAGACCACTCGCTGGTTCAAGAACAGCTGGATCAGGGAATCATCAGTCCGGACGAAGCTCGGCGGCACGCCATGCGTAACGTGATCCTCAGAGCTGTCGGGGTTAACGATACCGTTGCCCTGGACATTCTGAAAGGGAAGAAAAATCCAGGCGACCTTTTCCTCCTTTGCAGCGACGGGCTTACCGACATGGTCAGCGAGTCGGCTGTTTTCTCTGCGTTACGCGCAGATGGAGCACTGAGTGAAAAATCCGCGACCTTGATTCAACTGGCCAAACAGGCTGGCGGCAAAGACAATGTGACCGTTGTATTGTCCGCCGTTGTCTGATGGCAAAGGTATCAAGCATCAAAAAATCGTCGGTCCCGCCAATTTTTTGTTTTAACCCCGACCGCGCGTGCATGCCCCACTGATTATACGACGGGGGTGGCGCGCCAGCGGATTGCAGATGGCCGTCACGCGTTGTCAACCCATGTTGCCGGCAGGCAGAACCTGCCACGGGTTAAGCAACCCAAGGGTTTCGGCCTAAATATGACCCTCGATAATAAAACCGCCTTGTGTGCGGATCGCTCATATTAGCGGGTGTTATATTCAATCTCGACTGACGCCGAATGCGCTGTTTAATATTTCTGGCAAACTCCTTGCAGAATATCGGTCATCAAGCCCTATCCATTCGAAACCAATAACCGATTACTTGCAGGGAGAACCCATGGTTGAACGGCGAAAGCATAAACGTTATTCCATGCCTCGTGGCACATTTGTTATTTTAAGGAATAAATTTGATCCATTGCGCAATCATCCAAATATGAGCATCGGAGAGATTGCCATGGTCCTGTATAAATCCGAACCGGAAGCCATGGGACAGGTGACGAACCTGAGTGTTGGGGGCATTGCCTTTGGTGGCAAGACCATCGGTACACCGGATGCCGGAAACGTCCAACTCGACCTATTGATGACTGAGCAGGGCATCTATGTGCACAACATTCCTTATGCGGTCGTTCCGATAAGAAAAAAGGGTAAAAGAAAGCAAAAGGCCTTGGAATTCAGAGCAAACGCCCTGCGCTTCAAACGCCTCGACGCGGAAAAAAAAAGCCAGCTTCGGGAATTGTTGGCCCACCGTGTCGGTTAGCCATCTGCAATGGGCCTTTATCCGGAAACCTGCCGACGCGAGCGGAGAAATAAACGATGTCCACGGTTGAGTCTATCATTGAAGCGATCGATCATTTAAAACCGGTATCGGACGTTGCTGGAAAAGTCATGGCCCTTTTGGACGATCCGGATTGCGGTATGTCCGATCTGTCCGACATCATCCGCCACGAACCGGCATTGACGGCAAATATATTGAAACTGGCCAACTCGTCTTTTTTTGGTTTGCCGGGTAAAATTAACGACGCCAAGCAGGCCGTCGTCTATCTTGGCATGACCCAGGTCGTCGACTTGGTTCTATTGGTCAGTTGCTCGGAGAGTTTCAACGGATCTCATGGTGGATACGGATTAAACACCGGAGAACTCTGGAAGAGTGCTGTATCCGCTGCGATTTTGGCCAATGACCTGGCGGAGATAAAAGGGTTGAAACAGACCGGTCTCTTCTTTACGGGGGCGTTGCTGCGGGACATCGGCAAGGTTGTTTTGGATCAGCATGTAAAAACGGCAATAGAACCAATCATGAACCGTGTAACCATCCAGTCCATGACCTTCAGGGAGGCGGAGCGCCAGGTATTGGGTTTCGACCACTGCCAGGTGGGATCCATGGTGGCGAAAAACTGGCATTTCCCTGCACCGCTTCAATGCATCATTCAGTATTCCCATACGCCATTAGAAGCAAAGGGGTGCTTTTTGGAAGCGTCCATTGTCTGTATGGCTGATGCCCTGTGCCGTAAAATGGAAATCGGTCTGGGGGTCGATGATCCGTCCTACCCTGAAGATGATCGGGTCGCCCGATCAGTCGGTCTGCAACGATCTCAGATCCAGGGGGTTGTCGATGGTTTTGGCAGAAAAATGGAGCGCGTCAATGCCCTTTTTTCGATTGAGTGAGCACCGCCGGTCCGGATTGATTTCCTGCGGGATGGGCATGCTTTCGACAAAGATGCAGCGGCTTAATTTTTCTCAATAAACCAAACCCCATCTTCCTTGGATCGGCGACAACCTCGACTATTTTTCAACTGCGTCAATGAAATCCGATCCCGATTGCGCCGGACGCTTTTCCGTCCGGTATTTTTTTGTTCTAAAAGGGACCATTGAGCCCTGCAATTCTATAATCCTCAACGTAAAGCCAGGCGTTGCCTGAGGATGCCGTGCCGCTTTGACCTCACGATCGCCGCTCAGGGGGAACGCACCCCACTTTGCTATGGATATGCTGAATTGACCAGGTTGAGATTGTGAAAATTATAAAACGATGTTATTAATCAAAGGTTATACCGACTGACTCAATTTTGATTTTCGCATAAATGGAAGCTCAGGGATCGACAAGATGATGACAAAAAAATAAGCCTTCCAGATTTAGTCTTAAAGGCTTATAAATATCGCAAAAGATTGTAAGCTGTGGCGCGCCTGGCAGGATTCGAACCTGCGGCCTACGGATTAGAAGTCCGTTGCTCTATCCAGCTGAGCTACAGGCGCTTAAATAGACGCCACCCGTAACACAATGGCAAGGTCTTGTCCACACGAAAAACAGGCCTGGCAATGGTTGACGGCCATCATTGCCGATATTTTAATAATTCAAAACCCGGGTAGGGGTATGAAAAAGGCAAAAATAAAAAAAGCGAAACCATCAGCGAGTAAGAACGCCTATCGGCCAAGCGGGCGGACCAGTGACAAAGCCGTTGTTAAATACGATCCGCTTCAACGCTACCTTTCGGAGATCAGCCGCTACAACCTGCTGACCCGGGAGGAAGAGGTCTCGTTGGGCAAACGGGTGCAGGAGCAGGGTGACCAGGAGGCTGCTTACCGGCTGGTTACCTCGAACCTGCGCTTGGTGGTTAAAATTGCGCTGGAATTCCAGCGGGTCTGGATGCAGAATCTGCTGGACCTGATTCAAGAGGGCAATATCGGCCTGATGCAGGCGGTTAAAAAATTTGACCCGTATAAGAACGTCAAGTTTTCCTACTACGCCTCCTTCTGGATCAAGGCCTATATCCTCAAATTTATCATGGACAACTGGCGCCTGGTGAAAATCGGCACCACCCAGGGACAACGAAAACTCTTTTTTAAGTTAAAGAAAGAAAAGCAGAAACTCATCGAAGAGGGCTTTGATCCCAAACCGAAACTGCTTTCCCAGCGATTGGGCGTCTCCGAACGTGAAATTGTCGACATGGACCAGCGCCTGGACGGCTGGGACATCTCTTTGGACGCGCCGCTCAAGGAGGATTCAGATACCGAGCGAATTGAATTTATGAGCACGGAATCAGAATCGGCTGAAGATACGGTGGCTAAAAAGGAGATGTCCTCCCTTCTCAATGAAAAAATCGCCGAATTCAGAACCCAGATGACCGACCGGGAATTGGAGATATTTGACAAGCGAATATTTTCCGACAGCCCGGTGACGCTCCAGGAGATCGGTGACAAATACGGTATATCCCGTGAGCGGGTGAGACAGGTCGAAAAAAATGTGGTCAAAAAGATGAGGGACTATTTCAAAAAGGAAATTCCAGACTTCGAGACCTATACCGAGGGTGTCTCCTGATCGCTCTGCCTGTCACCGGGAATTCGCCTGTTTCATACGTATGGCTTTGGCCAAGCGATCCGGCTGTCTGCTTGGCCATGTTTATTGGTTGAAAGTATATTAAATGAAAAAACTGAATGTTAGATACATTTTTTTAACGTTTTGCATGATTAGTGTTGCCGGGTGTGGCCTGACGGGTTCGGGATCTCGTGGTGCGAGCTGGAAGTACCTGCCGGACGCTCAGGTTCGTCCGGTCAATGCCTATTATCTTTTTTCCGAAGCCCATCTGTCTCTCAAAAAAGGCAATCTGGATCGCGCCCTTGAATTCATGCAGCAGGCCCTGGTGAAGGATCCGGAGTCGGTATATCTGAAACGTGAACTCGCCAGTTTCTGGCTGATGAAAAAAGACACGGCAGCTGCCATTGCGCTGTTAGACGACGTTTTGGCCAGCCATCCCGATGATGTCGAGACGTTAATTTTGGCTGGACGGATTCATCAGAACATCAACCAGCCTGAAGCTGCCTTGGATGCCTTTTCACGCGCAATTGCCCTGGATCCGTCCCAGCAGAATATCTATCTCCAACTCGGCAGCTTGTACATGGACCAGGAACAATGGGATCAGGCCGAACAGGTATATGAACAGCTCGTAAAAAACTTTCCGAGATCCTACGCCGGCTATTTTTTTCTGGGTCGGATCAACGTAATCAAAGGTGATGGAAAAACCGCCCAGGCCTACTTTGAAAAAACATTGGCTCTGGAGCCCGAACTGGTGGAGTCGCGCTTCGAACTGGGGGCCTTGTATGAAACCGATAAAAGGTACGATAAGGCTGCTTCGGTATATAACGATATCCTGAAACAGAATCCCGACAATGCCCAAGCAAGCATGGCGCTGGGCCATGCTTACTATCACCAGGGTCTGAAGAAAAAGGCCGAAAAGATATTCATATCTTTGGGGAGGATGAGTCAGGAAGATCAGGAGATCGTCCGCATCCTGGTGAGAAACTACCTGGATGCCCGGGATTTTGAGGCTGCAACCATTATTATTCAAGGTATGATCAAGGGTGCGCCGGATAATTCAGACCTCAACTATCTGGCTGGCGTGGCCTTGGATGGCATGGGAAAAAAGATTGCAGCCATCGACCAGTTAAAACTGGTGGCGCCGGTCTCGCGTTTTTTTCAGAACGCCGCGGTTCACGCCGCGCTGCTTTACCAAGAGATGGAGCAGCTTCAGGCAGCCATTGATTTCCTCTTGGAAACGATCGAAAAGGATCCGAACAATCCTGAATTTCGCCTCTATCTGGGATCGTTTTACGAGCAGGTGGCGGCATACGAAAAGGCCGAAATGGCGCTGAAAGAAGGCCTTGACCTCGATCCTGAAAACCCACGCCTTTATTTCCGGTTGGGTGTGGTTTACGACAAGTGGGGAAAGAAGGAGGACTCCATTGCCGCCATGAAGCAGGTGATCCGTATAGAGCCGGACAACGCCAACGCACTTAATTATCTGGGATACACCTATACCGATATGGGTGTCAACCTGGATGAAGCGGAGCAACTGATTCGCAAAGCGCTCGAACACAAGCCCGGCGACGGGTATATCACCGACAGTCTCGCCTGGGTTTACTATAAGCGGGGGCAATACGACAAGGCCCTGCCGCTATTGGAGCAGGCGTCCAGCCGGGTCCCGGACGACCCCATCATTTTGGAGCACCTGGGGGATGTTTACAACAAGCTCGGCATGACTGAAAAGGCCCGGCAGAGTTACCGCCAATCCATTGAAAACGGCCACACAGACAAAGCGGCCGTTGAGCAGAAAATCCGGCTGCTGGCGCCATGATGGCTGCGTTTTCCTGCCTTCACCATCGATCGTTATCCGATCGCTCCCCTTATTACACGAGTGGATGGTCGGCGCTTATCCTGCTAATGGCAGCTTGGTTTCCGAGCGCCTGCGCGCGGTTTTCCCCACCGGATATCCAACGCGACCCGGCGGCGGAGCAGATGGTGGCCGGGCTGAAGTTAACCAACGCCGATCTGACCCGATTCAAATGTGTCGGGAAAATAATCATGTCCGCCCCAAAACAACCTGCACAAACCTTTCGTGCGGCCATGGCCGGCCAGTTGTCCGACCGTCTGAGAATCGACATGTTCGCTCCATTCGGTGGATCGGCAGGTACCGTTTCCAGCGACGGGAAACATCTCTTCCTTGTCATGCACCCATCCCGTGAATACTATAAAAGACGTTTCGGTGGCGGCAGCCTTGAGAAAATGATTCAAATAGACGTTAGCGTGGGTGATCTGCTGGAATTGCTGGTGGGTCGTTTACCCATGGATGCTGAATTTTCGGCCCGTCTGGCGTCTGATGAGAATGACGCGCAGCCCCACCTGATACTGGTTGATCGATGGGGCAGGACCCGTCAGCGAGTTACCGTTGATGATTCCATGCATCCGGTGGCGTCGGTGTGGTTCGACAGCCACCAGAATCCGATCTATTCCATGGCGGTTGCCGGAACCCAGATCATCGACGGTTTCGTTCTGCCCAAACGAATTGATTTGTCCGGGGCATCCGGAGAACGGGTTTCGGTGACCTTGGATCGTTACCAGCCCAATGCCCGCTTCGATGAAAGTCTGTTTACGCCGCCTCCCCCGCGATCATGAGGTCACCGATGCGTTTTGCAACGGATAACACGGTTGGGAAATTGGGCCGATATCTCCGTTCGGCCGGCTTCGATACGTTGTGCCAGCATCAGAGCCGGGATAGAGACTTTTTTGACACGATTGACGGTGAGCGTATTATTCTGACCCGCACCACGTTGTTGATGTGTCGACTTGAGCGCCGTCCCCTGGTATTTATCCGGGCCAACGATCCGTTGCAGCAGATGAAGCAGGTGGTGCGAGCGTTGAATCTCGCGTGGGGCGAGGTGCATCCTTTCAGCCGCTGTCTTGCGTGCAACGATGTTATCCATCAAGTGGATCGGGAGGCGGTGACGGGACGGGTGCCTGCCTACGTCTGGCAGCAGCACCACACGTTTCATACATGCGGCAGATGCGGTCGGGTCTATTGGGCTGGAAGCCATCACGACCGAATGCG
Organism: uncultured delta proteobacterium; assembly: GCA_963716825.1. Classification (GTDB taxonomy): domain Bacteria; phylum Desulfobacterota; class Desulfobacteria; order Desulfobacterales; family Desulfosarcinaceae; genus Desulfosarcina. The sequence goes on from CAVQUU010000022.1 coordinate 17,314, forward strand.
CAAACGGCTGGCAGCCATTTTCCAACAGAAAGACGAGAAAACCCATGACTATTAAACAATCCAAAAACGGCGGTTGCGGTGGTGGCAGTTGCGGCAGCAGCGGGTCACCGGACCCACAGGATCAGAACATCGACAGCGCCCTGTCAAAAATTAAAAACAAAATCATTGTCATGAGCGGAAAAGGCGGTGTGGGAAAATCCAGTTTCGCCTCCAACCTGGCTGTGGCATTGGCCGGCAAGGGCTTTTCGACCGGCCTGCTGGACGTCGATCTTCACGGTCCCAGCATTGCCGGTATGCTGGGCATCAAGGGGCTATTAGATGTCAACGAAGACCAGCAGGTGATCCCCAAAACCGCGGGCGACCATTTGAAGGTGGTTTCCATGCAGTCTTTGATGAAGGATCCCGATCAGGCCGTCATCTGGCGGGGACCCGCCAAAACCGGCATTATCCGACAATTCATCGCCGATGTGCGCTGGGAGGCCCTGGATTTCCTCATCGTCGACTCCCCGCCGGGCACCGGTGACGAACCGCTGAGCGTCGCCCAGACCATCACCGGCGCCAAGGCCTTGATCGTCACGACCCCGCAGGATGTGGCGCTTGCCGATGTGCGAAAATCGATCAATTTCTGCCGGACCGTCAATTTGGATATCCTGGGGCTGGTGGAAAACATGGGGCCGTTTGCCTGCCCCTGTTGCGGTAAAACCGTCGAACTGTTTAAAAGTCGCGGCGGTCAGCTCACTGCAGAAAACATGGGGGTGACTTTTTTGGGTACATTGCCCTTTGATCCCCAAGTGGTCAAAGCCTGCGATGAAGGAACACCCATTGCTGCCGGTGGTCATGCCGGACCCTTTGTGAATGCCCTGGAACAGGTGGTCCGGGCCATAGTCAGCAGCCTCTAATCATGGCGCGGCAGGTTTTGGCGCTGGAGGCTCGCTTGCGTGCGTGCAGCAATGTCCGCACCATCGGTGTTCGTCCCAATTTCATGGACTACAGCCAAGAGGAAGTGCGTTGGATTCGAGACGCCGGGAAAATCTACTATCCCACAGCGTTTTATGCGGATCTGTTCGATGCCGTGGGCAAACCCACTTTTCCCAGTTACCATACTTACAAGTGCGTTCAGGATAAAATCAAGCAGAGCGCGCTGTTTCAACTGGCCGGCCTGCCCCATCCCAGAACCCGCGTGTTTTATGGCAAACGGCAGCAGGCAAAAATCAGGAAATATTTTTCATATCCGTGCATTGCCAAAGAGCCGCGTGGCTCGGCGATGGGGCGGGGCGTGTACCTGATCGGCAACGACGCCGATCTGGATGCCTACACGCATGACCGGCATGTGGCCTACATCCAGCAGTATCTTCCCACAGACCGGGATATCCGGGCCGTGGTGATCGGCAGCAAGGTGGTCCACGCCTATTGGCGAATTGCCGGGGAAGGGGAGTTTCGCACCAATCTGGCCAGGGGGGGGCGCATCAGCTTGGCGCCGGTACCTGAAGCCGCCATCGCATTAGCCCTACGGGCGGCGAAAGTTTGCGGGTGGGACGATGTGGGCATGGATATCTGCTGCCACGACGGACAATTCGCCATCCTGGAAGCCAATATGAAATATGGACGGGAAGGGTTTCGGGCTGCTGGAATCGACTATTTTCAGATGATGGAGCGTATGATCGACGATGGACACATTTAAGGGGTTTTCCACTCCGCCCATACTGGACAGCCTTAAATTCAAGCTGAACCAACGGGAACGGGAGGTCTTTTCACCGGCAGCGACCTACAGCGATTCAGGTGTGCGCCGCCACCCCATCATTGATTCAGCGGCCGGATACCGGCAGGCTTTCTCCCTGGATTCGGATCGGATTCTGCACAGTCGGGCCTACACCCGCTACATCGACAAGACCCAGGTTTTTTACCTTATTCCCAACGACCACATCACCCACCGGGTGCTGCATGTTCAATTGGTCTCCAAAATCGCCCGCACCATCGGCCGATTTTTAAGGCTTAACGAGGATCTTATCGAGGCCATCGCCCTGGGTCATGATATCGGCCACACACCCTTCGGTCATGAAGGCGAGCGATACCTGTCAGAATTATGCCAAAAGGCAGGCATCGGCTACTTTTTGCACAATGTTCAGAGCATTCAGTTTTTAGATCGGGTGGAGCGCAAAGGCCGGGGATGGAACCTGTGTCTGCAAACCCTGGACGGGATTCTTTGCCATGACGGTGAGATCCATAATCGGCTGCTGGCTCCCAATCCCCACAAGGATTTTTCGGTCTTCGAAGCAGAGATCGCCGCCAAGAAGGCTGATCCGGATTACCCGCTTATCCCCATGACGACCGAGGGATGTGTCGTACGGATGGCCGACACCATCGCCTACATCGGCCGTGACCTTGAAGATGCCATCCGCCTGGGCCTTCTCGTTCGCCGTGATATCCCCAAATCCATTGCCCGGATTCTGGGCAACACCAACGGGACCATTGTCTACCGCCTGGTAACCGATGTGATCCAGAACAGCCACGAGAACCATTTTGTAGCCTTCAGCCCCACGATTTCAGATGCATTGAAAGCCCTCAAAGCCTTCAATCTGGAACGCATCTACAAGAACCCGAAAAGCAAGGTGCACGCGGCGGCCATTCACCGGCTCTTTTGCATGCTGTTCGACATGCGCTTGGAGGATCTGGAGACGAACAACCGTTCATCCGACATCTTTTCAGGATTTCTGTCAGACATGTCGGACGCCTACATTGCCAATCACAGCAACCCGGAAATCGTCCGGGACTACATTGCGGGCATGACCGACCGCTATTTTTTGCACCAGTTTCCTGAACGCCTTCGACCCGTGGCCAAATAACGTAACCTTACCATAACGGTTAACTGTGAACCGATAACCGTGAACAGAATCCTTATTTCAGACCCATGAACAACCCATCTGATTCACAGTCGCATTCCCCGGCCCACTATTGTGAACGAACCTATCGACAACGGGTGCGCCGTGTGGGCCTGCATGCCTTTCGGGTTGTCTGTCAGGAGACGGACCTGATGGTCCAGGCCGACCGCGTGCTCGACCATGATGCCCGCGAACAGGTGCTTGTTTGTCGGGGGCAGATCGACGGATATATTCAGCGATATCCGGATTTTGCTGTCACCTTGGAGCCTTGGCGGGAACAGGCGTTCGCACCTGAAATCGTCCGTGAAATGATCGGAGCAGGCCTCGCAGCCGGGGTGGGGCCCATGGCAGCGGTAGCCGGTGCGGTGGCCGAAAGCGTCGGTCGAAAATTGCTCGGTTACAGTCGCGACGTGGTGGTGGAAAACGGAGGTGATGTCTTCATAAAAGCGAAAGACCCGGTGGTGGCCGGACTATTTGCCGGCAAGTCCCCCTTGAGTATGAAATTGGGGATTAAGGTGGCGCATGCGCGCGATGGTATCGGGCTGTGTACCTCTTCGGGAACGGTGGGCCATTCTCTGTCGACAGGATCGGCCGATGCCGTCTGCGTGGTTGCCCGTTCTTGTGCCCTGGCGGATGCCGCCGCCACGGCCATTGGCAACCGGATCCGGTCGTCCCGAGAAATCAAAACGGGCATCGCCTTTGGCAAACGTATCGCCGGTGTGTTGGGGGTCGTGGTGGTTGCCGGCCGTGAAATGGGTGCATGGGGCCAAGTTGAATTGGTCCCTCTCGAAGGAAAAAAAGGTTGAGTTTTGGGACGGGAAAGGATAGAGGTGCTTGATAATCAAAGGGTTTCATGGACGTTTGCGATAGCCCCGTCATTTAGTCCACCAGACCCGGCGCGACGTTAACCCCCCAACGGAAACCAGGTGGAGGAGAAACACACAATGAAAAAGGTGAAAATCGCCTTCTGGATCGTCGTCTTCGGCCTTGTTGGACTGGTCATTTTTCAGAACAAAGATTTTTTCATGTCTGAAAGCCGCCTGATGATCGACCTGGGCTTATTTTATTATGAGACGCCGTTTCTTGCCAATGCCGTTTTCTTTGTGGCCTTTTTCCTGGTGGGTATTTTGATCTCCTATTTTTTCAGCTTATTCCAACATTTCAAGGACGCCAGAACCATCAAGACGCTCAAGGCCAAGGAGACCAGCCTTGTGGAAACGGTATCGTCATTGGAAAAGCAGCTCTCCGCCCAAACGATGCCCGCTGAGCCTTCACCAGCGGCACCCGCTGAAGATGAACCCGTGGAAGTGGTTGCTGAATTGAAATGACCCGGATCGTGCCGTCGGCCGCGGCGAATTTGGAACATCGTCCTGTCATCTGCCGCCCTATTTGGGTGGCCGCCTCTGTCACCTGCCGCCTCACATCCTTAACACATTGTAAATATTCCATTATTGATGGCCCCTGTTAAAGCTACACCCATGATGCAGCAATACCTCTCCATCAAAGAGCGGTATCCTGACGCCCTTTTGTTTTACCGCATGGGCGACTTCTACGAGATGTTTTTCGAAGACGCCCACGTCGCCTCCCGTGCGCTGGAGATCACCCTGACGTCGCGCAATAAACACGATGAATCGCCGGTGCCCATGTGCGGCGTACCCTATCGGGCGGCACAGGGATATATCTCCCGGCTGATTGAAAAGGGATACAAGGTCGCAATCTGTGACCAGGTGGAAGATCCCAAAGCGGCCAAAGGGCTGGTCAAGCGGGAAGTGGTCCGGGTTGTGACCCCCGGGATGATTATCGAGGATGAGCTGCTGGATGCAAAGACCAACAATTTCATTCTGGCCCTGTCCCGGCACCAGCATATGACCGGCCTGGCCAGTCTTGATATTTCCACCGGTACGTTCCGCCTCACCGAGACGGCCGATATAAATGCCCTTTTAGATGAAATCATGCGGGTGGCCCCCAGAGAAATTTTACTGCCCGAATCTCTGAAATCCGATGCCGCTTTCTCACCGCTTATCAAGGAAGACCGCATCAGCGCCGTGACCGTGGTGGAAGACCGTTCATTCGAGTTTGCCGGTAGCCGTCAGCGACTGCTGGAGCAGTTCGACACGCTTTCGCTGGAAGGTTTCGGATGCGAGTCCATGAAAGCCGGCGTGGGGGCCGCCGGGGCATTGATCCACTATGTCACTGAAACCCAGCGCCAGAAGATCAACCACCTTACTGCCGTCCAGACTTACTTTCTCGGGCAGTTTCTCGTCGTGGACGACCAGAGCTGCCGTAATCTGGAATTGTCGGCCAATATACGCACCGGCAGCCGTCAGGGAACGTTGCTGGGGATTCTGGACCGGACGGTCACCGCCATGGGCGGAAGGCTCATGGCTCACTGGCTGCGCTATCCGCAGCTGGATCCTGTCCAGATTCAGGTCCGGTTTGATGCGGTTGCCGAGGCCGTGGGAAAAATGCAGATCCGAAGGGAGCTTCGCGAGTCCCTCAAGCCTGTGCGGGATCTTGAGCGCCTGGGCAGCAAAATCTCCATGGGGCATGGCAATGCACGGGATCTGACGGCGTTGAAACACTCCATTTTAGCATTGACTGACATCTTTAGCGCACTTTCCCATCTCTCCGCCGCCCCGTATCGGTATGAACGGGACACCACCGCTATGCAGGCACTGGCCGACCTGATCCATCGCGCCATCCGCGAGGATGCCCCGCCGGTGATCACCGAAGGGAGCATGATCCGTGAGGGATACGATAACGGTCTGGATGAATTGATCCGCATCGGCAAGGACGGTAAGGGATGGTTGGCAAAGCTGGAGGCCAAGGAGCGCAGCGCTACCGGGATCAACTCCCTCAAAGTGCGCTATAACAAGGTTTTCGGCTACTACATTGAGGTTTCCCGCACCCACAGTGAATCGGTGCCTGATCACTACGTTCGCAAACAGACCCTGGTGAATGCGGAACGATACATCACCGACGAGTTGAAGCATTTCGAATCCCGGGTACTCAATGCCGCTGACCAGCGCAACGGTCTGGAAATGAAGATCTTTGTTTCCATCCGGGATCAGGTCAAGGCGCATCACGCCGAGATCCGGGAGGTCGCCCGATTCATTGCCCGGGTGGATTGTCTGTCCTCGTTTGCCGAGATTGCCCAAAACAACGGCTATTGCCGACCGGAGATCAATACCGAGGGCATCCTGGAGATCAGGGAGGGACGTCATCCGGTGGTTGAAAAGTTAATCACCGGAGAGCGGTTCGTTCCCAACTCCATCGTCATGGACAATCAAAGTAATCAAGTGTTGATCATCACCGGCCCCAACATGGCGGGAAAATCCACAGTGCTCAGACAGGTGGCGTTGGTAACCATCATGGCTCAGATGGGATCCTTCGTGCCGGCGGAAATGGCCAATATTGCCATTACCGACCGTATCTTCACCCGGGTGGGCGCGTTGGACAATCTGTCAGCCGGCCAGAGTACTTTCTTGGTAGAAATGCAGGAAACGGCCAACATCGTCAACAACGCCACAGAGAAAAGCCTGGTGATTTTGGATGAGATCGGCCGCGGCACGTCAACCTATGACGGCTTGAGCATCGCCTGGGCCGTGGCCGAGCACCTTCATGACCTGAACGGTACGGGCACTCGCACCCTCTTTGCCACCCACTACCACGAACTGACCGAACTGGAAAACCAACTCGACCGGGTCAAAAACTACAATATCGCCGTCAAGGAGTGGAACGACGAAATCATTTTCTTGAGAAAACTGGTCGAAGGGGGTACCAATCGCAGCTATGGCATCCAGGTCGCACGACTGGCCGGGATTCCCGAACCGGTGATCCGGCGTTCCAAAAAGATTCTTGCCCAGATCGAAGCGGGAATGCATCCTCGGGCGGCTGAACATAAAGCGGCCGAAACCGGTGGAAAAAAAAGAAAGGGGCACGTTCAATTGGGGCTGTTCAGCCCCATGGAGCGAAAACTGCTGGAATCGCTTCAGATGCTGGATTTAAGCCGAATGACCCCAATAGACGCCTTGAATATGTTAAACGAACTGCAGATCAAGGCACAATCCGTTGTGAATTGACCCTTACTCGAGTGAACATGCCGCAACTCGCCAATACATCTTTGTGTTTGATTGTTTTCCGCTTGGTGGCCCTTGCCTTGCTGATCAATGTGTCCATGGTTTGGCCGGCCTGGGCCTTGACGCCCAAGCAACAGTATTATCAAGCCGAAAAGGCCTACGCGACGCTCAAGAAAAATACCCGCTACCAGAAATACCGTGACAAGTGGCTGGCCTGTATCGATAAATACCAGAAGGTATACCGGCTTGATCCTTCCGGTCCCTGGGCCGCCGCCGGACTCTATAAATCGGGTATCCTATATTTGGAGTTGCACACGCGATCCTATCTGGACGCCGACCGACAGGAAGCGGTGAATGCGTTCCAACGGGTTATCCAACGATATCCCAAGAGCCGCTATTCCCCGAAATCCAGATCGCAGCTGGCCGATTTGGATAGGCCGGCCCCACGACCCGGGAAATCGGCTGCTGCCAGGCATCTCAAAAAAGCCCTTGCCGAGTATGATCAGTTGATGGCCAGCGCTGAGAAACAAAAATATCGGGATCAATGGGAAAAATGTGTCGATCACTTTCAAGTGGCTTACCGATCGGACGCCAGGGGTCCCGATGCGGCCGAATCGCTGTATATGACCGGATTGCTGTTTAAGGGGTTGTCGGACAAGTCTCATCGTGAGGCGGATCTCGACCAGGCCATGGAATACTTCCGGCGGGTGAAGCGAGAGTTTCCAGGCAGCGCTTTTGCCAAAAAAGCCGACGATATACTGGCCGGTAATCTTTCCGGGACCGCTGCAACGATCGATGTGGGTGACCCACTGGCGAGTATCATCGCCCAGAATCAAAACGATTCAGAGGCTGGCATGTCAGATGCGTCAATGCAGCAGCAAACCGGCCTGGTGACCGTGCAGGGACTGCGATTCTGGTCCAACCCCAGCTATACCCGGATTGTTATCGATGCCGACCAGGAGACCCGGTTTTCACACCGATTGCTGAAAAAAGATCCCGCCATCAAGAAGCCCCAGCGGCTGTATATCGACCTGAGCAAGAGCAGGCTGGGCAGGGACATCCAGAAGTTTGTCCCCATTAACGATGAATTGCTCAGCGATGCGCGGGCCGGGCAGTACACCGGTGAATCGGTCCGAATCGTTGTGGATATCAAGTCTTTTAAAACCTATAAAATTTTTTCCCTGAAAAATCCCTTTCGCATCGTATTGGATGTGTGGGGGGCCGATTCAGACCGACAGGCCGCCGGCCCGTCCACCTCACCCAGACGGCCTTCCACGGGTAAATTGCCGCCCGGTGCCATCGCCCGCCAACTGGCCTTGGGGGTGAGCCGCATCGTCATCGATCCGGGTCACGGTGGCAAAGATTATGGTGCGCCCGGGTATCTGAAAGGGGTCCATGAAAAGGACGTCGTTTTGCAGATTGCCAAACGACTGGCCCGCAAAGTGGAAACCGAGCTCAAATGCGATGCGGTGCTCACCCGGACGACCGACCGTTACCTGACGCTGGAAGAGCGCACCGCCATCGCCAACACACAGAATGCGGATCTGTTCATCTCCATTCATACCAATGCGGTCAGAGACAGGCGGGCATACGGTATTGAAACCTTTTTCCTGAACCTGGCCACTGACGAGGATGCCATTCGGGTCGCAGCCCGTGAAAATGCGACATCTGCAAAAAATATCAGCGACTTGGAGACTATTTTATACGATTTGATGCAGAACGCCAAAATCAGCGAATCCAGCCGCTTGGCGGCCATGGTCCAGCAGGAAGTGTATCTGCACTTGAAAAATAATTTCAGCCACATTCGCAGCAAAGGCGTCAAACAGGCACCCTTTTATGTTCTTCTGGGCGCCCAGATGCCGGCGCTTCTAGTAGAGACGTCATTTATTTCAAACCCCAGGGAGTGCAAGCGCCTGATCAGTGCCAAATACCAGGAGGAGCTCTGTGACGGTATCATCCGCGGGATCCGAAAGTATATTAAAGAGACCAGTCCCACCGCCTTTATCTTGCCATCGGCCGAGCGGGACAAAAACGGGTAAAAGCCGCTACAGTACTGCTGTCACTGCCGGCCACCGATCATTCAACCAGAAACGTATCAGGAGGAAACTGCCATGGCTTACGAAAACATCATCTTTGATGTGGTGGAAGGTGTTGCCACCATCACCTTCAACCGTCCCAAAGCACTAAATGCGTTGAACGGCCATTTACTCGACGAACTCGCTGCAGCCTTGGATGAAATCGAGGCTGACGAAGCGATCCGTGTGCTTGTCCTTACCGGATCCGGTGAAAAATCGTTTGTGGCCGGTGCAGACATTACCGAACTGGCTACCTTCAACACCCTGCAGGGTAAGCTGTTTTCAAGAAAAGGGCAGCTGATCATCGGCCGACTCCAGGAACTGGCCATTCCGGTGATTGCCGCGGTCAACGGCTTTGCCCTGGGAGGCGGCAGTGAGATGGCCCTGGCCTGCGATTTTATATATGCATCGGAAAACGCCATGTTCGGCCTGCCGGAAATCACCTTGGGTATCATCCCCGGATTTGGCGGCACTCAGCGACTGCCCCGCCTCATTGGCAGCAACCGGGCCAAGGAGATGATCTTTACCGGGCGGCTGATCCCTGCCGCAGAGGCCGAGAGGATTGGCATGGTCAACCGGATTTTCCCCCAGGAAACACTGATGGAGGAAACGCTTAAGACCGCCAGGACCATTGCAACCAGGGGGAAGGTCTCCCTTCGAGCCGCCAAACAGGCGGTCAACAACGGCCTTAACGTGGATTTGGCCACCGGCTGCCAGATTGAGGTCGATGCCTTCGCCATCTGCATGGCCAGTGAAGATGGAAAAGAGGGGACCCGCGCATTTATCGAGAAACGAAAACCACAATTCAAAGGGTCGCTCAAGGGATAGTGCGCTGTAACAACTGAGCCCGACCGGCCATGGGGAGACGCATCGTTCGTTTGATACCCATTGCCGAATGTAAGAAAAGAGGCTGTGGGGTAATCCTCCCGGCCTTTTTTAATTATTTTTGAAAAAAGGACATCGTCGCTTAAGTCGACCCATCCAATGACCGATTATAATGCCGTGGTTACCTCCGCCCGCCGGTGCGGGAAAATTGGGGTGCTTTTTTTACGGTGGATGTGGTATATAATTGTCTATTCACGACCACTTAGGCGTTTTTTACACAGGCGTTTTGCCGTTGCCAAGGGTCATTATTTGTTTTCAATTTTGCGATCAGGTTTGTCCATGGCCAACAAACAGGTGAATCCGGCCCAACGCATCTGGGCCGTTGTATTGATACTGGCTGGCTTGGGCGTTTTTTACCGAATCCCCCAAGTGATGCCAAGCATTGAGCAGATACCGAGATTTGCAGCCGCCTCCGGCTTTATCCGATTTTGTTTTTATTTTATGGGATTGTTCCTGATCGGCGGCGGATGCAAAAAACTCTACCACCAATACCGCAAATAGTGCCGACTTAACCATCATGATTGATCTTGCGCCACGCGCGGACAGCGAAAATACCCAACCCACAGCAGGATGTGATTTATGGCCAATGCAGAGATTTCTATGACATTTGAAGAGGACACGGGCAGTGTAGCCATGTCTGAAGCCAAATATAAATCCAGGATTCAGGCTATCGGGCATCGGCTCAACGAAGCCAACAACCTGGGTGAAGCACTGATCAACCTGAAAGACGAAATTTGCGAGCTGTTCGGCGCAGACCGGATTACCGTCTATGTGGTGGATGGCGTCAAACGGGAACTGGTATCACGCTTCAAGTCGGGCAACGAGGTCGCCGAAATCCGGATTCCCGTGGCCCAAACCAGCATTGCCGGGTATGCTGCACTGAAGCAGACCCTGGTAAATATCAAGGATGCATATGATCAGAAAGAGTTGACCGCCATCGACTCGGATCTCCAGTTCGATTCCAGCTGGGACCGGCGAACCGGTTATCGAACCAAGGAGGTCCTGGCCCATCCCATCGTTTATCAGAAGTATCTGATGGGCACCATGGAGCTGATCAATCGCAAAGGCGACAGTGTATTCGGAGAGGCGGAGGAAAAGGCCGTATTGGAGCTGTCCAAGATTATGGGGACGGCCCTTTACAACCAGAAGCGCATCGCCGCCCGGGGCAGCCGCACCAATAAATACGACTTCCTGCTGGAAAATCACCTGCTCACCCAAAAAGAGCTGGCCCAGGCCATTGCCGGCGCCGCCCAGCGTAAAGAACCGATTTCCGCGGTTTTGATGAAGGATTTCAAGATTCCTAAAAAGGAGATCGGCAACGCACTGGAAAAATACTACAAGACCAGCTTCATCGAGTACAACGCCAGTTACCCAATCCCCGGCGACCTCATGGCAGGCCTGAAGGTACCCTTCATGAGAAACAACATCTGGGTGCCCCTGAAAACTGACGGCAACAAGGTCGTTATTGCCGTCGACAATCCCCACGACCTGAAAAAGATCGATGAGATCAAGGCCCTGTTTCCAGGGCGCCCCGTCAATTTTTACGTCAGCCTCAAGCAGGATATCCTCGATTTTATCAAGCTGTTCACCCAGGACGAAAAAGAGTTGGCTGAGATCGACGATATCCTCTCCCAACTTCAGGTGGAGTCTGAGGAGGTGGAAGAGGCCGAATCCGGGATCGGCGATGAAGACAGCGCCGTGGTCCAGCTGGTCAACAAGATCATCCTGGACGCCCACAGCCGCGGTGCGTCGGATATCCATATCGAACCCTACCCGGGCAAGCAGAATACCCAGGTTCGTATCCGGGTGGATGGTTCGTGCACCATCTACCAGACCATTCCATTTTCCTACAAGGCCGCGGTGGTCTCCCGAATCAAGATCATGTCCGACCTGGACATCGCCGAACGGCGGCTGCCCCAGGACGGCAAGATCAAGTTTAAAAAATACGGCGGCAAGGACATCGAACTGCGGGTGGCCACCATCCCCACCCAGGGGGGGCTGGAGGACGTGGTCATGCGCCTCCTGGCGGCCGGGGAGCCCATCCCCCTGGAAAAGATGGGTTTTTCCAAACCCAACTACAAAAACTTTATCAGCGTGATCACCAAGCCCTATGGGCTGATCTTTGTCTGCGGGCCTACCGGCTCCGGAAAAACCACCACCTTGCATTCGGCCTTGAGTTTTATCAACAAGACCGAAACCAAGATCTGGACCGCGGAGGACCCGGTCGAAATCACCCAGCGCGGTCTCCGCCAGGTTCAGGTGAAACCCAAGATCGGGTTCGATTTTGCAGCGGCCATGCGGGCCTTTCTGCGTGCCGACCCGGACGTGATCATGGTGGGTGAAATGCGTGACAAGGAGACGACCTCCATTGGCATCGAGGCCTCCCTGACCGGCCACCTGGTCTTTTCCACCCTGCACACCAACAGCGCGCCGGAAAGCATTACCCGTTTGCTGGATATGGGGATGGACCCCTTTAACTTTGCCGATGCCATCCTTTGCATCCTGGCCCAGCGGCTCGTAAGGACGCTATGCAAAACCTGCAAACGCAATTATCACCCCAGTCAGCAGGAATACGACGAACTGGTCCGAGAATACGGGGAAGAGGAGTTCAAGAACAATCTGAACATTCCCTATACCGACGACCTGCAACTGGCTAAACCGGAAGGGTGCGACTTGTGCAACAACACCGGCTACCGTGGCCGCATGGGCATTCATGAACTGCTGATGGGTACCGATGATATGAAAAAGTTGGTCCAGACCAAGGCCGAAATGGCCAAAATCCGTGGACAGGCCATTTTTGACGGCATGACCACCTTGAAGCAGGACGGCATTGACAAGATTTTTCAGGGGCATTGCGATTTATTAGAAGTCAGGAAGGTCTGCATCAAGTAGTTTCTATTTACAAACGGCATCTTGAGACCCATTTCTGCGTTCTCGAGTTTTCGTAATCCTAGACGTAGCGCGGCTACGCCTGCGGTTTCGAAAACCCTGCGGCCTTGATCTGGACCTCAATATACCCTTTGTAAAAAGAAACTGGAAAAGTCTAATACTATTCGATGATAGGATTTACACGGGCGGCCTGGAATTTTTCCAGCTGCCCGTTGTAATAGGCGCGGTTGGTTTTGGCCAGCTCCAGGGCGCTGATGGCCGCATCGACGGCCTCGGCGATTCGACCGTTGACGAAAAGGCTTTCGGCCAGGGTGTCTAAAATGTAAGGGGACTGTTCGATGGCGGCGGCCTTGCGCGCCAGGTCCAGAGCCTGTTCAGGGTTTCGGTATGCCGGATCTTCGCAGGTCGCCAGCAGCCATGCGTAATTATTCAGTACGATGGCGCTATGCGGATCAAGGTCAAGGGCTGTCCGGTAGGCAGCCACAGCCTGACTGAAGCTGCTGCGGCCGAGATACAGATCCCCCAGCATACCGTAAAGGCCGGCATTGCTTTCACCGTTACGTGAAATCTCGTTCAAAATAGCCGTTTCGAAAAACTTCTCGTTAAGTTGTCTACCGGTTTGACCAAAATTAAGCTGGTAGCCGGCAACACCCACCACCACCATGGTCGCCACATAGATGGCGATGCTGACCCTCACCTTGCGGTCGTGGCGTCGAACCCAGGTGCGGTCCGCTTCGCAGCGATTTAAAAAATCAACCCGCTGACCGATGCTGAAGTGGTGCCAGTTGGGTTTATCCGGAGAATGGCCGGAAACGGCCACTATTTTTTCAAATGTGGAAATCAACGGCGCCGCACTGGCAAACAACCCATACACCGAGGCGTCCGCCTGGCGTTCGAAGTTGCGCATGAAATAGCCGAAGATGAAGCGAAAATAGACCAGGAAATTAAATATGATCGCCAGACTGAGCAATCCCGTGGTGACCGTGGTGCGACTGATGCCGGTTATGAATACAAAACGATAGATGGGCTCGGAAAAGATGATCAGGTAGACAATGAGATCGAAGGTGGCATAGGCGATGACCATATAACCGATAAAGAAAAAGAGATAGAACAGCAGATGGTGTTTTTTCACGTGGCCGACTTCATGGGCGATGACGGCATCTACCTCCTCGGGACTCAGGATACGCAGCAAGGCGTCGGTGACCAGGATATAGCGGAAGCGGCTTACCAACCCCATCACCCCGGCTGTGATCATGCGACCGCCAAAGATCGGCCAGTACATAATATCTGCATATTTAAGATCGGCCCGCCGGCACAGGGCTTCGATGCGCTGGCGATGGTAGCCGGCTTCAAGGGGACGGCAGCGCCAGAATTTCTGGATGATCAGCGGGCCGATCACGGCCACGGCAAACAGAAAAAAAAGAAAATAGACCGTTTCGCCCTCGGGAGATCTCAGCACCTCACGGGGCAGGTCGAAGGGCAACGCCAGAATCAGGTCGGCGATGCCCGAGAGCAGCAGCCAGGGCAGCAATACGGGCACACTGAAAGCGATGTTTGACGCCACGTAGGCCTGGCGGGTGAGGTCAGCGCCATAGATGTGCCGGTAAGCCACATGGGCGTTGGACCAGACAATGGCCAGGTAGCCGACGAAAAGGGCCAAGAACACCAAGGCTTGCAAGGTGGGGATCGCTTCGAACAGCCAGATGCCCGTTAAATACGAAGAGAGGTTGAGGCCATAAATATCAACGGCGAAGAGGGCGATGGCCAGGACGGACTGGCGGGTTTGCGCCGATGAAAACTGCTGGTCCAGCACATCATGGCTGTGGGTGGCGGACATATGCGCAATCCGGGTAAACTGGCGCCTGGAAAAAATGAAAAAGAGCAGGATCAGCGAAAAAAAGTAAATCAACGTGTCCAGGGGCGCGAAGTTGGTCTGCTCCGAAGGTTGGTAAGTCGAATAGATCAACAGGGCGACGATGAAATAGATGAAGTTTCCGAACATGGTGTCAGTAGTCCTGGCCGGATGGCATCAGGGGGATTTAGCACCTGATTGTCCACCGGATTGGCGTGTTTTCTTTCTGGATTGGCGATAGTAGCGTTCTTTTTCGCTGTAGATGCAACCGCAGTAAGGCTGGCGGTACATGCCCAGCCGACGGGATTCGTCAATACCGGTTTTCCACCCGTCCCGAAAATCCTGATAGAAAAAAGGCACGCCCACCGACTTCCCCACGGCTTCGCCGATCGATCGGATCTGATCATGTTTTTGAAATCGGCTATAGAGCAGCGTGGTGGTGAATCCGTCGAATTTACCTTTTTTGGCGAAATTGGCCGTGGTGGTCAGCCGGTCGTGGTAGCAGTAGGCGCAGCGATCGGCTTCCCGGAAGGCCACTTGGCGCAAAAAAACTTCCAGCGCATAGCCGGGCTGGTAAATCATTTTCAGGGCGATGGATTCCGCATAGGTTTTCAGGGTCTCCTCGCGCCGCATGCACTCGGTAAAGGGGTGGATATTGTTGCGATAGAAAAAACCCATGACCTCGCAATGGTCGTCGCGCAGCACCTGTACTGGATAGATGCTGCAAGGGCCGCAGCAGATGTGCATCAGCAGCTTCATTGGCGGGCTCCGAAAATGGCGGTGCCGATGCGCACCAGGGTAGCGCCTTCTTGGATGGCCACCTCGAAATCGCCGGTCATGCCCATGGACAATTCCTGCATGCTCACACCGGGAATGTTGCGCTCGACGATCCGGTCCCGTAGCCGGGCCAACTGGTGGAAAAACGGGCGGGCCTGCTCGGGTGCATCGAAAAAGGGCGGCATGGTCATCAGCCCCTTCACCCGGAGGTTTTCGAGACCGCTGATCTGCTCGATCAATTCAACGGCATCGGTCTCCGTGATGCCTGATTTGGTCTCCTCCCGGCTGATATTCACCTGGATGAGAATGTCCTGTACCTTGCCGTTTTTACGCGCTTCTTTGTCCAGCGCCTTGGCCAGCTTGAAGGATTCCACCGAATGGATCAGGTCAAACATGCGCACGGCGTATTTGGCTTTGTTGGACTGCAGGTGGCCGATGAAGTGCCATTGCACGGACCTTTCATACAACGTGTTGAACTTGTCCCGGGCCTCCTGAATGTAATTTTCACCCAAAATCGCGGCACCTGCATCGATGGCTTGCGTCACGCGGTCGGCGTTGACGGTCTTGCTTACCGCAACCAGGCGGACGGATTCGGGAATGCGGCCGCAACCGATGGCCGCGTCGGCGATTCGCTTGTTGATCCGGGCCAGACGTTCCTTCACACTGCGAGTCCTTTCGGGTTTTCGGCATTCATCCTGACGACTCCCATCTTGATCAAGGTCTCGATCACCTCACACACGGGAAGTCCCACCACATTGGTGTAGGATCCATGGATACGCCGGACGAGGAAGGTTCCCATCCCCTGGATGGCGTATGCGCCGGCTTTGTCAAAGGGTTCGCCAGTCTGGATATACCAGTCTATTTCGTCCTTGGTCAAATCCTTGAATTGCACATCCGTTTTAATCGCATCGCTGATGCCGGTGCGTTTGTTTTTACAGACGATTGCATATCCGGTATATACAAAATGAGACTGGCCGCTCAAGCGTTCCAGCATCTGCCTGGCTTCACCTGAATCGCCGGGCTTGCCGAGAATGGTGTTGCCGATGGTGACGATCGTATCCGCGCCGATCACCCAACTGTCCGGATATTGCCGTGCAACCGCGTCGGCTTTGGCCTCGGCCAGGGTTTTGACATAGTCCGCAGGGTTTGCTAACAGGACCGAATCTTCATCGAAAGCGCTGGGAATCACCGCAAAGGTCAACCCGGCCTGTTCGAGCAGGTAGCGACGTCGCGGGGACTGGGATGCCAGAATCAGTTGGGGTGCTGTTGCCGTCATATTCATTTTGCCATTTAAATCGATAGGGTTTTTTAACAAATGCCATGCACAATAACAAGGATCAAAGGGACATCCCAGTAAACCCCACCCGCTTCTGGATTCTCGGCGCAGGCCGATTCGGTCAGATCGCCGTGGAGCGGATCATCCGGCATATTCCCCATGCGACCATTATCGTGGTGGATCAGAAATCGTCCACGATGGATGGAAAGGATATCACCACGATCCGTGAAGACGGCATCGAGTGGCTCAATCGCAGGCTCGACCCGAATGCATCGGTGGACCTGATTATACCGGCCATTCCTGTTCATGTCGCGGCGGACTGGTTGAAGCTTAACCTTAAGCATTTATTTCACATTCATCCATTGCCTATTCAGGACTCCTGGCTGACCCGATTGCCTCATGCCATGCGGGGAACAGCCGGCCAGGTGTTTGTCAGCCACGCCGATTTCATCTGTCCGGACAACTGCCCTGAACCGGTAAACATATGCACCCATACCGGAAAACCCAGGCCCATGGATCTTTTCCGCCTGTTGGCCCGATTTGATGCCGACGATCTCCTGCCCATCATCATTCGAAGTCATCAGCTGTTGCCCGGCGTAGGTGGGATTTACCCCGCAGAACTGCTGTCCGCATTGGAGACCGTTTGCAATAACAGCCATCGAGCAATGATGATTGCTACCGCCTGCCGCTGTCATGGTGTGGTGGAATTCATGCGCCTTAAAAGAAGGGTGGATCCGCCGGTCCATGCTGAGCCATGTGCTTGACATTTCGCGGGATACCCGTTATTAGCTGCCTCACCAACGTGAACCATTCAATCCGCACGTCCCGCACCAAGAGACAGCGACTGCCTGGGTGGCGGAATTGGTAGACGCAAGGGACTTAAAATCCCTCGGGGCTTAGCCCCGTGCCGGTTCGATTCCGGCCCTAGGCACCAATGAAAACAATGGGTTAGCCAAAATTGGCCGGCCCTTTGTTTTTTTGAAACGTTGATTGTATTCTTTTACCCTTGAGAGCTTAAAATGAAAAAAACCTACGATTTAAATGTCCTCAAAAGAACCTCCATTATCACGCCGGACCAGCTTCGGGAAGAATTTCCGATGACTGAAAAAGCGACTCAGACCGTTCTCGACAGCCGGCAGGAAATTAAAGATATTCTGGATGGCAAGGACAGCCGGCTATTGATCATTTCCGGCCCCTGTTCCATTATCAGCCAACGGCAAGCCTTAACATACGGTGAACGGCTGGCCGGGCTGCAGGAGAAGGTCAAAAAGACCATCAAATTGGTCATGCGGGTCTATTTCGAAAAACCGAGGACCAATGTGGGATACAAAGGGCTCATTTCCGATCCGCACATCGATAAGAAAACCTTCGATATCGACGAAGGATTGAGAACGGCCAGAAGGATATTGATGGGCCTGAATGAGATGGGCGTATCCGCAGGAACGGAAATCCTGAGCCAAACGGCCGCAGAACGCCTGTCCGGCCTGATCTCATGGGCCTGTATCGGTGCCCGAACCACCGAATCCCAAAACCACCGGGAATGGGCCAGCGCCTTTTCGATGCCGGTGGGCTTTAAAAATGGAACCGATGGAAATTTGAATACGGCCATCAATGCGCTGCTGGCGGCCTCCTCCGCACAGGTTTTTGTCGGAAATGACCCCCACGGCGTGACGTCGAGGGTCTTTTCAAAAGGCAACCGATATTGCCACATTGTCCTGCGGGGCGGCAAACGACCCAACTACGACCCGGTCAGCATCGGCGAAGCCTGCAGCATGCTGTCCAAGCATCCTTCGCTGCTTCAATCCGTCATTGTGGATTGCTCTCATAAAAATAGCGGCAAGGATTACCGCAGGCAGGCAGAGGTCTTCAATCATGTGTTGATTCAGAGAGTCGGCCATACCAATGGCATTCACATCAAGCCCAATACAGCCATTCGGGGAATGATGCTGGAGAGCAATGTGGCAGCGGGCAAGCAGCCCTTTGTTTACGGGGAAACCCGAAAGGAAGATCTTAACCCGTTTATTTCCATAACGGATGCGTGTATCGGATGGGAAGAGACCGAAGCCATTATCCTTACGGCCCATCGACAAAGTAAACAGTGGCCTTGAAGGAAATCCTGGCGGGCATCAGCGGTTGCCGCAAATGAGTCTTCGGATTCGACGAACGTCGCATGATGATAACGAGTGCAAACGATGCATGAGGTGATGATGGAAATAGATGCAGAAAAAAGAGATAACGAACGGATTGAACCACTGGCTGGGCCGGACATCCGGTTGCTCATTCAGGGCGTGGCGCGCGACCTGATCAATATCAGCGACAACGGATTTGGCATCCAGATCCACACGCCCACGGACTTTCACCTGGGTCAGCGTATAGATGATATCCGTTTGGACATACAGGGCAAAACGCACCGGCTGCATGGCGCCGTCGCCCATATTAGCCGCCTGAAAACCGGGCATGTCCTCGGTATTCGCCTGGAACTTCGTTCCATCGAGGAGTATCGATTTGTCGCTGATCTGAAGAATCGTTGTGCAGGGCAGACCGAGGGTCAGTAACCCAATGGAAGGCCTGCCATGGCTGACCCGGCCCCTGCCGTGAGAGTGATTTAAAGCCTCGGTGGCTTATTGGCATGCCGCCGTTTACCATCCCGCCTGTCCTGTCCGGCCCACCCCCTTGCTCGTTTGTCGGATCGGCCTTTTTCCCAAAAGAAGTGAACTTTTCACAGCCGCCGGTGTCTATCGCTTCAACCATCACAAAGGAGGCTGGAAATGAAAAGGTCAGAAAAGCTGATTATAGCGGTTATAGCGGTCTTAAGTCTGGGTCTGATATCCACCTCGGTCTGGGCTGGTTCCAAACAGCAACATCGCTGGGAAGGCGTCGCCATCGGCGTCGGTGCGGCGATCGTTGGCAGCGCGCTGATCAACCACCACGCATATGGATATCATGGCGGACCACCGGTGGCGTTTTCATTCACCTACCGGGAAAACCACCGGTACCCTTCAAGGCATCACGGTTACCGGAAACCGCATCGTGGAGGCCATCAGAACCATTGGCGCCCCCATGACCGTGGACCCCAGTACAAAGGTCATCGCCAATATGGGAACGCAGGTAGCTACCGCCAAAACGGGAAATGGCAATTCAAGGACCGTGGTCATCAAGGTGACCGAATGAGCCATAACCGCGGCCACGGTGGACGGAGATACTAAAGGCACCTTTCCACAGCATGCGGGAACCACGATAGCGATCGTATTCCCCTCGCATGTGGCAGGGAGGGTTCAATCGGCTTGGGATGAACAATCCGGGGCATCTGCAGGATGGATGTCCCGGATTGTTCGTTAAAAATAAACTTAGACATCCATGCTTTCTTGACATACATTAGCACTCGTTTGAGAAGCGTGTAAGCTTATTATATTATATGTGATCAATTCAGATACGTGATGAGAGAGGGAGGAAAACGCAACAATGAAAAAATTGATCCTGATCGCTTTGATGGGGATGTTCGTATTGAGTGGCTGTGCCACACCCGAGACCAAAACAGGTAAAGGTGCCGCCTATGGTGCTGCCGGCGGTGCGGTGGCCGGCGCCGTGTTGGGCCAGGCGATTGGTCGCAATACACAAGGGACGCTCATTGGTGCGGCGGCTGGAGCTGCCGTGGGTGCTGCCGCCGGTGCCGGCGTCGGCCAAATGATGGACAAGCAGGAAGCGGAAATGCGCGATGCCCTGGCGGCTTCCGATGCGGCGGCTGTGAGGCGGGAAGGGGACCTGCTGGCCATTACCCTGAAAGGGGACGTCAGCTTCGATCTCGATTCCGATGTCGTCCGGCCCGGCCTGTATAATGAATTGGACCGAATCGCCCAGATCATGATCAAATATCCCCAGACCTCGATCCTGGTGGAAGGCCATACGGACGGTACCGGTTCAGAAATTTATAACCAGCAGCTTTCCGAACGTCGAGCCACCAGTGTGAAAAATCTTCTGTTAGGGCGAGGTGTTCAGGAATACAGAATTAATACAGTAGGGTACGGAAAGAACCGACCGGTAGCCACCAACGCCACACCGGAAGGGCGCCAGATGAACCGCCGGGTGGAAATCCGCATTAATCCCAACGCCCAGGGATGATACTGACAACAAGGTGTTGATTATTGCTTTGACCGGGTGGTCGAATAAATTTACTATTCAGCGTTTCTTGATTTTTGGATCAGATCGGCCGGATCGTGCTGCATCGTCTGTGCTGCGCCAGTCGCCGATGCATGGGATGACGCCAGTTTCTGCCGCCGCCATAAAACCTAAAAAACATTGAACTATTTTTCCTGACCGGTGTCTAAAACCATACAAAACAGAATTGTGCATGACAAAGAGCTGATCCTGCGGTTGCAGCGGGGCGACGAATGGGCCTTTCAGTTGATGGTTCGCCGGTTTCGCACAAAGATCTTTTCTATCGCTTTCGGAATTACGCTAGACACCGAGGAGAGCCAGGACATCATGCAGGAGGTTTTTTTGCAGGTGTATCGAACCATCGGCGATTTCAGAGGGGATGCGTCGCTGGCCACCTGGTTGCAACGCATTACGGTCAACCGGTCCCTTAACTGGAAGCGGCGCTGGGCCCGGCGATTCAAATGGCTGCACGTCTCTACCGACAGCACCGATGGTCTTCCGGCAGCAGAGCCTGAAAGCGATTTGCCCTCACCGGAGACCCGGGTGGCCAACGCGCAAACCCGTCAACAAATCGACAAGGCCCTGAAAATGCTTCCGGAACAAGCCAGAACCATCTTTGTGCTCAGGGAACTGGAAGGCCTCGCTTACGAGGAGATTGCCGCTGCCATCGGGATTAAACTGGGAACGGTACGATCCCGGCTGTTCCATGCACGCAAGCGGCTTAAAGAGATCCTTCAGCCGTTGGTGGAGGAGGAAGAATGACCCATCCCGATTCGAACGTCTGTGACGAAATCCTGCTGGACAGATATCTGGACGGAGACTTGGACGCCGGTGAAAGGGTGCAGATGGAGGCCCATATTGCAGCGTGCCGGCAATGCCGCCGCCAGGTGGCCGCCCTTGAGGCCTTTTCACAGAATCTTCACGACCGGGTTCAATACGCTGCGGATTCAGTGGATTTCGTGGCCCTTGAAAAACAGGTGTTGAACAAAGCCCTTCGGCAATATCGTCCGCGGGGTGGTCTCTCCAGGTTTATCGCTTCCTTGAAATATATCATCCCGGCGACGGTAACGGCCGGTCTGCTGCTCTTCTTCACTTATTCCAACTATGTGCTTAAACCGCCGCCCGTACCCAGCGCAATTATAAATTCTTTTACAGGATCGATGTCATCTGTTATGATTTTTGAAACTCCCGAAACCCGACAAACCATCCTCTGGTATACTGAAGAGACAGACGTGGAAAGTGAACCCAATGCGGTATAGATTTCGCTGTTTGCTGGTGGTTGCGGTATTGACGCTCTCATGGTTTGGCACCGCCGACTCCCTGTTGGCCCAAGAAAGCTGCCGTATCAGCGTGGACACCATCCTTGCCGCGCGCAATGACACCGTGGTCGATCCAAAATTGAAACGACACATCGGTGAATTGCAATCCATGTTCAACTACACTTCCTACCGACTGCTCAGCAGCGAAAGCCTCAACCTGCGTGTGGGCCAGTCTGGCATGGTGTCCCTTCCCGGTGACCGCCGGCTGAAGATTACGCCCCAAAGCATCCACGGCAGCAGGGCCGACATCGCTTTGCTGATGATGAAGCAAGCGCGGACCGTTTTTGAAACCCAGGTCCAGCTGCTCAACCGGGGAAATTTGTTCGTCGGCGGACCCGCATACCAGAACGGCAATCTAATCTTTAAAATTTCCAGCGCGTATTAAAAGCCCCAATCCGATAAATGACGGGTGTTTGTTTTTGCATCGGCGTTGATGGTCCCGCATAAATGAAAATTGCAAAAAACAGCCTGCCCTGATAGTTTAACGCAGTTTGTCCCACGCGCAATCGTTTTCTACTTTCGTTGCTTACGCATGCGAATTGGATCTTCGGAAGATTCGACCCATGGGCGTTGACCTATATTTCAGTAATCAGCTGATGCCGCTGGCAGACAAGCTCCTCGAAAACCTCGGTCCGGAAGGTATCGGCGGCAATATTCTGGACCCACCGGTGGTGATCGTTCCAAACATGAACCTCTCCAAGTGGATCAAACTCACCCTTGCCCGCAAAACCGGAATTTTCATGAACGTCGAGTTTCAGTACCTGGAAACCGGACTGTGGCAGATGATCCAGTCCCTTGACCCCAGGCCGGGCCCCGGTCCCAAACTGATGGACAAAGACGGCCTTAAAATCATCCTGTTTTTCATCCTTATGGCCCAGGACTGTGAATTATCGGATCTGACTCCCCTCAACCCCTATCTTCGATTGACCGGGGGAAACGCGCGCAGCGATATCGAAATCCGCTGCTGGCAGCTCTCCGAAGAACTGGCCCGACTGTTTCAGGAATATGAATACCACCGGTCGGATATGATCCAGCGATGGCTGACCGACAGTGAGACAACCGATGCCATGGAAATCTGCCAGCGCTGGATTTACCGGAAGGTACGTTCCCTGAAAGACCAACTGGGGCGGTCGACCGGCCAGCCGTTTTGCTCTGTTGCCGAATATGCCCGAGAGATCCTTTTTCCCGCGGATGCAGGAAACACCAGGGGCCGGAACCTGTTTTCACGGGTCCATTTCTTCGGGCTGTCGCAGATATCCCCGTTGCATCTGCAACTGCTGTCCCGGCTCAAATCCTTTTTTGAAATCAGTATATACAGCCTCAACCCGTCCCGTGAATATTGGGAAGACATCAAGACACCCTTTGAGAAAAGATGGATCGAACGGAAGCAGGTCAGCGGCCTCAAACTCAGCCAAGAAGAATGGTCAGGCGGCGACCTGTTTTCGGAAGTCGACCATGCCCTGCTGTCCGCCTGGGGAAAACCCGGCCGGGAAAGCATCCGTCTGCTTTGCCAGCTTACCGATTATGACTTTCATGCCGGCTTTTCAGAAATCCCACAGCCGGATAGCGTGCTTGCTGCCATCGGGCATGGGTTGCTGACCTTAGAGGGGCAGAGTCACAGCCCGGCGCCGCTGGCGCAGGACACCTCGCTTCAGATCGCAGCCTGCCCGGGCCTAAGACGGGAGGTGGAAACCGTATACAGCAGTATCCTGTACAATCTGGAAACGGATCCGGATCTGTGCATGACCGATATCGCCGTGATGGTATCCGACATGTCACGATACAAACCCGTTGTGGACTCGGTGTTCAGCCGGCAGCCGGTTCGGATCGCCTATAACCTGGTGGATTCGAGCGCCCGGACGGAAAGCGTTTTCGCCCAGGCGGTGTTGGCCGTGATGGAACTGTCCCGCGGCACCTTTTCCAGAAAAGAGGTGTTCGCCCTCCTGCGGAACCCATGCGTCATGCAGCGATGGGGCTACGGGCCGGAAGTGCTGTCCGTCTGGATCGGCTGGGCCGATGCGTTGGGTATCTTCAACGGTTATGAAAACAAGGCAACCCACGCAGGAGCGACCCCTTCTGGAGGGCTTTTTTCCTGGCGTCAGGGGCTGGAGCGGATGCGGATCTCCCGTGTCATGACGCCGCCGGCCACTGTTGCCGGTGCTCCCCGACCCCATTTCAACGGTATCGTGCCATTTAGCGACATCAACACGGGTGACGACCGGCTCGTGGAAAAATTCTGCGGGATTGTGGAATCACTGCACCGGGCCGTGGGGTCTCTCAGGATGGCATCGGCCTCGGCGCAGCAGTGGCGGGACGCCTTTTTCAACGTGGTGGACCAGTTCATCGAGATCTCTGCGGAGATGCGGGGGGAGGAAACCGTTTTTCAATCCCTGGTGGGTGCATTTGACCATTTCGTGCACTACGATGCCTTGGGTCAGATTCAACCCGGCCGCCCGCTGACGGCCGATGCGCTATGGTTATTCGTGCGGGCTCACTTAGAAGGGATCACCGGCGGGCAGGGTGACTATCTGACCGGCGGCGTAACCGTTTCCGCCCTGATGCCCATGCGGCCCATTCCGTTTCGCGTGGTCTATGTGCTGGGGCTGGAAGCGGGTCGCTTTCCAGGACGCGTGCACGACAGTCTGCTGGATTTGCGGGGCAGAAAGCGCCGCATCGGCGACATCAGCCCTGCCGAACGCAATCGCTATCTATTCCTGGAAATCCTCGTATCCGTGCGCGGCAAACTATACCTGAGCTATGTGTCCCGGGACCTTCAAAAGGACCGCGATCTGGCGCCCTGTTCCGTGGTCCACCAATTGCGGCGATACGTGGAGCAGCAGGTCTTGGGTGGACAAACCTTCAGGCTCAGCCGGATTCCCATCAAGGCGGACAGCCCGGCTTACCTTGCACCGGATGCGATCAATGACTGGTCAGACGTGATGGTTAACAGCAGTTTTGTCCAACGGCTCAACTGTTATCGCCGCAGCGGCGTGTGGCCTGCGTTCATGCACCAGGCGACGGCCGCAGACCTGAAGACAGCCGCCCGGTACCGCCCGGATTTCACATTGCCGGACCCTTCACCGGACCCAGCCCCCGCCGAAACCGTTTCCCTGACCATCGGCCTGCTGCGACGATTTCTGCTTGATCCGGTCGACGTGGTCGGGCGATATCACCTGGGAATCGGTGAGCAGGTCGATCCAACGGCCGAACTGGCTGAGATGGCGGACGAGCCCCTGTCGTCTCAATTTCCTGTCGATTTTGAAATCCGCACCGCCCCGGTGCAAAACTGGTTGGTGGCTCAGTTAAACGGTTCATTCAGCCAGCCGTCCATGGCGGGGCTGGAGACCGAATTCGAGTCGGTATATGCGGATCTGTCCCGAAAAAGCAGGCTCCCGGCCGGTGCTTTTGCCGTTCATGACAAATCCAAACTAAAACAGCAAGTACTGGCCGTCGGCGTGAACCTCACTCCTTTCGTCGAACAGATGCGAACGGCCAACCGGCTCTTTTCCGCCCTGGTGGTGGGGGCGGTCATGGACGATTTCGTCGAGACCGGCGGGGTTCACCTCAGTTTTAATCCTGTTTCGATCGATCGACCGGGTTTGGACGTCCATCGTTTCCCGAAGACCATCCACCTTTCAGGCGGCATACCATGGGTCTGGCAGGCAATTGATGGCGCCTGGCACTGCCTGGTGGTCACCGGTTCCAATCGACGATCCAGGTTCCCGGATAAATATGTAATCGGCCCCTTGCTGACCTTCATGGCCATCGCCGCCGGTGGCGAATCCTATCCCTGGTCCGACGTCAACCGCATGGCCGTGCATGTCTTCTATCGGGAGCATGTGCTGAATCTCGATTATACGGTGGATCCGAAGCGATCCGCAGACTATCTGGCCGGGCTGGTCGAAGACTTCTTTTCGCCGTGGCCGTTGGAATGGCTGCCATTCGAGACGCTTTTTGCCGACGCCAGCCTGCGGGCATTCATCGGACAGGATGGGGTGGACGATGCCCACCGGCAGGCATTTCACGAATCGCTGGCCGAAACCATGCAAGCGGCGGCGGACGTGCGAACCGAACTGACCGGGGCAGTGGTGACGCCGGGCATCCTGGACCGGGCCAGGCGGCGATTCAAGGTGTTTTTGCCATGATCGTTTCATCACCCACCGCTTTTCATCCCATCGACGACATCGACGCGATGGATCTTTCCCGTCATGCCCTGGTGGAGGCCTCTGCCGGCACGGGAAAGACCTATACCATCGAGAACCTGGTGCTTCGTCTGCTCAAAGAAGACCCGGATCTGAATCTGGAGAATATCCTGCTGGTGACCTTTACCGAAAAAGCCACCAGTGAACTGAAGCTGCGCATTCGCCAGAAAATCGAACAGACCCTGGACGGCGACCGGCGGCTGGAGGCTGCCGTCCGGGAAAAGCTGGCGCAGACCCTGGATGGGTTTGACAATGCGGCCATCTATACCATCCATGGGTTCTGCCATACGCTGCTGAAGGAATTCCCCTTTGAAACCGGAAACCTGTTCCAGCAGGAGGTGATCGACGACGGCCCGCTGCTGGAGAAACTGCTCCGGGGGCAGATGCGTTCGGACTGGCCCGGCCGATACGGTCGACGACTCGACCTGCTGCTGTCGCTGTCCAGCTTTTCAGCCGACACCGATAAATTCATACAGACTGCCGTCAACCTGGCCAGCCGGCTTTCCGATGCTCCGGACCGTGAAATACTGATTCCGAACCCCGTCGAGTTGGATGTTGACGACCTGTGGCAGGCGGCTGAGCAGACGGTTCTCGCGCTCAAACCCATGGTCGGGCGGCCGCCACGATTTTCGGACGGGTATGGCCGACTCAACATCAACGCGCGAACCAAAGCCGCCGTCATCCGGGATATGATTGAACCCATTGAGCAGGCCTTGGAACGGGTGGATGCCGATGCCTGCCCGCTATCCGAAATCAGGGCAATGGTTGCTACCCTCGGCGCGCGCCATTCGTCCGGTGAGCGGAAAATCGACCGTCTGGTTCCTCAAAAATGGCTGAAAGCCGGGGAGAACCTGCATGAATGCCCCGACCTGGTGGCGATCACACATCGATTCGAAGAACTGGTCGATCTGTTTTCACGCCTTTCCCATGTGCTGATGCTGAACGCGGTGCGCCAGTTGCGGGCGGATGCCCGGGCCATGAAGGTGCGAAACGGGTGGCTCAGCTACCAAGATATGCTGACCCGTGTGGCCGACTTTCTGGCAGGGGAGGGGGGTGACGAAGGCATCCGAAAAATCCGCGACCGCTATCGGGTGGCCTTCGTGGATGAATTCCAGGACACCGATGATGTGCAGTGGCAGATTTTCAGCACCCTGTTCCTTCAACGCCAGGAAGATCCGCCGATTCACCGGCTATTTCTGATCGGTGACCCCAAGCAAGCCATTTATGGCTTTCGCGGGGCCGACGTGTTTACTTATCTGTCTGCCCGGCAGCGGATGAAGGTCCTGGCCGAACAAGGACGGGCCAATCTGTATGACCTGAGGGTGAATTGGCGCAGCATGCCGCAACTGGTGGAGGACTTCAACCGACTTTTTTCCCACGACGCCTGGTTCGGCAGCCGGAAAAATACAAGCCCCTTCGAGATCGGTTACCTGCCGTCAGCGTCGCCGGAACCCGAGCAACGGCCTGACGCAATCAGCCGCGATCGCTCACAACGACCGCCTTTCAATGTTATGGACCTGACCGCGGCGACGAGCCATGCGACGGCCAAAACACTGCTGGCCGGCTTTGTTTGCCGGGAAATTGGTTACCTGGTGGAGCAAGGGGGAATCCGTATCCCCGGTCGGGATGGTCCGGATCGGGCCCTTCATTTCGGCGATATCGCCATTCTGGTGAGAAGCCAGTCAGAGTTCACCCTGATCGAACCCATGCTGAGGGAATCGTCCATCCCTTACGCCTATTACCGCAAACCCGGCCTGTTTCAATGCCGGGAGGCGCACTGGTTGAGCATGGTGCTTCGTGCGGTCTGCAGCCCGGAACAGGCCGCCTGCGCCAGGCTGGCGTTGCTGACGCCCTTTTTCGACATGGCTCCGGCGGATTTGAAAGCATGGCGGGAACTGCCGGCTGACCACGCCAGCCTGCAGCTGCTGGCGCGCTGGCATACCCACGCCCAAAGACGGCGCTGGGGGCCGTTGTTTCAGTCGCTGGTGGAAGATTCAGGCCTGAACTTCCGTCACTGCATGGATTCGGGATGGGATCGCACCGAAACTAATTTTCAGCAGCTCTTCGATTATCTGGAGGCAGCGGCCTACACGAGGAACCTGGACGTGGGGGGGCTGGTTGCCTTGCTGGACAGCCTACGCCTTTCCGACATGGGTGCCGGATCCGACGACGACATTCACCAGATCGAGGACGAGGGCGACAAGGTCCAGATCCTGACCATGCATGTCAGCAAGGGTTTGGAATTTCCGGTGGTTTTCATCGCCGGAGGCCTGACCGTCCGCAATGACGGCGGCATTCAGGTGTATCACACAACGGATCCAGCGCATCCCGAACAAGCCTGCCGGAAGGTGATTGACCTGACGGCCGGTAGCGGAAAGGCTCAGGCGGAAAAAGAAAACGAAGATGAAAATAAACGTCTTTATTATGTGGCACTTACCCGTTCACGTGTCAAGCTTTACGTTCCTTATTATCCCGACAGCAGGAAATTCAGCTGGCTTGGGCCCATCTGCCGGTTTGTCTCCCACAGCATCGGCCAGGTGTTCCCAAATGCCGGGGAACCACCGGCTCCCGACAGTGGTTGGCATAAAGTAACCCTCCATGCCGCAGGCGCATCTGGCGCCAAACCCGCCCGCGGGGGCAGCGGAGAATCGCCCGTGGGGTTGGTGGCCGGCCACCTGCTGCCGGCGAACACCGATTTCAGGCATCGGAAACTGTCCCTGGAATCTTTTTCCAGCATCGGCCACCGGATGGTTCAGCCCCGTGACAGCGGCGGCCGTCCAACCTCTTTTAGCCTGGTTGACGCGGGTCGGCGGGAAGATGATGAGCCTTCAGCGAGCGGTCCTCCCGAATTCATGGATCCAGACCTTTCTAACGAGCTTCCCGGCGGCACCCATATGGGCTCCATGTTTCACTACATTTTCGAGCACATCGATTTTCAGACCGTGATGGACGGTCCGGCTGACATCCTGGCTGACGATGGCGTGCGACTTGTCATTGAATCGGCGCTTGCGCTTTTCCGGATCGAACCGCGATGGGCAGCGCCAATTGCCCGAATGGTCGCCGCGACATTAAGCGTGCCAATCGATGCCCATGGCTCGTCGCTGACCCTGGGCCGTCTTGGTCCGCACCATCGGCGGCATGAAATGGAATTTTATTTTCCCCTGGTGGAACCGCTACCGAAACGAATACGGGTGCCTGGGTGGACCCTATCCGGCGACCCCTGCGGGCAAATGGTGATCCGGGGATTCATCGACCTGGTGTTTTTGTGGCAGGGACGCTATTACATCGCCGACTGGAAATCCAACCGGTTGGAAGACGGATATGATCAATCCGCCATGGCCGAGGAGATCTCAATGGCCGGTTATGAACTCCAGTATCAGTTGTACACGATCGCCACCTTGAGATGGCTCAAGCGATACTTGGGGAACCGCTTTGACCCGTATCATCATTTCGGTGGTGCATTCTACCTTTTTATCCGAGGCATGGGGACCGGTGGACAGCACGGTATTTTTCAGGTGACCCCGGAACAACTGCTGCCCCTGGAAGCCCTTGAGGATGCCATCCAGAAAAAGATTGCGGGCCTTCAATGGTAGACAATCAAAATGAAAACCAACGCGACAGGCTCAGGCGCTTCGGAATCGATGCAGGACACACGGATACGAACGGTCTGCCGATCCTGTTCGCCGATCTGGGACTGTCGGACCTGGACCTGATGACCATTCGGGATTTGTCGCAGTATGGCCCCAACCCTGTTGATGACTGTCTCATCGGAATGCTCGGATTGATGTTTTCGGCCCTGGGAGAAGGCAGTCTGTGCCTGGTCCTGGACACGGATCATCTTAAGGAATCCGTGCCGCAGACCGCCGATCCGGCTGTACTGAAACTGGTCACCGGGTTTATGGGTCGCCTCGATGAAGGACGTTACGACAAGTTGATCGACCGGACCGGCAGCGGTGATTTCAAACCGATGGTGCTGGACGACACGACCGGCCGCCGGCTGCTCTATTTTCAGAAATTTCACTATCACGAACGGCGGCTGAAGCAGCGATTAAAATCCTTTTTAGCGCTGCACGGGGACCACCAACCGTCCGACGAAACCATACAGACGGTGATCGATGAATTGTATGGCGAAGCGGCCGTGATCCGCAAAGGTGCCGACGGAACGCCGATCACCAGGGATCCGTTTCAGGTCGATGCCATCCGGGCGGCACTGGCGGCCCCACTGCTGATCGTTTCCGGCGGGCCGGGAACCGGGAAGACCTCATTGCTGGTGAATATTCTCAGGGCCCTGGTTCGAACCGGTACCGATCCCTCACGGATCATGCTGGCCGCCCCCACGGGTCGCGCCGCCCAGCGGATGAGCGAAACATTAATGTCCAATCTGGCCACCATCGCCGAGCCTGAGAGCGGTGACCTGCAATTGTGCCGTTTGCGCGGTTCCACCTTGCACAAACTCCTGGTTTACCGAAGCCGCACCGGCGCTTTCTTGTTCGGCGAGCGGCGTTATGTTCCGGCCGACGTGATTGCCGTGGATGAGGTCTCCATGGTTGATGTGGTGATGATGGACCGGCTCTTCCAGGCCATCGAACCGGGTCGAACACGGGTGATACTGATCGGGGACAAGGATCAACTGCCCTCGGTGGAGGCCGGATCGGTGCTGGCAGACATGAGTCCGGCTGCCGGCAGCGCATTCGCCAACCATTTTGTGGAACTGCGCAATGTCTACCGTTCGGCCGGACAGCTGCTCGAACTGGCGCAGGCCATCAACGCCGGCCTTCCGGTTTCCCTCGAACCCATCGGTTTCGATCGGGCCCTGACCATAAAGGCCCGGCGGTGGGCATTTGTATCCGCCGGAGACGGGGACGCGATGAAGCGGCATCTGGATCGGTGGGTCATGCACCAGTATATTCGGGAAAAAAGCCAAAATGGGGTCAGTTACGTGGATCTTGTGCAGCAATTGATTCGACGGATGGACTCGTCGGAATCCGTGGATGGTGAAAATCGGACGGATCTGCTCAACCGGCTTTTCACATTTGCCTACCAATGTCGAATATTGACCGTGCTGCGCCATGGCCGCACCGGTGCGCGGTGGGTCAATGCGCGCATTGCCGCCGGTTTGAGACAGATCCTCGATCCAGACGGCAACCCTGACGATCGTCTGTTCAGCGGTGCATTGATCATGATTACCCGCAATGATTACACCCGGGACCTGTTCAACGGGGATGTAGGGCTGGTCATGCGTCAGTCTGACGGCATGGTTCAGGTCTATTTCAAGCGTACCGGCAGTATTGTGGCTTTTCCCGCTTCCGGACTGTCCGATTGGGATCTGGCTTTTGCCATGACTGTTCACAAAAGCCAGGGGTCTGAATTTGAGGATACCCTGCTGGTGCTGCCCGAAGATTCAAATCATCGACTGCTGACTCGGGAAATCGTCTATACGGCTGCCACACGCGCCTCCCGGCGTCTGATTGTTTACGGGACGATGACGGCATTTCAAACGGCCATGAAACGAAAAATACAGCGACAGTCCGGGTTGACAGGGTAACCGACAGGATCAACGGTGACAGCCGGATGATTGTTAGGCGGAGCCGTTTCAACAGAAATGGCAATTGGCGCATACGCCCGTTGACAAGCCGTCGATAAACTTTTACGATGCTGATATAATTCACGATATCAAGGGGGCGAATATGAACAAAGGAGATCTGATCGAAGCAATGAAAAGAAAAAACGGCTTTACTCGAGAGAAAGCTGAGCGGGTGATTGATCTTTTTTTCGGGGAAATGACCAACGCACTTGCCAAGGGCGACCGTGTTGAAATCAGAGGGTTTGGAAGCATCTTTGTAAAACAGTATGGTTCCTACAAGGGGCGCAATCCAAAGACGGGTGAATCGGTAACCGTCAAATCCAAACGACTGCCTTTTTTCAGGTGCGGAAAAGAACTGAAAGAGCGGGTGGACAATCTGAGAAGCTAATTGACTGCGTCCGGCAAACCCCTTCTCGTTATCGTTTGGCTGCAAAGGCAATCCATCCTTGGAAAAAACGCTGCGGGCCTGCTTTTCGCCGCCGGTTCGATGTGGTGAATGACTATCCCCGCTATCCATCTGTCAAGATCTGTGCGCCCGACGTAAGACCTTAAACCAATGATGAATACACCGCCTGTTGAGGCAGGATACTGCCGTCACCTTGGGCAAACGCCAAACCGGCCCCGGCATCTTTTTCGGCCTGACCCCAAACCGGAAAAAGTGGGGGGTGATTCCTTGACTGCTCCTCATGACAAGACATCGGTATCGACCGGGGATGGCATTGTCTGTCGCCAGTGCCTCCACGGGATCACTTCAGCCGCAGAGCGCAAGGTGATCAACGGCGCGCAGGCGCATACGTTTGCCAATCCGGAAGGTATCGTTTTTGAAATTGCCTGTTTCCGGGATGCCTGGGGATGCGTCTATGTTGGACCCAGTTCGCCCCAATTCACCTGGTTTGCCGGCTACGTGTGGCGTATTGCTGTGTGTGCCAACTGCCATGTTCACCTTGGATGGCGCTTCTCGGCAGTTGGGGGCCATTTTTTTCACGGATTGATCACCAGCCGAATCATCGTCAGGGAAGCCTGACGGATAGACCACAACTTGTGCCGATACCATCGTTTCAACACCACCGAGTGTGTTTTCACGTGAAACGTTTCGCATAGATATCATAGGTTTACTCTCAGTCGGAACATGAATGCAATTTATGTTTTTGACAGAAGCCCTGCGCTCGCCTATAATGCGATTGCGCTTTTGACCGGATATCCAAGGCTAAATGATGCTGAATTTACCAATTATGCAGGGGACCCGTGGCGATGAAGCTCCGCGATATTTCTGACTGTTGTGTCCACCTGGATGTTCATGAAAAACGGTGCGACCGTGAGGACCTTTTTGAACTGGTATTTTTTCAAAATGATCTGGCGGAGTGGGAACGAGTTTTGTCTGCTTTCCTTGAAAAACCGGTGAAGCCCAGCGGCCAGTCTCCGACGCAAAATGATCTGGCGGTCACCGAGGGTACCGGCAGCATTCGTATCGAACAGACGCTTTTCGAAAAAAGTTTTGAAAACGGTGTGATTATCGCCAAATTCTGGCCGTGGAAAGACGGTCGCCATATCACGTTGAGAATGGCCTTGCTTCCCGGTGCATCGGCTTGATTTCACCCACAGGAGTATTTTTCCGCTTATGTCCATTCTAAAAGCAATCCCGATTCTGGTAGCTGCATTTTTTCTCGGCAACTGGTTTCTTTCCGAAGTCAGAAAAGCCAAATCTGCCAGAAAACCGTGGTATGCCCCCTACCTGACGATTCCGGGAATTTTGATCATGATCACATTCATGATCCCCGTCTTCCTTCGTTTTTATCAATAGTCCGCTGCGAGCCTGCTTTGTGTGCTTCAAAAACTGAAAATGGTGAATTGAAAATCACCATCGCGCAATCCCTGAAGATCAATAACGCCCCTGCCAAGCTGCTGGAAACGCTGGTGGAGCGGTTTCAGATGCTCAACCCCAAATGGATTGAGAATGAACGCATGGGGCGCTGGAACCGGGGAACAAAGAAAATACTTCGCTTTTACCGGCGCTCCGGCAAAACCGGGATCATCATCCCCCGCGGATATGCCCGCCAGCTGATTTTCATGCTGAAGCGGGAGAATCTTTCCTATCGCATCGACGATCGGCGCCGGTTGTTGCCTGAGGTGGACTTTTGCTTCAGCGGTGCACTGAAAGCATTCCAATCCGCAGCCGCTGCAGAAATGCTTAAAAAGGATTTCGGTACATTGAGTGCACCCACGGGAAGCGGAAAAACCGTTGTTGGGCTCTTTCTGATCGCCCAACGGCGTCAACCGAGCGTGGTGGTGGTGCACACCAAGGATCTTGCCTTTCAGTGGATCCAGCGCATCGAACAGTTTCTGGGTATCCCTGCGGATCAGGTGGGACTGATTGGTGCAGGCAAAAATCGAATCGGTGAGCGGGTTACCGTGGCGCTGGTTCAAACCCTTTACCGGTGCACGGATCAAATCGTTCCCCATACGGGACATCTCGTCGTGGACGAGTGCCACCGGGCACCCAGCCGAACCTTCACCGAGGCGGTCACCGCTTTCGACTGCCGCTACATGCTGGGCCTTTCCGCCACCCCGTGGCGGCGAGATAAACTGTCCAAGCTCATATTCTGGCATTTGGGAGATGTTCACCACGAGGTGGACAAGGTCCTACTGGAGGAAAAAGGCCATATTCTGAGAGCAGATGTGGTGGTTCGAACCACTGCATTCGAGCCCTATTTCGACCCGGTCAACGAGTACTCCCGCATGCTGTCGGAACTGACCGCCGATGATACGCGCAACCGGCTCATTGCATCGGACGTGGCGAAAGAAGTCCGGGCCGGCAAGGGGGTCTGCCTGGTGCTGTCAGACCGCAAAAAGCATTGTGAAACGCTTCAGGGGATCCTGCGCTACAAGTTAGACGTTCATGCGGACCTGCTCACCGGCGATCTGAGCGATGACGCGCGAAAGGCCGTGCTGGAGCGTCTCAAGAAAGGCCAGGTCAAGGTGCTGATCGCCACCGGCCAGTTGATTGGTGAAGGCTTCGACTGCCCGGACCTGTCCACCTTGTTTATGGCCACCCCGATCCGGTTCAGTGGCCGGGTGATGCAGTACCTTGGGCGGATTTTGAGGCCGGCGCAGGGAAAATCCCGGGCCCGCGTTTATGATTATGTGGACGAACGGGTCGCACCGCTGGTTGCGGCGGCCAAGGCCCGGCAACGGGTCTATGGCGGGGGTTCAGGGGAGATATTCCAAAACAGATGAAACAAGCGTGGGATGCAGAAACCGTCGGATTCCACAGCGATGATGGAAAAGCGTTTCCTCCACGACCCCGAGAAAGGAGGAAAGATTCCCGCAACCGGTCACCGGTCCACACGATTGACGAACCCGGTTCCCGCGCAGGGGAAAGTGGCGCTTGGTGTTCGGTAAAACCTTCCGCGATCCCACGCCTGTTTGCCTTGATCGGTGCGCCGCATCCTGATTGGCTGGACATGCACATACATTGCTGCAAGGTTGACTGAGACGGCCGTTAACTTGTGCCGGCGGCGGTGAGTGAGGTCCTCACAAAAGCAAGTGGCGTAACATCAGGCTAAGATAGACCTCAGCCTTTGTCAAGCCTATTGGGTCGTAACCACCGTCGCCTGCTTGATGACCACTGGTATCTTGGGCACGTCCCGCATGCCCGAACGGGAGGTGGTGGGCACGTTTTCGATCGCCCGCACCACCTTCATGCCTTCCACCACCTTGCCGAAGACACAATACCCCCAGCCCTGAGATGTTTTGCCCCGGTGGTTCAAAAAGGCGTTGTCTTTCACATTGATAAAGAACTGGGCGCTGGCTGAATGGGGATCCGCCGTCCGGGCCATGGCAATGGTGCCGACTTCATTAGACAGACCGTTGTCGGCTTCGTTGAGAATCGGTGGTCGCGGATGCTTGCGCTTCATTTCTGCATCAAATCCACCGCCCTGAATCATGAACCCGGCGATCACCCGGTGAAAAATGGCACCATCGTAAAAGCCGTATTTGACATAGGCCAGAAAGTTTTCCACGGTTTTCGGCGCGGCAGCGCTATCCAGTTCCACCACGATATCCCCCTGGCTGGTGGTCAGTTTCACCCGGGGCAGGGGATCGGCAGCCACGGACGGGCTCGCACACACCAATACGATAAAAAGTATTGTCATTACGAATATTTTCATATCATCCTCTATTTTAATGGTTTAAGTATTACCACAAATGAAACACCCGTCGGGGTTTGTCCAGGCGATTGATGCCTGCGGCTTTCGTTTCCTGCACGGCCTGGTCGTATTCTGCCGGCAAGAGGGCGACGGCCAGCGCCGGCATTTCTCGGGCCCGGCCGCAGGGGCGATATTGAGACATGACATTGACATAGGTGTTCTGGGACAGTGAATCGGCCAGAAACGCCATAATCTTCGCCGTCCCCGCCAATCCGCCGGGCAGCGCCAGATGGCGCACCAGAATGCCTTTGTAAGCCAGTCCGCTGTCTTTGTCGATGACCAAGTCTCCTACCTGGCGGTGCATTTCGAGCAGCGCGTGCCGTGCCACTTCAGGATAATCGGGGGCATTGCAGGTGTCCCGGGCTACTTTGGGATCCCAGAATTTGAAGTCCGGCATGTAGATATCAACAATACCGTCCAGCAACTGTAAGGTTTCCACCCGATCGTATCCGCTGCAATTGTACACCAGCGGCACGACCAGTCCACGTCGGGCAGCCAGATGAACGGCAGCGAGAATCTGGGGCACCACATGGCTGGGGGTGACCAGATTGATATTGTGACACCCGGTTTGCTGAAGTTCCAGCATGATTGTTGCCAACTGGTCGTCCGCTAGCGCACGGCCTTCTCCCAGGTGGCTGATCTCGTAGTTCTGGCAGAAATTGCACTGCAGGCTGCAATTCGAAAAAAAGATCGTTCCCGATCCGTTGCGTCCTACAAGGGGGGTCTCTTCGCCAAAGTGGGCATTATACGAGGCCACCACAGCCCAGCGGCCGGTTTTACAGGTTCCCGTTTCCCCGGCAGTTCGGTTTACACCGCACCTGCGTGGGCAAAGGGTGCAACCGGCCAGTGCTTCAAGTGCTTGGTCTGCGCGGCGTTGCAGGATACCGGTCTTAAGGGCCTTCAGATATGCAGGGGCAGGGGGCGCCATGGTTTCCTTCAGGTGCGCATCATCTGTTCCAGTCGAGTAACACTTTTAGCTCGGCCGACAACCACCAGGGTGTCGTCGGTTTCTATGCGAGCCTCTGCCTTGGGGTTGAATATCATGGTTCCGTCGGCCTTTTTGATCGTGAGAATGATCAGGTCCAGTTTCTGGCGAATGCCCGAATCCTTGAGTGCCACATTGAGCAGTTGTGAGGTGGATCGCACCCGGATTTCTTCCACCTGAATGTCTGTGTTGTCGTCGGCAAAAGCCAGTTCGAGGAACTTGATCACCGTTGGCCGTAATATGGCATGGGCCATCCGCCGGGCGCCAAGGTCGTAGGGAGAGATGACCTTGTTGGCTCCTGCAGCCTGAAGGGTCCGTTTGGCGGTGTTCTGAATCGCCCGGGCGACGATGAACAGGCTCGGATTGAGCTGTTTGGCGATAAGCGTCAAAAACACGTTGTCCGCATCGGTGGCCACGGCGGTGACCAGCGCTTTGGCATCTTTGATGCCGGCTCTGAGCAAAAGTTTCTCGTCAGTGGCTTCACCGACCAAATAGAGCACGCCGTCCTCATCCATGGCCGCTTGGCGGGACTTATTTTTTTCGATAATTACCACATTCAGGTATCGCTCGGTGAGGTAGTGGGCCAGCACCCGACCGATTCTGCCATACCCGCAGATGATATAGTGATCCTTCAGCCTGGCAATCTGCTTGTCCAATTTGCGCCTCCCGAGAATGACTCGTATGCGGTCTTCGACCAAAAACTGTACGAGCAGGCCGACCACATACATGAAATAACCGACACCCGACACAATGAGAAAAATGGTGAAAATCCGGCCCACGTCGCTTACCTGGTGGACTTCGCCGTAGCCGACGGTGGCCAGGGTGATGATGGTCATGTATATGGCATCATCAAACGGCCACCCCTCGATAATCATATACCCGCTCGTACCGATCAGGATCAGGGCCGCAGTCAGAATCATGCTAACGGTGAAATGGCTTTTACGTTGCATCGTCGCTCATTTTCCCATCCGCCAAGGTGATCAGAACGTTAGTGGGATAGCCACGGCCGGGCGTTATTTTTTCAATTCGGCTTGATTTGCGCGGTCCTTGCGACTATAAAAAAACCGCTGTTGCCTGTCAACTGTCAAACGTGTGCAACCCCTTTTTATTAAATAAGATATGTTAACCTTCGATGACAAGGCAAGCCCCCTTCATGAAAGCGACGGTGCCGATGAAACCGCTCCTTGAACTCGTTGACATTCAAAAACATTACCGCCGCCTCAGGGCCGTCGACGGGGTGAGCATGACCATCGGCCAGGGCAGCTGTTTCGGTCTGCTGGGGCCCAATGGCGCCGGAAAGACCACCCTTATCGAAATCATCGAGGACATCATCGATCCCACCGGCGGGACGATTCTGTACAAAGGCGCGCGTCGGGCGGCACAGTTTAGGCAGGAGGTCGGGATCATGTTTCAACAGACCGCCTTGCTTTCGTTTTTGACCGTGGCCGAAACCCTGGAGACCTTCAGCCGGTTGTACGACCATACGGCGTCCATCGACCACTTGATTCAACTGTGTCACCTCGAGGAGGTGAAAGCACAACTGAACGATAAAATTTCCGGTGGACAGAAACAGCGCTTGTTGTTGGCCCTGGCTCTATTGAACCGGCCCGATCTGGTGTTTCTTGATGAACCCTCCACCGGTCTGGACCCCCAGGCCCGACGGAATTTGTGGGACATCATCAAAACGGTTAAATCCCAGGGGCGCACCATCGTGCTGACCACGCACTACATGGAAGAGGCGGAAAAACTCTGTGACGACATCGCCATCATGGACAAAGGCAAGGTCATCGCCCGCGGTGCGCCCATGGCGTTGATTGAAACCCACTGCCGACGGGCAACGCTGTCGGTGCCCAAAGCGCAGTTCCCCGAAAAGCCGGGCGACTTGCAGGGATTCATTAACGAGCGGGGAGACCGGATTCAGATTCGAACGGACAACGTCAATGCGGTTGTCTCAAAGCTGTTGTCAATGGGGGTGGATATGCGTGGTGTGAACTTGCAAACACCTAGCCTGGAGGATGTTTTTCTAAAGCTGACCGGGCGAAGCCT
The DNA here is from genome assembly GCA_963716825.1 of uncultured delta proteobacterium. GTDB lineage: Bacteria > Desulfobacterota > Desulfobacteria > Desulfobacterales > Desulfosarcinaceae > Desulfosarcina. The sequence goes on from CAVQUU010000022.1 coordinate 56,522, forward strand.
GCGGGAATGATCGGGAGATTGAATGCGATTCAAGCGAATGTGGGCTATTTTTCATGCCAGAAACCGTGAATTTTTCAGGGACCGTGCAGCATTCGGCTGGAACTTCCTTTTCCCTTTCCTGATCATCCTCGGTTTTGGTGTCATCTTCAAAGGAGACTATCAATCCCAGTTCAAGGTGGGCCTTTTCCCGATCTTCCCAAGCGGCTCAGTCCACGAGTCGATCGATCTCCTTCCGGAATCGTTTGTCGCATTCAAGGCGATCTCCTTGGTGGGTTTCGAAACCCGAGCCCAGGGGATGGACAAGCTCAAGCACCACAAAATAGACCTGTTGGTCGAGACAGGGACCCAACCGATCCGATACTGGGTCAGCGATTCATCCCCTTCCGGTGCGATTGTCGAAAGGCTTTTGAAAGAAGCCCTGGTGCCGTCGGATTCAGCAGTGCGATTCGAGAAAAAGGACATCCAGGGGATTCAGATCCGATACATTGACTGGCTGTTTCCCGGGGTGCTGGGTATGAACATGATGTTCAGCGCTCTCTATGGGGTCGGCTGGGTGGTGGTGCGCTATCGCAAAAACGGCGTGCTCAAACGGCTTAAAGCGACTCCGCTGACCGCCTTTGAATATCTCACCGCCCAGTTGCTTTCGCGGATTTTTTTGCTCATGTTCACGCTGGTCATCGTCTGGGTGGGATGTGATCTGATTCTTGATTTCAGGGTTTACGGCAGTCTGTTGAATCTGTTCCTGGTATTTCTGGCCGGCAGCACCTGCATGACCGCGCTGGGTCTGATGATCGCATCGCGTGGGACCAGCGAAGAGTTCACCAATGGTATTCTCAATTTTATATCCTGGCCCATGATGTTTTTATCCGAAGTGTGGTTCTCCATCGAGGGGGCACCGACGTGGCTCCAGGCGTCGGCCAAGATCTTTCCGCTGACCCACCTGTTGAAGGCGTCACGAAAGGTGATGAACGAGGGGGCAGGGTTGGTTGCGGTAATGCCGGAGATTACCATCCTGTGCGCCATGACCCTGGCGTTTCTATTGGTCGGGGCGGCGTTGTTTTCCTGGAATAAATAAAAAAAAAGAATTGAGGGATTGAGAAATTGGGAATGCGGGAATTGTTAATCCCTCAATTCACCAAACTGTGTATGGGGGACGGAATCAACCCGCCCCGCCGCAGAAACCGGTTTTCGCCGGTGGCGTTGTTTACCGGCATGATGACGGATTCGCCCAAAAGGCCACCGAAAAAGGCGTGGTCACCGGCCTTTTTGCCGGGCACGGGTATCAGGCGGGTGGCGGTGGTTTTCTTGTTGATCACGCCGATGGCCATTTCATCGGCAATGATCGCCGCCAGGGTCTCTTCACTGGTGTCTCCGGGGATGGCCACCATGTCCAGGCCCACACTGCACACACAGGTCATGGCTTCGAGTTTTTCGATGGACAGGTGGCCCTGAGCGGCCGCCTGGGAGATGTTCAGATCCTCACTCACCGGTATAAAAGCGCCGCTCAGGCCACCCACTTTTGAACTGGCAAAGGCGCCCCCCTTTTTCACCGCGTCGTTTAACAGGGCAAGCGCCACCGTGCTGCCGGGCACCCCGATGTTGGCCAGTCCCAGGCTTTGGAAAATCTCTCCCACACTGTCGCCCACGTTGGGGGTGGGAGCCAAAGAGAGGTCGACCACGCCGAATTTGATGCCCAGTCGCTGGGCCACTTCTCGGCCAATGAGTTCGCCGATGCGGGTGACCTTGTAAGCGGTGTGCTTGATGATTTCGCTGATCTGGCCCAGGTTGAGATTCGGGTTGGATGCCGTTGCGCGGTCGATGGCTTTTTTGACGACGCCGGGTCCACTGACGCCCACGTTGATCACCGCATCGGCTTCACCGACGCCTAAATAGGCACCGGCCATAAACGGGATGTCCTGGGGAATATTGGCAAATACGCACAGTTTGGCGCAGGCCAAACCATCGCGATCGGCGGTGAGTCGGGCCGCCTCTTTAATGGTTCTGCCCATGAGCAGCACGGCATCAATGTTGATGCCCGCCCGGGTAGAGGCCACATTGACGGACGCACAGACCCGCTGCGTGCCGGTCAATGCTTCGGGCATGGCCTCAATCAGCGCCCGGTCACCCCTGGCGATGCCCTTTTCCACCAGCGCTGTAAATCCACCGATAAAATCAACACGTGCGGCGCCAGCCGCTTCGTTCAACGTGTTGGCCACACGCAGCATCTGCTGGGCATTGAAGGGGGCGCCGGCCACGGCAATCGGGCTTACCGAAATGCGTTTGTTCACCACCGGGATCCCATACTTGTCACCCACCTCGTCGCACATCTTCACCAGATTTTTAGCGGCACCGGTGATGCGGGCATAAATGTTGTCCGTGAACCGGCCAATGTCATCGCTGGCGCAATCCAGCAGGTTGAGGCCCAAGGTGACGGTACGAACATCCAGGTTTTCATTTTTGAGCATCTCCACGACGGAGAGGATTTCTCGATCACTGAACATGGCATCAGTCCTTATAGGCGCCTTAAACGCGATTGATTGCTTCGAAAATCAGTTTGTGCTGAATGGATAGGTCCAGAGACAGTGCCAGTGCCTTTTCACGCAGGTCCCGGCGAAGGGCCTGGTGGTTGGCATCACTGGGGATGTCGACCTCATAGATCATGATGTTGGCATTGGGGTCGTCACCGCCCTTGAAGACTGCCTGCAGGTTGGTCACATTGACCCGGTGGGCGGCCATGATGGCGGTGATGGACGCCACCAGGCCTTTGCGATCCGGTCCCTTGGTGACCACCACAAAGGGTTCGCTGTCGACGACTGTCTGGGATTCATTGCCTTTGGACAGCCGCTTTTCATAAACGTGCAACCCCATGGGGGAAAGCCCAGCGTCCAGGTGCCGGTGCAGATCCCCTTCCGACAGTGTTTTGGGGACACCGACAATAAATATGCCGGAAAATTCGTTTTGCAGGATGGTCTGGCTGACGTTTTCGATGTTGCAGTCATGTTCGAACAGAATATGGGTGACGGCGGCGATGATGCCGGGCCGGTCTTTGCCCAGGACCGAAATGATCATTTTCTTCATGACGCAGACTCCAGGAAAAAGGTGACGAGTGAAGATGAAGCACCCTTATGGAACAATTGGGGGTGACTGTCAATATCGTGGGTTCAGCGGTTTTGGGTTCAGCGCTTCAGCGGTTCACCGAAAATATGGGCAATCGTGAACGGTGAACGCTCACAAAAAAGATTGTGCATAAAAGCGCCGCTGTGATAACTTATCGGTTCTATTTAAACACACATCCCATGGGTTCTGTCTGGTATGGCAACCATCGGTAAAACAGGAACGCAGCCAACCGCACTCCTGGCGGTGCCGGTGAAAGGGTTTTTAGGGTAACCCGCTGTGAAAACGACGCGTATCGGTAATTTAATCCAGGAAAACAAAACCCTTTTCATCATTATCATTGTCGGGCTGTTTCTGCTGGAACTGGAAATCTTTGCCCTGGCTGCCATGAAATCAGGCCGGCAATCGTGGCTGCAAGTCATCGATGCCAACGGCAACGTCATCCATGAGACCAGCGGCAAAAACCTGAGCGAATTCAACAAGTACTATTTCGAAAAGACTTTCGGTCCCTTCGAGAACTACCAGGTGCGGCTCGAAACCAGAGAACACCCATTTCCCTTTCGGGCCTGGTTCGTGGCGGCAATTGGCATCCCGGTCGGTGCCATGCTGCTCTTCGGCTTTGTGGTGAAAGCTTACGTGGCTATTTTCCACGGCAATGAACTGCAAGGGGATGAAACCAAGGCCGGCTGTGAGCCGGGGTATGAGTCCCGCCTGGAGTCCATCCTGGTCCGCATCAGCCGGATGAACATTTTTATCATCGGGTTTTTAATTTTTGTAGGCGTGATCTCCTACTGGGTTATCCCCAATATGATCACCTATATCGGACGTACCGGCATCGATGCGATCATCCGTTTCAAGTGGGTGTTCATCACGCTGGGGGTAGTGATGGCGGGCATTGGCGTCTGGATCGTTTATCTTCGTTATCTGCTGGCCAAAAAGAGCATCGAAAGCAATACGGAAATCGAAAAGCACCGGCTGGCACTGGAATATAAGTCGCAACACGGTTTGCCGCTGCAGCTGGATGTCCCTTCCGCGGACAACGACCCCCGTACTTCCCTGGAGTGGAATCGTTCCGGTAATAAACCGTCGTCCGCCGATACACACTCGACCGATTCATGACGCAGATCATCACCACCCATAAAAATGCCGACTTTGATGCCTTTGCCTCTCTGGTTGCCGCCACATTGATCTATCCCGAGGCCGTCGCCGCCATTCCTCGGACCGTCAATCCCAATGTACGTGCCTTCATCTCCATCCACAAGGACATCTTCGACTATGTGGACCGCTGGCGTATCGAGACCGGCAAGGTGACCCGCCTCATCGTTGTGGACACGTCAGACTGGTCCCGCTTGGGCCCCATCGCCAAGCTTAACAAGCGAACCAACCTGGAGGTGCTGGTGTGGGATCACCATACCGACGGGGATATCGATGCGGCGTGGAAATGCCAGGAGGCCGTTGGCGCCACCATCACCCTGTTGGTGCGTCAACTCAAAGCCATGCGAAAACTGATCACGCCCATCCAGGCTACCCTTTTCCTGGCCGGCCTGTATGAAGATACCGGCAACCTGGCTTTTTCCTCCTGCACGGCTGAAGACGCCTATGCCGCCGGTTGGCTGCTGGATCGAAAAGCCGACCTCGCCCTGGTCTCTAAATTTCTACGGCCGGCATACGGGGAAAAACAGAGGGACGTACTTTTCGAGATGCTGAAATCCGACAATCGGTTGAAATTAAACGGCTATACAGTAAGTATCAGCCGGATCCACATCGACGGGCACGTGGGCAATCTGGCCTTGGTCGTGCGCATGTACCGTGACATTGTCAACGTCGATGCCGCTTTCGGCCTGTTCGTGAGCGAAGAAAAAAATGGCCGGCAAAAATGCATGATCATCGGCCGAAGTGGCAACGAAGGGTTGGACGTGGGCACCCTCATGAAAAGCATGGGCGGCGGCGGCCATCCGGGTGCCGGCAGCGCCATGCTTAAGGGCGCCAATCCCGAGATAGCCGAACAGATGATCGTCGATCTGATCAAAGGCAACCAGCAGTCGTCGGTTCAAATCAGCGATATGATGTCCTTTCCCGTCTACGCCGTTCTACCGGATAAATCCATGGCCGAGGTCGCCAAGCTTCTTCGCCAGCGGGGCTGCACCGGCCTGCCGGTGGTCGACGATGGCTCGCTGGTGGGCATCATATCCCGGCGGGACTTTAAAAAGATCCGCAAGGAAGACCAGCTTCAGGCACCGGTCAAGGCCTTCATGAGTAGCCGGGTGATCAGTATCGAGCCGGGAAAAAGCCCCGTCCAGGCGGCCCGGACAATGGTGCGCCACGATATCGGTCGGCTCCCTGTGGTGGAAGCTGGCCGAATGATCGGAATCATTACCCGTTCGGATGTGATGAGGTATTTTTACGACCTACTGCCGGATTGACCCAGAGTCAACCCAAATAGCCAAGAGAAATTCCTCATCATACCATCTAATTGGGATGTGCAAACATGGGATAATAATTGCTTGACGCTCCTGCGTTTCCCTGTATAAGGATGGGCTGTTTTTACCTGCGGCAATGGTACTGAATGGCCGCCGCCGAATGTTTCAACGAAAGGGTCGGTCGATGCAACCCCTTGCTGTGATTGATTATATCGTCCAATGGCTCACCCGGTATCTTGACCAATCTAGGCATGAACGGGTTTGTGGTGGGCGTTTCCGGCGGCATTGATTCGGCGGTGACCTCAACCTTGTGTGCCATGACCGGCTATCCGGTCAACGCGCTGAACATGCCGATATGCCAGGCAGCGGATCAGGTTAGCCGGGCCGCCAGCCATATTCAGTGGCTTGCGGCGCGTTACCCCACCGTGGAAGGTGTAACCGTAGATTTGACCCCGGTGTTTGAATCCCTGAAAAGGGCCCTTCCTGAGGCGATTCAGGACGACTTGAGCATGGCCAACGCGCGAAGCCGTCTGCGCATGCTCACCCTCTATGGGTTTTCCACCCACCACCGCCTGCTGGTGGCAGGCACCGGCAACAAGGTGGAGGATTTCGGCGTGGGCTTTTATACCAAATATGGTGACGGCGGGGTGGACCTGTCGCCGATTGCCGATCTGATGAAATCAGAGGTCTATGCACTTGCAGAAGCGATGGGCATCGACGATGAAATCATCCAGGCGCCACCCACGGACGGGTTGTGGAGCGACAACCGCTCCGACGAGCGCCAGATCGGGGCAGCCTATGCTGAACTGGAATGGGCCATGGACTACGAAGCCGGAAACGGTGACGAAGCGTCCCTTGATCCCAGGCAGCGGGACGTGCTCGCCATCTTCAGGAAATTCAACCGGAGCAATCGGCACAAAATGGTGCCGATTCCCGTGTGCACCATTCCCATCCAATTAAAGGAGGATCCATGAAACTGGAAGCAGCCATCAAATCAGCATTGGAATTTGAAAACCGGATCAGAGATTTGTACATCGAGGCAGTATCCCGCACCGATGAACCTACCGGAAAAAAAATATTTCAAACCCTGGCAGACGACGAGCAGCGCCACGTGGATTACCTGGAAAGCCGGCTCGACGAGTGGCAAAAGCGTGGAGAAATCAGCAACGAAGTGTTGGCTTCGGTGGTTCCCGACAAAGCGGCGATCCGCAAAGAGGCGGCTGCCCTTCAGTCGACAATCAGCGAAGATGCGCGTGGACTCAAGCAGCAAATGCTCTCACAGGCGCTGGCGATGGAGATCGAAACCAGCCGGTTTTACAAAGATATGGTCGATCAGGTGGCCGCCGGCCACCGGGCCATGTTTGCGCGGTTTCTGGAAATCGAGGACAACCACATCGAAGCCGTCCAGTTCGAACTGGATCACCTGAGCAATACCGGCTTTTGGTATGGGTTTGAAGAGTTCGATATGGAGAGCGTCTGACAGCCGGCGTCAACAACGGTGCATTAGAGGATCGATCGGCATGGCCATCGGCTGGTTCGGGCTGCTTGCAGACTGCGGGTCTGCCGGTATCATTTTAATCAATGCGCCCACATTTGCCATAAGTGGTAGATGGTAGGATCATTAAATACAGGCCATGGTAGTTAATGCGTTGAAGTAGGATGCCGTGATCCGTCACACGCCCCCCCATTCACCGGCCGGTTTCACGCCGCCGGATGGTAATGCCCCTCTGCCGCCGACCACCAGGTGCAAATGCCAGCCCACGATGTAGACCCGTGACAGTGCCCTCAGCATCCCGGGCACCCCCTTGGTGCGGCTTATCCTTTCCCGTGTGGACAATCGGTACCGCTTTCGGGTGCCGGTGTGGGGACAGATCAAACGTCTGATCTGTCCGTCGCGGCTTTGGACTGGATCGTTTCGTTTGAATTCGCAGGGGCCGGCATTTGTCCTTGGGCATTGAGGTCGAGACCCAGTGATCTGGCCCGCTTGGCCCATTGTCGCCGCGCCATGGCCTGCATGTCTTCAACCGTGTCCATCTCGTCGACGATCTCCATGCCAAGCATGGTTTCGACGACATCCTCGGTCGTCACCAGCCCTTTTGTCCCACCGTACTCATCGATCACCAGAGCGATTTGCTGGCGCTGGTCGAGAAAAAATTCGAGCAGGTTCGTCAGGGACAGGTTGCCGGGAACCGTTTTGATGGTCCGCTTCAGCGTTTCGATTTTATTGTCGCCGTTATTTTGTGCCTTGGCGAGCAGCAAATCGTCCCTGAGAATGAACCCGGTGATGTGGTCCAGGTCCGTTTTAAAGAGGGGCAGGCGCGAGAAGGCGACAGATGGTCTAGCATCCAGTGCGTCGGCGACGCTCATGCCCTCAGACAGACCGGTAATTACCGTCCGCGGCGTCATGATGTCACTGGCCGTCAACGAACTGAAGCGGAACAGATTCCGGATGATCCGTGACTCATGCGGGTCGATTTTTCCGGCGCGTTCACCGATGACAGCCATGGCGATGAATTCTTCGCGGCTGAACACACTGGTGGTTTTCCCACGAGCGATCACGCGGGTCAGTATTTCAGATAACCAGATCAGTGGATACAATGCCCAAATCAACCCGCGGACAAATCGTGCCGTGAGCCCGGCCAGTGATCGCCAGTAGACAGCGCCGATGGTTTTGGGGATAATTTCGGAAAGGAACAGGATCATCAGGGTCATCACAGCGGAAAACAGGCCGAACCAGGCACTGCCGAACACCACCGTCGCCTTGGAACCCGAGCCGATAGCCCCCACCGTATGGGCGATGGTGTTCAAGGTCAAGATGGCGGCCAGGGACTGGTCCACATTGTCCTGTTTCAATTGTTTCAGCAACGCGGCGAGTTTGGGTTTTCTTTCGTGCAGCCCGGCGATGTAAGCGGGCGTTATGCTCAATAGGACCGCTTCGGCCACACTGCAGAGGAAGGAGAAAACCAAGGCCAGCAGAATGTAAGACACCAGCAGGATGACATCGGTGTTTGTGTAATCGGCCTCTACCGGTGCGTTGCCGGACAGGCCGACGGCAAGGACCGTGTCGGCTGCAGACAACACGATCATCAGTGTTGCCAGTCTGCAAATTCCTGTGATTTTAGATTTCAATATCCGAATCAGAATACCCCCCGGTCATCCTTCTGAAACGACTGCTTCGATTTTTTCCCAGATGAACTGAGCCACTTCCTCGGCCGAATTTGTTTCGATGACGGCCAGGTCGTCACACAATGCCTCGATGTTTGCTTCATCGATATCGGTCATTTTATTCACCAGAAAGGCGTCCACCTCGCCGCCGGCAGGCAGCAGGCCGCAGGCACCGATGGCACCGATGTAGTCGCCGTCGACAAAAATGGGTACCACGATCTTCATCAACCCGGCGTCGCACGCCTCGATCACCGGCCGTTTCTCATCCTTGGCCTGGTTGGCCAGGTTCATGTGGGCCACGGCACAAATGAACGACTGGCCTTTGTCCGTGGCCTTGATGGCCGGACAGAGGCGATTGACCCACACTTTGTTGTCGGTGATGCGGATGCCGTCGGTGTTGAACACGTTGGACTCCAGTCCCGAATGTTCATGGATCTCGTTTTCCGATCTGGGCCCATTGTTCCAGGGACAGAAGATCGGTCAGTTCCACAGCACCCCTCCTACGTTCGCTCGGAGGGACATTGATATCGTTTTCAATTGCCGTCCCCTCCCTTCTACCATTTTTTTAAGGGGATGGGGAAGGGCTTTCCCTAAGCCAGTCCTTGAGTCGCTTCATGCCCTCCTCGATGGAAATGTCGGCCGTGTAGCCCAGGTCTCGCTTGGCTGCAGAAATGTCGAACCAGTGGGACGTAGCCAGTTCCCGGGCAACGAAGCGGGTCATGCGGGGCTCCCCGGAGATACCGAAAGTGCGATAGACCCACTCCATTAACGCACCGATCCAATAGGCCGCCCTGGGTGACACGGTTTTGGTCAGCGGGGGCTTGTCGCCGGCATCCAGGATGCGATCCACCATCTCCCACAAGCCGATGGGATCGTCGTCGCTGATGAAGTAGGCGCTGCCCGAAACCGCCGGGTTTTTCTCCAGCGCCGCCATGGCCAGTACGTGGGCGCGGGCAGCGTTATCGACGTAAATCGTGTCCACGCGGTTCTCTCCGTCACCCACTCGCCTCAGGCTATCGGCCCGGGCGATGATGCGCGGCACCAGGTGGTTGTCCTGCGGCCCCCAGATCAGATGCGGGCGCAGGGCCACGGTTTTAAGCGTATCGTCTGCGGCGGCCAGCACGGCCTGTTCGGCCATGGCTTTGGTCTGTGGGTAGGGCGCATGATATTGAGCCGGGTAGGGGACTGATTCGTCCACCCCCTGCATGTCGCCGCCGTCAAACACCACACTGGGGCTGCTGGTGTATATCAGCATCGGCACCCGGCTGGATCGGCAGGCCGAAATGACATTTCGGGTGCCGATCACGTTGGGCCGGTGATATTCCTCGAGCGCGCCCCACACCCCGGCTTTGGCCGCCACGTGGAAAACGGCATCCATGCCGCGAAGCGCGTCTTTGACGGCATCTGCGTCGGCGATGTCACCGGATAGCTGAGGGACATCGAGGGCGTCCAGATCCGGGTAGGTGCCCCGCGAAAAGCTGACCACCCGATCTCCGTTGGCCAGCAGCTGTCGTACGATGGCATTGCCCAAAAAACCTCCGCCACCGGTAACCAGAATGTTTTTTGGCGTGCTGACTGCCGATGATTGCCGGGTTTTCATAATGAATACACGTTATCGTTTATTTTCCGCCCAGACGGCCAACTGCTCCCTGAAAATCTTGGAATTGTGGCGGATATCAACGGGAAAGGCCCGGTGAAACAGGATCGTTTCGATGTCTTCACTGATTGGGCTGGACTTGGCCAACGCCAGCAGTTCTTTTTTCAAGCCTTTTTTATCCTTGCCGGCGTCTTCGGGCACCAGTTCGATACAGACCACCGGCCGCTGGCGTCCCTGGGGTCCCACACCGACCAGCGCGCTGCGGAACACGCGGGGATGATTGTTGAATATGGCCTCGCAGGGAATCGTGAACATGGTTTTTTTTGAACAGACCACCCGGTGGCTTTTGCGGCCGCAGAACCAGATGCGGCCTTTTTTGTCAATCCATCCCAGGTCTCCCATGCGGTGCCAGAAGGTGTCGCCGTCGACGATCTTGGCCAGTGCGTCGTCCCGGGGCCGCTCGTAATAGCCGCGGGTCACCTGATCGCCGCGAACGCTGATCTCGCCGATTTCTCCGTCCGGTAATAGCAGATCGTCGGTCCACTGGGCAATCGGACCGTCCGAGATGCGGATGATTCGCACGTCGATGCCGGCAACGGGTTGCCCGACGCACATGCCGTAGCCCTGTTCGCTGAGCTTGCGGGTTTCGTTCAGGATCGCGTCGCTGCCGAAAGCGCTGACCGGCATGGCCTCCGTGGCCCCATACCCGGTATGGATCTGAGCGCCCTCGGTGAGCATGGCGCAAAACTGTTCGATATTGGCCGGCGTGGCCGGTGCGCCCGCAGAAATCACCCGCTTCAAGGTGGGCAGTCTGATTCCTTTTTCCTTGCCGTAGCGGCCCACGCGGTTGAGCAGGGCAGGGGAGGCGAACATATTGGTGACGCCGTGATTGACGATGGCTTCAATGATTCGCTCCGGGTTGACATGGGCCGGCTTGGTGGGGTCCATGTCCGGGATAATGGCCGTCATTCCCAATGCCGGGTCGAACAGGGCGAAAAGCGGAAAGGTGGGCAGGTCGATTTCCTCCGGGGTGATGCCGAACTGGGCGCGGATGCTGCGAACCTGGGCATCGAAGACCCCGTGGGTGTAATATACACCCTTGGCCGGACCGGTACTGCCGGTGGTAAAGAGGATGGCGGCAATTTCATCGGCCCGGGTGTCCGCCATGCGGTATGGTTCCCACTGCCTGCTGCGCACCTGACGCAGGGTGAGTCCACCCCAGAACCAGCGCCTGCCCACGGTAATGAAGGTCTTGACGCTTTTGAAATACCCGGGGGCCAGGGTGCGCAGCACGTGGGCCGGGGGGATGCCGATCAGTGCCTGGGCCTGACTTTCCTTCAGGCAGTTCAACATGCGGGAGACGCCCATACCCGGGTCCACCACAACGGGCACGGCCCCCACCTTGAACAGGGCAAAGACCAGGGCGAAGAAGTCCAGGCTCGGCTTGACCATGAGGATGGTGCGCACGCCGCGGCTGACCCCCGTATCGTCAAGGCCCCGGGCCAGGCAATCCGATTCGATATCCAGTTGGCGGAAGGTAAGGTGGGTGTATGCCACCCGGCCTTGGCTGTCCCTGCCGCAAGGACAGACCACCGCCCGCTTGTAGGGTTGGATGCGGGCCATGTCGCGCAGATAGGTGGCCACGTTGACGGTGGTGCGGCCAGGGGTGTTGGGCGTTGTTTCCATAAGCATTTCTATTTACACTGGATGCCGTGTCAGAAAATCAGTAACCAATCCGATGATCCGCTCCGGCACATCCTCCAGCAGGTAGTGGCCGGCGTCGTCGAACAGGTGTTTTTCAGCCTTGGGAAACCGTCGGCACCACTCGTTGTAGTAATCCACGTCGAAGACGAAATCGTGCCGTCCCCACAGGATCAGCATGGGGAAATGGGCCAGTGCGGCCAGGTGCCGGTCTACCCTGTCGACGATGTGGAATCCCGGATCGCCGGGTACCAGGGGAATGTCCTGGACGAAGCGCAGGGTGGCCAGCCGGTTTTTCGGGCAGTTATAGGGTGCCAGCAGCCCTTGTTTCACCTTCAAGGCCAACCGTTTTCGCGGTGCCATGTGAAGGGCCCCTCTGGCAAACAGATTTCCATAAAGGACGGCCGGCGTGGCCAGGGCGCCCAGATTGCGAATCACCCACAGTCGCAGGGGGATGCGCTTGCGGCCCGGTGGAAAAAAGCCTGCCGTGTTGGTGATGATCAGGCGTGCCACCCGATGCGGGTTGGCCACGGCCCAGGCCATGGCGATCATGCCGCCCCAGTCATGGACCATGAGCGTGACCCGATCCAGGTCAAGATGATCCATCAACGCCGAAAAATCATCCAACCGGCTTTGCAGTCGAAAGTCGTACTCACCGTCACCGGGTTTGTCCGACAGGCCGCATCCCATGTGATCCGGGGCGATGGTGCGATGGCCCGAAGCAAGGGCGGTGATCATGCGGCGAAAGAAAAATGACCAGGTGGGGTTTCCGTGCACCATGACCACCGGGTTGCCCTTCCCCTGGTCGACATAGTGATAGCGCAATCCGTTGCGATCCAGAAAATGAGACTGAAACGGATAGAGATCCTGGTAGTCGTCCGGATCGACGGTTGGATTAATCGGTTTCATGGTCACGTGTTGTCGGCTGCTGGAACCAGGGCCAGTTCAAAATTTTCCATTTTGTATATGGGCAGGCCATCCACGCTGAGCAGGCCGTTGGCCCGGATCGTCGGGGAGCGTCCTTCACGTACATGAGTGATCAGGGCTTCCACGGCAACGGTTTTATTTTTCGGAATGATCTGACCGCGATAGGTCCAGTTGTGGCGGCTGCCTTCCACCATGCGGAACCGGTGGGTTGCCGCCAGGTCCGGCCACCGTTTCATTGCCACAGTTTTGATCAGTTGTAAAAAGGATTCCAACCCCAAGGAGCCGGGGCAGACCGGATCCTGGTGGAAATGGGCCTTGAAAAACCATTCGTCCGGGTCCACCTGTTTAAGACCGCGAATGTAGCCCAAACCAGATGCTCCGCCTTCCGGCAAACTGGCCTCGATGCGGTCAATCATCATCAGTGCCTTGCCGGGCAGTGCCAGTTGATCCACAGATACGGGCACATCGGTGGCGGATTCCGGTGTGTGCGGGGGATCCATGGACAGGGCAAAGGCACCGTCCGTGGTGCCGGAATAGGGGAGCATGGCCTTGACCAGGGGATCTGCATGCCCCATGCCCTTTTGCTCGTTGAGCGCTTCAGCGGAAAAGAACCCGAAATAGGTGTCGCCGGTGTAGACCGGTTCGTCTCCGGCAAGCACCTCGAAATCGAAATTTTCAATGATCATGTCTGCCGCCTCGCTGACCTTGGTCATGCGGCAGCGCATGGTCAAGGTGCCGGCGGCGGGTGTGACCTGGCGGTGCAGGACGCCACTGCCCCCCAGGTTGCGAAACTTCAGGTCACGCTGGCTGCGCAGGGCAGATCCGGCATAGGCCGCCAGCCACCCGCAGGGTTGCAGGGCGATTTCCAGCAACACGCAAAAGGGCATGACGCCGGAGCGGTCGGCGGCAAAATACCACGCCGTCTCGGTGATGTCATACTGGGCGGTTACCCATCCGTCGGCCTTGAGCGCCCAAGGGGGCGGCTCTACATGGATCACCCGGTCCATGAAGCAGTAGGGCGGTCCCGGAAGTCGGGCGATCTTGCGCTTTTCGTCGAAGATGCGGTAGGGCTCACCAAAGGCCTCGGAGGGTTTCCCCGTGGCGAAGGCCAGGATTGAGGTCCGATCGTAGAGGGGGGCGGCAGGTACCGTCGGTTCATCGACCAGGCTTGTCCGAATTTTCCGTTGACGCCATGCGGTCTCGATCTCCTCACGCCCGATCCCGGTCATCTTGATGGACATATCCTTGAAAAAGACGATGGGACGACCGTCGGCCGACATGTGGGCGTCGGCAATGGCGTAAGGTTCCGGGCCGTATCCGATTTCGCTGATCTGGATTTCGTAGTGCACATGGCGGGTGGCCGGGGTGACCGGGCCGCGGCACTTGAGCCGGGCGGCATTGCCGATTACCGGTTCGTAGCACACGCCGGGCTTGTCCGTGACCCATCCCATGCGCTGGAGAAAGACCCGCAGCGTGTGGGCGCAGCATTCGTACATGAGGGTGCCGGGCATGACCATGTCGTCCACGAAATGGCAGACGAGAAACCAGTCGTCGGGGTGGATGTCCGCTTCGGCCCGGATCAGGCCAAGACCATAACGGCCACCCTCGGGGTCAAGTTCGATGATGCGGTGGATCAGACGCATGCGACCACCGGGCAACTGCAAACCGGTCGAAAGGCCGATGCCGGCGAACTGCCGGCCGAAACAGCCGGCCAGGTCGCCGCGGCGCAGGGCGTCCACCTGGTCATCCGAATAGGTTTCCCTGGCCATGGGAACCGGCGGCTGCCAGTCCATCGGACGTCTGCCGGGGACGGCCTGGCGTTCCTGTTCGGTGAGGATGATGCCACCGGAATTGGCCACTTCGGCTTCGGTGAAAAAGCCGGCACAACCGTCGCGCATGCTGATCAGGTGTTCACCGTTGATATGGCCTTCGAAGCGGAAAAAAAACATCCAGGTCTCCCCCTGGCGCACGAAACGGTCGATGGCGATCTCGTAGCGAATGGTCTCCCCGGGACGAGGCAGCCCCCGGTGAAAGACCACCACCGCGTCCAGCAGTCGGTAGGCCCGCTCACCTTTCACCTGGTGGTCGATGCCCAGGTACGAACTCAGAAACAGGTCCGCCTGACCGGCCTCCACGCTGATGCATACCGGTGCGCGGTCACCATCCAGGTACCAGGCATCGGGCAGGACGTCGTGCTCGGTGACCACCCGGCCCGACTCCATGGAGAGCATTTCACCCTGCACGGAGACGATGCGGTCCACCAGCATCAACGGCTCGTCGGGCAGGCGCACCCGCACGCGGTGGGTGTCCACCACGTCAAAGGCCGGTCCCAGGACCCGGCCCACGCTGCCGATGGCGAACGCCATGCACATCTCCCGGTCGAAGGCGGGGGGGCTTGGTATTGCCGGTACCTCAATAGCGGCGGTGGGCGTATCCGGCCGTTCCGGGGGAGCGTCGGTCAAGCGGGCGCCCATCCCCAGCAGGCGGGTCTGCAGGTCGACGGTGTCGGCAACGTTTCGGGTCAATTCCTGAGATAAATCGAGAAACTGCTGGTGGGCATTGGCCGTGGTTTCCATGTTCCGACCCATCGCCTCGAGCAATTGCGCCCACGGGGCATCGAATGATGAACCGGTTTCAACTGGCACTGGCGATCCATCCGTGGGTTGAAAATCGTCGGGTACCTTTGATTCAATCGGTGCAGACGGCAAACGATTCGGACGGTTCTTTCCTGTTGACGACTCTGGTAGCGCTGGGGCAGATGATCGGACCACCCACGGCGACCGACACGATTTTTCGGGCACTGACCGACTCCGATACAGGGAGGGATTGAAATCCCTCATACAATGCGCTCAGATTCACAGGCACGCGCTCGGCGACCAGTCGGGCCAAACATCGCAATAGCGAGGCGATTTCGTCTTCGTTGCCATGGTTGGCCGCCACGGCTAAATGGGGTTGACCAGCCAAGATCTGATCGATCATGCGGGTGCACGACGCCCGCGGACCGGTCTCGATGAACACCCTGATCCCATCGGCGGCTGCACGCTTAATCGTCTGGGTGAAGTCAAATCCTTCAACTGCTTGTTTTACAATGGAATCAGCAGCTCGTTCAGAAGTGACTTCGTAGGGGGCGGCCCAGCTGCAGCTGTACACATCAAGCCCGGGTTTGACGGTGGTCGGAAAAACATGCAGCCGTCGGTAGGCGTCGGCCACCGGGCCGGCCGCATCGCAGTGAACGGTGACCACGCCGTCCAGGTACACGGCCTGACAGCCCATGGTGGCGATGGCCTGTTCCACCGCCCGTTCCAAACCGCCGATGACGCATTCATGGGGTGAATTGACGATGAGCAGTCGCACCCGGGGTATGTCGGCAAGGGTTTTACGCACCGATTTTGCCGGCCGGTTGACCACCGCCACCCGCCATGCCACGGTCTCGTCCGCCGGAATCCGCCATGCCTGACGAAGTGCCAGGCATGGGCCGGCAAGCTGGGTGGTGAACAGGTCGGTCGTCTGCATGCGCGCCAGCATGTCACCCCGGTTCGACCACACACCCTTGGGCGAACAGGGCGGACGTTTCACCCAGGCTGTAGCCGATGACGGCATCCGCACGAACCGAAAAGCGGTCGAGGACGCGGGTCATCAGATCACCGAAAACCACCTGCCCGAAAATCATGTTCAGGGGGTCAGCCTTGAGTCGGGAGATGGCTTCCGTCTCCCATCCGGGTTGCCACGCGTGTCGCCAGGGCATCAGGTTCCAGGGCCGGAACTGGGTCTTCAATTGTGCAGTTTCACGGTCCATCCCGTTGACGATGCCGGGAAACCGCAGGGCCAGATCGCGTCCCATGCCCAGGTAATGGTTGCCGGAGCCCGGGTAGACCAGGGCAACCCGTGCATCGGCCCCGATGGGACGACTGCGGAAAAATACCTGTCGGGAATGCGCATCGGATTCACCGGCGGCAATGGCCTGGCGGGCGTCGTTGAGCACCCTATAAACATTATCGCCCGGTTTCAGGATCAGGGCGACGGCCAGACGATGATCGGACCGCGGCGGGTGCGCTTGCATCCACCTTCCGGCGACCGCCTCCACCGGCTCCGGAGCGGGGCTGCGCGACAAGACATCCTCCAGCCCCGCAAGGCCTTCGATCAGTTGCGGCGGTTCGTTTCCGCTGACCACGAAGAGGCCGGCACGGGTGTCGATGGCCGGGGTCGGACCGGTATATTCGACCACAGGTGCGCTGGTTTCATCTTCCTGTATCAGCACATGGCTGCAATTGCCGTCCATGGTGATCGATGCGCAGCAGGCGGTTCGGGGACCGCGTTCCCGATCCCGATACCACGGCTGTGCCCGATCCGGCATGTGAAATGTTCTCGTTCTTTCCGCCAGTCCGTCCAATGGTTCGGCCCGCGTAAAACCGGCAAGGGGTGGCAAAACGCGATGATGCAGGCACAGTGCTGTTTTAGCCAGGGATGCCAGGCCGTCGCCAGCGCCGGTAAAGCCGGTAATGGGTTTAGTGGATCCAAGCGCGATGGCCGTTGACGGGTCGGTTCGGCCAGACTTGCGAAAAAAGCCGGCATAGGGCGGCGATCTCCAAGCGGTCCTGTTCCGGCGCACCGGTGCCGTGGGCGTCCACATACGACACCGAGGCGACCGGGACATCGCTCCGGCTAAAGCACTCGGACAGTGAGCGGCAGTAGGTCGATTCGCTGACACGGCCCTTTGTTGGATCGTCACCGCCGGCGCTGCCGATACCGCGGATGACGGCATAAACGCGATCGCCGTCGATCTGCGCCTGGGCCAGTGGCTTGAGCACCAGTGCCACTGCACCGTCGCCGGGAAGCGTCCCATCGGCTGCGGCATCGAAAGGATGAATCGCGTTGGTTGGTGAAAGGGGCAGAAAATGGTTCATGCGAATCACGTTGCGCCCTTCAGCGGCCAGGTCCACCGCTCCCACCAGCATGGCGTCGGCCGCCTTCTCCTGCAGCAGGTCGACGGCAACCTGCAGTGCTTTGATCCCGGAGGCGGCATCGGCTGAGACCACGAAACTGGGTCCGCCGAAGCGAAATTCCCGGGCCATGCGGCTGGCGACGATACCCCCCAATGCCCCCATGACCCGCGGCGGGGTGAGGGGCGGGCCGCACTGGTCCCGCAGGCTTTCCATCCATTGATTCATGGTCCTGTCGTCCAGGTTCAGGCCATGCACCGCGTTCCAGTGCTTGACCGCCGTGAAAAGCTGCCAGCGCAGATGAAAGTTAGTCGCTTCGAAATCGAATCCGAGCCCGAACACCACGCCCATGCGTTCACGAGGCTCACGTAGGCTGAACCCGGCATCGGTCAGGGCGCCGGCACCGACTTTGAGGGCCAGCAACTGCTGGGGGAGGATGTCGTCGATTTCGTTGGGCGGGATCTGGAACTCGCCGATACCCACGTCAAGGCTGTCGATGTAGGCCCCTTTGGGGTCGAGACCGCCCAGGGCGTCGATCAACGTCGCGTCGGCACCTTTCCAGCGGCCGGGGGGTCGATCAACGATGGCACTGTGACCGTGGAATACGGCTTTTGCAAATGATTGCAGATTGGTTAGCGACCCCAGCCTTACATCCATGCCCACGATGGCTACCGGGGCAGGGGATTCAACATCCGGCTTTTCATGGACAGGGAGTCGTTGGAAGCCGATGGATCGATCCGCAGATGAAGGCGCCGGCCACTCTTCAAACAGAATATGGGCGTTGATGCCGCCGAAGCCGAAAGCGCTGACTGCAGCCCGTCTGGGGGTCTTTACCGCACGGGCATGCCAGGGCATTGCTTTGGTTTGTACCTTGAATGGACTGCCCCTTAACGGGCTGTTTTCCGGGGGCTGCTCAAAATTGATCGAGGTCGGCAGGGTCTGGTGCCTGATGGCCAGCAGGGTTTTAATGATGCCTGCCGCGCCGGCAGCGGTCAGCAGGTGGCCGATCATGGATTTCACCGAACCGATGGCACACGTGCCCCCGTCTGAAGATGCGGCTTTCCAGAGTTGAACCAGGCTCTGGACTTCCGTGGCGTCGCCGGCACGGGTGCCGGTGCCGTGGCATTCGATGTGATCCACGTCAGATGGCTGCCAGCCGGCCGACCGGTAGGCCTGTTGCATGGCGCGGATCTGGCCGTGGCTTTCCGGGGCCAACAGGTTGCCGCGCATATCGTTGGACAGCCCCACACCGTGGATCACGCCGAGGATGGTATCGCCGTGTTCGATGGCATCGGCCAGACGCTTCAACACCAGAATACCCACGCCTTCCCCTACCACCAGGCCATCTGCATGCCTGTCAAAGGGTGCGCAACGGCCCGAGGCCGACAGGGCCTGGAGCTGGCTGAAACCGGTCTGGGTGTAGAGGCATTCGGGTCGTGATACCCCGCCGGTCACGACCATGTCCGCCCGGTTTGCCGCCAGTGCATTGCAGGCAAGCTTGACCGCATAGATCGAAGAAGCGCAGGCGGCGTCAAGGGTAAAACAGTCCCCGCCAAATCCCATTTCCGCAGCCAGGAGCGCCGCCGGCAGGGCGTCGACCCGACTGGCCATGGCCTCGACACGGGTCGTCGTTGTCGGGGCGGTCGATGCATGGGGAAACAGGCGATTTTCAATGGCCTTGCCCAGGATTTTCCGGGAAAAGCTGGAGGCGCTGTCCGTGGGCAGGGCGATGGCTGCCAGAATGGTGTCGATGCGGCGGTGGTCAACCAGAGCGGCCACACAATTATGTATCGCGCGTTTTCCCGCAGTGAGGGTAAGCTGGTGGACTGGATCCAGCCTTCGCGTCAGATCCGGATCCAGCGCAAAGGCACCGGGATCGAAGGTGAAATCATCGATCAAACATGCGTGGCGGGAGTAGGGACGATCCGGCACCCGGACGCTACTGAGCCGATCCTGAGATGGGGCGATCCAACGGCCTTCCGGAACCGGCGCCGACTGATCGATACCGTTGACGATGTTCTGCCAGAACCGATCCAGGTTCGGGGCACCGGGAAAAATGCCGTCCATCCCGACGACGGCGATAAGGGGGTGTCTATCCATATCAGGAAAGATTTCGTTTTTTTACCATGATTCCGAGGTTGATCCCAAATCAATGACGACATTGATGGTATTGTTTTCAGTCAGTTGCCAAAACATGATTACATACCCGCTTCATGGATATAACGCAAGAATCAATAGACAATCAATCAACCAACGCGGGTCCACGACTGATCACAGGTCAATGTCACCCATACAGATGCTGCCTGTGATCACCTTCTTCTCGGGTTCGGGATTTGCTTTGACAGTGACACCGGCTGCCGCTATTGTGTAGTTAAATAAATTATCGACAAGCAAGGAGGTGAGTCATGAAAATCCAAGTTAAACGTATCCTCTGCGCCACAGACCTTTCCGATTTTTCCAATTCAGCTGTCATTCAGGCCATCGGCATGGCCAAGGAGTTCGGATCAACACTTTTTATCTGTCATGTGATCGATCTGCCTTTGGTTACCATGCATGGGGCGGCTTTTGTTTACCCGGAGGATCAGATCGAAGAGATGAAGACCGGTGCCATGGATCAAATCAGGGGATTGGTGAAGGACAGCACGCTGAATTGGGAAGCTGTGGTGGAAACAGGCCCCGTCTCCAGCACGCTGTGTCGTTTGGCCGCTGAAAAACAAGCGGACCTGGCCATCGTATCCACCCATGGACGCACCGGGCTTAAACGATTGTTCCTCGGTTCGGTCACCGAAAGGCTTTTGCGAACCATCGCTTGTCCGCTACTGGTCGTTACTCCGCCTGAAAAAGCGGGTCGCGTAGAAAAGCAATTCAAAGGATTCGGCTTCAAACAGATCATGGTGGGATGCGATTTTTCAGCAGACTCGGGTAGAGCGGTGGAATACGGGTTCAGCCTGGCCCAGGAGTTCGAAGCCGTTATCCATCTGGTGCATGTGGTGGAGCCTTTTGTTTACCGGGATGCCATGCTGCCGGATTCGGTAAAAACAGAGGCGCTCACCGAGGTGGCGACAGGTTGCCGTCAGCGCTTGGAGGACCTGGTTCCGGCAGACGCCCACAACTGGTGTAAGGTCGAGATCGCCTGCGAGGCCGGCAAACCTTTTCAGGCGCTGAAAAAATACGCCGGGATTCATCAGGTTGACCTTATCGTACTTGGTGTGCGGGGCCATTCACTGGTTGAGACGATGCTTTTGGGTTCCACCACCGATCGGGTGATCCGGGGGGTGGCCTGCCCGGTCCTGTCTGTCTGCCCCCCCTGATACGGTACGACGACAGCGATACCGTGGGAAATTGACCGGGCTTTTTAAAAAGACAAATAGATACGGAGGGGTTACCTGTCAATCGGCAAAAGCCCATGCTAAACGGCTTTGGTTTTCGTGTCGGCGGGCAATTGGAAAACAAAAGGCAGGCCGATGAATCCAACCAGGGCAAAAATGATATAAGTGGCTTTTAATCCGATCAGATCCCCGGTTATGCCGACGATCACCACCACCGCCGAGCGGGCCAGAAATGAAATCATCATGAACAGCCCGTTGGCGGCTGAGGGGCTCTCAACGGCGTTTTCCTGCACCAGTGCCAGCATCACCGGGGTGGTGGACAACAAGGTGAAACCGGTGAGCACCAGCATGGCATAAGCCAACCAACCATCCACCCAGACAAACGCCAGCAACGATACCGGTGCGCCCAGCAACGACAGGGTTAGCAATCGTCGGCGGCCGAATCGATCGCTCAGGGTACCGGCCACCATGACCCCTGCGACACCGGCGATTTCAAAGATAGTCAATCCGGCGCCGGCCAACCACAGATTCCCCGTGTTCATGGCGATAAAGGTGGGCAGAAACGAGGCCATGCAACCGTGCATGAAGCCCCTGGCCACGAGGATGCCCGTAATCGGCATCAGGATATGGCGCATGCTGCGCCAGGTTTGCATCAGTGGCACCGGTGCGGCGTCGGTTCGGGTCACCGGAAGGTCTCGGGTCGCCAAGAGTAGCAGGGCCGAGCAGGCAAAACTGACCGCCATCACCGGATAGAAGCCGTCCAACCCCAATAGGGCAACCAGGCCCACCGCCACCAATGGCCCAACCGCACGGGCGGCTTCCCCGCCGACCATAAAAAAAGACATGCCCATGCCTTTTCGATCACCGGACATGCGGGCCACCACCACCGGTGCCGGCACATGAAACACGGATACGCTGATGCCGGCAAACAGCATTAGGATCAGCAGCATGCCATAGGTGGGTGCGACACCGATCAGGCTCATGGGTATGGCGGTCAATGCCGGCGCCAGAATGAGAAACCAACGGACGCTGATACGATCGGCCAGGGAACCGATCCACGGGTTGATCAACGCGGGCAACTGCATCACCGTGGAGAGCAGACCGGCTTGGGTCAGGGTCATGGAGAGTTTTTCGATGAGCAGTGGCAGCAGCGGTGCCAGAAAGCTGGAATAAACGTCATGGATGAAGTGGGCGATGGAAACGGCGATGACACCTTGCAGGTTTAGACGGTTGCTCGGTAATGACATTTTGATTGTCGTCGGATCGGCGATTGGTTGCATGAGGGTCCATTGTGGTCAGGAAAGACGGGTTTAACAAAAAAGAGTTGCCCCAATCGATTGAGCTTATATCCGTTTGCCAGGATTCGGTCAACCGCAGCACAATCGGTGGCGATCTCCAGGCAGCTATCGTATTTGAACCGCGATAGCGAGCGCATTCCTCGCCGCTTGCGGCGGGGTTAGCGAGCGAACTGAAAATAGACTTTTATCCTTACGGTGAAGATTCCCCGCGGCTTGCCACGGGGAGGGTTCAATGGCCCTTTGATTCAAACCAAATAAAAACCCACGGCATTTGGTGATGTTTGTGGACATCCAATGACAGTTGTTTTTCTGGGGAGAACGGTTATCTTTTTACATTTGCCATTTGGCCTGGAAGGGAGCGCAGCATAATGTATCTTGCCCGATTGAGGGATAGAAATAACGGTTGCAGGTATATGATCCGACAATCCTATGCCGATGGCCACTGCTATCGGAGCCGAGATCTGTTCGATCTGGGTGCCGACCCGTCGCGCTTTATCGTCTATCCCGGTGGGAATGGCTTTTACATCGATACGGCTGTGGAGGATGCCATCGCCGATCAGGGTTTTTCAGTCTCTCAGGATGACTTGGAGCCGGTATTCATGCCTTTTCTATCGCCGCACATCCGACGGGTGATCGATGGATTCGATCGAAAAACGCGAGCTGCTTCGCCTTCAGATACGTGTGCCCCTGCCGACACCATTCATCCATTCGACCGGTACCGCCTGCATTTTCTCAAGCTGGGACGGGTGAACCACAGGAATGTGGGTTGCACCCCGGACCGGTTTTACGCAACGCTTGCCCACAAATCCCGCGATGAGATCGAATACGATTTTATGGAAGCGGAGCGTGTCCTTAAACCGGAGGAACTGGCCCACTACACGTACCAGATTTTTGACCTGCAGCAATACTTCAGCGAAAATTTTGCGCGCAGCCACCCCGAAGGTCTCGATCAGGACCGCATGGACCGGTTTTTCGTCAAGACCCTGTGTCAACTCAGCCGGGATGAATCGTTCTGGGTGGGCAGCGATGATGAATCGGCCTGCGACAACATCTGGTGCGCTACGCGGTCATGTATTTCGACAGCTGTTTTCCCTCCGGCGATCCGTTCCGGGATTATTTGCGGGATTTCATGAATCGCCACCGAACCCATCGGCCGCCGGAAAGTGTTCAGGTCAGCCTGGTTGAATCCGCCCGGTTGTTCGGCGTGACTGTGGATGTCGTTGAAAAAAATGGATTGCCGTGCGCTGACCCGGCAGTACCGCAAACTGGCCTTGAGGCATCACCCTGACAAAGGCGGTGATCCGGATACCTTTGTCAAGCTCGCTGCGGCCTATGAAAAATTGTTGAAGCGTAAATCCAGGAACTGATTTGACAAGGTTGGAGAATCGGGCGGCATCGGTGGGTCAGCGATGCCGCCTGTTTTAATCGGATGGCAGTGGATTAGGGTTGCCGAGGTGCCGGAGGCGGCGTGGCACTGATTTTTTCCTCGTAGGTGGAAAGCAGAAAAAGCGTTGCCAGCGGTTGGGTGAACAGTACGCCGATGAAGACGGTACCGCCGATCATGGAAATGGCCATGAAGATGATCACCACCACCACGTGATCGACCAGTTCACCGCTCCTGCCCATGGCATAGCTTTCCTTTACCGCATCGACGATGCCCATGTTCTTGTCGGTCATCAGCGGCATCATGTAGATGCAGCAGAAGGTGATCGCCACAACGACGATAATCCCGGGCAGAAAGAGCAGCATGAAACCGATGGCGGTGGCCACGAAAACCGCGATACCGAATCCCAGCAGCGGAAGAAACAGATTCATGTGGGCGAACAGGTCCTGGACTTTGGGTTCCCGGCCGTTGCGCATCAACTGGAGCAGGCTCTGGGTGTAGCCGGCCATGGTGACCGGGGCCAGAATGCCCAGGGTCAGGATGCTGACCGCCACCATGACCAGGGTCATGAGTATCAGCGAGACGACATTGCCAAGGGTCAGATTCCAGGCGGTTTCGATGTGACGTTTAAAGTCCATGGGCTCTCCTGAACGAATTAGGGTAATTGTATGGTTGATTTAATCATAAATAACCAATTAAAATAAATACAGATTATGTGTTTTTGAATACAGCTTGTGTGGTTGGACAGATGGTCGCATATACCGGTTTTGGCCGGCTGTTGTCAACCATCATTGCCGTTAACTGCAGACGTGACGATCCTTTATACCGCTTCCCCGCAATCACCGGTCCAAGCGACCGTCCAGCATCCGCCTCATTAGATCCCGTTCGGTCTTCGCCCGGGCGAGTTTCTGCTTCAGGGCGTCGCGTCTGGGCAGGCGGGGACTCAGCCAGTTCTTTTTCCAGTCGATCCACCTCCTGTTGAAAACGATAAAGATCCCTGGCGATGAGTTGCAAGGTCATGGCGTCCTATTCCTGGTTATTGGGGAAAGCGCGTGTCTTGAGCACTGCAAAGGGGCCGCTTTCATCCTGAGGGGGGCACTGGCAGGCTTTTGGTTGAGATCCGCACCGCAACGGCTGCACAAGCCCTTGCACGCATCCCGACACAGGGGTTTAAAGGGCAGGGCCATGATGATCTGCTGGGCGATTTCGTCACGAAGGTCGATGTCGTCCCCGCTGTAGACGAGCACGTCCATATCCGTTGCCGCGAGTTCGATGTCATCCGTGGCAGCCGGATCGATTTGGGCTGCAACTTCCGGTACGGCAGTGGTTGAGAAATCGGTCTCTATCTTCATATCAAACGGTTCGAGGCAGCGGCTGCATGGCATGCGGACCTCGGTTTCAGCCGTACCGTCGATCAGAACCGTTTTGCCGGCGAGGGTTGCGTGGATGCGCACATGAATCGGACGGGTAAAATTACGCTCCGTCACCGGCAACGGCGCGAAGCAGGGGCAATGCGGCTGCATCCTCCCGCTGGTCCAGATCCAATCCCTGGTCGGTGATACTGCCGATG
>CAVQUU010000023.1:0-24354 GCA_963716825.1 uncultured delta proteobacterium
CACTGGCCGGATGTGGCTTGACAGTAGACGTGATCGAGGAGGAACGCGTCGGCAACCAGTTGGTTGTCCGAATCCATACGCCCGCCGACCGATACCGGCCAAGTGCTTTTGGTTGGGCATATGGACACGGTCTTTGCCGCAGACACGGATTTTACCGCGTACCGGGAAGATGACACCCAGGCATACGGCCCCGGGGTCATTGATATGAAAGGGGGACTGGTGGCGGGGATCTTTGCCCTCAAGGCCCTTTCGGCCGTTGATCTGTTAAAACGCATCCCGCTGGTCTTCGTATTTAACAGCGATGAAGAGGTCGGCTCCAGACGGTCCCTGGCCTTGATCCGAAAGGAGGCACGCAAAAGCGCCTGCGCCTTTGTACTGGAAGCCGGAGGGCTTAACGGTGAAGTGGTTACCGCGAGAAAGGGAAACCTGTCCGCCACGCTTATCGTCAACGGTCGGGCCGGCCACGCCGCCTTTGCCGGGGCCGACAAGGCCAGCGCCATCCTGGAAATGGCCTATAAGACCCTGGCTATCGAGGCGCTCAACGACCCGGATAGGGGGTTTCCGCGAATGTGGGAACGGTGACCGGCGGGCATCGGCCCTAACACCGTGGCCGATCACGCCGAGGCCCGGCTGGACTTCCGGTTCAACCGGCCTGAAGATGGCGATACGCTGAAAGACCACCTTACCCGGATCGCCGCCGACACGCCGATCGCAAGGGCACCGCCGCCACCCTGGAAATCATTGCCGGTCGGCCGCCCATGCCCGCCAGCGATCACAATCGGCGCCTTTACACCCGCGTCGAAAAAATCGCCGGGCGCTTAGGTATTGCCGTCAGCCCGGACGTCGCCCGGGCGTGTCCGACGCCAACCAGATCGCCCAGGCCGGCACCCCGGTGATCGACGGCATGGGGCCCATCGGCGCCAGAGACCACAGCCCCGACGAATACATGCTCAAATCCAGCCTGCCCCAACGCACCCTGCTGCTGGCCTGCATCCTTGCCGATTTTTCATGCGCCTAAATGTGCCCGCATCATCCACGGCAAAATAGGGTTGACTACCCGGGAGAGCCTGGGATAAATAATCGGGTTTACGCGTAAACGTTTGAGGCAGACTGCAGCAGCACTTTATTGAGGGATTTCGCGCTGCCCGAAAGGTATTGTTTAACCGATGAGCCAGCCAAGTATACAGTTGATCAGAGGATTTAAGGATATTCTGCCGGGGGAAACCGCGCTGTGGCAGTATATTGAACGACCGCCAGGGCACTGTTTGAGGACTTCGGCTTTAAGGAAATCCGTATTCCCGTTATGGAAAAAACCGGAGCTGTTCGCCCGCAGCATCGGCGAAGACACGGATATTGTCGAAAAGGAGATGTACACCTTTCCGGACCGCAAAGGGGAGATGCTCACCCTACGGCCCGAGGCGACGGCGTCGGTCTGCGGGCTTATATTCAGCACAAGATGTATGCCAGGACCCGGTCCGGAAATTGTACACCATCGGCCCCATGTTCCGCCGGGAACGGCCCCAGAAAGGCCGGTACCGTCAGTTTTACCAGATCAATGCGGAGGTGTTCGGCGTGGCGGCTCCTTAGTGGATGCCCAGCTGATTTTTATGCTGCGCACGCTTTTGAACGCTTGGCCGTCACCGACATCACGGCCCATATCAATTCCCTGGGCTGCCCGAATGCCGGCCCCATTTTAAGCAGGCCTTGTCCGCACTTCTGGACGCGGCGGTGCTTCTGTGCGGACTGCCTGCGTAGAAAGCAATCCGTGCGTTGGATTGCAAGGTTCCTGCCTGCCGGGAGGCCATGGCCGGTGCCCCGTCCATCATCGACTATCTGTGCGACGATTGCAGCAGCCATTTTAAACGGAGCGAAATTCATTGGCCGAACCGGGCGTCCCCTTGAGGTGGACAAACAGCTGGTCCGGGGCCTTGATTATTACACCCGCACCACCTTTGAGATCCAGACCGGCGCGCTGGGCGCCCAGAGTGCCGTGGCCGGCGGCGGACGCTACGACGGACTGGTCGAAGCCCTGGGCGGGCCTGAGGTCCGGCCATCGGGTTTGCCATTGGGTTTGACCGCCTGGCGGAAATTGTCGCCATGAACGCCCGGCGGACATTCGATCGGTGACTGTTTGTGGCCGCCCTGGGTGATCGGCCAAGAAGCTTGCCTTTGAATGGTCGACTGCCTTGTGGATCCGGCATCTGCGCGAAATGGATTATGAGGACAAGAGCCTGAAAAGCCAGATGAAGCAGGCCAATCGCGCGGTGTCGGTCGGGTGCTGATTATGGGTGAGAGTGAAATGGAGTCGGGACGGTGGCTCGCGAAATATGGACAAAACCAAAGGAGAGATCCCCTGGGTGTGATTGTAGACACGTATCGAAACATTATCAAAAAGGAGTAATCTATTGGCGGATACCTGGGAGATATGCGAAGAACCCATCACTGCAACGCCTGAGTCCGGGATATCGGTAAGGAAGTGGTGCTGATGGGCTGGGTCCAGCGCCGGCGGGACCACGGCGGGGTGATTTTCGTGGACCTGCGGGACCGGGAGGGCATCACCCAGGTGGTGTTCAACCCGGAGGTCGAATCCGGACGTGCACGCCAAGGCCCAGGCATCCGCAGCGAATATCGTCATCGGGGTTCGGGGCACGGTGGAGCCCCGGCCCGAAGGCATGGCCAACCCGAAGCTGCACACCGGCGCGATCGAGGTGATGTGACGGAGCTGAAGATTCTGAACGCGGCCCAGACGCCGCCGTTTCTGATCGAAGACGACGTCGATGTGTCCGAAACCATCCGGCTGAAAAACCGCCATCTCGATCTGCGGCGGCCAGCTGCAGCACAACCTGATCACTCCGGCACCGGGCCGCCGCAGTCCGTGCGGCAGTATCTGAACGGCAACGGCTTTCTGGAGATCGAAACCCCGGTGCTGACCCGCAGCACCCCCGAGGGGGCCCGGGACTACCTGGTGCCCAGCCGGGTCAACCCGGGCCAGTTCTACGCCTTGCCCCAGATCGCCCCAGCTGTTCAAGCAGCTGCTGATGATTTCCGGCTTCGACCGGTACTACCAGATCGTGCGCTGCTTCCGGGACGAGGACCTGCGGGCCGACCGCCAGCCGGAGTTCACCCAGATCGACGTGGAGATGTCCTTTGTGGGCGAGGAAGACGTCATGGCCATCGGCCGAAGGCATGATGGCCACGCTCTTTCAAGGAGGTGTCCATGGACCGGACACTGCCGCTCCCTTTCCGCGCCTGACCTACGCCGAGGCCATGGACCGCTACGGCCTGGACAAACCGGACATCCGGTTCGGTCTCGAGCTGAAGGACGTTTCGGATATCGTCGAGGGCTCCGGTTTCAAGGTGTTCTCCGAGCGTCGGTGAAGAACGGCGGGATCGTCAAGGCCCTGAACGCCAAGGGCTGCGTCGATTTTTCGCGCAAGGAGATCGACGATCTGACCGAGTTCGTGGCCGTCTACCGGGCCAAGGGCCTGGCCTGGATCAAGGTCCGCGAAGATGCCTGGCAGTCGCCCATCGCCAAGTTTTTCACCGACGAGGAAAAGGCCGGCTGGCCGAGCGTATGGACATGGCGCCCGGCGACCTGGTCTTTTTCGTGGCCGACCAGCCCAAAGTCGTCAACGAAGCCCTGGGCCACCTGCGCAACCATCTCGGCCAAAAGCTGGGGCTGATCGACGACAACGGGTTTCGCTTTGTGTGGGTGACCCATTTCCCCATGTTGGAATACGACGAGACGGAAAAGCGCTACCAGGCCCTGCACCACCCGTTTACCGCCCCCCTGGAGGAAGACTACGACCTGCTGGAAACGACCCCCTGGCCGTCCGCTCCCGGGCCTACGACCTGGTGCTCAACGGCTCCGAGATCGGCGGCGGCAGCATCCGTATCCACCAGCGCGAGCTCCAGAAAAGGTCTTTCGCGGCCCTGGGCATGGCAGCCGGCGGAGTACGAGGAAAAGTTCGGCTTTCTGCTGTCCGCCCTGGATTCCGGCGCGCCGCCCCACGGCGGCATCGCCTTCGGGTTCGACCGCCTGGTGATGATTCTCTGCGGGGAGTCGTCGATCCGGGACGTGATCGCCTTCCCCAAAACCCAGCGCGCCGCCTGCCTGCTGACCGACGCACCGTCCGAGGCCGGCAAGGCCCAGCTCGAGGAACTGTCCTTAAGGATAAAGCTCACGGTCATGGAAACCCAAAGCGAAAGTCACAAGTAACCAGTTTTTCTTCTTTGAGATTTGGCGATTGTAATTTGGGATTAATTTGAAATTTTGGATTTGAAATTTGTTTTTTTCGGTTTGCCCGGCTTAAGTTCTTTTCAGAATTAAACCGATCACCGCTGCCCGAGGAGCCACAATGACCCTCAAAAACGAAGTCAATTTCACTGACCTGCGCTGTCTGTGTGACCCATCCATGTTCAATTTTGAAACCACCGCCGACATCGAACCGCTGGACCAGGTGATCGGCCAGGAGCGTGCGGTGCGGGCCATCACCTTCGGGCTGGAGATGAAAAGCGCCGGATACCACATCTTCGTCACCGGCCCGGAAGGCACCGGCAAAACCACCATCGTCCAGGACATCATCCATAAAGCGGCCAAAGCCTTGCCCACCCCTGCAGACTGGTGCATGGTCAACAATTTCAAGGATGAGATCGCCCTCGGGCCCTGCCGGTTCAGCCTGGCCATGCCGCCCGCTTTGCCAAAGCATCAACCGGCTGGTCAGCGACCTTAAAATCCGTTTGCCCAAAGAGTTCCAGGCGGACCCGTTTCGCGAGAAGGTCGTCGAAATCCAGAAAAATACGGCCAGCAGAAAAAAGACCACTTCGAGGCGTTGGACCGATCGGCCCTGGAAAAGCACCGAAAATCGAGAAAACGCCGTCAGGCTACCAGACCATTGCCATGAACGGGGAAGCGCCCTATACCGAAGAGGCGTTCGAAAGCCTCTCAGATCAGGCGCGGAGTGAGTATTCGCAGGGGAGACGCTCGTCCCAGGCTTTCCAGGAGGAAATCCAGACGGCCATGCTGGAAGTCAACCGAATCAACCACGCCCAGCAGAAAGAAATTCAGCAACTGGCGGGAGAATTGACCCGCTTCGTGTTAAAAAACCGGTTTGACCTGATCCGCGAGAATTACCAGGACCAAGCGACAATTCTCCAGTTCCTGGATGAACTGCAGGAAGACATGGTGGACAACGTTGGCCTCTTCCTGCCCCAGCAGCAGGAAGCGGGAGGCAATGGCGAACCGCCCGCCGACGTCATGGAACGCTCCTTGAACCGCTATCGGGTCAACGTGCTGGAAGACCGCTCGGGTATGGATGGGTCGCCGGTGGTGTTCGAAACCAATCCCACCTACCAGAATGTGTTCGGCCGCATCGAAAAAAAAGCCTTTATGGGCACTCTGGTTACCGACTTCACCATGGTTCAGTCCGGGTCTCTGCTTAAGGCAAACGGCGGCTTTCTCATCCTGGAAGTGGAGTCGGCACTTGCCCATCCCCAGGTGTGGGAGTCGCTCAAGCGCGCCCTGCAGAACAAGATGCTCTGCATCGAAGACATGGTCCACGACATGGGCATGGGTACCGCCTCCCTGCGCCCTGCGCCGGTGCCCTTGGATGTAAAGGTGATTCTGCTGGGAGGGTACGAGGCCTTCCAGGTTCTCCAGAACTACGACCCCAAATTCAACAAGATCTTCCGTGTGCGGGCGGACTTCGATTATGAGGTGGCCCGCACCGACGAAACGGTCAGGCTTTACGCCCAATTCATCGCACGGGTCTGCCGGGACGAAGGCTTGCTGCCGTTTACCCCCGACGGGGTATCGTCCGTGGTCGAGTACGGTGAAAAGGCCATCGACAGCAAGAACAAGCTGTCTTTGCGCTTCGGCTCCGTGGTGGGGGTGATCCAAGAGGCCGATTACTGGGCCAGAAAGGACAACGCCGACCGGGTGACATCCGTCCACGTGGTCAAGGCCTTCACGGAGTATCGCTTTCGCTATAATCTGTACGAAGAGAAGATCCACGAAAACTATGTGGAAGACACCATCATGATCGACGTGGCCGGGGAGGAAGTCGGTCAGGTCAATGCGCTGGCCGTCCACCAGATGGGTGAGATTGCCTTCGGCCGGCCATCACGCATCACCGCCGAAACATTCATGGGAAAATCCGGCGTCATCAACATCGAGCGTGAATCCAAACTGTCCGGAAACACGCATGACAAAGGTGTGCTGATCCTCTCCGGCTATCTGGGGCGCACTTTTGCCCAACGTTATCCGCTGAGTCTGTCCATCAGCCTGACCTTCGAGCAGAGCTACAGCGGGATCGACGGCGACAGCGCGTCGTCCACGGAACTTTACGCCATCCTCTCCAGCCTGTCGGGCGTCCCCATCCGCCAGGGTATTGCCGTCACCGGGTCGGTAAACCAGAAAGGTCAGGTGCAGGCCATCGGCGGGGTGAACCAGAAGATCGAAGGATTCTTCGACGTCTGCAGCAGCAAAGGGCTGACCGGCAGCCAGGGCGTGATGATCCCGGCGGCCAACGTGAAAAACCTGATGCTGAAAAAAAGCGTCGTAGAGGCGGTCAAACACGGGCAGTTCAAGATCTGGCAGGTCGACACTATCGAGACGGGCATCGAAATCCTCACCGGAACGCCCGCCGGAACGCCTGACGCAAAGGGCCACTTCGCGGCTGAGACGATATACGGACGGGTGCAGCGGAAGCTGGAAACCTACCTGAAGCAGAACCTGAAGCTGAAGAAGGCATACGGTTCGAACAAGTAAGCGGTATTAGAATATCTTTACTTTTTTGTTTAGGGTCGCAGAAATAAATAGTTCCACAATATGGCGCCGAAAGTGGGTCTGCCACCAAGGCGCATTCGCTGGCGCATATCGAGATATGTGCCGGCGGATGGAACGCAGGTGGCGGGCCCACAGGCAAGAAAGATGTGGAATTATTTTTTTCCGGGGCCCTTACCCTCCCCTATTCTCTTCAAGTTCGTTGATGTCTTTTATAGCTGACTTTCAGGAGCAATTTTCATAAACCAGGCCTTGAAACGGAGCCACCATCCATCCCGTCAACGGCTCCTTGGTTTCAACCACATCCTGGTTGTCAATCCGGCCGTGCCATTCAAGCTTACCCTTGTCGTTTACGCGCACCCGATAGGTAAGGACTGACAGGCGCTCATCTCCGTCTTGGGTTAAGTTTTTGACCATCGGCTCAGAGTCTATGAGCAGGCCCATTTCGGCGTTGATCTCGACGGAGCGAGGGTCGAGATTCAGCGAGCCGATGAACGCGTATCTCCGATCAATCAGAATTGCCTTGGTATGCAGGGTCAGTGTATCCGGACCTTCTCCATTGCCGCTTAATTCACGCGTCGCATTGGCGCGTGCTTCATACAACTCAGCCCCGGTTCGAATGACATCCTTTCGATAGCGCGCATAACCGGAATGCACCGGCACGTGATTGTTGGAGGCCAATGAATTGGTCAGAATGACGACCCGCAGCCCCCTGGCGACATGCTCACGAATTGACTGCACCCCGCTATCGCCCGGCACAAAGTAGGGCGAGATAAAGATAATTTCTTTTTCGGCGCGCCGCAAAATGTCGCCCAAGTCTTTGGCAAGTTGCATGTGCGCTTCGTCGATCGCCTTTACCAGTTTGTCGGGATCGTCGGCAAGCACGCTTGCCGGTCCGACAAACAGCGGCTGACGCCCCGCCATAAGATCCTGCAGCAGCGGGCTATTTAGCGCTTGTTCGTATACGGTATCATAGATATGATCGAATTCTTCGGCAATATCCGCTCGAACGGTTGCCAGATCTTCTTTTCTTTTGTCCGCGATGAACTGCTCGATGGGCACGGCACGGGAATGGTTCCAGTATCGGTCGAAGGAACTGGACACTTCAGCCGCGATGGGCCCCACAGCCAAAATATCGAAATCGATAAACACAGCGTCTTCTTTAAGCTGAAAGTACTCATCTGCGATATTGCGCCCGCCGACGATGCTGATCGAATTGTCCACCGTAAACGATTTATTGTGCATGCGCCGGTTCGCCTGACTGAATTGGCCGACAAAGTTAAACGCGTAAATACCACTGCGGGAAACGGGATTGAATATTCGGATCTCGATATTGGGGTGTTTGTTGATCAGCAGGAAACTGTGATCGGGAACGGTGGTAAAAACGTCGTCCAGCAAAAAACGGATCCGAACGCCCCGATCCGCCGCTTTGAGCAGCGCGTTGGCCATCACGGCGCCGGCAGTATCGTTTTTCATTAAAAAATACTGCAGGTCGATACTTTTTTCGGCTTTCTCCGCCAACCGAAGCCTGACACCCAATGCATCCATGCCTTGCCTAAGGGGATAGAAACCGGATTGCCCTTCATGCTGTGCGGTCTCGTAAGCCGCGTATTGGCCCAACGGTGTATCATCTGCATCAGAGATCGCTATACTGTAGGATTTGGGTTGCTCAAAGGATACCGTCGCACAACCGGCCAGGAGTCCGATGAAAACCACTATTGGCGACATTTTGCATAGCTTGAAAATCGTCATCCGAGACCTCTCATAATTTACCAAACAATCCAAATTGGATTTGCCTAAATCTCCGGCTTTCGGGGAGCAGAACCGCGGTCTTTCTAACTGCTCATCGTTTTCATACGCCTACGGCAATTGGCGCTTTGCCTTCCGAGGATCAAGACTGATAGTGTCAACAATGGCTGAATGGTCTAAACGTGTATGCCGGCTAACGTCGTATGTTTCGAGTTTAACACATTCCATACCAAGATCCAATCCAGTCGGGTATCGATAGAAATGAGATGCCTTGAGCTAAATCAGTTGAGGTCGTCATCCTTGAAATACGTGGTCCCTTTGACCGTCGCCGCCAACAGGTTGTATAGGTTCAACGATAACGACACATAGCCACTTTTCTACAAAATTGTCATCTTGGGCTCGCAGAAAATTGAAGATCACTCCTCTTGATAGACTGAAAAACAAGGTCTTTCAAAAAAAATAATCGCTGCGGGGCATAGCAGTTACCTGTAATAATTCATTATTACAGGTACGTCCAGGTAATATCAAGTTGCTAAATCTGATATGACATATTTCAACTTACTTTCTCTGTTGTCTAATATTGTCCGGCTTTTACTCCTAACCAATCTATAAGTTAACCACACCAATTTTACTTTACTGGAAGTTCCACCGCTAATGTGTTAAGCGGCGGTATTGCTTTGGTCATCCCCTGTTCCTCTAAAAAACCGGCAAATCTCAGATAGCGCGCCCGGTCAAGTGCCCCAGGGCGTAAGGCAAATCGGGGCAGTGTGTCTCGCCAGGCGCGACGGTTCAGTTCATCATCCAGATCTTTACGGTCCTTGATGAACATCCGCCAGCCGTCCTCAGAATGGTTGATCAAATGCTGCACTCCTTGTTCCAGGGCGTCCACAAATGCGCGGTACTTTTTATTTCCGATACGATCCCGATGACAAATCAGGATCAATTCATCATAACTTGGGATGCCGTGTTCTTCTAAATAGAAGGCACGCCCGGGCCGCTTTTCGATGTCCATCTGATTTAATTCGAAATTACGGAACGCACCGATTACGGCATCGGTTTTTCCAGACAACAAAGACGGTGAAAGGGAAAAATTCACATTCACCAGCCGGACGTCATCCAAAGACAAGCCACCTCGGTCCAACATGACTTTAAGCAGGACAGTCTCAAACCCGCCGATGGAATACCCAACGGTTTTACCTTTCAGATCAGCGATCTGTCCGATACCGCTGTCGGCGGTGACCACTAACGCATTCAGCGGTGTTGCAATCAGGGTCGCAATTCGCACCAGGGGCAACCCCTGATCTACATGAAGGTGATGCTGGGGTTGGTATGACACCGCCATGTCAACCTTTTTAGCAGCAACCAGCTTGGGCGGATCATTGGGGTTGGACGGCGCGATAAATTCAACTGTCAATCCGTGGTGATCAAAAAAGCCTTTTTCCAAGGCCACAAAAAGCGGTGCGTGATCCGGATTCACGAACCAATCCAAAAGGACCGTCACGCGCTCTGACGCGACTGCAGCCATCGCGCACCAAGTTATGATCATTCCCGCAACCAATATGATAAAAACAACCTTTCGTCTCATTATACAGATCCTTTTTCTTGATCAATTTGCCAATAAACTATTTTTTTCATGACCCAATCTACTGAATAATAGAGGATCAGGGTCACGGTGACAAGAACGCCCAACGCTGCGAACATCACATCTGTTTGCATGCGCGCATTGGCATGAAGCATATAAAAGCCAAGTCCGGCGTTGGAGCCCACCCACTCTCCGACAATCGTCCCGATGGGGGCCACGGCCGTTGCTACACGCAATCCCGAAGCAAATGCGGGTAATGCTGCCGGCACCCGGATATGATAAAGAATTGCGGTCGGTGATGCATTCATCACATGGGCCAGTTCCAGCCACTCGGGTTCGGTTTTTCTCAAACCGTCATAGAAGGCGGCTGTCACCGGAAAGAATATGATCAGCACAGCCATGGTAATTTTAGATCCCATACCGTAGCCCAACCACAAAATCAGCAATGGCGCCAGAGCAAAAACGGGGATAGCCTGGCTCATAACGAGAACCGGCAGCAGCCAGCGTTTTAAAGACCGAGAAGCCGCCATGATCATCGCGCTTGCGGTACCGAACACCAACCCGATAAGCAGCGCTGCGATAATCTCGACGATGGTAATCCATGCATGCTGCCACAAGATCTCCCATTTAACGACGAGCGACGTGGCTACACGCAAAGGTCCCGGTAGAATATAGGGCGGCGCCCCCGTTAGCCACACCACGATTTGCCATCCCAGAATCAAACCGGAACTGATCACCGAAAGGCGCAGAAAAACCATTTTAAGTATTTCCCAACAGTTGTTGCAGCAATCGGGCATGCATGGTCGTCATGGCCGAGTTGTCAAGATTGCGTGGCGGGCGACCCGGCGGAAGCATAACACGGCTCAGGCGTGCAGGACAGTCGGTCATCACATGGATACGGTGCCCCAAACGAAGCGCCTCCAGCGGATCATGGGTCACGAGCAGAACAGTAGCGCCTTGCACCAACTCAGCTGCCAGATCCTGGAGTTTTATCCGCGATAAGGCATCAAGGGCCGAAAACGGCTCGTCCATGAGGATAACAGGTCTTGCTTCCATAAGGGTGCGGAGCAAGGCCACCCGCTGCCGCATCCCGCCGGAGAGTGTTGCTGGGAGGTCGTTCATGCAGTGCCCCAGCCCCACCTCATCGAGCAGGGAAATTGCGGTGTTAATCCGCTGTTCGGAGACTTCCCCCCGCAATTGTGCGCCCAGAAGAACATTTTTCAGAACGCTCAGCCAGGGCAGTAACAGGTCCTTTTGAGCCATCCACGACGTTCGCCCTTTTGTTTCCGTGACACCGTCAAAACGGATGGTCCCTGAAAAACCATCCCGCAGGCTGCCTGAGATCAACCGCAGCAGCGTGGACTTGCCGCATCCGCTTGGACCCAGCAAACAAGTCCACTGTCCACCAGGAATCTCAAAGTCCAGAGAAGAAAACAGCTTTGCTCCGCGAAATGCAAAAGAAACGCTCTCCAGACTGATACTCGGTGCATCAGCGAATGGTGAAAAATATACGATTTTAAAAATCCTTTCACTATTTTCTCATTTGCCGGAAAAAAATGGTGAACCGAGTTGTTAAGCGTCTAAATGACACTTCATTTGGCCAGGATAAATCGGATGGCCAAAAAAGCGGTAACCATAAAAGTAAGCGCACCTAACATGTTCAAAGCAACGCTATTTTGATCTTTCCCGACTACTTCCGGTTTATTGAGCAGGTACATGATAATTCCTATGATCAGAGGAGTGCCCGTCAAACCGAGTGCCAGCATCAACGGCAACAGAAGAAAAAAACTGCCTTTGAAAAATGGCCCGAGCATACTCAGGGCGCATCCGAAGAAAACGACGGCTGCGAAGCCTTTATGCTTGACATTCAACTGCCAATGCAACTTGTCGGATAAAAAATAAGCCCCTGCAATAAATGTTGGTAAAATGGTAGACAGGGCTGCGCCCCAGATCCCCAGAAAAAAAAATTGCATGGCGCTCTTTCCCAACAAGGGCTTTAAGGCTAATGCTGCATCTGTCGCCGTCTTCACCTCAACTTTATTGGGATGCAGCACAGCGGCTGCGACCAGAAATATCGCAATACTGTAGACCCCAAAGGCAATCCCCATTGAAA
Organism: uncultured delta proteobacterium; assembly: GCA_963716825.1. Lineage (GTDB taxonomy): Bacteria > Desulfobacterota > Desulfobacteria > Desulfobacterales > Desulfosarcinaceae > Desulfosarcina. Next base: position 12,229 of record CAVQUU010000023.1, read on the forward strand.
GCACAGTATCAAAGCGCGCCAAACCCAGATCATTTCTTTTCCAGCCTTTAGCGTTGGTGTTGTAAGTATGCATGCCGATAATGGTAATATGCACAGCACCTCCCATAATTGCCGCCATCATCAGTGCGGAATTAATTCCACCGGGGATATTCGGTGTCAGGCCTTTTATCAGATCCGGTAAAGAGATGTCTGCCATGAACAGTGTCACAATGAAACAGGTTACAACAGACATCACCATTAATTTGCATAACATTTCAAACCATCGGTACCCTTTCCAAACCAAAAAAATACCAATTAAAATCCCATAAAAAATTCCCCAATAAGGAGTATTTAAACCGGTGATCAGCGAAGTTACGCCGGCCAGAGCATTCATTAGCACAATTGCGGCCAGCCATGTCGAAAACAGCGCATACAGGGTTAATATCCAGGCCCAGATTTTTCCCAACCTTTCTTCCGTAGTTGCAATAATACCCCGGTTTTCAAGAATGCCGATTTTGGCAGCCAGATACTGTGCCGTGGTTCCAAACACGGCACTCAGCACCACCACCCATAGCATTGCATAAGAATAATTGGCTCCGGCAATGGATACACTGGCCAACGTAGCCGGGCCGCATGCGACTGCGCTGACGACCCAGGCGGGCCCCATTTCCTTTAGATAGCAAATCCATCGAACGAACAAGTTGCCTCCTTTATGGGATAAGCTTTAATTTTGATCAATCATAAAAACCCCCAGGCGCAATCCATAAAAAAGCCGCTTCCAGCGAAGGCAAGCGGCTTGAGTTTCAGGGTATCGGTTTTTACCTAAAATTCTTTTCCGCTTCCCTGCGCCGGTATTATCCGGATCAGGTTATAAGGGTTGGGATCGTTTCCCTCTCAGCTGATAACCGCGCCCCTAGCAGCAACTAAGTTGTAAATAAAGAGCAGTCTAAAGCATATCTGTTCCTTTGGAGATAAAAATTATTGCCGTTCGGCATAAATAATGATGAACATGTAGGGAGTAGTTGATTTTATTGTCCAATGCCATACTTTTTCATTTTTTCATAAAGCGTGTTACGCCCGATGCCTAGCGCCTTCGATGTTTTGGTGATATTGCCGTTATAAAACCGGACAGCATTGTTGATGGCATCTTTTTCCAGGGCGCTCAAGGTCATGATTCTATCTGCGACGGGCCGTGGTTTTTCAAAGTGCTTTTTTCTCAAATAGGCGGGAAGATGTTTTGTGAGAATCTCATCATTCGGCGAGATATTCACGGCATGCTCGATCGCGTTGACCAATTCCCGCACGTTGCCGGGCCAATGGTAATTTTCAAGCCTGCTTAACACATCCGGCGCCATTTTTTTTATATCCAGACCCACCTTGCGGGATATTTTATCAACCCAGTAATGCGCTAACAGGCCGATATCACCATCTCTGGCTTTTAAGGATGGAAGCGTGATGCCGATGACGTTCAGTCGGTAGTAAAGATCTTCTCTAAAACGCCCCTTGGATACCTCTTCGAAGAGACTCTTATTGGTAGCCGCGATAATGCGGACATCAATCGGTATGGCCTTTTTACCGCCCACCGGCACAATCGTTTTTTCCTCCAGCACCCGCAAAAGGTTTATTTGCATTTCCAAAGGCATTTCACCGATCTCGTCGAGAAACAGGGTTCCGCCATTGGCCGCTTCAAACTTGCCCACACGGCCGCCCCGCCTGGCACCGGTAAAGGCACCGTCAGCATAACCGAAAAGTTCGCTCTGGATCAATTCCCTGGGGATGGATCCGCAATTGACAGGCACAAACGGGCCGCAGCGGCAATCACTGGCACCGTGGATCGCCTGGGCAAAAAGTTCCTTGCCGGTGCCGCTTTCGCCCAGGATAAGAACGGTGGACGATCCCGCGGCGACCATTTTGGCTTTTTCTATGGCCTGCCGGATGGCTTTGCTATCGCCAACGATATCCACAAACCTGAACCGGACAATTGCATCCTCAGATTGGTTACTTGAAAAATAGGATTGTTTTTTGGGCGAAAGGGTTAAAACAAAACCCAGATTATCATTTTTTTCCGAAAAAACCGGATTTGCCGTCGCTATACATGATCCCTGGCCGCAAGGCATCTTGAGCCGTATTTCTTCTTTGGAAAATCCTGCCGCCCGGGTCTTAAAAAAGTTCTGTAGCCGGCCATTATAATGAACGGATGCGGTTAAACTTTGCCCCACCAATTCTTTGGGATGAAGCCGGAAGGTTTTGGCCGCCATTTTGTTGATGCCCGTAATTATACCTTGACCATTTACTGCAATTACCCCTTCGGAAACAGAGTTCAGCACGGCTTCCAAATATTTATTAATATCGTAGAGCTGGCTGTACGACTCATCCAGACCGATACGATCTTCAATGGCATGGGCCGCAGCGACTATCAATCCCAGTTGCAGGGCGGTCGCCCGTTCGCGGGGACCTGATATATCCAGAAATCCGATGATCTCTCCATTCTGCTGCCTGATAGGCGCTGCCGAGCAGGTCCATAAGTGATGACTTTCACAATAATGCTCCGGACCCGTAATTTGGACGGGATGTCCAAGGGCAAGCGCGGTTCCGATGGCATTGGTGCCGACAAATTCTTCTCCCCAATTGGCACCGGGTCCGAATCTTAATTTGTCTGCCTGTCTCAACTCCTCAAGGCCGCCTACGGTGTTAAGAATATATCCGTCCCGGTCGATCAAGACAATTACAAATCCTGATCCCTTGACACAATGGTAGAGAGTGTCCATGATCGGTTTTGCCTGGACGGCAATTTTTTCGGACCTGCTGTCTACTTCCCATGGAGAGAGAAATTTATCACATACGCCTTGAATGGGATCAACTTGCGCTTGTCGGCATCGGCACCAGGATTGCTCGATTTTTTCGTTGAAGTGAGGATCATTAACCTGTCCGGATTTCAAAAAATCAACCCATGTTTTCTTTTCCGTCCTGGAAAGCGATTGCCAGGTGCTGCCATACCACTTGGGGCTGAAAAGAGACTTGATAATCGCATCCGAACCGGCTTTCAAGCCATTTTCCACAAAGCAGAACTGATCGTGTTTGCGTATCAGGCTATACATTTTTTCTCCTTTGCTTTATGACCCCTAACCGAGATCCGACTGTAAGATCGGGTTGTTCACCACAACCTGGGCCGATCGTTGCCGGGCAGGTCAAAAGCAACTGAATACGTTACTGCGGGGGGCTGGGGTATATAGTCCCTTGTCCGATGACATCGATCAATTCATGATTTTGCTTTATTTATATACATAGCGCAACCTTTTTGCCTCTCATTCCGATAAATGCGCCTTGCCCATAACCCTTTGTAACCGGTTCAACCTCTTTTATCTCATTAAGTGGATGGAAGATCGTTTGATAGGACTCTATCTCGCTAAAGCCTGAATTTTTAAGATAATCCGCTATCTCTCTTGATGAATAAAATATGGCGGGACTGTAAAATTTACTTTTATCCTTATTTTTTTCATATTCTTGACCGATCACGCTTTCTCTATCCACAAATCCAACTATTATATAACCATTTGATTTAATTATTCTTCTGGCTTCTTTTAATGTTTTCAAAGGATCATCTACAAAGCAGATTGTGGTAACAAGCATAACAAAATCGAAACTATTGTCATCATATGGGAGATCTTCCGCAACCCCTTTAACAACGCTTATGCCCTTTTCTTCTGCAATTTCAGCCATCTTATCGGATGGCTCAACGCCTTCTTTGATGCCGAACGGGATGGCAAATCGTCCTGTTCCAACACCGATCTCCAACCCTTTCCCTTTTGGAATCAGTTTTCTGATTAGATTGAGCTCCGCCTTATATGCCAATTCATTCTTAAAAAACCAACTATCGTAATCCTTATAATATTTATCAAACACGTCTGTTTTTGGCATATTTGCGTCCTTTTTGATTGTAAATTTTGTTCTTTGATCTTTCAACTCGCAATTTTTTAAATTTCTGCCTTGTTTGGTTAGCGGGTCACTGATTTTGGGTGTACCGGCTGCAATTGCATCTGCTTTCGAATCAACATGATATCTGCCATGTTTGGTAAAAATGGGTAGTTGCGCATGTCGGGGCCGGGTCTGGAATTGGCGAAGGGCCGGTTGCAGGCCACCTGGCCGTCATAGCCTTCACAGCCGCTGGTACGGAAGGGCTGGCCGGAGTCGATCACCTGGTCCAGTTTTTTTCCGGTCAGGCCGAAACTGGAAATCCGTTCGTTTTGATCATAGGCAAAGCGTTCAGCGCGACTCAAGTTTTCATCCATGAGATACCGGGCCAATTGGATTCGCCGATAGTGGTCCATGGCCGGCATGGGGTGATCACACATGCTGGAGCCCGATTCCGGATAAAAAGAAAAGAGGTGGGTCCAGCCCCCCATGTCCTGAATCTTTTGGATGATCTCCACCATCTGCTTTTCGGTCTCCCCCATTCCGGTGACGAAATGGGAGCCAGCGTTGCGCGCCCCAAAGATGTCGATAGCCTGCGCCAGGCGATTCAGGTATGTCTCCCAGCAATGCGGTCCGCCCACCCCACTGCCACGATATTGGTCGAATAGTGCCGGTGTGGCCAGATCAATGGCCACGCCGATCTTATCCGCCCCGGCGGTTTTAAAATCATTTAGATCCTGCCGGGTGACGATGGTTGGAGAAATCAGCAGAGATACGGGGATGTTGAAACTGGATCGCAGCTGCCGGCAAAGGGTCAGAGTGTCTTTGATGGAGCGTTTATTGGTAATCTGGGAGATGCAGATCCTTTTGACACGCTGCCGCCGGCCGGCTATCCGTTCGATGACCTCGGCCGTCCGGTAAGTGGGCCAGTCGACCCGGATGAAGCTTTTCTCATGATATTTACCGGACCGCTTGTTCGACAGGCCGCAGTAGGCGCAGCGCGCAGCGCAACCGGCCTTGTAGGTCAGCAATAGGTTGATGCAGTAGAGTTTGGTGTTTCTGTAGAAGAGACCCTGTTTAAAGCCCAGGGTCATGGCTGCGGCAAGACTCATGCGCAAGTATTCCGGGCTCTCCTGTTGAGCTTCTTTATGGTGTTCCATGGTAACGGGTCCTTATCGGTTATCTACCATCCGGGTCCAGAGAGATCCCGGGTGACCGAGCAGCAGGTTTTCTGGTAACGGATCTCAAGATCATAGCTTTTGGCACGGGCAACGGCCTCATCCGACGGAAGAGCCATGCGGTTGACCCCGGCATCGATGGCAAGGGTTTCCAGGAGCGTGTTGCCCCGCTGGCGGGCACAGCCCAGGCTGATACGCGTGGCCGGCATTTTAATGCGCGCTTCGGCAATGATGTCGGCCACCGCCTCGGCCGTGGGGGGGATGACGCGCCGGACCGGTGTGCCGGGGATGCTCATGAGAGAAACGATCACTAACTGCTCCACCTCGAAACCGGCTACCATATCAACGGCCTGTTTTTCCCCTTTGATGCGACCGTAATTCAATCCGCAGACAATATGGGGAATCATTGGCAGCCCGACGTTCTGAAGAGCGACCATGGCATCGTGAATGCGCTCTACCCCGAAAGAGACATGAACCATTCTTTTAAAGGTCTGATCATCACCGATCACATCGATGAGGGCCTGGTCCACGCCGACCTGTTTCAATCCAAAGGCTTCCCGTTCACCGAGCAGTCCGCTGTGGATGGAAACAAACAGGTCGGTGCGCCGCTTGATCTCTTCGATGGCAGGAATAAAGCGGTCCCAGGGCAGGCGCCCCCAAAGATCACAGCCCCCGCTGATGAGCACCCCGTGCCGGCCCTTGGCGGCCAGTTCCAGGCAAAGCGCCACCAGTTGTTCGGGTGTGGGTGTCTGCAGCATGGAACCTAAAATTTTACCCTGGCAATGATCACACTGCAGAGCGCACGCATTACCGGTAATGGAGATCGCCGGGTACTTGCCGTTTACCCCGTTGAGCACAAACATCCCCGGCAGATAAAAAACAATCTTCTTCCCAAAATGCCGCCAGGAAGATTCCCTGGCGGCCTTCAGACGCTTTTCAAACTCAGGACATAGTACTCCCGGTATGCCACCCAGCACCGTTTCACAATGGTATCGAATTGGCTCCAGCGGGCCTCCATCTGCTCCCGGCGGCGGTACGCCCGTGCCAGGGTGTCGCCAAACAGGTCCTGCCACTCCCGGTCATAACCCCTTAAAAGCGTCATGTCATTTCCCGCCACCGCAGCGGCGGCATATTTGCCGGCCAGCTTGCCGCAGGTCACGGCAGCAAAAATACCGGCACCCGTAATCGAGTGGGTGTGCCCGGCGGCATCACCCACCAGCATGATCTTGCCATGCACGGCATTGCGCAACGGCTCGGCCGGTATCCAACCGGCGGCATGGGCCACAGGCGCGCCACAGATTTTGCCGTCGGCTTCCAGTCGCCGGATGAATCCATCCAGCATTTTCCGAACAGAAGGCTGGCCGCCGGTGGGTCGCAGCATGCCCAGCCCCACATTGGCCACCTCTCCCTTGGGAAACAACCACCCATATCCGGCCACTATTTCGGGATCAAAGTAGATTTCGGTGTATTCGAGGGGCGCTACCAAAGGCAGTGTCATCTGCATACCGGACAGCAGGTGACGGTTCGCTGCGCCCACCCAGCGGCCAACCGTGGATAAGGGGCCATCGGCACCGATGATCACCTTGGGGCGCACGGTGGTTGCCGGCCCATCTCCGGAGAACAGCGCCACATCGCCCTTTGGATGCATAGCGGTGGCCCGCGTGGCACACCTCAACTCGGCCCCGGCTTTTCGGGCGGCGGCAACCAGTGTCCGGTCAAACGACTCACGGCGGATGACATAACCCGGCGCCACGGTTTCTTCGACCGCCTGCCCGGGTACAAAAGTGCGCATGCCCTCTATTTTCTGGACGACATAGCCGCCTCCCAGCCCCAGTTGCCCTTTGAGCATGGCCGGAATATATTCGGCACACTGCACCGGCAGACCCACCAGCCGTCGGCGTTCGACAATCAGCACACGTGCGCCTCGCCGGGCGGAAGCCAAGGCGGCACTGGAACCTGCCGGTCCGGCGCCCACAACCAGGACATCACACCGCAGGATGGTCATCGCGACAGCCCGATTGGGTGACATTTAACACAGTCTGCAGCAATTCCAGGTTCACTTGGGTCTGGCTGTCAAATTTTCCGGCATAGGCTTCCTTGGCCTGATCAAGATCGTAACAGGTGGTATTGTCGATATCGAGCAGGATTCCGGGAAGACCGGATTTTTTAAAATCATCCACATGCTTGGCGAAAAAGGGTTGGCAGCAACAGCCGATATATGCGTTCACCCCGGCTGCTTTCATGCGCATTAATTCATCCCAAAGGTCTTCGAAACTGACAATACTGATGACCTTCATCTTCCTGCTCCGGCCCATGACCCAGGCCGGTCCCATGGAACAGTCGGCCTCTCCGCATATCTTACACCCTTTTTCATATCTTAAATCGCATTCGGTGAGTTTGGCGCAATAGGGCAGCAACAGCACCGACGGCTGCCTTCGAATCACCTCTTCAAACGAGCCGTTGGCAACGGAAATCAGGTTGCAATGCGACAAAGGAATGCCGTATTTTGAAATTTCAACTTTCTCAAGGCACTGATCCAGGGGCTTGAGAAAATCCTCAAACGACAATCCCGGAATGATGATGCGCCCCTGGTCGAAATAGTTGCGGATGATCCCATGCAGACCGTCGCGGTCCAGGGCCGCACCCCTCAATTCGGCTTCCAGATCGTAGAGGGCCCGGCCGGGAAAGGAGAGAAAATCACCGGTGATATAGATGTCTTTGAGACGCTTTTGGGGCAGGTTGACTACCAGGGTGAAGCGCACCATGCCGGTCGGCGCCTTGTAGGATGCCTGCACCGCCTCACGCTTCTGAAAACGTGGTTTGACGGTGTCGACCCACCGGGCAGATCGAAAATAGCACAGTTTCTGTTCGAACCGCTTTTGCTCCTGGGTGGTTAATCCGCCCGGTTCAAGTTTTATATGCAGACATTTTTCAAATCCGAACTTGATGGCCTGTTTGATATCAGCAAGTGCCGGGACATTGCCCAGTTCCCATTTCAGGCAGGTAACCCGGTCCTTGACCGAGTCGATCTCCTTGGCCTTGAGCTTTTCCACCGGAATCCGCAGCGCCCTTAACATGGTGTTTACATCGAAATCCACTAGCATGGTGCCCTGAAACATAAAGGCGCCGTCTGCCTCGGTACCGCCGGTGCCCGAAATCTTGCGGCCGTTGACCTCGATGTCGTTGCGCGGCCTGAACTCTGCGTTGATGTTCAACGATGCAAGGGCTGTGACCACCGGATCACACAGGGCTTTGAAGAGATGCGCGTTGGGGATGGCGGTGTTAAAAAAGGACTTGTCACAGAATACTTCCCAGCCCAACTGGTTCTCATCGAAAAAAATCGCTCCGCCACCGGTGATGCGCCGATTGATGTCGATCCGATTCGCCCGGCAATAATCGGCGCGTATCTCCTCGCCGACGGCCTGGTGAAAACCCACCAACGCCGCCCTTGGCGAAAACTGCAAAAACCGGATGGTGTTGGGCGTGCGGCCTTCGCCTTTCAGCTCAAGCAGGGTTTCGTCCATGGCCATATTTTCGGCCGCGGTCATGGGCGGTGTGTCTAACAGTCTCCAGGTTTGCATGGTATCGTTCAATCGTTGATTGGGGCAAATTCAATATCAATGGGTCCGGCCAGGATTTTTCCCACTTCACAAGTGCGCGCCGAGTTGAAAAGGATTGCCCGCTCTCTGTGGGTCAATCCGGCGCCGACATCAATACCGACTTTAAAGCGAGTCGATGGAGAAGTGCCATTTTCGGTTATGCAACCCACTTGCACGTCGAGTTTCTGCATGGTTATCTTCTTGTTATCTGCAACCGCAGACAGGGTCAACACGATTCAACTACCCAGTGCGCCGGCAAGATAAGCCACTGGACAACCATGGCCGGCTGTGGTCTCATCACGGCGGGACACCATAAAGTCCACCTGTCCAAGGCGGACATCGGCACCTTTCTCTGTCAATCGAACGGTCGTGTGATACTCACCCATCGGCCTTCCTTTCCAAACGTCTAAATCCTCAAAAGAAGACCCCATAGTTATCCGCTGCCTTCTGTCTTTCTTAACCGTTAACCGATAACTGTAAACCGTGAACGGTTACCCAAAACCAATCTCAACCGTTATCCGCGCAACCTCTACCGGCCAGCGCTTTGTGCACGAGTTGGATGATATCCATGACTTCGATCTTGATTTTATTTCTGCGCGCATAGGTCGTCATGGTGCGCACACACTGCTGACAGGAGGTGACCACCGCCTGGGCACCGGTGGCCATTATTTCCTTTATTTTATTCCCGGCGATATCTCCCGACAATTTGGCGTCGATCATCTCCAGGTTGCCGCCACCGCCACAACAAGTGCAGCGTTCACGGTTTTTAGGCAATTCAACAAACCGTATCCCCGGAATGGATCGTAAGATATCCCGCGGGGCATCGTACTCTCCCGCCCCTCTTCCAAGATCGCAAGGATCATGGTAAGTCACCGTTAAATCCAACTCTTGAAGCAAAAGGCGTCCCGATTTAATCAGCCCCTTTAAAAACTCGGTGACATGGACGGTCTCGAATTCATGCGGGTAGTACTCCTGCCACATCCGGTAACAGGACGGGCAGGCAAAGACCACCTGCTTGGATCCCTTGGCCTTGATGGCGTTGATGTTGTTGGCAATCAAATTATCGAGTGGGTCTTCGAGGCCGGCACCTAGCAGGGGAAACCCGCAGCACCACTCATTTTCACCCAGGAGGGTAAAATCAACCTGGGCCGCTTCGAAAATTCTTGCCAAGGCCATGGGAATTTGCTGGGCCATGGGGAAAAAGGAGGATACGCAACCGGTAAAATAGACGACCTCGGCCCGCTCCTTTTCATAGCCGTGTTCCGGCGCATCGGGCATATCTTCCACCCATTCGGTCCGGTCTTCGTTGTCTTCTCCGAATACGTTGTGGCTTTCAATTAGATTGTCCCGGATCATATCAATTTTCCCGGGATAGGCATCCGAGTCCACCAGATCCCGGCGAACGGAATGCCAGAGTTGGGTCAGGTCCAACCCCACCGGGCAGACCTGGCGGCAGTTCCCGCACAAGGTGCAGCGGAACACCGTTTCGCTGAAGGCGCGCAATTCTTCTGCGGTCGGTTCTTTTACGAATCCGAGTTTGCGCCACAACACGGTTCGTGACTTGACCATCCGCTCAAGTGTCTTGAGGCGGTAGACCGCTGATAGCTTCCCTTCAACACTGCCGGCGACCGCCGGACATGCGTCAGCGCAAGCCTGACAGTTTGTGCAAGTTTGTATTTGTAAGAGTTGCTTGATGCTGTAATGCTTATTCGACATGTTAATCCTGCTTGTATTTCTCGATATCTTCCAAAACCCACTTCTCGATATCTGCGGAGTCATGGATCAGGTTGTTCAGTTCGTCCATGTCCGCCGGTTTGATCTTGAACATCCACCCCTTTCCATAGCAATCCTGGTTGATGAGTGACGGTTCGGCTTCAAGCGCTTCATTACCTTCGATCAGTTCGCCATTAACCGGCGCGTAAACCTTTCCCAGCCATTTACCCGATTCCACCTGGGCGAATTTTTTGCCGGCCTTCAGCTTCTTGCCGGCAAAGGGAATCTGGACAAAAACGATATCTCCGGCCATTTGTTGGGCAAAATCGTCCATCCCCATCACCAGTATGTCGCCCTCGACTTTCACCCAGTAATGGTTTTTTTCATAGTGAAGATCTTCGGGCAGGTTATATCCTTGAATTTCCATGCAATCTTACCTCCAGGTCAGTTATTGGCTTGAATTCGTGATCGCACATCGGCCATCAGCACCACCGGCGCCGTGATGATGTGAATCATGCGGGTAAAAGGGATCATTGCTACAAAGATGCCTGTTAAAATCGCATGCATATACCACACGTACCCGTAAATGCTGGTTAGCCCGGTCATGCCTTTTAACAATAAGCTGATGCCATAGCCGATAAAAGCATAATGCGATCCAACCGGCCATCCGGTCATGGCTATGCGCAGGCCTTCTAGAATAAATCCGACCAGAACAATCAAGCCGAGCAACATCGTCATGGCACGACCGGGTGATGGCAAATTGGGAATGGTTTCTCGATCTTCATCAAAGCGGAGCAGTGCTGCTGCAACTCCTGCCATGATCATCAGGCCTGTTAAATCGAAAAACAACGCTCGAAGCGGATGGTTTTTATCCAGCAGGGCTCCGGTCAGATCCGTCTCCGGAAGCATCAGCGACAGGCCAAGCGTCACCAGCCCCAAAACCAATCGTATGAGAATCGGATAATAGATCAGGGCATGTACGAACCATCGGGCCGGAGACAAACGGTAAAGCCTTGTGATGAAAAGCACATCTTTTACCATCTGAACCATTATCGGTGACAAACCGCGTTGAAGCGTATGCGCACGTTGCCTGATGCGGCCTCCCGAGAACCAGACGACGCATACGCCTCCCATCCCCACGAAAAAGATCAGCAGAGACAAAAGGGTTGTTCGGTCGGCGATGGAAATCGTGGCGACATGACAGGGCATGCACAGGATGCTTTTAGCGGGCAGTATCATGGTTGATGCGCCCAACGCATTCCCCTTGAAATGACAGCTTCGGCAGAAAAGATCCCCCCTTCGGACAACCAATTGGTGGGGCAAAAGGTTTTGCCCCGGCAGCGTGTCTCCGCTAAAGATCACCTGTCCTGATTCAGGGTCTGCGGCCGCAATGCCGTCTTTCTGATGGCACGCTTTGCACGCAACCCGTGTGTGGGCGTCATGAGCCACCTTCTCATCGTGTGGCGCGTGACATTGGCGGCAATCCACGGGGGGGAGGAGCAATTCTTCATGCGCTTCATCAGCCGCCTGTGGGTGACATGCCAAACATTGAATGTCGCTGTGCGTGGATTCTCCATGATCTTCGGTCATCTCTTCATGACATTCCACGCATTGGGCATCGGTGTAGCCGTCATCGGTATCTGCAATTGCTGCAGACACCGGTGAGCATCCCATTAGAATACGATAATGATTATCTGAACAATAAATTCTTTCATATCCATATATCGATATACATGCATAATCTT